>NZ_JBNPWZ010000001.1:0-311753 GCF_050433565.1 Ornithinibacillus bavariensis
CGTTCATTTAAGGTATATGAATGCGAGGACTGTTCTGGATGTCCATTACGTTCTTTATGTACCAAGGCGAAAGCCGAAAGTAATCGGAAAATCTTCTATAATGAGAAATGGGAACAACAAAAAGAATATATAAAAGAGCAGCTTTCGAAAAAAGAAACTGGTGAGATCTATGGGAAACGTAAAATTGATGTGGAACCAGTCTTCGGAATTCTGAAGGCTAATTTGCGTTTCACTCGAATGTCTGTAAGGGGCAAAGAGAAAGTAGTAAATGAATTAGGGTTTGCATTCATGGCGGTAAACATGAGAAAGTTTACCGCCAGAACACCTAATTTACCAATGAATATTGAAAACAAACCAAAAAAAATGGTTCCAAGCACCAGTTTTTAGATGATTGGAACCATTTCTATTTATTTTTGGCTAGTTATGTCCCAGCCTCAATTTGTCCTACGCCAGACGTCTAATTCGCTCATCTAAATCTGGGTGGGTTGAGAATAATGATGCTTTACGCTTGTTATTAATTTTTAGTGTAGCAATGGAGGTTTCTTCCCCACTTTTAATTCGATTTGTATACGCCTTTAAGCTTTCTAACGCATGACGCATTTTATCTTTTCCAGCTAGATCTGCACCACCACGGTCTGCATGGTATTCACGGTGTCTAGAGTAAGCATAGACTACAATACTGCCTAGAATGGAGAAGACAATTTGGAATACAAATACAGCAATAAAGTGTACAATTGGTGCTAATTCTTCCTTCACAAAACGAGATGCAACAAAGGCTACAATACGTGATAGGAAGACAACAAATGTATTCACAATACCCTGAAGAAGAGTCATTGTTACCATATCACCATTGGCAATATGTGCTACCTCGTGCGCGATAACGCCTTCCACTGCATCATCATCCATCTCTTGAAGTAAACCTGTTGAAACAGCAACTAAAGAACGTTTTTTAGATGGCCCAGTAGCAAAAGCATTCACTTCTGGAGAGTTATAAATACCAACCTCTGGCATATATGTTAGTCCAGCTGCTCTTGATAAGCGATGAACCTTTTCTACAATAGCCTTTTCATAATCATTTAGTAGACCACTTGGATCGATGATCTGAACGCCCATCATCTTCTTGGCCATCCAGCGTGACATAGCTAACGAAATGAAGGAACCAGTAAAACCAATAATAGCACTAAAAATTAGAAGCTTAGTAAAGTCAATTCCATTACTAGTAATATATTTAACAGGTAAAATGCTAAAAATAATACTAATGGTTAGAACTACTAAAATGTTTGTTAGTAAAAAGTAAAATATTCTCTTTCCCATATTCTCACCTTTCATTTTTAAATTTTTGAAATTGTTTTCACAAAGATATTATGTATATTATAAAGGTAAAGGGCATTATTGTCATCTGGAATATATATATGTTTAGAGAGGACAAGATATTCTTAGAGGGAGAGTGGAATAAAGTGGAAAAGGTGAAACAGGCGATTCAGGATGATTATGCAGAGGATTATTCGTTTTGCTATGGCTGTGGACGATTGAATCAGGACGGACTTCATTTGCGAACAGGGTGGGAAGGGGAGCATACGGTAACGATTTATGAGCCGCGCCCTGAACATACGGCAATTCCGGGATTTGTATATGGTGGTGTTATTGCTTCCCTCATTGACTGCCATGGAACCGGATCAGCATCGCTTGCCTTACATAGAAAAAATGGCCATGAACCAGGAGATAGAGTGGAACCACCTCGATTCGTTACCGGGTCTTTGCAGGTGAATTTTCTAAAACCAACCCCACAAGGTGTTCCATTAAAGGCCATTGGAAAAGTGGAGGAGATTCATCCAAAAAAGTGGAGGGTTGTTACGGAAGTTTTTGCAGGTGAGGAATGTGTTGTAGCTGGTGAGGTAATTGCTGTAGTCATGCCTAAGACCTTTGTACAGGAATAAATGGCTACTAGGAGCTATTCTTTAATCACGAAGACTTTTGGACATAAAGTATTAAATTACTTTTTATTATTTATAATAGCATATGCATATTGAACACCGAACCCCATGGTACTTGTATAATGTCTGGGGTTCGGTTTGTTCTAAGATTAACATCAACACTTAGGATTCTTGAGCCAGCTACTTAGGAAGGTATTCTTTTTTGTCTTTGGAATTTGAACCCATAGGCCATTCAATAGGCATTTTTTGAATAAATATAGCCAGAGCATGGTAGAATTAGTCGTATGTTGAATTGAAAAAGAGGGAAATGTATGACGAATAGTAATGGGTTACCATTTCAGGTGGCAAAAACGGAAAACTTCTTTGACAAGCTTGGTGATTATGTCGGGGATGTTTTCTATGATGTGTTACCTGAACAGGGATATGAAGTTCGCGATGAACAGATTTACATGGCTTTTCAGCTGGAAAAGGCCTTTAAGGACAGGAGCACCGTCTTTGCTGAAGCGGGTGTTGGTACCGGTAAAACGTTTGCTTATTTAATATACGCGATATGCTATGCACGCTATAAAGGTAAGCCAGCAATTATATCCTGTGCAGATGAGACATTAATTGAACAGCTCGTGAAAAGAAACGGTGATATTGAAAAGCTGGAAAAGGCACTTGGTATAACGGTTGATGTAAGGCTAGCAAAGGCAAGAGAAAACTATATATGTGCCCGTAAGCTAGATGAGCTTGTTGATGAAACAGAGGATGAAGCTATCGTTCGTGTTCATGATGCAATTCCTGAGTTTGTTTATGATAATAGTGCTGTAAAGAAGGTATTCGAACGTTATGGAGACAGGAAGGAGTATCCTTGGGTATCCGATGAAACGTGGGAAAAAATTGCCTGGGACCCACTACAGCAATGTTCAACCTGTGAGTTTCGCCACCGTAGTGGTCAGACCTTGAATCGAGAGTACTATCGCCATGCGAAGGACCTCATTATTTGCTCGCATGATTTTTATATGGAGCATATCTGGACGAAGGATTCACGGAAGCGAGAAGGACAAATACCGCTTCTGCCAGAGGCATGTACGGTTATTTTTGATGAAGGGCATTTACTCGAGTTTTCTGCGCAAAAGGGTCTTACCTATCGCTTTAACTCTGAAACACTACAAAACGTCCTTACTGGTTATATGGGACAAGATGTACGTGAGGAATCACTCTACATAATTGAAGATATTATTACCTTACATGAGGATTGGTTCTACTCCTTAGGTCAATCTGCAATAGCGGTTACAGGTTCGAATCGGAAGGAAGTCGATTTGACCAGTGAAATGAGAAGGTTAGTATCTACGCTTTTTGAAAAGGTGGAAAAGCTTCTAGATCAGCTTGTATTTGATGCGGAAATGTTTACCATCGATGAATATCATCTAAGAATTATTGAAGAATATTTGGAGTTTTATCACCATGGACTTTCTATTATTCTAAAGGACAATGAGGGTATATTCTGGCTAGAAGAAAATAAAGCATCTACAACCCTTGTATTAATGCCGCGATTAGTAGAGGATGTCCTAAAAAACGAGGTTTTCTCAAAGGACATACCAATTGTTTTCTCTTCAGCAACGCTATCACAGGGTGGGGATTTTTCCTATTTAGCGAAAAGTCTTGGTATCGAATCCTATCAATCTTTTTCAGTGGAGTCACCTTTTGACTATGAAGAGCAAATGAAGCTATTTGGACATATTGAATATGACACCGATGAAAAATGGACAAAGGTGGAAAAACAAATTCTCCAAAATAATGGGAGTACCCTTGTGTTATTTTCTAATGTGGCTGAAATGAATCACTTTAGAAGCTGGGCGAACAGCAGATCATTGCCAGTTGAGATTTTCTATGAGGGTGATCAGGAAATTAGTGAAATAATAAAAGAATTCCAGAACAGGAAGGAATCAATCCTTTGCGCCTATCACCTATGGGAAGGGCTTGATATACCAGGTGAGGCATTATCACAGGTGATTATTACCTCTCTTCCATTCCCGCCTAAGGATCCTGTTTTTCAGGCAAAAAGAAAACA
The DNA here is from genome assembly GCF_050433565.1 of Ornithinibacillus bavariensis. Taxonomy (NCBI): domain Bacteria; kingdom Bacillati; phylum Bacillota; class Bacilli; order Caryophanales; family Bacillaceae; genus Ornithinibacillus; species Ornithinibacillus bavariensis. The sequence continues at coordinate 3,991 of NZ_JBNPWZ010000001.1, forward strand.
TGCAGTTGACCCAGATAGGGAAGTTGATACACCATACATGCTTTTAAGACTCCGGCAGGGAATTGGGCGTTTAATCCGAACAAGAGAGGATCAAGGAGTTATTCACATATGGATGAAGGAAAGTGAAGAAAATAAGTATCGTAAGGAATTAATGGGTGTATTGCCTGTAGAAATAAATTGGGAATAATGGTAATGAAAACCGCAGTTTATTTATTAGCTGCGGTTTTCATTACTAATTAATTGACAAAAGTGTCTTAAAATCTTCGCTGTTAATCCCCAAATTACTCTATCCTCATATCGGTAGAAAAGCTCCTCTATATGTTGAATCTGCCAGTTGTAGTTTTCTCCGCCAACAATTAATTCAAACGGAAAATTATCCTCTGGTATGACGTTGACCTTTACTTTGTAAGTATCTGGAGTGGTAGCTTGAAAATGGGCTAAAGGGACAGTGAATATTTCTCCGACTTCCATTTCATTAAGGATAATTTTGTTTATATCTGTAAGCTGTCCAACATATGGGTAGATGATTCTGCCCATATCAGAAACAACATAATCAATTGGCGTGACATGGACGATATTTTCTTTTGTAATGCCGAGCTCTTCGGATGTTTCCCGAATAGCGCATTCCATTGGAGTTTTGTCACTAGGATCTATTCTACCTCCTGGAAAACAAATGTCTCCAGGTTGCCTCCGCATCTGCATGGAACGAACTTCAAACAATATATGCACTTCCCCTTCTACCTCAACAAGTGGAATGAGTACAGATGATCTTCTGAAGTTCTCAAGTCCCATTATTCCGGGCTCTTTAGCTGCCAATTTGGAAAGAATATTAGTTATATTCATATGCATCCCTCCGGTAATTACTCTTTTAATTATTATACTAATGAGTAGCAGCATAAAACCAATGATTTCCATTCAGTGAATTCATGTTTTATTTTCTTACTATTAGACAATCTAATGATGTACTCGATTACAAAAGCTTGATCAAATCTAATCTTTAAGGAGGATTATAATGGGAATTTTAAGTGGAAATCCACAGGATGAACCAATGCATTATGGTGAAGTATTTGGTGCATGGTCTGCTGTATTAACTGGGAAGTCCATGATTGCTGCTTATCAAACATTACTTAACCACACCGGTGATGGGGATCTAAGAAAATTGATTCAGGAAGCGATTGAACAGTGCAAACAGGATACAGAAAGTATTGAAAATCTACTTAAGGAAAATGGTGTAGGGCTACCACCTTCCCCACCGGAAAGACCAACAGCTGACTTGGAATCTATTCCAGCAGGTGCTCGTTTTATGGATAATGAAATAGCTGCAAAAATGTCTGCAGATGTTGCTGCTGGATTAGTGTCTGCTAGTACGATGATTGGCCAAGCGATTCGAGAAGATATTGCAACATTGTTTGGATCAATTCATACAAAGAAAGCAGCATTCGGTGCAAAGCTGTTACGATTAAATAAGGAAAAAGGCTGGCTTGTACCTCCTCCATTACATTTGGCAAATGTTGAGAAAGAATAATAAAGAATACAGCTTGCTGGTATGCTTAAAAAATAAGTGAAAAGGTAGTATGGTCAGATGAAATGTCTGGCCATTTATTTTATTACAGCTTTTTATACAGTATGGCCAAATATGTGGTGAAGCCCTCTAAACCATTTAATATCTTGATATACTAAAAAATTGATAACCTCTATTTTCAATAAATTTGTTCTTGACCTTCAAGTTACTTGAAGGTTTATCTTATATATATAGAGAGAGGTGATAACTTGAGGGATCTAATGAATATACAAGTTTTTTCAGAGAAAACAGGAATACCTAAAAGTACATTGCGTTTTTACGAGGAAAAAGCACTACTCGTACCAATTCGAAATAAAGAAAATGGTTATCGTTTCTACACAGATGCACAAGTAGAGCTTGCCAAGTTAATAGCTAGCCTACGATTAATAAATGTTCCGTTAAAGGAGGTTCAACAGTATGTAGCTTCTGCTGAATCGGAACGACAAAACATGAGAAGAAAATGGATGGAAACGATTAGAAGACAGTTAGACTTACTGAATCTCCAGCTAAAGTTTCTAGATAGCAATCCGAATGAGGAGATTTTCTTAATGGAAAAGGAGACAGAAAGAATTCTTTGGTTTTCCGCTGAGGAAAGGCAGGGTAGGTTCGCTAAGTTCTTTCAGTTAGGACGAGAGGAACTAGAAAAACATGGCGTTAAAATCAACCATTCTTATTTGAAGCACGTATCTGGTCGTGAAAATGTTCGCGCTATGATTGGGTTTGGGATCGCTAATCACCTTGACGTATCCAAGATATCCTTTTTTGAAGTAGAGGAGCAATTAAGTAAATCCTTATGTGTAGCAACTTATTTTCGAGGGAATTTTACTGCAATTGAAGACGCTTATCAATCACTAATAAAATATATAGTGCTTTATAATTATGCACCAGCCGGACCGATAATGGAGATGTACCAAGGTGAACAGCTGGATGCAGTTACAATTTTCATGCCTGTCATGAAACTAGGAGGGGAATAGGTGTATCAGGAGCTTAAGGTGGATATTAAGGAAGTAGTTGGTTCAAATGTTGATATCGGTATTAAATTAGGTAGAGAGACAAATAAAGATGAAAGCATTGCGTACATGTATAAGCTAAATCGTGATGTAGATGATAACACTGCTAAAGCATTGCTACAGAGGTATTCACCTAGTCTATGTAATGAATTATTAGGACTTGCAAATGGATTAGGAATAGACCAAGACACTGCCTTGAAAATATTTAGTGGCTATAATACAGAAATACCTTCAATGGGCTGTTCAGCTATTGCAAAAGACGATTACTATGCTAGAAATTATGACTTTAGCCCGAAATTGTACGATGCTTGCTTTATTTTCCATAACGCAACAGAAGGATATGCGAGTGTTGGATTTAGCCAACAAATGATTGGCAGATTAGATGGAATGAATGAACATGGGCTTGTGGTCGGTTTACATCTTGTCAATGAAGGGTATAAGGGAAATGGCTTTTTGGGAACGAACATTGTCCGTATTGTACTAGACCAATGTAAAGATGTCACCGAAGCAACAGAATTATTAAATAGAATTCCTCATGGCTATTGCTATAACTTCTCCCTGATGGATAAAAGCGGGAATAAATGTATCGTGGAGGCATCCCCAGAAAAACAGGTTGTGAAATACCTGGATACTTTGCAATGTACAAATCATTTTGAATCAAAACATTTAAAGGATAAAAATAGAAATTATATAAAGAGTTCTATCTCCCGTAAAAAAACTCTCCAAGAACTAACTAAACTACATCATGACCCCGCACATATTTACTATGAGTTTAATAATGAAGACTCTCCTTTATTTTTTCAAGATTATCACCATTTTTTTGGAACATTACATACAGTTGTTTATTTACCTAAATCACTGGAGGTCATTGTTGGTGTTGGTGGAAATGCTGAGCCAACAAGGTTTTCGCTAGCTAAATGGTTAGAAGGGGAATGTAAGGTAGGGGGTCATTTAATTGGAAAAATTAATATTATGTAAGGCTCTTTTTTCTTAGGTTATAGGTTTAAACTAGGAATTTTTACAGATAATAGAAGCGATAAAGAAATGTAACCTAAAAAGGAGAAAATGTATATGGTTAAATTAGCGGTTATTTACTACAGTTCTACCGGTATAAACTATCAGTTGGCAAGATGGGCAGAAGAAGCAGGAAAGTCAGTAGGTGCAGAGGTAAAGGTCGTGAAAGTACCTGAGCTTGCCCCAGAAGCGGCAATTGCTTCAAATCCAGTTTGGAAGGCACATGTAGAGGAAACAAAAGATGTTCCTGAAGCTACTTCAGCTGATATTGAATGGGCAGATGCGATCATCTTTAGTGTACCGACCCGTTTTGGTGTTATGGCATCACAAATGAAACAGTTTCTTGACACCCAGGGTGGATTGTGGGCATCTGGAAAAACCGTGAACAAGGTAGTTAGTGCGATGACCTCTGCACAGAATGCACATGGTGGACAAGAGGCTACCATCCTCTCACTGTACACCGCGATGATGCATTGGGGAGCCATCCTTGTACCACCTGGATATACAGATCAGGTTCTATTTGGTGCAGGAGGAAATCCATATGGAACAAGTGTATCACAGGGGCAGGATGGAAAGATGGTAGAGGATGTAAAGGGAGCTGTAGAGCATCAAGCAAAACGTACGATTGAAATTGCAAAGAAAATAGTTGGCGAATAAACACTCACAGTTAAACGGCGTTGGGGATCTAATGCCGTTTTTCTTTGGTTGAAATAAGTAATTTGAGCAGCTACTCCATGCGTTGCAGATCTGTATAGATTATACTTAATAAAAAGAACCGAAAAAGGGGATAAGGAAATGGTAAAAGGATTTAAAATAGATAAGCCAAAGCTGCCACATGAATTACCTGAAGCAGAATTTACCTTAAAGGAAAATGGCTATTATGATTATTGTATCTATAGAGATTGTGTGATTACTCGGGACGATACGGACCGCATTGCTTTTGATCAAGTAATATTTGATCGTGTAACCTTTGAAGGAACTGATTTTACCAATATTGAATTGACCGACTGTGTCTTTGATCATTGTGATTTATCGAATATTGACTTCAGTAAAGGCAGCATTCACCGTGTAGAATTTAAAAATTCAAAAATGATAGGCGTTATGATGCCAGATTCGTCATTAGGTAATGTTGTTTTTGATAATTGTCAATTGAATCTTAGTGCCTTCGGTTACTCCAAATTAAAACAGGTAAGGTTTACGGAGTGCACGATAAAGAACAGTGACTTCTATGAGTGCAAATTTCAAAAGGTTGCACTTGATACATGTGATATCGAAGAGGCGAATTTCGCAAATACTAAGTTAACTGGTGTGGATTTAACTACCTGTAAATTTGATAGATTACAAGTATCACCAGAAAGCATGCAAGGTTGCATTGTTTCTACGGAACAAGCAATAGGGTTTGCAAGACTACTAGGGTTAGAGATTAAGGATGAATAGAAGAGGATGGGCTATACCTAAACTGATTCATTAAAAGAGAAAAAAATTGCTTTTTGGCACGGAGACTTTGACGAGAGGAACAACAACGGTGGGACCTCAAAGTGCGAAAATAGAAGGTTGATGATGAAGAGAGCCCCATCCTTGGACTGTGATAACTCGCCCAGGAGAACTTTGTGGTAACACCTCTATGGCTGAAGATCTGTCTGTCTGATGCACAACAACCACCAAGCAGCAAGGTAGACACTGCGAAGGTTTTCGAGCAGATGTCTACCCTGTACTGGAATTAAAGAAAATTATATTTCCGAAGCGGTTATTTAGATTAAACAATTAATCGGGTTTTCATATATATACTTTTGCACCAAGCTTCTTCTTCAGAACATTAATCCATCATTTCCGCTACAATCTCATAGGAACGTAAGCGGTCCTCATGATGGAATATTTGTGATCCAATAATTAGCTCATCTGCATTTGTTTCCTCTATAAAGCTTTCTAATCCTCTGTGTACGGCTTCCTTGTCCCCGACGATGGTTGTTTTGGGATCGAGTGATTCCATTACAGCAGCAATTTCCATAGGGGAATATAATTCCACTAGATTATGAACAGGAGGCTGCAATTTCCCAGGATTACCCCTACGCAAGCTTAAAAATTGCTGCTGCTGAGAAGTAGCAATGAATTTAGCTTTTTCATTTGTATCTGCTGATATAACGTTTATTCCCAACATAACATATGGTTTTTCTAGTACTTCTGATGGTTTAAAATTATCTCGATATAGCTTCAAGGCTTGATGTAAATAAGCTGGTGCAAAGTGACTAGCGAAGGAAAATGGTAATCCCTTTTGTGCTGCTAATTGTGCACTAAAGCCACTTGAACCTAGTAACCATAATGGAACCTTTGCTCCTTGACCAGGGATAGCTTTTACTCTTGAAATAGGTTCATCCGAAAAATAATCCTGTAATTCATTTACTTGCATTGGAAAATCTTCTACACTCATATTTAATGTTCTTCTCAATGCATAGGCCGTTGCCTGATCACTCCCAGGTGCCCTTCCTAAGCCTAAATCAATTCGCCCCGGGTACATCGCTTCAAGGGTACCGAATTGTTCAGCAATTACTAGTGTTGCATGGTTTGGGAGCATCACACCACCAGCACCAATACGCATTGTATTGGTTGCACCAGCTATATGGCCTATCACGACAGAGGTTGCAGAGCTTGCGATACCAGGCATATTATGATGCTCTGCTAACCAATAGCGATTAAAGCCCCATTTTTCCACGTGCTGTGCTAAATCCACACTATTTTTGAACGATTCACTAGCATTACTACCTTCTGTAATAGGTGCAAGGTCGAGAACCGATAAAGGTATATGTTTAAAGTTTTTTGCTGTTTTAGTTTTCATAAATTGAACTCCTTTCAGTTGCAATCCTTAATAAGCAATGATAATTATTTTGGCCATAAGAGTCCAGTTTTCCGCTTAGAGCTCATGATACAAAAATTAGTTTGCGCATACCATTTGAATCAAGTATGATAGTAAAGTGATTTAGGCAAAGCTATTACTGGATAAACCAGCTTACTATAGATTTTTGGAGATGAGAATAATGACAAAAGCATCCATTTACGGGTTAACAATGGATCAATTGACAGAATGGCTAACGGAAAACGGACAAAAACGTTTCCGTGCAGATCAGGTGTGGGATTGGTTATATAAGAAGCGTGTCCACAGCTTCTCCGATATGAAAAACGTAAATAAGGAGACTATTGCACTCCTTGAAGAAAATTTTGTAATTGAAACGTTAGCAGAAGAAATTAAACAAGTGTCAAAGGACGGTACGATAAAATTTCTTTTTAAACTAACAGATGGAAACCTAATTGAAACAGTATTAATGCGATTTAATTACGGACTATCCGTATGTGTAACTACACAGGTTGGTTGTAATATTGGTTGTACATTTTGTGCCAGTGGCTTGCTAAGGAAGAGCCGTGACTTAACGAGTGGTGAGATTGTCGAACAAATTATGAAGGTGCAAAAGCATTTAGATGAACAAGGAAATGATGAACGTGTTAGTCATATCGTTGTCATGGGTATTGGAGAGCCATTTGATAACTTTAATAACCTACTCAATTTTATTAACGTTATCAATGATGAAAAAGGACTCAAAATTGGCCAACGCCATATTACGGTTTCAACAAGTGGCTTAGCACACAAAATTTATGAGTTTGCGGATACTGGCTTACAGGTCAATCTTGCCATTTCCTTACATGCACCAAACAACGAACTAAGAACTCGCATTATGAAAATCAATAAGGCATTCCCAATAGAAAAGCTTATGAAAGCTGTTGACTATTACCTAGAAAATTCAAATCGTCGTATTACTTATGAATATATCATGCTAAAGGATATAAATGATCATGAGGAAGAAGCATTACAGCTTGCGAAATTATTAAAAGAGAAGCGCCATCTATCTTATGTTAACTTAATTCCATATAATACGGTTCTTGAGCATAGTGAATATAAGCGAAGTGATACTGCGGTTATTCAAGCCTTTCATGAGACCTTAAAAAAGCACGGAATTAACAGTGGTGTTCGCTGGGAAAATGGTGCAGATATTGATGCAGCTTGTGGCCAGTTAAGAAGTAAGCAAATTAGAAAACAACAAATTGGATAGAACAAAAAAAGATTGATTCAAGTTTATGAGTCAGTCTTTTTTTCTTGGAATACTATATTACCAAAAATAAAAAATGTCTATTTTTAAAAAGGGGTAATTAGTATGGTTGGATTTTTCGGTGTTCTAAAGCTAGAAGAAAATGGGAGGAATGTAGAGCAGGGAGGCAATGCTTTCGACAATACAAAGAACGATGACTTGAATGTCTTTGAGAATGAACACATTCAGCTTGGCCTTTTAGGCTATTTAGATCAAGTCGACCAGCCGCTTATCTTTGGAAATAATCGATATGTTCTTATATGGAATGGGAAAATTTATAATGGAAAGCAATTACGGCAATTGCTTGAAAATAGGAACTATACATTTGCTACAACCTCTGATGAGGAGGTCATCGCAACGCTATTTTTAGAATATGGTGTTGGTTCCTTCCGAGAAATTAGGGGCATGTTTTCTATGATCATATGGGATAAAGAAGAAAAAATACTTTATGGAGCGAGGGATCCATTTGGAATCAAGCCTCTTTATTACTATGATCAAGAGAGTTTTCTGTTTTCTTCTGAGAAACAACCAATTACAACATATATAGGCAAATTACCCCTTCATGAGCAAGCACTAGCCGATTATTTATCCTTTCAATATGTACCGCCATCAGTCACGTTGACAGAGGGAATCCTTTCCCTTGTCCCCGGTCATTACTTTATTAAAAAGATGGATAAACCGGTGGAAAAACACCGCTATTTTCATGCAACACTGAAACCTGTCTATGGAAATGAAAATATGATTATTAACCGGATTCAAGAGGCTTTAATTGATTCTGTAAAGGTTCATTTACCTGCTGAAGTGCCATCGGGTGTCTTTTTATCGGGTGGAATTGACTCAAGTCTACTAGCTAGTATTGCAAGGCAAATTCAACCGGAAATCAAAACGGTATCTGTTGGATTTGAAGAAGAAGATTATTCTGAGCTCTCCATTGCACAACAAACCGCGGAGGTCCTTGGCGTTGAGAATATCTCGTATACCATTACTCCACAGGAATACATTGATGTCCTGCCAACTGTTATCAAGCTCCTGGAGGAACCACTTGCAGACCCTGCTTGTGTTCCACTTTATGTTGCAGCAAGAGAGGCTAGTAATTATGTGAAGGTGGTCCTATCTGGTGAAGGGGCAGATGAGTTATTTGGTGGCTATAATATTTATCGTGAATTTGAATCGTTAAAGCTATTTAATTATATTCCAAATCCCTTACAAAGAATCATTCACTGGCTTTCGAATATATTACCGGATGGAATGGTTGGGAAAAGCTTTTTACAAAGAGGAACAACACCACTAAACCAACGATATATTGGAAACGCTAAAATATTTGAAGAGAAGGAGAAGGAACTAATACTGGTTTCGAAACGATCCCCACGACAATCTTACCTGCACATTACGGAGGAATTATTTGCTCATGTAGAAGGACAGCATCCCACACAACAAATGCAGTATATTGATATTCTTACTTGGCTTCCCGGAGATATTTTAGTAAAAGCCGAACGAATGACAGCAGCTCATCTATTAGATCTTAGAACCCCTTTTTTAGACAAAGAAGTATTTGAAGTAGCTAGAAAAATACCTGTTGAATGTAAAATAACAGATAAAACGACAAAAGCAATCCTCCGAAAAGCAGCGACAGAATTTGTTCCTCCACATGTTGTACATCGTAGAAAACTAGGATTTCCAGTCCCAATCCGTAAATGGTTACGAGAAGAGCTAGTTGAATGGGCAAAACAAATCATTCATGATAGTCAGACTGAAGATTATCTTAATAAATCCTATGTGAAGCATTTATTGGAGGAGCACGTTACCCATAAGCGCGACCATGCTCGTAAAATATGGACTGTTCTAGTCTTTATGCTATGGCATAAAATTTATATAGAGGATACCGAGATATAATATACATTTAACCAATGAAAAAGGGCTGACTAAAAGTTTGTCAGCCCCTTATTAGTACATAGAAGATGATGGTACATCTGATATACCATTTTTTTCTGAAATACGATTTTTACCTAAGTTTTTGGATTTTATTAACAGCTGGTCCGCATGTATATATGCATTCTTAATATCTAATGCTTCATTTGTCTTATAATAGTAAAAGCCGAATGAAGCAGTTAAAGAAATTTCAATTGTCTTTTTAAAATGTTCAACTATAACCGGCGTGCTTTTTACAGCTTCCCTTATTTTCTCCACCTGCTTCATGCACTGATCAAAGTCACGATGACGAAGGAAAATAGTAAATTCCTCTCCACCACTCCGAAATAAATAATCATCCGTGGACAATTGATTTTGTAACACATGTGCAACCTGCTGGATAGCTTTGTCCCCAACGGCATGGTTATAGGTATCGTTAATTCTCTTAAAGGAGTCTATATCTGTTACAATAATTCCAAGCTTTTCACCAGAGTTATTTAATTCACTCATTTTCTTATCCATAAAGGTGCGGTTATACACCCCTGTTAGAAAATCTGTATAAGCCATTTGTTCAAATTTATCCCGTTCCATTTTATGTTGAAGTGACTGGTTAATAGCAATATTAGAGCGGCTAACTAAATAATTTAGTAGGAAAAGTCCAACGAGCATTTCCCATTGCTTATTCTCTAGAAAGATAAGTAAAAAAGCATTAGAAAAAGCGATTTTCCCAATATCTAAAATACTTCTACTTTGAATGAAGGAGATGACATCTTTGAACGACGTAAATTCTCCAGTAGATGTAAAGATAATGGACAAATAAAGATGGGATAGCAGTGTCATAATAATAACTAATGTGAATAGTAATATCCAGAATCCAAATGGTACCGGATCAAAAATTGGATAAAGTGCTCGGAATAGATAATAGACAATTGCCCCATTTAAGGCAAAAGAACCGATGTTGTAGAACGTATGCAAAAATTCCTCTTCATCTGCTGTCTTTGTTAGTTTTCTTATGAAAAATATGGAGAACATCGAAATGGTCTCATAAATAAATGCTCCTAGAGGACCAACAAAAATAGCAAATGCTATACTATAAGAAATAGTATAGTCTACATTCGTATTTCCATGTTTTACAACTATTTTTAAATGATTATACAAATTGGAAAAGAAATAAAATAATGCAAAAGCAAGGACATAATTATTGAAGTCTATCTTTATACCACCAGAGCATACGGCAACAACCACCGATAACAGGAATAAGGAAATTATGAAAATTCTGTAAAATCTTATGACCTACTACCCCCTTTCATACAGGTATGGGCAAGAATTCCTATACTAAATATAACATAATTTAGTAGATTTACTTCAATATTATTTCAATTTGCAACACATAAGCGAGTAAATTCGTCTAATAGGTATAGAAAAGTAAACCTGTTAGCAATTTGTGTTTTGACGAAAATCGTCTTATTGAAGTATCATTTACGCATGCGTATAATGAGAGTATACGTATGAAGATAATATTGGCTGATAAGTTTCTAATAAATATACATTGTTTGGAATAAGATTTAGAAATGAATCTGCCCTGGGAGTAGTAGAGCGATGAATAATAAAGCAGTTATTTTAGGAAATAATTATTATATAGGGCTGAGTGCCATTCGGAGTCTAGGCGTACATGGTGTACATACTGTTGCTGTGGACTACTCAGAAGAAGATCGATATGGTGCAGCATCGAAATATTGTTCGGAAAAAATAATCGTTCCACATTATAAGAATGATACGGAAGGATTTATACAAGCATTGATTGATTATGCGAAAAAACAAGATCAAAAACCAGTTCTAATTCCTTGTCATGATACATATTTAGAGGTGATTGATGCAAATTTACCGAAAATAAAAGAATACTACCTCATCCCTCAAACAGAGCAAGGATTGGCATCGAAGGTGATGAATAAAGATACATTGCATGCACTTGCGGTAGAACATGGTGTTCGCGTTCCAGAAACCGTACGTATCCATGAACCTAACTTTAAAGAGCGAGTTGAAGAGGAAATTAAGTTTCCATGTTTAGTAAAGCCATTTGACTCACCGAGCTTTGTAGCGACATTCCGTAAAAAGATATTTAAGGTTCACAATATGGAGGAGCTTGAGGAAGCAATAAACAAGGCGAAGGAAGCAAATCTAGAAGTGTTTGTGCAACGTATTATTCCTGGCTTTGATGATCATATGTATACATTTGATGCTTATCTTAATCAGGATGGGAAGGTAACACATTGGACTACATGTCAAAAACTACGTCAGTATCCAATTAATTTTGGTGCATCCGTCTATACAATTCAAAAGTATACCCCAGAACTGTTTGACATTGGTTCGAAGTTTTTAGAGGCAATACATTATAAAGGATTTGCAGAAATAGAATTTAAGAAGGATGAAGAAACCGGAGAGTTTTATTTGATTGAAATAAATGCAAGGATTACAAACTTCAATCATTTGCTCTATAAGGTTGGCTTGAATTTTCCATATATCACATATCGAGAAATGATCGGAAAGCCACTTGAGCCAAAAGCATTGACGGATACGACTAATCGTGCTTTTTGGTATGGTTATGAGGATTTTCTAGCGGTAAAGGATTATATAAAAAGTGGTCAATTGAAAACAAGTGAGGTAATGAAATCATTTTTCAGGCCAAAGGCTTATGCAATATGGAGCTGGAAGGATCCAAAGCCGGCATTTACATTCATGAAAACGAGAGTTGGAAAACTATTTGGAGGCCGAAAATAGGCAAGGAGGTAGCACAATGCAACTAAACGAATTACTCGGAGCAATTGAAATATTAAATGATAGGCAAATAGAGCCATTAGAGATTACAGAGGTCTCCTATCATTCCCAAAAAGTAAAAAAAGGAGATCTGTTTGTTTGTGTGAAGGGCTATAAAACCGATGGTCACAAGTATTTAGGTGATGCGGTTAAGCGTGGTGCAGTAGCTGCAGTAGTGGAAGATTTTCAAGAGGATATGGACATTCCACAATATATTGTGAAAAATAGTCGAGTGGCTCTTGCTAAGCTAAGTGCAACATTTTACGGTAATCCATCTAAGAAATTAAATATGATTGGGATTACGGCAACGAACGGTAAAACAACTACCTCTTATATGACAAATGCTATATTAGAAAATGAAGGTCGTCGTACTGGTCTAATTGGTACTGTCGTGATTAAAAATGGCGATAAAACTATTCCCGCTGAGCTAACAACTCCGGAGTCATTAGACCTGCAACGATATTTAAACGATATGGTACAAAACGATGTTACCCATGTTACGATGGAAGTATCATCAGCTGCTTTAGAGCTACATCGAGTAGAAGCTGTGGAGTATGATGTAGTCTCATTAAATAATATGAGTAAAGAGCATATGGAAATGCATGGTACCTTTGAACGTTATTTCGAGGCGAAGTCTAGTTTAATTAGAAATGCTTCGGAACATAGCTATGCTGTGTTAAACCTAGATGACCAGTATTCTGCCTCATTAGTGGATAAAACAAAAGCAACTGTTATTTCATTTGGTGTAAATAATAAAAATGGTTATATTCATTGTAAGAATTTAGATTTAACGACTGGAAGAGGTAAATTCACGGTAGAAATTCTTAAACCCTTTGAAGCGAATGGGATGAAGTTTTCACCTAGTGAGTTTGATATCGAGCTAGCTGTTCCTGGATTACACTCCGTTTATAACGCAATGGTTGCTATTATCATCTCCTTGATTAGTGGTGCGAGAATTCCAACAATCCAAAAGACATTAAAGGAATTCTCCGGTGTTCCAAGGAGATTTGAGTTTATTTATGAAGATGAAATAAAGGTAGTAGATGACCACTTTGCTAACCCAGGTAATATAAATGTTACGTTGCAAACATTAGATTTCATGGATTACGATAATCTTCAGTTAGTATATGCAATTAGGGGTAGTAGAGGTGCTACAATTAACCGAGAAAATGCAGAGGTAGTCGTGGAATGGGCAGATAAACTTGGTATTAATGAGATAATTGCAACGCGAAGCATCTCCCACACGACAGATAAGGATAGAGTGACGGATGACGAAGTAAAAGCATTTACGGATGTAATGGAAAAGGCGAATATTAAGGTTCGTTTATATGATGAATTACCAGATGCTATTAAAGATGCACTTTCACGAGCAGAAAAAGGGGATTTAGTATTACTGGCCGGCTGTCAAGGTATGGACTATGGTGCAGGAATTGCTCTAGAAGCGTTAAATAAGGAAAACGTAGAAGTACAATAAATCATCAATGTAGATGCAGCATTGGATAAAGCAGGTGGAGAGATTGAAGCAAAAGAAACTTGGGGTTTTAGGTGGAATGGGCCCAGTTGCAACATCACTATTTTTTGAGAGGGTTATCGATAACACGGTGGCAAATAAGGACCAGGAGCATATTGACATGGTTATACTTAACCATGCCACTATTCCAGATCGGACAAGGGCTATTTTAGAAAATGACAAGGAACTTTTCCTAGAAGCAGTTAAGAATGATTTTGCTATTTTTCAAGCTGCAGACATTGATCATATAGCAATCCCATGTAACACATCTCATTATTTTTATCATGAGATGCAGGCAATGACTTCTATCCCGATTATTAACATGATAGAAGAGACTGTAAAGCGTATAGAACAGCAATTTGGACAACATACAACTGTTGGTATTTTAGCAACCAATGGAACGATAAATACTGGTATATATCAACAAGAGTGTCATAAATTTAATATGAAGGCTCTCACGCCAAATAGGCATGTTCAAGAACAGGTCATGCGGACAATTTATGATTTTAAGGCCGATAAACCAATTGATACGGAAGCATTTAATGGGATTATTAGAAGTATGCTTGAAGAGTGTGACTGTGTGATTCTTGGGTGTACAGAGCTTTCCTGTATCCACATAGTGGATGAATTAAAGCCTTATTGTGTGGATGCAATGCAAGTATTAGTGAATGAAGCAATCATTCGATCAGGAAAGAGATTAAAGCATGATGTGTTGGTCCCTAATCTAGAGTAAGGGGGGAGTTCTGTGATATCAAATAAAGAAGCATTTGATGAATTCTTACTCGAATCCTTTAAAGACGGAAGAAGTGTCCGTGAATTACGATTATCTGAAGAAGAGGCGGACTATATTAAAGTAAAACTTCCAAAAGCAAAATTCAAAAAATTATCCGGTACCGATCTTCATGCCATTAAAAAATGGTATGAAGTGGATACCAATAGGGATTAACACGGTGTTATGGCACCTCTAGAGGATGGTAGATAACTATCCATTTAGAGGTGCTATTTTCTTTTATTGAAATGACTCGGCAAATAAGTGGGTACTATGTACACTTAATTTCGCTTTTGGATCAAGGAATGTTTTTGCATGATTAACTGCTATCGTTGCCTCGCCAAACCCGGTTGCAATAAGCTTTGGCTTTCCTTCATATCCACAGATATCCCCTGCTGCATATATTCCAGGGATAGTAGTCTCCATTTTTCCGTTTACCAATACGGCATTTTTTGTTGTATCTAGCCCCCAAGATTTGATTGGTCCAATGTTGGTAATAAAGCCATAGCTCACAATAACATCATCTACTGGTAAATTTACTAGCTTCTCTCCCTTAACTTCCTGTACTATTACTTCACTAATTTGCCCATCGGAACCAATTATTTCATGAACCTCGTATGGAGTAAGAATGGATACAGATGAGTTTTTAAGCTGTGAAATACTATGCTCATGTGCTCGGAACTCCTGTCTTCGATGGATGAGTGTAACAGATTTTGCTACCTCTTCTAGGGCTAAGGCCCAATCCACTGCAGAATCTCCACCACCACAGAGTAATACTTGCTTACCTCGAAAAACCTCCACTTGCTTTACATGGTAATGGAGAGAGGTCTTTTCAAATTCAATGGCGTTATGAAGCTTTAACTTTCGTGGTTCAAAGGCACCAGCACCAGCTGAAATAATGATACTACGAGAGTAATGAATAGTCTTAGTGGTTTCGATTTCAAACCTCCCATCTGCTAGCCGGGTAATCGCAATAACTTGCTCATTTAAGCAGATTTTTGGCGAGAAAGTTAATGCTTGTGTATGAAGTGCATGAACGAGGTCTTTAGCTTTGACACCGGTAAAACCTGCCACATCGTAAATATATTTTTCAGGATATAAAGCAGCAAGTTGACCACCGATTTCTGGTAGACTGTCAATTATTTTCACAGATGCCTCCCGCATCCCAGCATAGAAAGCAGTAAACAATCCAACTGGACCTGCACCGATTATCGTTATATCGATACACTCATGATTATTCATTTGCGTAACTCCCTTTCATTTATTGTCCATGTACTAATTAACGAAAATATATGTAACGAAATATTTACGTTTGTTAAAAATGTTGTTATATAAATAATAAAAATATTTCCAATAGAAGTCAATATTTAATGAATAACTTAATTTTACTTTCGGTTAAATCCTTCTTCTCCTACATTTTTAACGAAATAATCATTGTTACAGCCGATGAGTAGGCTAATTATTCCAACTATTATATCTAGTACTATAATCAGTATATTTAGATGTTATTGACAATTAATGTGGTGGGTTTTAATATTAATATAACGTTTAAAATACGGAATATAATTAAATTAGAAAGAGGGGAAGAGGTGAATAGATGAAATATTCAATTACGGATTTGCAGCAGGTAGTAACGAATGGACGAACACCACCTCCTTGTGATTTAACAATGCAAATAAAAGTAAATTCTTCTGAAGATGGTATTGCAAAGGGGATTTGGCAGGTTGATCAGAAATACATGAATGGCCATGGAGTAGTGATGGGGGGATTTCTAGCTGGAGCTGCTGATATAGTAATGGCCTATGCGATAGCATCTAAATTAACAGATGAACAAGGCTTTGTTTCGATAGATTTAGATACTACTTTTCACAGACCAGCCTTTGAGGGTGAGATTGAAATTATTGCACGAGTGGAAAGAATGGGAAAAACATTAGCCTACGTCGTAGCAGATTTGTTTCAAAATGAAAAAAAGGTAGCAACTTGTGTGTCCTCTCTGCTTATAAGAGGTTAGGTAACTTGGTAACTACAACTAAAATAATAGATTTTCTTATTTAATATGAGGTAGTGAAGAACGGCGCCCGCTTAATAGATTGTGTCCATAGCTGGGTGCCGTTTCATTTACTACCTCTTTATTTCTTCGATTACCTTTTCAACTTCACCTTGTCTAAACACTTCCTCAAAAAAGCGTTTTGCTGGATGTATTAGTAATTGGTAATAATCATTAAACAGGGAAGCAGCAGAATCACCAAGCCACTTTTTAGGTAATAGTTCCTGTGGAAGGTTTGGATCAATGAATAAGAACTTTCGGTATTGATGAACTAATAGAGCTGATTTTACAAAACAGCTTCCATCACTTAGTTCATCCTTTTCCATTTTGTTTTTATCAATGACATACCTTTGGCTGTATTCCTGAATGAACTGCTGATATTTCTTATTAACTTCATCAAGGCTCCAGCACTTTTGTACAAGATCCTCCTCGTCATTTTTGCCGATATAGGAAGCATTGAAGAAGGAGACATAGTCACTAATATGGTACTTATCAATTAAACGATTAACTTGCTCTTCCAAAGGATTAGGGGTTATCCAACAACTATTAGATAGAAGACCGAAACCACTCCATACTAGTTCCTTTCGTAATTCATCACGAAGATGTCGTTTATTTTCTGGAATCGTATAAACAAGAATACGCCAATTTCCATCCCATGACGGGTGCTCTGTTTTATAAATACGCTGGGAAGCCTCTTCCATTCTTACTTGTCCTTGCTCAGTTAGGGAATAATAACTCTTATTGCCAATCTTCGTAGATTTTACCCAGCCCTGTTTGCTCATACGGGAAATAGCAGCACGTACGGATTGCTCATTATGACCGAACTCTTCCAATAAGCGGATAAGACTCCCAATCCAAATAACATTGTCATAATGCCTTATGTAATCACCAAATAAGGTGAAAATCATGGATCTTGTATTAAATTGTTTTTCCATTTAAACCCTCTCTCTTGTTAGCATCTGTCTCTCCAAATTTTAGCAGATATGATGATGGATGAATAGGACTACCTATGACTGTGTTATTGCTTATCTGTAGTGTTATGAAATGATTAAAATAGGACGTTATAAAATAAAGCGTGATAAGAGAGCAACCTTTACCCTCTCTGTAGCCTATATAGTAGACTATTATAGCATAAATTGTCGAAGTGATTTGTGAAAATTTAAAATAATTATATTGCGATAGATATGACACTTTGTTATCATAACGTTAAAGAAACGTTATAAAGGAGTGTAACTATGTATAACTATGTGGAGGACGGAGATTCCAAGACTAGCGCCTACATGGAACAGGATCAGGAAAAATATGAAGCTTTTATGGCCCGAATAGAAGCAGGAGAAAAGATTGAAGCAGATGACTGGATGCCTACTGATTATCGTCAGGCACTAATAAAACTGATATCAATGCATGGGATTAGTGAAATTATGGGGGCACTTCCAGAGAAGGAATGGGTACCGAAAGCACCGACATTAAAAAGAAAGCTTGGTATTATGGCCAAAGTTCAAGATGAGATGGGACATGGACAGCTATTGTTACGTGTTGCAGAAGACTTGATGAAGCCATATGGAAAAACTAGAGAAGACTTAATGGAAGATTTACTAAATGGGGATTTAAAATTTCATAATGTCTTCCATATGCCAACCAAAACATGGGCAGATGCTGGAATGGTCGGCTGGTTAGTAGATGGAGCTGCTATTATTTCTCAGACTAACATGCTAGATGCGTCCTATGGACCATATCAACGGGCCTTACAGCGTATTTGTCAGGAGGAGGTTTTCCATGCGCAACATGGGGAATCCATTATTATGGCATTAGCAGAGGGGAATGACTATCAGCGAGAAATTTTACAAGAATCATTGAATCGTTGGTGGCCTGCACTGCTTATGTTCTTTGGACCTAGCTCCGCAGAAACTACTGGAAGTTCAAAGCAAGACATTATGATTAACTATAAGATTCGTAAAAGCACAAATGAAGAGCTACGTCAGGCATTTTTATCGAAGTACCTGCCAAGGGTATTTTCATTAGGGCTAACCGTACCAGACGAGACGGTACGTTATGACGAGAAAGAAGAAAAATGGATATATAAGCAGCCAGATTGGGAAGAGTTCAAGCAAATTATTCGGAATAAAGGACCTCGTTCCAAAGAAAGATTACGTGTAAGAGAAATTGCTTATGAAAACAATCGCTGGGTAAGGCAAGCGCTAGCCACAGATCCAGTCAGCGTGTAAAGGGCGGGAGGAACAAACATGGCAAAGGAATCCGATTTTTATCAAGTCTATGAAGTGTTTAGCAGGCGTGGAAATAAAGCGCCAATGCAACATCAATTCAGCCTACTAGCACCGAATAAAGAAATGGCAATGCTTATGGCACAGGAGAACTTCATGAGACGTGAAGAAGTTATAGATGTTTGGGTTGTCAGACAAAGTGATATTCGCAAAATGACAAGTGAGGAAAGGCAAGGCTTGACGAATCGTTTGGATAATAAAGAATATCGAACAACAAAGGGCTACGGATATTTACGTCAAAAATGGAAGGAAAAAGAACAAGGCATGCTAGATGAAAAGGAAATTATGTCCTGGAAAGAGGTGAAGAGGAAATGAGCAAGATTGTTGAGACGACTGAAATAGCTAGACAGGATCCAAGCTATTATCAAGCATTAAGGGAACTCTTATTTCAATTAGCTGATGATGATTTTATTATCTCTTTTCGTGGCTCTGAGTGGTTAGGTTTAGCACCTCATATAGAAGAAGATGTTGCTTATTCCTCTATCACACAGAATACAATGGGCCATGCTGTAATGTATTACAATTTATTGGAAGAACTCGGTGAAGGGGATGCCAATTTCCTTGCTCATGATCGAGGTGCAAGTGATAGAAGAAATGGTGCTTACCTCGAAAAGCGGAACGGAGAAGGGAAGTATTTAGAAGAGCCTTACTTTGATTGGGCGTTAGCTGTTGTGAGGAACTACTTTTATGAATCCTTTAAAAAGGTAAAATTGGAAGCGATTTCAACGAGCTCCTATAAGCCACTAGCAAATGTGGCAAAAAAAGTATTAATGGAGCACCCTTATCATTTTGCCCATTGGAAGCTTTGGATTAAGCAGCTACAAACCTCGTCTGAGGAGGCAAAAAAGAGAATTCAGCACCGTATTGAAGAGGCTTGGGAAGAATTTCTCGATGTGCTTGAGTTAGGTAATTATGGAAATGAAATGGTGCAACACCAGCTAATAGCTATCGATGAAGAGACGATAAAGGGAAATTGGCTAGAAGAAGTAAAAACTGTATTAGTTGCTATGCCAGAGGGGCCTTTAGGAAAAAAATATGGTAGTGGAAGAAATGGAGAGCATACTTCCGATTTGGACCAAGCACTAGGAACACTTGCAGAGGTATTTCAAAGTGATAAAACAGCAATCTGGTAATATAGCATGCCAAACATACGAGATGAATAAACTTGTAGAGAGGAGGAGTGACAATGGTAGAGACTACTAAACTGGAAGAAATATACACGGTATTAAAAACGGTCGACGATCCTGAGCTCCCTTCTGTCAGTGTGTTTGATTTAGGCATGGTTCACCAGGTTCTCGTGAAGGACAATTTGGTACAAATCAAAATGGTTCCAACCTTCGCGGGATGTCCTGCTCTAGATTTTATCGAAATGAATGTAAAGAAAGCGGTAGAAGAGCTTAGATGGGTGAAGAATTGTCAGGTTGAATTTACAATGGAACACCAATGGTCAACGGATGCTATTACGGATAAAGGAAAGACAGAATTGAAGAAGCATGGAATTGCTCCACCACCAGAAAATTATCGACCTGGTGATGAGTGGACGGTTAACTGTCCGTATTGTGACTCGGATTATACCTCTATGGAAAATGTGTTCGGACCAACTGCTTGTAGAAGTATTCTTTATTGCAGTTCCTGTAGAAATCCATTTGAAGCAATGAAGCCTGTCGTTATTCAACCACTTAATAGCTAGACATTTACCCGATGATCTATAAACTATTTGAAATTCGGAGGCAAAGCTATGCCTCCTAAAAAACCATATATCAAGGGGGAAATAAAATGGTAAAACTAATTGCATTATACAAACAACCAGAGGATAAAGCGAAATTTGATGAGCACTATTTTCATACACATGCTCCAATAACTAGTAAAATTCCAGGCTTGCGAAAAATGGAGGTTACGAGAATTGTAGGTTCACCAATGGGGGAGAGTGAATACTATTTGCTATGTGAAATGTACTATGATGACCATGAATCATTACAAAAGGCAATGCGAACCGATGAAGGAAAGGCTTCTGGAAGAGATGTCATGAAATTTGCTGGTGATATTGTCACCCTAATGATTGGTGAAGAGGTAGATGAGTAATTATATTCGAGCTTTTTCACAAGATGATATAGGGATAATTCAATTAGACCGTCCAGAGGTTTTAAACGCATTGAATAGAGAGATGGTAGATGAGATTGTAGCCCAGCTCGAATCCTTTGATCAAAATAATGCGATACGAGTGATGATTATAAAGGGAAATGAAAAAGCGTTTGCTGCTGGTGCAGATATAGAAGAGATGGTTCATAGTACACCTCTTTCACTGGAAATGGTAAACCCATTTGCAGTCTGGGATAGAATTAGCCTTATCAAAAAACCAATTATTGCTGTTGTTAATGGTTTTGCATTAGGGGGTGGATTTGAATTAGCCCTACACTGTGATTTGATTGTTGCAGCAGAAGATGCAAAATTTGGCTTTCCCGAAGTGAAATTAGGTGTTATGCCTGGTGCAGGAGGAACACAATTTTTAACAAAAGCGATGGGACCACGAAAAGCACTAGAATTCATCTGGCTTGGAGAGCCGATGCCAGCAAAAATTGCATATCAGTTTGGAATAGTTAATCGATTAGTAGCTCCTGAATTGGTAGAAGAAGAAGCAATGAGATTAGCATATCAACTAGCACTTCAACCACCAATTTCATTACGATTAATCAAAGAGGCAGTCCATGCAGCAGTCGATTTAAGTCTACAAGATGGTAAAAACCTCGAACGGAAAAATTTCTATATTGCATTTGCATCTGAAGACCAAAAAGAGGGGATGCAGGCATTTACTGAAAAGCGTCCACCAACATTTAGGGGGATGTAAGGAGATGAATTTTGAAACAATCCTATATGAAAAAAACAATAAAATAGCCACTATTTATCTAAATCGTCCTGCCTCTTACAATGCATTTACGCAAAAGATGAATCAAGAAATTACATATGCTTTTAAACTAGCTACAAAGGATGAAGAAATAAGGTGCATTGTTTTAACTGGTAGTGGAAAAGCCTTTTGCTCAGGCCAGGATTTAGCTGAGGTAGATGAACAAACTAACCATGCAACTTTTTTAAGAGAACGATATCATCCCATGCTACAGACGATAAAGCAGACACCAAAGCCAGTTATAGCAGCGGTTAACGGGATTGCTGCCGGAGCGGGTATGGGACTTGCCCTTGCCGCAGATTTTCGTTTGATGAAGGAAAATGCAAAATTTGTTAGTGCCTTCATGAATATTGGACTTGTACCGGATTCAGGATTTTTATATATACTCCCTCGGTTAATAGGTTATGCAAAAGCACTTGAAGTTACGGTTCTTGGAAAGCCAATAGTAGCTGAAGAGGCAAAGGCACTGGGGTTAGCAACAGAGGTATATAGTGAACAAGACTTTTTGGAACAGGTCGAAAACTTTGCATTTCAAATGGTGGCACTACCTACCAAGGCATTTTCATTGTTGAAGCGTTATATGCTAGATAGCATGCATACCGATTATGGAACGTTTTTAGAGCAGGAGGCATATGCGCAACGAATTGCTGGTATGTCCACGGATCATCTTGAGGGTTTACAGGCATTTGTGGAAAAGCGTAATCCAAATTTTATAGGAAAATAAGGAGGACCAAAATGGAACAAATCGTATCAGATAAGATTACAGCAGTTGGAGAAATGAAACGAAGCCATTACGGCATGGTTATTAATGGTGAACGTGTGGAAAGTGTTTCTAAAGAGGTGTTTGAAACGTTTGATCCAGCAAAAGGAGAAGTAATTGCAACAATTGCTAAAGCAACGATCGAGGACGCTGAGAGAGCTGTTCAAGCAGCAAGAAACGCTTTTGATAATGGGAAATGGCGCAAATACCCAGTTGGAAAACGTGCACGTGTTTTAAATAAGATCGCCTCCATTATGCGAAGCCGATTTAATGAGTTGGTGGAAATGGAGGTTCTCAACAGTGGTAAGTCGATTAGTGCAGCACAGGTTCAGATTAGTCAAGCCATTGAGGATTTCGAATTTTATGCAGGTGCCATTATTGGTCACCGTGGAACAGTGAATAATATGCCGAATGGCTTTTTTAACTATACACATAAAGAACCAGTAGGAGTTTGTGCACAAATTATCCCTTGGAACTATCCAATGATGATGGCAGCATGGAAAATTGCACCGGCGATTGCTGCTGGGTGCTCGGTTGTCGTCAAGCCTGCTAGTCTAACACCAATCACAGCAATTATTCTCAATGAGATATGTCATGAAGCTGGTGTTCCCGAAGGAGTGGTAAATACCATTCCTGGTGCAGGCCAAGTGGTAGGAGATTACTTGGTTACCCATAAGGATGTAAATAAGGTTGCTTTCACAGGATCCACTCCAACAGGGCGAGACATTATGGAAAAGGCGTCAAGTACATTAAAACGATTGACTCTTGAGTTAGGCGGCAAATCACCAAGCATTATTTTTGAAGATGCTGATTTAGAAGCGGCAGTAGCAGGGTCATTGTTCGGTATCTTCTTTAATACAGGACAGTCCTGTGAAGCAAGGTCCCGATTGTTCGTTCATGAGGAAATATACGATGAATTCATGGAACAGTTTGTATCAAGAACGCAGAAGCTGAAGCTAGGTGATCCTTTTGATAAAGGGACACATGTTGGTTCTATCATTAGTAGAAGCCAGCTAGAGAAAATTGATGGCTACGTACAATCAGCTAGGGAAGATGGGGCAACCATTTTAACCGGTGGAAGAGAATTAAAAATTGAGGGGTTTGAGAATGGTTACTGGTATGAGCCTACCATTATTGTGGATGTTAGTCCAGATATGAAGGTCGTCCAAGAAGAGATTTTTGGACCGGTTGTTGTAGTAGAGAAGTTTGCGGATGAGCGGGATGTTGTGGCACGAGCAAACGATACAGAATATGGACTTGGTTCAGCTATCTGGACGACAAACCAAGCAAGGGCTACCCGTGTTGCCCACCAAATCCAAGCTGGAATTGTTATGGTTAATAGCCCATTCTCCGCATTCCCGGGAACACCATTCGGTGGCTACAAGCAGTCAGGATTCGGTAGAGAGCTAACCGTAGAAACACTAGATTTATATATGGAAGACAAGAGTGTGCTCTCCTATTATGGTCCAAAACCAATAAATCCGTTTGGGGTATAAAAGCTTTTCTAAATGTCTTACCTTCGAAGGATTGGTAGCAAAAGATAAAGTTTAGTTAAGTAGAAAGAAAGGAAGACTACCAATGACAATTAATAGTATTACTGTCGTTGGAGCTGGTGTGATGGGGCGAGGCATAGCCTATGTCTCGGCCCTTGCTGGCTTTCAGACGACACTTGTAGATGTTTCACAGGATCAACTACAAAATGCCCTAGACGAAATGAGCATTTTGGCAAATAAAGCAGTGGAACGCGGGAAATTATCCAATATAGAAGCTGGGAATTTAGTAGGGAATATCCAAACCTCACTGGAGCTACATACAGTGGTAAAGAGTACGGACTTTGTTATAGAGGCTGTTCCGGAAAAGCGTGATTTGAAGAAACATGTATTGGAAACAGTTGATACATACGCAGCAAAGGATATCGTGATTGCCTCTAACACCTCGACCATCAGTCCAACTGAATTAGGGTCCTACACAAAGAGATCAGAAAAGGTTGCTGCTATGCATTTTTTTAATCCAGTTCATCGCATGCGACTAGTAGAGATCGTAAAAGGACTTGAAACAAGCTCAGAAACGGTGACCATTATTCGTGAAGTAGCGGAAAGAATGGGTAAAGAAACCGTTGAGGTTAATGAATTTCCAGGATTTGTTACGAGTAGAATTAGTGCCATGGTCGGGAATGAAGCCTTTTACATGCTTCAGGAAGGTGTTGCAACTGCAGAAGATATTGATAAAGCGATTAAGCTCGGTCTTAACTACCCGATGGGGCCACTGGAGTTAGGGGATCTAGTTGGATTGGACACAAGATTGAATAATTTGAAGTACTTACATGAAACCTTAGGGGAAAAGTTTCGTCCAGCACCACTATTAGAACAGTATGTTAAGGCAGGAAGGCTAGGGAGAAAAACTGGTCGTGGTGTATACGAGTATTCCAAAGATGGTGAGTTGATAAAAAAATGAAAGATGTTGTAATTATTGATGCAGTACGGACGCCAATTGGTAGGTACAAAGGGGCTCTAAAGGGTGTTCGTCCAGATGATTTAGGAGCAATCGTGATAAAAGCGTTACTAGATCGAAATCCAGCTATTATTCCTGAAGAGATAGAAGAAGTTGTCTTAGGGAATGCCAACCAAGCAGGAGAGGATAATCGAAATGTAGCTAGAATGTCTGCGCTACTAGCGGATCTACCTGTTTCTGTAAGTGGAACAACCATTAACCGTCTTTGCGGGTCAGGACTTGATGCGGTCATGTATGCAGCACGCGCTATTGCTATTGGAGAGGGAGATATTTTTATTGCTGGTGGGACGGAAAGTATGACGCGTGCCCCGTTTGTTATGGCTAAGCCAGATAAAGAATTTCCTAGAGGAAATATGGAGCTTTTTGATACAACAATTGGATGGCGATTTATAAACACAAGGCTTGCAGAGATGTACGGAACAGAATCTATGCCGAAAACTGCCGAGAATGTTGCAGAACGTTTTTCCATTAGTCGTACAGAGCAGGATGAATTTGCTTTTACTAGCCAGCAACGAGCGAAAAAAGCGATGGAAGAAAACCGATTTTCAGATGAACTCGTTCCGGTAATCTATCATGATCAAAAGAATAATGAGATGAAGATTGAACAAGATGAACATCCACGTCCAGATACAACCCTAGAAAAGCTGAGCAAACTTAAACCATTATTTGATAAAGGCACCATTACAGCGGGAAATGCATCAGGTGTCAATGATGGTGCTTCAGCTTTATTATTAATGAGCGCAGAAAAGGCAAAAAAATTAGGTGTAAAGCCGATGGCACGGTATGTTACTGGGGCTACTGCAGGGCTTGAGCCATCCATCATGGGACTTGGTCCTATTTATTCAACTAGAAAAGCACTTGTTCGGGCAGGTTTAAATACCTCTGATATCGGGCTAGTAGAATTAAATGAAGCATTTGCCTCCCAATCGATTGAATGCATTCGACAATTGGAATTAGATTCACAGATTGTGAATGTTAATGGTGGAGCAATTGCCTTTGGACATCCACTTGGAGCAAGTGGAGCAAGGATATTAACAACGCTGATCCATGAAATGAAGAAAAGAGAAGTAAAATATGGCCTCGCCACCATGTGTGTTGGAGTCGGGCAAGGTGTTTCCGTAATCGTGGAAGGGTTATAGGCACTATTCAATAATGACCTAGAACACGACCACGCCAACGCCAACGAAAGGAGAAAGAGCGATGCAAACAATCCTTTTTCAAAAAGAAAATCATATTGCTTACATTACTTTAAACCGTGAAGAGGCACTAAATGCCTTCAACTATCAAATGCTGTCTGAGCTACAAGAAACCGTAGACCGTATTCATCTTGATAGAGACATAAGGGCTGTTATTATAACGGGAGAAGGGAATAGAGCGTTCAGTGCAGGGGCTGATTTAAAGGAACGTAAAACATTAACAGAATCTGAAGTGAGACGAAATGTGAAAGCAATCCGTGACTGTTTCGATTCGGTTGCCAGATTACCACAACCGACCATTGCGGCAGTGAATGGCTATTGTTTTGGTGGTGGCTTTGAATTGATGATTGCTTGCGATTTTGTAATTGCGGCGAAAGCTGTTCAAATGGGATTAACGGAAACAAGTTGGGCCATCATTCCAGGAGCAGGTGGAACGCAACGTTTACCTAGAATAGTTGGCGAAATGAAAGCAAAGGAAATGATTCTTACTGCAAAAAAGATTACTGCAGAAGAAGCACACACACTTGGGGTAGTACTTAAAGTTGTAGAGCCAGAATTGGTGCTACAAGAATCAAAGGACCTAGCAACAAAAATTTTAAAAAATGGACCGATTGCTGTTACACAAGCTAAATTTGCCATTTCACTAGGGCTTAATACCGATCTCCACACTGGACTCGATATGGAAGCAAAAGCCTATGAGCTTACAATTCCAACGGAAGATAGGTTAGAAGCCTTACAGGCGTTTAGTGAAAAAAGGGAGCCAATTTTTAAAGGGAAGTGACAAAGGGGGATTAGGATGAATCGTGTTACGAAACTATTAAATATTACCTATCCAATCATTCAAGGTGGTATGGGAAATATTTCAAATGCAATGCTAGCCGCTGCTGTCTCAGAAGCAGGTGGGCTCGGCACGATTGGTTGTGGCACTATGTCTGTCGAAGAAGTTGAAGAAATTATTTTGGAAACAAAACGGCTAACATCTAGACCGTTTGCATTAAATATCGCCATAAATGTTTCCCCGTTTGTTGATGAGTTGATTAATTTGGGCATTCAACATAGTGTCCCCGTTTTTTCCCTGTCAGCTGGAAATCCAGCACCCTATATCCCAATACTTCATGAAAGAAATATAAAGGTCATAACAATTGTTGCATCTGTAAAACACGCGGAAAAGGCAGAAGCGGCTGGGGCGGATATTTTAGTTGCAGAGGGGTACGAAGCAGCAGGAATTAACTCTAGTTTGGAACTTACTACGTTTACATTAATTCCCCAGATTGTTCAAAAGGTGAAAACACCTGTTGTTGCAGCGGGTGGGATTGGTGATGGAAGAGGATTAGCTGCAGCGCTAGTACTTGGTGCAGAAGGAGTACAAATGGGAACGCGATTTATCGCAACAAAAGAAGCCCCTTTTCATGAGAATTATAAGAAGAAGCTAATGGATGCTAGTGGAACGGATGCAATTATCATTGGTAGAAGCTTCGGTAGCGTTAGAAGAGTAATGAAAACAAATTACTCTACTAGTTTGTTAGATAGGGAAAAGGAAGGATTATCTATAGAAGAATTTGCAGATTTCACCTCGGAAGCACACCATGTGATAGGGGCTATTCAGGGTGATCTGGATAGAGGATTCATAAATGGTGGTCAGGTAGCTGGGTTAATTGAGGATATCCCTACAGTAAGCGAGTTAATGGAAAGCATGATAGAAAGTGCAAAAGCTCAAGTGTCAGCTTGTTTTCAGAGGCTGGACTTTCTTACTTCTAACAACTAGTTCAAAAGATATAGATTTTTCTAAATTTTCATTGACTACTACTATTACGGAATGATAAAATTACGTTTAAATAACGTAATATAAAAAATAATAATGAAAACGCTATCAATGTTTTTACTAGATTGATATTGGAGGTATTTTAATGGAAGAATATCCATTGAAACAAATAATTGATGAACAAGGTAATCTAGTTGATATGCAGAATAGAGATAGAATACATAAAGAACTTGTAGAGAATGGTTATTATCATATGTATCGGATTCGCACATTCGATAAAAAAGCAAAAAGTTTACAGCGTCAGGGCAGGATTGGTACTTACCCACCTTTTGAGGGGCAAGAGGCAGCACAGGTTGCAAGTGCGTTAGCATTAGATTCAAATGATTGGATGTTTCCTACATACCGAGATCATGGAGCAATGCTAACCTTTGGTGCTGATATGGTTAGGACATTTCTGTACTGGAATGGTCGTGTTGAGGGCTGTGTTCCACCAGAGGGGAAGCGTATCTTCCCTGCAGCGGTACCAATTGCAACACAAATTCTTCATGCGGTTGGAGCTTCTTGGGCAGAGAAGCGAAAGGGAACTGACCACATAGCAATTGCTTATTTTGGGGATGGTGCCACTTCTGAAGGAGACTTTCATGAAGGATTAAACTTTGCAGGTGTATTCCAGACACCTACGATTTTGTTTAATCAAAATAATGGATATGCCATTTCTGTTCCGTTTGAACGGCAAACGAATTCAAAAACGATTGCTCAAAAGGCTGTTGCCTATGATATACCTGGAGTCCGTGTGGATGGAAATGATTTCTTCGCTGTTTATTTTGAGATGCAAAAGGCAATTAAACGCGCTCGAACAGGTGGTGGGCCAACGTTAATTGAAGCTGTTACCTGGCGTGTTGGAGCACATACGACGGCAGATGACCCAACAAAGTACCGATCAACTGAGATCGGCATGGATGTTGTAGATCCGCTTATTCGTATGGAACGTTTTATGAAAAACTATGGTTTTTGGGATGATGCATATATCCAAAAAACGCATCAGCAAGTAGAAGAAGAGATCGAATCCGCAGTTAAAGCCATGGAGTCCTATAGTAAAGCAAATGTGGAGGACATGTTTGATTATGTATTTGCCGAACCTCCTAAGCAATTATTGGAACAAAGGGATTCGTATATAGAATTGTTAAGGGGGCAGTGAAATGAAGACGAAACGACAACAATCTAAGGATGAGTACATTGCCACTAAAAGCATGACAATGATTCAGGCGATAAATGATGGAATGAAAACTGTTTTAGAAAATGATGAAACAACATTAATTTTAGGTGAGGATATCGGGAAAAACGGTGGTGTTTTTCGAGCAACAGATGGTTTGCAAGAGCAATTTGGAGAAGAGAGAGTTATTGATACTCCTCTATCTGAATCGGGTATTATTGGAGCGTCTGTGGGATTAGCTGTAAATGGGTTTAAACCGATAGCGGAAATTCAGTTTATGGGCTTTATTTATCCAGCCTATGATCAAATCATGACCCATGTTTCTCGAATTAGAATGAGAACGATGGGGAGATTCACTGTACCAATGGTTATACGTGCTCCCTATGGTGCAGGAGTTCGAGCGCCAGAGATACATTCCGATAGTGCTGAAGCATTATTCACCCATATGCCCGGAATCAAAGTTATCTGTCCTGCAACGCCATATGATGCAAAAGGGTTATTTATCTCGGCTGTGGAAGCTCCAGATCCGGTTCTCTTTATGGAGCCGTTACATAGCTATAGGTCTACACGCGAAGAAGTTCCAACCGGTCACTATACCATAGAAATAGGAAAGGGTAAGAGGCGGATAGAAGGTAACGATGTGACACTTATTAGTTGGGGTGCAATGGTTCCTCTTGCAGAAAAAGTAGCGAAGCAAGCAGATGCAAAAGGAATTAGCTGTGAAGTAATTGATCTTAGAACCTTATATCCAATAGATCATGACATACTAGCTGAATCTGTTCAAAAAACAGGTAGAGCAGTTGTTATACATGAAGCACCAAGAACTGGAGGACTGGGAAATGATGTTGTTTCCATCATCAATGATACTGCCTTTTTATATTTAAAGGCTCCGGTAGAAAGAGTCACAGGCTTTGATGTTCCAGTACCATTATCAAGCTTAGAGAATCATTATTTACCTACACCACAGCGAATTCTTACGGCTATTGAAAAAGTAATGTATTTTTAGAAGGGGTGAAAAATTTTAAAATCTTCTAGTGCATTAATGGCTTGGTAGTAAGCGGTTACAAATTGGTAGAATAGTCTAAAAATACGCTTGACTCAAATTTCTAGTATGTTATAATTTCTCAAATTGCATGAATTATTCAAAGGAGAATAAGGGGGAGTAGGTAGTGAAAAGAGGTTTATCATTATTAATTGTAGCGATTGTCAGTATTGTCATTCTAGCTGCATGTGGATCGAATGCAAGTAAAGGGGATAGCTTTAAAATTGGAGCATCACAAATAGTAGAGCATCCATCATTGGATAGAGCCTATGAAGGCTTTAAGAAGGCATTAGAGGATGCCGGATTAGATGTGAAATTTGACTTTCAGAGTGCACAGGGAGATCAAAACAATCTAAAGCCAATATCAGATGGATTTGTTGCAGATGACGTAGACCTTATCTTTGCCAACTCGACACCTGCTGCTTTGTCCGCACTAGAAGCAACTAAAGATGCTAGGGATATCCCTATCTTATTTACTTCTGTAACTGATGCTGTATCCGCTGGATTAGTTACAGCAATGGATGAGCCTGGTGAGAACATCACAGGGGTTGTAGATTTACATCCAGATGCTATACAAGAAACGGTGAAATTTATTGATAAATATTTTCCAGATGCTACGGTGGGGTTAATCTATAATGCTGGAGAATCAAATTCAGTAACGCAAATTGAAGCAGTTTTAGCTGCTGGTGAAGGTACCTCCTTAACTTTTAAAGAGCGTACGGTTGCAAACTCGTCTGAGGTTCAGCAGGCTGCAACAACCTTAGTTAGTGAAGTAGATCT
Organism: Ornithinibacillus bavariensis; assembly: GCF_050433565.1. Classification (NCBI taxonomy): domain Bacteria; kingdom Bacillati; phylum Bacillota; class Bacilli; order Caryophanales; family Bacillaceae; genus Ornithinibacillus; species Ornithinibacillus bavariensis. The sequence goes on from NZ_JBNPWZ010000001.1 coordinate 35,208, forward strand.
TTTCTATATAGTAACAGATAATACAGTCGTTTCTGCACTTGAAAGTGTTGTAGGGGTTGCGAATGAACAAGATATTCCACTAGTTGTAGGAGAGCCGGATTCACTTGCTAAGGGTGGATTTGTAACTTTTGGTATTGATTACTATACTATCGGATATCGTACAGGTGAAATGGCAGTCCAAATTTTAAAGGATGGTAAGTCTATAAAGGATATTAAAGTGGAGTATCCACCTGAAATTCAGTTGTTCATTAATAAGAAAGCAGCAGAAGAACAGGGGATTGAATGGAATTCTGAGTGGGATGATGCTGAGTTCGTTGATACTGCTGAGAACTAGAGAAATGCACCTTATAAGTCCAATGAGAAGCAGGCATTAGGCCTGCTTCTCTATTCTAAGAAGTTAATATCCACATTTTTCAGAAAAAGGTGTGGAATAGGAGGTTAATATATTATATGGCTTTATCACTATTTGGTGCTGTTGAATCTGGAATTATATACGCAATCATGGCTTTAGGGGTATATTTAACCTTCCGCGTATTAGATTTCCCTGATTTGACAGTAGATGGTAGCTTTGTGACAGGTGCAGGTGTTGCTGCAGTATCCATTGTCAGTGGTGTCCCGCCTGTTTTGGCTACAATTTTTGCAATCATTGCTGGTTTTATTGCTGGCTGTATTACAGGCCTGCTTCATACAAAAGGTAAGATAAACGCATTATTATCTGGGATTTTAATGATGATTGCCTTATATTCTATTAATTTACGAATAATGGATAAGCCTACTGTATCTTTATCGAGTGAAGAAACCTTATTTTCCCAACTAAGAGGGATTTGGCCAGAAGGAATTGATAGTTTCCTGAATAATTTATGGAATTCTATTGGTTTAGGGAGAGCCCCTGCAACATGGATTATTGTAGCCTTCATGATTGTTGTCGCATTAGCTATAAAGTTTTTAACGGATTATTTCCTAAAAACAGAGGTTGGTCTTGCATTAAGGGCCACCGGAGATAATAAACGAATGATCCGGAGTCTTTCGGCAAACACAGACAATTTAATTATACTCGGTGTAGGAATTTCGAATGCGATGGTTGCGCTTAGTGGAGCGTTAATTGCCCAGATTGGTGGATTTGCTGATGTTCAGATGGGAATCGGAATGATTGTTATCGGTCTAGCCTCCGTTATTATCGGTGAAGCTCTGTTTGGCAAGAAAACAATCGCGATTGCAACCATTGCCGTCATTGGTGGAGCAATCGTGTATAGGATAGTTGTAACCCTGGCATTACGGGTTGAATTTTTAGAAACAGGTGATATGAAGCTAATTACTGCATTCATCGTTATCGTTGCCCTTGTTGCACCGAAAGTTCTTCAGGGACAGAGGGAAAAGAAGCGCCGATTACAAAAGCGTGCTGCACTAGTTGAATTAAAGGAGGAGGCCTAATATGTTACATGTAAAAGATGTGTCCATTACATTTAATGAAGGTACTCCAGATGAAAAAAAGGCGTTACAAAGAATTAATTTAGAATTAAGAGAAGGCGATTTTGTAACGGTTATAGGTAGTAATGGAGCTGGTAAATCTACGCTCATGAATATTATTTCTGGCAATCTAGTACCAGATGTTGGCGAGGTCGTTATTGCTGAAAAGAATGTTACCAGTCTCCCCGAATTTAAACGCTCTGCCTACATAGGTCGCGTATTCCAAGATCCGATGGCAGGCACAGCTCCATCCATGACGATTGAGGAAAACCTAGCGATGGCTTATTCGCGCATCAGAAAGCGGAATTTAAAGCCTGGTGTTACAAAACTGAGGAAAGTAGAATTTAAGGAACATTTAAAAACGTTAAATTTAGGTCTTGAGGATAGGCTGAATGCTAAAGTGGGATTGTTATCTGGTGGAGAGCGTCAAGCACTTTCTCTATTGATGGCAACTTTCACTAACCCGAATATTTTACTTCTTGATGAACATACAGCAGCACTGGATCCATCACGAGCCGCATTAATCACGAAACTAACGAAGGATGTTGTTGCAGAGCATGGCTTAACAACCTTAATGGTTACCCATAATATGCAGCAAGCACTTGATTTAGGAAATCGGCTGATTATGATGGATAAAGGGCAAATCATTTTAGATATCCATGGTGAAAAGAAACAGAATTTAACAATAGAAGATCTATTAAAAGAATTCCAACGTATTCGCGGAGAACAATTTGAAAGTGACCGTGCTGTATTGGGATAATCGAAACAGGAGCGAGGAGCGCTCCTGTTTTTATTTAGAATCACTCATTCGTAGACTGCATGAATAAATAATTATTCAAAAGAAAAGTCTGCTTGAGGAGCGCTAATAGACAAAAAGTAGCTGGAAGTAGGTGCCTGAGTCTAATAGAAGCGTTCTAATAGACAGAAATCGCATGAAAGTAGGTGCGTGAGTCTAATAGAAGCGGTCTAATAGACAGAAAGTGGCTGAAAGTAGGTGCTTGAGTCTAATAGAAGCGTTCTAATGGACAGAAATCGCATGAAAGTAGGTGCTTGAGTCTAATAGAAGCGTTCTAATAGACAGAAAGCAGCTGAAAGTAGGTGGTTGAGTCTAATAGAAGCGGTCTAATAGACAGAAAGTGGCTGAAAGTAGGTGCTTGAGTCTAATAGAAGCGTTCTAATAGACAGAAAGCAGCTGGAAGTAGGTGCCTGAGTCTAATAGAAGCATTCTAATAGACAAAAAGTAGCTGGAAGTAGGTGCGTGAGTCTAATAGACTATCGAACGCCAATATATCGCAGAAAGTTCATACTGCCGAACATGCTTTTATGATAATTCCTTTTCAATCATAATTAAAAACTCTTTGATACTTTTATCACGAACAATGAAATCGGCGTACATGTCCATTGGTGTTGGTTCACGATTGACGATAATAAGCTTGGCGCCACGCTCAGTTGCTATTAGTGGGAACATATTGGCGGGAGTAACTGTTAATGATGAGCCTAGAACGATAAATAAATCAGATTTAGAAGTTTCAATTTCTGCTTGGAGAAAAACATCCTCAGGAAGCATCTCTCCAAATAGGACAATTCCTGGTCTTACAGGTCCATCACAATATTTACAGTGGCTTTTGCCATTCAAGTACTCTTCTCGGTCCTGGTCTCTCAAACATTGATTACAGAAAAACCTTCGAAATGTACCATGAAGCTCCATTACATTTTGGTTTCCGGCATCATGGTGAAAGCCGTCCACATTTTGTGTGATAATTCCTTTTATTAACCCACGTTTTTCCCAATTTCCAAGAATTTGGTGGCCCTCATGGGGCTGATATTTATCAATCTCTCGGAGTCTATACTGGTAAAAGCTCGTAAATTCTTCAAAGTTATCCTGAAGTGCATGTACATTAGCTAGTTCATCTGGATTGAATTTAGTCCATAGTCCTCTATCCTTGGAGCGGAAATCTGGTAAGCCGCTTTCAGTAGACATACCAGCACCAGTAAATACAATTGTATAGGAAGCAGAACGAATTAATTCTACAATTTTATTCATATAAATCGACCTCCACTTGATAATGCTATTGTACCCAAAATCCCTCCCATTTACGAATGGAATTAAAATATGTTTGCAAAGTCTATAAAACTATGATAGGCTATTAATACAATATATTGTGATAATATAATAATATAATACTATATATAGTACTTAAAAGTAATGGTGACATATATTGTCTGAAAAGGGAATCCAGTGAAAATCTGGAGCTGTCCCCGCAACTGTTAGTGTTGACGAACGAGAATTCCACTGTATCGATAACATAATGATATGGGAAGGACTTTAGTAGAGTGACGCACAAGCCAGGAGACCTGCCATCACTTATAGTTTCATTTTTCTTCGGGTTGAAAGAGTATGAGGCGATGGAGTTATACATATTTAGATAATTTCTGTCGTTTTTTGTATGCCGTTCATCCGTGGGTGAGCGGCTTTTCTATTTATAGAAAAGAGCTAATTTCCAAGCCATATTTACCTTATTTTAGCATGTTGCTAGTTTTACTATTAGGAGGAATGAAGGATGCTGTCAACAGAAGTAACATTAAAAGAAAAGCTAGATCCAATTATCCGTTTTGCTGTAGAAAATTTACCGGTGAATCCAGCCGATTTAACTATGGATGTTTCTGGGGAAACCTCTTTTGACAAGGCTATTGATACACTCACTAAACGTGCACTAGAGATTATTGACGAAGCAAATTCGAATTGGAGTTTTGTTGCTAGCCGATTATACTTACAAAAGCTTTACCATCAAGCTGCAAAAAATAGGAATTATGATGTCGCATTAAAATATGGCAGCTTTTATCAGCTCCTAAAAGACTTAACACAAGAGGGAATATACACGAGTAAATTACTTGATACATATTCAAAAGAAGATATAGATTTTTTAGCTAATCATATAAATCCGGAGCATGACCTACAGTTCACATATTTAGGTCTCTATACCCTTGCTAACCGATACTTAGCTACAGACCATGATAAAAACACGTATGAACTTCCTCAGGAGCGATGGATGGTTATTGCCATGCATCTTATGAAGGATGAGGATAAAGCAAGTCGTCTTGATTTAGTTCTGGAGGCATATTGGGCGTTAAGCAATTTATATATGACGGTTGCCACACCAACACTAGCTAATGCTGGGAAAACACATGGACAGCTATCTAGCTGTTTTATAGATACAGTGGATGATAGCCTACAGTCTATTTATGATAGTAATACCGATATAGCAAAGCTTTCAAAAAATGGCGGTGGAATCGGTGTCTATATGGGGAAAATCCGTTCTAGGGGTAGCTCGATTAAAGGGTTTAAAGGGATGTCTAGCGGAGTAGTTCCTTGGATTAAGCAACTGAATAACACAGCAGTAAGCGTGGATCAGCTTGGTACGCGTAAAGGGGCAATAGCAGTTTATTTGGATGTTTGGCATATGGATATTGAAGCTTTTTTAGATTTGAAATTAAATAATGGGGATGACCGGATGCGTGCACATGATATTTTCACCGGTGTGTCCATTCCAGATTATTTCATGGAACAGGTAGCTAGTCGTGGAGATTGGTATTTATTTGACCCACATGAAGTTCGTGAAGTAATGGGATACTCATTAGAGGACTTTTATGATGAGGAAAAAGGGGAAGGGTCCTGGAGAAAGAAATATGAGGAATGTATCCAATGTGAAAAACTAACGAAGAAGAAGCTGCCTGCTATTTTAATTATGAAGCGGATTATGATTTCTCAGCTTGAGTCTGGGACACCATTTATGTTTTATCGAGATGAGGTAAACAGACAAAATAGTAATGCACATTTGGGTATGATATATTGCTCCAATTTATGTACGGAAATTACCCAAAATCAATCACCAACCGAATTTCTAGAAGAGTTTACAGATGAAAATGGGTATATCACCAAAACGTATAAGCCTGGAGATTATGTAGTTTGTAATCTTAGCTCAATCAATCTAGGAAAGGCTGTTCCCGATAATGTGTTAGAACGCTTAATTAAAATACAGGTTCGAATGCTCGATAATGTCATTGATATCAATACATTACCAATCCTTCAAGCACAGCTTACAAACCAAAAGTACCGTGCTATTGGACTTGGTACATTCGGCTGGCATCATTTATTAGCGAAAAAGCAAATCCATTGGGAAACAGAGGAGGCAGTAGAATACGCAGATGATTTGTATGAGAAAATTGCTTTCTTGACCATTAAGAGTAGCATGGAATTAAGTGTGGAAAAGGGAAGCTATCCAGCCTTCACAGGAAGTAAATGGAGTACTGGAGCATACTTCGATGAAAAAGGATATGTCGGTGAAAAATGGCAAGAGCTAAAAGCTGCCGTAATGGAAAAAGGGATTCGTAATGGTTACTTAATGGCAGTTGCGCCAAATTCCACAACTGCTATGATTGCGGGATCTACAGCAAGTATTGATCCGGTTTTTAAACCGTTCTACCATGAAGAGAAAAAGGACTTTAAAATTCCAAATACAGCTCCAGACTTAGACCATCGTACGTATGATATTTATCGTCGCTCGGCATATATTGTCGATCAACGCTGGTCTGTTAAACAAAATGCTGTACGCCAAAAACATATTGATCAGAGTATATCCTTTAATTTCTATGTTCCACATACAATCCGTGCTTCGGTATTACTAGACCTACATCTTCAGGCATGGAGAGAAGGACTAAAAACTACTTATTATGTAAGATCTACCTCGACCGATGTAGAAGAATGTGAGTGGTGTTCCAGTTGAAAACATTAATTGCTTACCTATCCTACAGTGGTAATACAGAAGAGGTTGCCGAGTATATTCAAAAGAAGTTAGAGACAAGAGGAGCGATGGTGGATAAGCACCGTATCGGCATCGATCCTCCAGTCCATCCTTCTGATTATGATGTGGTATTTATTGGTACCTTTACATGGGAAAATGGCAGTACGCCAGAAGAGGTAAAGGACTTTATTTTAGAAATAGGCTATAAGCCAAATAATATTGCAGTATTTGGAACAGGGGATACACAGTTTGGTTACTTTTGCGGTGCGGTTGATAGGCTTGTAAAGTTTTATGAAAGCCCATGGGCTGGATTGAAAATTGAACAGTCACCGAGAGGGTTCCAGGAAATATTGATAGATCAATGGCTGAAGGGAGTATTACAGCATGTCCGTAGCATTGCTTAAAAAGGCAAAAACAATGGAGCCACGATTTCCGAATAAATCTACGAAAGTATTCGGAGGGGAGTCAAGTGGTATTTTAAATTGGAATGATATTAAATATCCACATTGGTATAAAATGTACAAGCGACTAGTAGGGAATTACTGGCAAGCAGATGAGATTAATATGTCTGCTGATGTAAAGCAATTTCCGATGCTTACTCAATCAGAACAGGATGCATACTTGAAAATAATAGGCTTACTATCGACGTTGGATGCCCCACAGACTAGAACAGCCCTGTTAATTTCTTTATATGCAACCGATCCGTCTGTTCAATCTATTATGGCAGTGATTGCTCAACAGGAAGCAGTTCATAATGAAAGCTATTCCTATGTCCTTTCTTCCGTAGTGTCTTTAAAGGAGCAGAATGAGGCGTTTCAGTTGGGACGTAAAGACCCTGTTCTATTAAAGCGAAATAAAAGGCTTATTGCTGGCTACAATCAATTTGTGGAAGAGCCGAGCATTGAAAATATCGTAAAAACACTTGTATATACCGCTCTTTTGGAAGGACTATTTTTCTATTCTGGTTTTGCATTTTTCTATAATTTAGCAAGGGATAATAAGATGGTTGGAACCTCTACGATGATAAGCTATATAAATCGTGATGAACTTGAGCACGGTAGATTTATTTCTGAGCTATTTCGTGCAACTCTAGCTGAGTACCCAGAGCTGAATACAGAATCCATGATGGAATGGGTGTATCAGGAATTTAGAACCTCCGTGGAATTAGAAATGGAATGGTCAACGTATGTACTTGCAGAGGTTGAGGGGATTGATTTGGAGCAAATGCAAGGCTATATTAAATACCGTGCTAACAAAATGCTACGATTACTAGGCTTGAGTGAAATCTATCCTGAACACGTTGAAAACCCAATGAAATGGATACGTGCTTACGTTGATAATATCGATGGAACGAAAACAGACTTCTTTGAACAAAAGTCAAGACAATATACCAAGACAAGTGACTTGAATGGCTTTGATGACTTGTAAACGATAAGAACAAATTTGGTATTATGTAAAGAAGAACCCTATTGAATGATTACAACATTAATAGGGTTCTTTTTTTATTTTCTAATTTTTCCTATTGCTCTTCCCGGAAGCAAACCATCCGATTATAGCAATTCCGAGTAACACAACCCAGAAGGTAACTGTCCAGCCGGTACTATGTGGAAATTCATGTGGTAAAATTCCAACTTTGTCATGACTTAATGTAATGACAGCTAATTTTACCCCTACCCAAGCTACAATCAAATAAGCGGTAGTCTCGAGTCCAGGTCGCTTATCCAATAATTGAACAAACCATCCTGCAGCAAACTTTATTAAGATTAATCCAGCAATACCAGCTAAGACAACGATAAAGAATTGTCCTGTATCCATACCACCGAAATGACCAAAGCCAGTTTCTGGTAATACGATTGCAAGCGCTACAGCAGCTAAAATGGAGTCAATTGCAAAGGCAAGGTCAGCCAATCCAATTTTCGCAACCGTTGGCCAGAATCCCTTCCCTGCTGATTCCTCTTCCTTTTCACCTTTGTCTCCTTTAGAAGAACCAAGGTCTTGAATTACGTGCTTTAATCCTAAATAAATTAAATAGGCGGCACCGATTGCTTGAACCTGCCATACATTAGCAATAAATGAGATAGCAAATAATGCAGCAAAGCGGAAAAAGAAGGCCATCAGGATACCATAATTGATTGCTTTCTTTTTCTGATGATCTGGCAGATGTTTTGCAATTACTGCCAAAACTAATGCGTTGTCAGCAGACAAAATTCCCTCCAGCCCAATCAAAATTAATAGAGTCCAGGCATATTCTAGCCATATTGATTCCATTTAGTTTTCTCCCTTCCAACATAAAAAAATAGAGGCTTATACCATGTACGATGGTAAAGGCCCCTAAAAAAGTAAAGACCTTTACCAATATTGGCAAAGGTCTTGCTAACAACACCGATGGGTTGCCAGTAATGCCGAGAGTAATGAATACTCTGAATTGACGACATAACTGTTAAAGCTACTCCCCTTTGAAATTATAAGTATATTTAATCATTAATTCTATTTTATGTCAATAATTTATTACACTATAATTGGAGAGAGCCCTTACCTAAATTTATTTTGATATAATGACACAGTTTTATTCCTGAAGGGTAACTACAACTCGTTCTTATCAATTAAATCGCCTGTTGCGGCATTTACCACATAGTTACATGAAACTCGGCCACATAATTGATAACTTTCCGATTTAGCATTTTTAACATAAACAGGAATGACTTCAATCGTTCCTACTATTTTTGAAAATGCCTCCTCTTTTGTGACAGAGACTTGGTCTGCTTCCTTATAATCGTTAAACATGTCGAGAAGGAATTGACTATCCCAATAATTAACAGTTGTAAAATCCTCGCGATTTATAATTACCTTTAATTTCCGTTTAAATGCTTTAAATGTCTCTCCTTCAAACTCAACAAAAATATAATTCTTTTCAGGGTACATTCCAGTGGCTGTCCATTTTCCAGAGTCATTTGGATAGAATTGACTCAGGAAATCCTTCGTTTCTTCTAATGCTAGAGTAAGTTCGTTTTGTGAAATGGGCTGTACGGTTACCTTATGCATGGCATCCTCGTAGGATATCTCTGTAGATAGCTCTAAGTCCTTCAGTGAGAACTCTTTGGTGCTAGTATTATCCCATTTGATCACACGATTTAACTGATGGTATGTATCCAAAGTAAGAATGGATTCAGGAAGGATAATCTCCGATTGATCATTACGTATATAGAATTCATTTACCTGCCAGATCGGTAGCCATTTTTCCTCTTCCTCTATCGGAGCTTCTAAGAATGAAAAATGGTTTTGAATTTCCTCCGTTATATCATCCCTAGTTAAGGAAAAGGGCTCCCATTCCACCTCATCCTCTGTTGGGAATAAGCCATCGATAGAAAACATTGTTAGTTGGTTCGTATCATTAAAGCGAACCTCTATCTCACCTGTTGGTGCAACTTCCATATTATCGACAGTCGCTTGAAAACGATATTCTCTATCTCCTTCATATACTAGCTTAAACTGTCTACCGAACATCATATCTGTTACTTCTTCTATCCATTCTATTACATTCTCTATTTCAGGGGTTGGGAGACTGTGCTCATTTGCAAAAGAAACCCCATTTACAAAAATAATTCTTCTCAATTTATTGGTATGGAAATCAATATCTAAAGAAGCCGTACCAGTTGGATTAAAATCCTCATGTTCTTCAGAAGCTTCCTCCGTAGGGAACAATTCTAAAGAAAGAATATAACTTGTACGATTATTTAAATTTGTTTCTGAAAATATATGACTACGTTCTAAAACATAATGATCTAGGCCTAATATTTCTTGCCATGCCTTAGCTCTGGAAAGAATGTCTTCGTTCATTAAATTACCTTCCTTTGTCTTATTTCCTACCATTATAACAAAGCTTACGAGATTAAATAAAATAATACTTTACCTTCCCCTTAGAGTAATGTTTATAGTAAATACGAGGGAGGGAATAGCAATATGAAAATTAAAGAAGCGGCAATTTTTTTAAATACGACCCCAAAGACACTACGTTTTTATGAGGTGAAAGGGCTGATTTACCCAAGAAAGGATACCAGTAATCAATATCGGTATTATTCCCATGAGGATTTATATCGGATTAGTACAATCTTATCCTTACGTGAAATAGGTATGTCAATTCCTGCGATTAAGTCATTACTTGATAATCCTACATTAAGTGATAAGCAATATTTGGATATCCAACGTTCCGCACTATTTGAACAGTGGATAGAGCTACGAGATATGATTGAAACGATAGAAAAGATGTTATTGCAGGACGATATGAAGGACATCGAACCAATCCGTCAATTAACGAACCATCTAAAAAAGCTGAAAGAAATTCGCCGTTCCTGGACGGATCGTTGGAATTTTGATAACCAGGCAGCCAATTATGATAATAATATTAAAAAAGATGGTCATGTTTTTAATATCCATGATGGTTATGATCAAGCTCTAGCAAAAGTGGTGGACATGGTGCAAATATCAAGTGGCAAGACAGTGATTGATATTGGAATTGGGACAGGTAATTTAGGCTCACGATTTTTATCAGTCGGTGCTAGGGTCATTGGTGTTGACCAATCAACACTGATGCTTCAAAAATGTAAAGAGAAATATCCACAGATTGAAACAAGGAAAGGACATTTTCTCGCGTTACCTTTATTAGATCAATCGGCTGATGCGATTGTGTCAAGCTATGCTTTACATCACTTAACAGACGAAGATAAGCTATTTGCATTAGAAGAAATGCTTCGAGTGATAAAACCAGGAGGACAAATTTGTATTGCAGATTTAATGTTTCATGATAACAATCACCGTAAGAAGGTGATTAGTTCTTATTTGCGGAATGGAAATAAGCTAGCGGTCGAGTCGATAGAGGATGAGTACTTTGCGGATAAATCACGATTGCTAGCTTGGTTGACGGAAAGAGGGTTGTTTGTTAAAGCTATGCAATTTAATGATATTCTCGGATTAATCTATATAAAAGTTAATTGAAATAGAGTAAGGCTGTCTAAGTATAATTGGAGACACATAAGACAGCCCTATTTCATTTACTACCCAAATACTTGACCAAAGCCTCCATAATAGCTTCAGCTACACTGTTTTGATAAGCATCTGTTTGTATAGTTGCAAGCTCCTTCTTATTGGTGATAAAACCTAATTCAATCAAAACTGCTGGCTGATGATTTTCTCTTAATACCGTATACCCATGCTGAATAACTCCACGGTTTCGTAAATGAATCTTTTCAGCAAGGGTCTTCTGAATCGTCTGTGCTAATCGTTCTCCATTTCTATAGTAATACGTATGGAACCCACCTACATAATCTTCATCATAAGCGTTAAAATGAATACTTATAAAAGCATCTGCATGATTTTGGTTACTAAGCTGTACACGCTGCTGAAGGGAGACAAAGGAATCATCCTCTCTTGTTAAAATGACTGTTGCACCTGCCTGCTTTAATTGTTCAGCAATTCGTAAGCTAACAACTAAAATCATGTCTTTCTCTAATATATTCTGCTGACCTAAAGCTCCAGGATCCTTCCCGCCGTGTCCAGGGTCAATTACAATGGTATATCCTGATAAAAGCCCTTTAGGCAGAAATACTTCAGATTTATTATCCTTGTTCCTTTCTGCAAGTGTAGAAAGAGGGAATAGGGCAATGTTAAAAAGGATAACCAATAAAAGAAAGATACAGCTGTATTTCATAAAAGAAACTCCTTCCTACGTTATCCTTAGATAGGATTATCCTAAACTACCTCATTTTAAACGAAAACTGCTCTACCTATTTTGCAGAAAAATATACTTAAACTGTAAAATAAAAGAAATGGATGGTTCGAATAAATAGTTTACTGGAATGATTAATAATCCAAAGAGGAGTGATAGATATGGTAGAAAATAAAGTTGTATTTGTAACAGGGGCTGCGAGTGGTATTGGTTATGCAATTGGAAAGGAATTTGCTAAGCAAGGTGCCAAGGTAGTGCTTACCGACATTAATGAGGGAAAACTAGAGGAAGCTGTAAATACATTAAAAGATAATGGGCTAAAAGTGACTGGAATACGTTGTGACGTAACAAGTGAAGAGGAAATAATACATGCTTTTGAGAAAACAAGAGAATTATTTGGACGTTTGGACGTATTGATTAATAATGCTGGGATGCAGCATGTTGCTAGGCTTGAGGACTTTTCTACAGAAGTCTTTGAGCGTATGGTACATTTAATGTTAGTTGCCCCATTTGTCGCCATTAAGCATGTTATCCCTATCATGAAGAAGCAAGGAAGTGGCCGTATTCTAAATATGGCATCAATTAATGGTTTAATTGGGTTTTCTGGAAAGGCTGCTTATAATAGTGCCAAGCATGGGCTGATAGGATTAACAAAGGTAGCTGCTCTGGAAACAGCAGAAGCTTGTATTACAGTCAATGCTATCTGTCCTGGTTATGTAGATACACCACTTGTACAAAATCAATTACAAGATCTTGCCAAAACAAGAAATGTAGCGTTAGAACAAGTGCTAGAGGAGGTTATTTATCCATTAGTTCCACAAAAAAGGTTACTGGATGTACAAGAAATTGCTGATTATGCTATCTTTTTAGCCAGTGAAAAAGCCAGAGGTATTACTGGTCAAGCAGTAGTACTGGATGGAGGATATACAGCTCAATAGTGAAGTATTCGAAACTTTCACTCGGTTAATAGAAGAAAAAATGGTAAAATAAGAACTATATAATTTTATTGATGGGAGGATATTCATGAACGAACATTTTACAAGACCAATGCGATTTGGGGAGGTATTAGATCAAACCTTTCGCTTGAGTAAAAATAATTTTTCTACTTTTTTATTGATAATGTTAATCTTAATAGGTCCTACGATATTATTGGAAGCACTTATTTTGTTACTAACAGGGACTGGTTTTTTCCGTGATATGGCTAGTGGAGGCTCGTTCTTGGAACAGTATTACAATACGATACTTGATGTAGCGTATGAGCCAACAACAATAGGCGAGGATATAGGTTCCATCATAATGGGGCTAGCATCTATTGTGCTCTATCCAATGGCACAGGCAGCGATTATTTTAGTGATTGATGCTATAAGAAGACAGGAAGAATTTGCTGTGGGTTCGGCTATTAAACGAGCATTTTCAAGATTTTGGCCAATACTTGGTAGTTCCTTACTAATGGGCGTTATTGTTATTGGAATGTTTTTTGTTGCAATCATTGTAATTTCCATCTTTACAGCAATCGGAATAGTTTTTAACCCTATTACTGGAATTGCAATGGGTGTAGTTTTATTTTTAGCAATTGGTGGAGTGATAGCATATTTCTTAACCCGTTGGGGGCTATATCTTCCTGCCGTTGTATTCGAACATTGCGCTCCAGGGCTTGGCAGAAGCTGGAGCTTAACGAGAAGAAATTTCTGGAGAACATTTGGTTTATTTGTAGTACTAGGCTTAATAATAGTCGTTATTAGTTCTGTATTTGAATTGTTGTTCTTCTCATTTCTTGGCACAAGTGTTGTCTACAATATTCTTTTGAGTATAGTAAATCTTATTACCACAATGTTTTTTGCAGTTGGTTATGCCATTATTTATTTTGATCTCAAGCTCCGAAATGATGGAGACGATTTAATAGACATGATGGAAAACTATGAAAATCCTAAAAACTAAGGGCCTCATGTAGGGTGATGTAAATGATAGATTTAGACCAAGCAAATGATAAAATAGAAGAAATTCTGCATCGCGATGAGTATCTCGTTTACTTAAAGGATAACCGTAGCTTTCTTCAGAAATGGTGGGATTCCATTAAGGAATGGTTTGGGAACCTGTTTCAGGAACTATTTAGTTCTATTAATCCAGCAAATGGGTTTGCTACGGGAATTGTTGTCATCCTGTTAGTTCTTGTCGTTATGCTAATACTTGTTGCTGGTTTCTTTACGATACGGAATTGGAGAAGGAAATCAAAACTTCAGAAGCATGCCCCGCTCTATCAGAAGCATGAAAAGGATTGGGGATATGAGGAACATATTGCTGAAGCTAATAAACGAGAAGTAGCTGGTGATTTACAACTAGCTACTCGTCATATGTTTCTAGCACTCTTACTCTATTTTCACAATAAGGGATTTGTAGAGGCAAGAATATGGAAAACAAATTGGGAGTACGGACAGGAATTAAGACGTACAGATAAAAACTTAGCAGAAAGCTTCCAGCAACTTGCTCGTATATTTGATGAAGTTGTCTATGGGGAACAGAAGGTAGAAAGAGATGCCTATATGTCCTACAAGGAGACTATTGGAAGCTTACTAGCCAAACAATTGAATGAAGAAATAGGGCAAGGTTAGGAGGCGAGAGCATTTGAATAAATCAGTTAAGCAAACATGGGCTTGGATTGTTACTCTCGTCATCATCTTTGGTACGGTTAGCTTATTTCTTGGTTCGAAAAAACCGGTGGAATACTCACCATACATATCTACCTCTCCTTCACCCACCGGGGTAAAGGCATTTTATACATATATGGAAGAGGAAGGAATCCCGATTAAACGTCTCAAGGAAGCACCACTTTCCAATGATAATGAACAAGAAAAGCTTTTATTAATGATAGAGCCCACTTTATTATCCAATCAGGAAGCTAGGAAGGATTATGAAAGCTTCGTTAAAACCGGTAATGCGTTGGTTATATTCAAACGTAATTTAGAAGGAATGTTTGATATAAAGACTACTTTTGGTATGTCAGACGAAGAGGCGGTCACCATTAAAGATCAAAATGGTGAAGAATATAAAGCGACCATGTTAACACAAACGCGAATTTTACCAGATGAATCGGATGAAGTTTTATTAGAGGATGACTTTGGAGCTATTGCAATTAAGCGAAATATTGGCGAAGGAACGTTAATTGCCGTTAATTCACCGGATTGGCTAACCAATCAATTTATACTAGAGAATGATAATCTAAATCTAGTATTTCAACTGTTGGAAGAACCTCAGTGGAATACAATTTTAGTTGATGAATATTCACATCAATCTACTAAAAAGCAAGCAATATTTGAGGTATACCCGATGTGGCTATTGGTCGGTTCGTTACAGCTCATTATAGTTACATTACTTTGGTTATTATATAAAGGAAAGAGGTTCGGGCCAATTTTGAGACCTCGGGAGGAAATGGTTCGATTTAGTGACGAGCATATAACGGCATTAGCTGCATGGTATCAAAAAGGTAAGCTATATCGCGATTCCTTACATTCCCAAGCAAGCTATTTAAGATCAATCTTCCAGGAGAAATGGGGGATTTCTTATCAAAAGGACTGGGAAGATATTCAAGAACAGTTGCTATTAAAAGTTTCTTCTATGAATAGAGAAGCGATTACTTCTTTTGTTAAAGAAATCGATACCGTGCTAAAAAAACCCGATATATCCAAACAAGAATACTTACTATGGTCGACACGAATTGATCAGTTACGGAAAGAGGTGGAGGAAGGATGAGAGCAGAATTAACATCCTTAATAGAAAGCTATGAAAAACGTATTTTAGGTCAATCTATGAACCTAAAACTATTATTGTCTGCAATACTAGTTGGTGGCCATGTATTGCTGGAAGGTGTTCCTGGTACAGGGAAAACACAAATGGTAAAAACGTTAGCCAGTCTTTTAGGCGGTGCTTTTAATCGGATTCAGTTTACACCAGATTTACTTCCAAGTGATATTACAGGTAGTACTATTTACAATATGAAGGACGGCTCCTTCCAAACACTAAAGGGGCCAATTTTTACGAATGTGCTATTAGCTGACGAAATCAATCGTACACCTGCAAAGACACAGGCGGCTCTCCTTGAGGCTATGGAAGAACAGCAAGTTACGATTCAAGGTGAAACATATCGACTTCCCGAAGTGTTTTTTGTTGTAGCAACACAGAATCCAATTGAATTTGAAGGCACATATCCACTTCCAGAGGCACAACAGGACCGTTTTCTCTTTAAATTGCAAATCGGCTTTCCAACTTTAGAGGAAGAAACGAATGTGTTACGAAATGTACTAGAAAACAAAACATTTATGGATGAAGTCCAATCCGTTTTAGATATGGACACCTTCCTAGCAATTCGTACTGAAATAGATGCAGTTACCTTAAGTGAAGAGGTTTTAGACTATATTATGCAAATCATTCACCGAACTAGGAATACGGAAACCATCCGTTTTGGTGCAAGTACGAGAGCTGCTATTGCACTTGGAAAGGCAGCGCGTTCATGGGCATATTTAGATGACCGTGATTATGTTACACCAGATGATGTGAAAATGGTTGCTAAGCCATCATTACGTCATCGCATTCATGTATCTCCTCATATGGAATTGGAGGGAGTGAACATTGACCAAGTTATTGAAGAGCTTGTCGGCTCGGTTCCTGTTCCTAGATAGAGGTATAGTTCCGACCAAGCGGCTCCTAATTGGCTATATTAGTATATCGATTTGTATTACATTATTTACATTCATCGGTTTTTCTTGGCTTCAAGTATTTATGATAAATGGGTTAATATTGTTGGCGAGTCTACTTGATTTACGTTCTATACCAAAGCGAAGTGATATACAGGTGACACGTTCGATCCCAGCAAATCTTGAACGAGGGCTGAACTATATAGTAAATTTACAGGTGCAAAATAATTCGAACCTCTCCTGTCATATACAGCTTATTGATGGAATGCCACAGTCCTTCATCTCAAATTTTCCTATTGAGGGAGTAGTACCAGGCAGGGGGACAGTAGAGCTTACATATCCAATCATTGCACCTGTTCGGGGAAAGTATTTGTTGGAAAAGATGTTTATTCGTTATCAAAGCTCACTTGGTCTTTGGCAAAAACAAATGGCTGTACAAGTATCTGATGCGATACGTGTCATTCCAGATTTATCCGAAACAAAAAGATACTTAGAAGATGCACAGCACTTTTTGATGCATGAAGGAATGAAAATTCGTAAGCAAAAAAGTGGTGTTGGGGAATTTGCGCAAATTCGCAACTATGTTGTCGGGGATGATCCAAGAAAAATAAATTGGCGTCAGACCGCCAAACTTCAAACTGTCATGACAAATCAGTATGAACCAGAGCATGGCAAGCATGTTATGATTCTGATTGATTGCGGGCGTACGATGGGTGAAGAATTACGCCATACGAATCGTTTAGAGAAGGCAATTGAAGCATCGTTAACAGTTGCAGCAGCAGCACTTGGGAATGGTGACTATGTTGGTATTATAGCTTTTTCTAAGGAGGTAACGGTCTTTGTGCCCCCAGATAAGGGAATGGCTCAACTACAAAAAATACTAGATGCAGTTTATGATCTTAAAGTTGATGCAGCAGAATCAAATTATTTACAAGCTATGAATTATCTACAGACCGTGCAGAAAAAAAGAGGATTAATTCTTCTGTTTAGCGATATTCAAGCCTTTCTACAAGAAGAACAGACACTCTTTTATTTTGAGGGAATAAAACGAAGACATATGTTTATGCTTGTAACCATTGAAGATGAATTACTAGTGAATAGAGCAAGACAAGATCCTACTAGTTTAAATCGAGCAATGGTAAAGGGTATTGCGCAGGAACAAATCATGCACCGCAAACGACAAAAGACAAAATGGGAAAAGCAAGGATTCATTCTAGTAGAGGCAAAGGAAGACCGGCTAGCAACAGCTGCGGTCTCCCATTACATTCATATTATGAATCAAGGCTTACTGTAGCATTTTTTCTGGCTAGTAACATTCTGCCTATGATCATATATGCGACAAGGCCAATTACTGTGATACATGCCACAGCATATTTTGCTTCTAAGGAAATGGATGAAGGTGTTATAAAGCCCTCAATAATACCAGCTATAATAAAGAGCGGAACAGTTCCGAGAAATAATTGAACAGACCGTTTTCCATGCAGTTTAAGCTGGTATGCTCTAGTATATTTGCCTGGAGCAAAAAGTTTATAGCCCATCAGTAAGCCTGCACCTCCGGCAATGAAGATGGCTGTTAATTCTATCATGCCGTGCGGAACAATATATGCCCAAAATTCATAGCTCATGCCGGAGTGCCAGAATACCCCTGCAAGAGCACCGACGAGTAAGCCGTTATAGATCATTAAGTAAACAGTTAAGATACCGAACGTAATACCACTCGCAAATGCTAGAATAGCCACCTGTATGTTATTGGTCATGATTTCTGCCGACATAATAGAGGAATCGATGGAATCATGGCCCTCACCTAGACGATCAGGGTCAATTCCCTGGGATATATCCGTAGGTAATACCGCATATAGATGGAGTGGATCATCGAGAACAGCAAGGAAGCCTGCAAGACCACCAAGAGTGAATAAAAGAAATGCAGCCACAATGAACTTCCATTGCTCTAATAGTAAACCAACAAATTTTCTCGTGAAAAATTCACGAATTTGTTTTCCACTTGTTACCTGATCTTTATAAAGTAAATTATGAGATTTACCTACTAAATCGTTGATATAAGCGGTAACATCTTCGTTAGGAAAATAGGTTTGACTATAGGACAAATGCTGGGCAGCCTTTTGATAAAGCTGATCAAACTCTTTTAAGCTTTCCCTTGTTATCTGTTTTCTTTTACTTATGATGGCTATGTATTGTTCAAGCTGTTTCCATTCCTCACGGTGAAGCTTGATAAACTGTCTAATATCCAATGGAAAACCTTCCTTCCAATAGTGTACATATACTTATCTTATTATAATTTAATGAATAGTGAAACTTCAACAGGGGGGTATAGAATGAATCAAGGAAAGGTTGAAATTAAAACACCGGAATTCGTTTCCCTTCAATATCAGATTGCTGGCCTTGGAAGTCGGGCAGCAGCAATGATTATTGATCAATTATTAATTATCATTGTTAACTTTATCATCATCTTATTATTTTTAATCGCTAATTCCTCCAGCTTCTTATACCTATCAGATTCATGGGTTCCAATTGCAATTGCCGTTCTCATTGTGTTTGTTATTAATTGGGGGTACTTTTTTGTTAGTGAGTATTTTTTTGGTGGGAAAACGTTAGGGAAAAAGTGGGTTGGTATTCGTGTTATTCAGGAGAATGGCCATAGTGTAACACTATTATCAAGCTTAATCCGAAACCTTCTACGTATTATTGATATGCTACCTACTAGTTATTTTGTCGGAATGATTTTTGTGTTTTTCCATTCAAAGCATAAGCGATTAGGTGATATTGTAGCGGGAACTATTGTAGTCCACGAACGTGGAGTGAAAAAACAAGGCACATCTAAAATGGAAAAAGAAATTGTTCGAAGAGGATTGACTAAGGATAGTGTACAGCTGGAGGAATGGGCATTTCGTTCCTTAGGGAAGAAGGAATGGGAGCTTTTACGTGTGTATAGTGGGAAATTTCTTCATGTTACCCTCAATGAGAGAGTGGTTCTAACCAGGCAATTAGCGGGTATTTTACTACCAAAGGTTGGAATAGAGGTAAATGATAAGGGATATGATGAGCTTGAGAATATATTATTAACCTTATATCTAATAGCAAAAGATGAATGGGAATATGAGATATAATAAAGGGTCTGACGCTTAGCGCCAGACCCTTTATCAATAATCAAACCCTGCAATTAGTCTAGGATCTAATCCACTTCCAAGTCTCTCCAGGCGTAGCATTTTTACCATACATTAAAATACCAACCTTAAAGATTTTTCCAGCTAGCTTCATAAATAGGAAAATACTCAAGACAAGAACTACTAATGCGATTCCTATTTCCAACAATGGCCAATCCTCTAATACGGTTAAACGCATGATAAGGACACCAGGTGAAGTGAATGGAATATAAGATGCTACCTTTGCAACTATTCCACTTGGATCACTTAATACAGGACCAATTATAGCAAATGATAGGAATGGTAACATCATTACTAATCCTTGGAAATTTCCACTAGTAGTCATATCCGACATCGTAGCTCCGATACCAACGAATATGGCTGCAAATAATAAATATCCTAAAACGGCGATTAAAACTAATAATAATGTCTCCGGAACAAATAGATATTCTAGTACGGGTTCATCAATTTTAATAACAGCATATGGAACAACAAATGCGAGAAGAACCGCTACTTGAATGATACCAAGAACAAAGTAGCCGACGATTTTCCCTTGCATTAATTCACTTGGTGTTACAGAGGATAAAATAATTTCGGCAATCTTATCTTTCTTTTCCAGTGAGGCACTTTGGAATATCATCATCCCAGTAACCACTATCGCAAAAAGGATAACCCCTGCAAAGATGCCAGGAACTAACTTTACTAATGGATCTTCTGCTTCAACAGACTGTTCCCCACTTGCTTGATAGTCCTCTGCTGCTGTCTCTTCAAATACAACGCCATTTGAGATTACTTTAAGCTGTTCCTCAGATAAATTTAATGAAGCGATACGCGTTTGCTGTAGGGGAGCTGCCAGCAGCTGTACTTTTGCACTGAAGCCAGAGTCTATCTCATCTGTCGTATAAACTGGTATAACTCCATTGTCTAACGCTTCCTTCGTTAAAAAAATGTAGGCAGTGTCTTCATTATTTTCTAATTCATCCTTTATTTCATCTTCCTTCAGATCTGTAGGAAGTATATCCCAATCGAGATTGAACTGGTCAGCAGATTCTGTTATAGTGTCTAATACATTTAATTGGTCATTAATAAAAACAGTGGTTGATTGTGTTTCATCCTCTGACCCAAATAAGCTTCCTAAAAATCCGAAACCTAATATAAGAAGCGGAGTTAAGAATAGACCGATTATAAATGACTTATTTTTTATATTCCGTTTAATTTCCCATCTCGCAACCTTCATGGAATTACGCATGGACCTCACCTACTTCCGCGATTAAATTATTGTTTGTCGCAATGTCAATAAAGATTTCATGAAGGGAAATGCGATTGATTTTTAATTCTTGAATAGCTAGATTATTAGGTAATTGTTTTAGCCAGTTTGTTGGGTCTACCGTTTGTTCTAAATACAGAATAGATGTATCCTCTTTTTGCTCAACACGCTGTACCTGTGGAATATTTTCTAGAACAGATAATTGATTTTTTCCATGAATAGTACACTTGAAATTTGCGTATTTTGTTTTAACTTCATCAAGAGAACCATAAATTACTTTTTGTCCATTTTGAATCATGAACAATCTATCACACATTTCCTCTACTAGATTCATTTGATGGGAAGAAAGTAGGATGGCGGTTCCATTTTTAGCTAAACTGCGAATCTCTTCTTTAAAGAGCTCCTGGCTGACAGGGTCCAGTCCAGAAAATGGTTCATCCAAGATTAATAGTTCCGGCTCATGTAATACGGAGCCTATGAACTGGACTTTTTGCCCCATTCCTTTGGACAATTCTTCCATTGAAACCTTGTCTTTCCCAACTAAATCAAACTTCTCTAAATACATTAAAATTCTTTCTTTTGCTTTATCAAGTGGATAATCCTTGAGGTCAGCTAGGTATAATAAAATATCCATTACTTTTACGTTTTTATAAAGGCCCCGTTCCTCGGGTAGGTAGCCAATCTTATTTCGTGGAATTTCCTTGCCATCATAATTGTGGAACGTTATCGAACCACTGTCTGGATACATAATACCCATAATATTACGAATAGTGGTCGATTTACCTGCGCCATTCGGTCCCAAAATGGCCATTATTTCCCCCTTGCGAACCTCAAAAGATATGCCTTTTAAAGCCTGTTTATCTTTAAAGGACTTCTCTAATCCTTCAACTGTGAGCATGACTTCCTTCATGATATTCCTCCCATAGTAATAGTCATTATTAGAATAACGTATATATTTCCAGCTAGTTATCCGTTAGTAATACGAAGAAAGTGAAAAAAGGTTTCAAGAATTTGCTAATAGTATTGGAATAATGAAATGCTCTGAACCCTTGTTCACAAGTTAGTCAAAAACAAAACAAAATGTGAAATTATGAGCAATAAAATATTTACTAAACGTAAACATCATGTTATTATCTAAGTGTAATAAGGAATATAACCACAATATATTGTGAAATGATGAACATGTATAAGGAGATGAACGCTAATGATGAATTTCATTCGTGAAAATAAGGTGTTTGCAGGTTTGTTAACAATTATTCGAGTTTATATTGGGTATACTTGGTTAACAGCAGGTATTGGTAAACTTACAGGTGGTGGATTCGATGCTAGTGGATTCATTCAAGGGGCTATAGCAAGTGCAGGAGGTGAACATCCTGCGGTCCAAGGCTGGTGGGCAGCTTTTCTTGAAAACGTTGCACTTCCATATGCTGATTTGTTTAGTATGATGGTCATGCTGGGTGAGGTTTTAGTAGGTGCTGCACTAATACTTGGTATTTTTACGAACTTTGCTGCTGTTATGGGAATGACTATGAACTTTGCGTTTCTATTCAGTGGAACTGTTAGCACAAACGCACAAATGGTACTACTAACCATTTTATTAGCAGTTGCAGGCTTTAATGCTGGTAGATATGGATTAGATAGATGGGTAATTCCATTCCTAAAAAGCCATAAACCAATGCGAAAAAACACAAAAAAAATGGCCGTTGCCTAATATAGTAATTAATGAGCCGATCCAATCATGGATCGGTTTTCTTATTTGCCTCCAGTTTTTATGTTTAGTAGTGCAATTACATGTAAACAATGTAAATGATTACCATACAACTGGAGGGATTTACATGAAAAAACATTTGTTCGCTCTAATAATTATTGTTGCTGTTGTAGCGATAGCAAGCTATGGCTATTCAAAAGCAGATAATAAACGAGCTATAGACAAAGAGAACCCGAGTATTGAAACAGTAGGGCCACTTAAAGAAGAAGGTAAAAAGGTATTAGTAACCATGATTAATACAAAAGGGGAAACGATAGGTGAGGCTAGACTAGAGCAAACCCCGAATGGCGTTAGTATCAGCCTTGATGCTTCAAAACTGCCCCAAGGTACACATGGGTTTCATATTCATGAGAATGGATCCTGTGAGTTGCCAAAATTTGAATCTGCTGGTGGACACTTTAACCCAACAAATGCCAAGCATGGATTCAATAATCCAGATGGTCCGCATGCAGGAGATTTACCAAATATTGAGGTAAAGCCATATGGATTAGTTTCAACAAACGTAATTGCTGAAATGGTTACCTTGGAAAAGGGTAAAACTAATTCTTTATTAAAAGAAGGCGGAACTTCCTTAGTTATTCATTCACAGGCTGATGATTATACATCACAGCCAGCCGGCAATTCAGGTGAGCGAATAGCCTGTGGCGTAATAGCAGAGTAATGATGATAAAATGACCCTCTCAAATGAGTGGGTCATTTTATTTCTTAAGATGTTAACTTTGAACAATTTGTGATAAATATTAACAACTTTTTATTGACAAATTTGTTAACGAGTAACATAATAAGGTGGAAGACAATAAAGGTAATGTTTATCGTTAACCTATAAAAAGGATTGATGTCATGCAGCCATCTGATCGTAGAAAATGGATATTTAAAAAAATCACTACTGAAGGAAAGGTTGAAATTGACCAGTTATCAGAAGAACTCGATGTTTCTTCGATGACAATTCGGAGGGATCTTGACCAATTAGAAGGTTCAGGTCAAGTTATTCGTGTTCACGGTGGAGCAGTAGCTGCTAAATCACTCATTACTGAAACCCCTTTTACTACGAAAGAAAGTCGATATATCGTCGAGAAACGAGTTATCGCACAAAAGGCATTAGCATTTATCAAAGAGGGACAAACGATTTTGCTGGATTCCGGAACAACTACTCGCGAATTGGCAAAACTGTTAACTACATGGCAAAACCTTACTGTCATAACTAATGATATTAAAATAGCTTCCGAGCTAGTTGATAGTAAGTTGAAAGTTATTGTTACTGGTGGAGAGTTACAAAGTGAGGTTGGTGCTTTATTCGGACCGCAAACCCATCATCTACTAAAGCAAATCCATGTAGATGTATTCTTTTTAGGTGCACATGCAATTGACGTAAACGAGGGTGTAACGTCTCCGACTTTTGAAAAATCATTTGTAAAGCAATTAATGATAGGAGCAGCTGAGAAGACTTGGCTGGTCGCAGATTCAAGTAAGTTAAACCAAAGAGCTTTTTCTAAAGTATGCGATTTAAAGGAATTGAATGGTTTTATAACGGATGACTCCTTATCTGATGAGGATAGTAAAAAGTTATCAGAAGTAATTAGGATCTTCTAACAAAGAGGTGAAACATCATGAAGGTTGGCGTGGTTGCAGACGATTTAACAGGTGCCAATGCAACAGGAGTACGTCTTAGTAAGGAAGGGTTTACAGCTGCAACAGTAGTGTTCGATGGGGATATTCCAGATACCACTGAACTCAATGCGATCTGTATAGATACTGATTCACGATATGCACCCGATCAATTAGTTGTAAGAAGGGTCAAAAAAGCAACAAAGCAACTTCGCGAATGGGGAGCAAAGGTAATTTGTAAACGGATTGACAGTACGGTTCGTGGAAAAATAGGATTGGAAATTGACACTGTTTTAGGTGAGTTGGGAGAGAATAGTGTTGCAATTGTTGTCGCGGCTTTTCCTGATTCGGGACGTGTTTGCTCAGGTGGATATCTACTAGTTGATGGTATACCTGTACAGGACACGGATGTTGCAAAGGATCCTGTAATGCCTATTACCGCATCCTATGTTCCAGCAATAATTCAAGAGCAAAGTGAATTCCCTGTAGGCCATATTGGTCTAGATATTGTTTTAACAGAATCCTATCAAATTAAAGAGTCCATTGAAGCAGAAATAAAAGAAGGAAAACGGATTATTGTTATTGATGCTGTTACAGATGAGGACATTGATACAATTGCAGAGGCAATGGCATATATAAAAGGAATTAATTTAGTACCAGTTGATCCAGGACCACTGACAGCAGCATATTCAAAAGCTTATACACATCAGCATTCTGAACAAAGCAAAATTATTGTAACAGTTGGTAGTGTAACAAGCTTAACAGGTCATCAGCTCCGCTATTTAATGGATAAGACGGACTCAAAGCCAGTGTATGTTTCAGCTGAGAAGCTTGCAACAATGGGACAGAGCTGGGAAAAAGAAGTGGAGCGTGCGGTTGTAGAAGCACTTGAACAAATTAAGCGAGATGATGTTCTTATCATTACTACGCATAAAGAGGGCAATGGTCTTGTTGATTTTAAAACAATTGCAGCGACCGAAAATACAACACAAGATGCACTCGCAAAGCGGATCACAGATGGCCTTGCAAAAATCACTAGATTAGTCATGGAACAAACAAACTTCCCAATTCACGGCTGTTTCACAAGCGGTGGGGATGTAACAGCATCCTTATGCGCGCTGAGTATGGCTTCGGGAATTAAGCTGGAGGATGAAGTTTTGCCTCTTGCAGCATATGGAACCTTGATTGGCGGTCACTTTCCAGACTTACCAATTGTCACAAAAGGTGGAATGGTTGGTGACAAAAAGGCTATATTTGCGAGTGTAAAATACTTAAAAACAAAAAGGAGCAATGCAAAATGACACAACTTAGAGAAATCATTGCAATACCAATGGGAGACCCTGCAGGTATTGGCCCTGAAATAACAGCCAAATCACTAGCAAACAAAGAAATTTATGATATGTGTAAGCCAGTTGTAGTTGGTGATGCAAATGTATTCAAGAAAGCAATTGAAATTGTAGAGAAGGATTTACAAATAAACATCATCGCTTCCCCTGAGGAAGGGAAATATGAGTATGGAACAGTGGATTTAATCGATTTAAACAATATCGATATGAATGAATTACAGTATGGAGTTGTCCAAGCACAATGTGGTAAAGCAGCATATGCCTATATTGAAACTTCTGTAAATCTTGCTAAAGAAGGAAAAGTAAAGGCATTAGCAACGACACCAATTAATAAGGAATCGTTAAAAGCAGGTGAAATCCCGTACATTGGCCACACTGAAATGCTGGAGTCACTAACTAATACACAAGATCCATTAACCATGTTCCAGGTTCGTGGCATGCGTATCTTTTTCTTAACTCGTCACTTATCGCTTAAGGATGCGATAGCCCAAATGACTAAAGAACGTGTTCGGGATTATTTAACACGTTGTGATAAGGCACTTCAACGTCTTGGTGTTGAAAGCCGTAAGATTGCTGTTGCTGGTTTAAATCCACATAGTGGTGAGGGTGGTCTATTTGGAATGGAAGAAGTTGATGAAATTCGACCAGGAATTGAAGCAGCAATTGAGGATGGAATTGATGCGGTAGGTCCTGTTCCAGCAGACTCTGTATTTCATCAAGCATTACATGGTAAATACGATGCTGTCTTATCTTTATACCATGATCAAGGTCATATCGCGGCGAAGATGACTGACTTCCACCGCACTATTTCAATTACGAATGGCCTTCCTTTCCTAAGAACATCTGTTGATCACGGTACAGCATTTGATATTGCTGGGAAAAATATAGCTTCAAGTGTCAGCATGGAGGAATGTATCAAGCTGGCAGCTCAATACGCACCACGATTTACTGCTGAAACAATGGAATAAAGAAAAGGTTTTACTTAGCTAGGGATAATTATTCTATCCCTAGCCATTCCATAAATAATGAAAGCCATTACAAATTGGGGGGAAAGAAAATGGAAGTTTCAGGAACACAAATGATAATAGGGCTAGTTTTAGGAATTGCATTATTAATTTTCTTTGTCTTAAAAACTAAGATTCATGCTTTTCTAGCCTTATTAATTGCAGCTTCAGTAACAGGTATTGTCGGCGGAATGAAGCCGACTGATGTTGTCACGTCCATTACAGGTGGATTTGGAAGTACGCTAGCATCTATCGGTATTATCATAGGTCTAGGGGTAATGATGGGTAGAATACTTGAGGTGTCTGGTGCCGCCGAAAAACTAGCATACACCTTGGTTAAAAAGCTTGGTAAGAAAAAAGAAGAATGGGCCCTAGCGGTAGCGGGTTATATTGTTGCGATTCCAATTTTCGTTGATTCTGCATTCGTAATTTTACAGCCGCTCGTGAAAGCGTTGTCTCGAAAAACTGGTAAATCTGTAGTTGGCTTGGGTGTTGCATTAGCCATAGGTCTTGCTGCCACTCACCATGCCGTACCTCCAACTCCAGGTCCGTTAGGTGTTGCAGGAATCTTTGGTGCTGATATTGGTTTAATGATTATTGCAGGGCTATTATTTTCAATCCCAATTGTAATTGTAGGTATCCTCTATGCGAAATGGATTGGAAAACGAATAAATCAAGTACCAGAAGAAAATGGAGATGGATTTGTCAGACTAGAAGAGGGGCAAGTTTATCAAGAATTTTTGGATGCTGTTGACGAAAGAGAAAAAGCTTTACCATCGTTTATGAGGGCAATAATGCCAATTTTATTTCCGATCATCTTAATTTTCTTAAACACCACATTAGGTGCTCTAAATAGTTCAGGCATATTATCGATAAATGATACAACGCTTTCTTATGTTCAGTTCTTTGGTAACCCTGTAATCGCTGTTGCAATTGGTTTGATCGTTGCAATTTACACACTTGCAAACCATTTACGTCAATCCGAAGCATTGGAGCGTATGGAAGAAGGAATTACCTCTGCAGGAATTATACTATTAGTCACAGGTGCAGGTGGCGCATTAGGTAATGTGCTTCGTGAGAGTGGAACAGGTGACTTCATTGCCGAACAAATTGCATCCTGGTCTATTCCAGCGATATTAATCCCATTCTTTATAGCGACTTTTGTACGCTTAGTACAAGGAAGTGGAACTGTTGCAATGATAACGGCAGCATCAATTTCTGCTCCTATTATTGCAACACTAGATGTTAACCTTGTGCTAGCTTCTCAGGCAGCTGCTTTAGGTGCGATGATATTCTCTTACTTTAATGATAGCTTATTCTGGGTAGTTAATAGGATGTTAGGTATTAAAAATGTAAAAGAACAAATTATGGTGTGGTCTGTTCCGACAACAATCGCATGGGGTGTATCCCTCGTAACCTTAGTTATCGCTGATTTTGTTGTTCGTATGTTTTAATCTAAGCTCCCGAGCGTATGCTCGGGATTTTTTTTCTTTTGTTTAAAAATTATTGAATACCAAATAGGGTGTTAATTATCACAAAGCTTTACTGAAAAGCTGTAATTACACTAAAGCTTTTGTTAATTTGTTTAAAAATAGGAATATATGTTCGTATAATTGGGAAGGCTAAGTTATATCAACAACTAAATAATGTTCTCTTTAGGGTATTGGTTAAGCTTTGGATAGGAGGTGATGCTTCCTGAGAATGTATGAGGTTATGATGGTACTCGGAAACTTTGGTACACTACTTCTCTCACTTCTCGCTTTGGTGATTTCGATGATGAATAAAAATTAGATCCTTTCCAACTTGAACTGGCAAATTAGGAAGTGACTAAACTGATAAAGCTGATATCCTTAGAGAACCGCTTATTCCTTTCCTAATGAGTTCAGTCTACAGCTGGACTCATCTCTTTTTTACGTTGCCATTAGTTTTGTTTCTAATATAGGACTGAAGTCTATAAATATTTCCTAATACCCCATTCCCTTTCGTTATAGACTCATGTATAATGTATTTCGAGAATCGAAAGAAAGGGGAAAACAATGAGCGCACAACTCGAGGAAGAACAACAAGTTCAAATGAAGCAAGAGAAGATTTGGACACGTGACTTTATATTAATCTGTCTTGCTAATTTCTTTATCTTTTTTGGATTCCAGATGACATTGCCAACCCTTCCATTATTTGTAAAGGAATTAGGCGGTAGCGACCAAATGGTTGGTGTAATTGTAGGGATATTTACGTTTTCTGCATTGCTGTTAAGGCCATATGCTGGTCATGCCCTGGAAAATAAGGGACGACAATTCGTTTATATGCTAGGGTTAGCGATATTCGTTGTTTCTGTTGGGTCGTTTGCGTTTATAGGAAGTATCGCCTTTCTACTAATTATCCGCGTTGTTCAAGGAGTAGGCTGGGGCCTTTCTACTACAGCAACGGGAACGATTGCAACAGATATAGTGCCGGCAAGTCGCCGGGGAGAAGGATTAGGTTATTTTGGGTTATCCGGTAATATAGCGTTGGCCTTTGGACCCGGTTTAGGGCTAGCTTTAGTTGGTAAAATTTCATTCACTTCATTATTTCTTATATGCGCTGCTTTTGGACTCGTAGCTTTTCTGTTATCTACAAGAGTACATTATAAAAAAGCGGAGCAATCGCCTGATAAATCGGTAACACCACGTTTTGATATCTTTGAAAAAACGGCAATTCAACCGTCTATACTAGTCCTGTTTATAACTTTTACATTCGGTGGTATAGCGACCTTCCTGCCATTACATGCGATAGAAAGAAATGTTTCCGGTATTGAAATTTACTTTATTGTGTATGCAGTATTTCTATTAATCTCGCGAACATTTGCTGGAAGAATATATGATAAAAAAGGGCATTTATATGTATTTTTACCTGGTACTGTCATGATTTTTGTTGCCATGATGTTATTGGCTTGGCTTCCAAATACTTCTGTACTGTTAGTTGCTGCTGGTCTTTATGGTTTAGGGTTTGGTTCCGTACAGCCTGCACTACAAGCCTGGGCAGTAGAAAAAGCTGCAGGAAATCGCAAAGGAATGGCAAATGCCACCTTTTATTCCTTTTTCGATTTAGGAATTGGATTAGGAGCATTAATTTTTGGCCAAATTGCATTTTTATTTAACTACAGTACGATTTATGCTACAGGAGCAGGGTCAATTTTGGTCTCCATGATCATTTATGTTGCATTAGTCTTACGAGCTAAGAAACTTCAAGAAGTGAACGAATAACAAATGAAGCAATATTTTGTGCTATGCTTCCCTTATGGTATACAGATTAAAAATCAGAAATCTGTTTTATCCTAGGGGATTTTTTTATGCTTTACTACGTATAATCTAAAGGAGTATAAGCCATCCTAATGATAGATTAGAAGTTTTGAAATTTGACTCAACTCATATACAATAAAAGTAAAGTCTTGTATAGAAGGCAGGTTAATAGAATTTGAGAAGACTCAGTGATATTAATATCCAAAGGCTTTTCCCTTCTTTAATCTATAAGCGGGGATTAGAATATTATAAACGTGGTCAAGTATCTGATCTTACATACGATAAAAATTACAATGTGTGGACAGCAACGGTTCATGGTACGGAGGACTATTTTGTAGAAATTAATATGAAAAACTTGGATTCGGGTTCTGTCGATACGTATTGTGATTGTCCGGCATTTGAAACATTTGGCTCTTGTAAGCATATTGTGGCTACATTAATAGGCATTATGGATCAAGAGTCACCTTCAAAGACGCAAGCCTTCTCTTCCTATGATTATGAAATGACGAATCGGTTTATCAGAGCACTTAGCAATATAAGTGGATCAGCAACAGTTACAGATATTGTTCCAGAAAAGACACCACTCCACATAGAGTATATCTTGAAGTGGTCGTATGATAAAAATATTTTAATTGAATTAAAAGCCGGTGAAAGTAGAAGCTATGTTGTTAAGGATGCTCATCAATTTATTCAAGATGTATTGGCAGGTAATGAGCACTTTTTTACAAAGATGTTTACGTACTCACCAACTCAACATTATCTATTACCAGAAGATAGGGAAGTATTAGAAATCCTTGGATCGATACAGAAAAACGAAAAAATATATGACGGTTACCATGTTTATCATTATCGGGGGAATGTGAGTGATAAGCGTGCAATTATCATTCCACCCCTAGTGTTTGAATCCCTGTTAGAAAAGTTAATGGAGCGAAACTTTATAGTCGAAGCAAATTCAAAGACCTATTCAGAGGTAAAAATGGAAAAAGGGAATCTGCCATTTCATTTTGCATTAAATAAAAACGAGCAGAACGATTTATTATTAACGATGCATGATGTGGAGGATAGTATTTATTTTAAAAACTATGAAATTCTCTTTTACAACGGAATATTCTATTTTCCGCTAAAAGAACAAATTCCGATATTAGAGCTAATTAGTCAATTTGGGAGAGTCGATCAGCATCTGCCTATTTCCAAAAAGCAGGCAGATGCATTTCTTTCCGAAGTACTACCATCTTTAAAGAAGGTCGGAGAAGTTACCATTGCGGATGATGTCTCCTCCGGTATAAGCCAGTTTCCACTTCGCGCTAAAATGTATTTAGAAGCAAAGGGAGATTGGATTATTGGAAAGCTAGAATATCATTATGGTGAATATGTAGTAGATCCATTTAGCGGTCGTGAGCAGTATGAGGTAATTATTATACGTGATGTTGAAAAAGAAAAGCAGATTATGCAGCTCATTGAGCATGCTAACTTTCATTATAATGGTAGGGAATTATTTATCGATGCAGATGAAGAGGAGCTTTATGACTTCCTATATAAGGTGTTACCTGTTTTAGATGAATATGTAGAGCTTTTTCTAACGCAAGAGGTCCGTAGCTTTATCATAGAAAATGAGCCAACACCTAGGACCAATGTTAGCATGGAGTCCTCAACGAATTTACTGGAAATTGGCTTTGATATGGAAGGGCTAAATGATGAGGAAATCAATAGGATATTAGACGCTGTCATTGAGAGAAAACGATATTACCGACTGCAAAGTGGGGAGATTCTTTCCCTTGAGGGGGAGGCATTTACCTCGATTCAACACTTCTTTGCAGACTTAGATATTCAAAAAGATGATGTACACAACGGAAAAATTCAAATGCCAGTTTATCGAGGAACACAAATAGATGAACTGATTGAAACAAAAAAGAATTATAATCCAGCTTTTCGTCAGTTATTACATCAGCTTACAGAACCAGAGGAACAGAATTATGAGCTTCCGAGCACACTGGAGGCTTCCCTTAGAACCTATCAGCTGACAGGATACAGATGGTTTAAGTCACTTAGCCATTATCATTTGGGTGGAATATTAGCAGATGATATGGGATTAGGAAAAACCTTGCAAAGTATTGCTTATTTGGCTTCTGAGCTAGGTGAACACCCGCATCTTATTGTCGCGCCGTCATCTGTTGTATACAATTGGAAGAATGAATTTGAAAAGTTTACGCCAAGCCTTACTGTGGCAGTGATGACTGGTACACCTCAGGTACGTCATGAAAAAATTAATACATTGAAAGATGTGAATGTGTGGATCACATCGTATGCAACATTAAGACAGGATATTGAGCTTTATCGCGAATGTATCTTTAAAGTACTAATATTAGATGAAGCACAGTATATTAAAAATTATGCAACAAAAACATCCAAAGCAATTCGCCAAATTAAATCAAGCAGACGTTTTGCTTTAAGTGGTACGCCAATTGAGAATTCCATCGAGGAACTATGGGCAATTTTTCAGGTGGTCTTACCAGGTCTAATGCCAAATCAAAAGACCTTTAAGCAGCTTTCTCATGAAAAAATTGCATCAATTACAAAGCCATTTATTCTCCGTCGTTTAAAAAAGGACGTTTTAAAAGAGCTTCCTGAAAAAATTGAGACGGTAAGTGTTTCAGAGCTTACAAACCAACAGAAGGAACTATATGTCGGTTATTTAAGGCAGTTACAACAAGAAGCGGCTCAGTCCATCAAAGAATCTGGTTTTCAACAAAATCGAATGAAAATATTAGCAGGCTTAACACGTCTCCGCCAAATATGCTGCCACCCTTCCTTATTTATTGAGAACTATGAAGGGAAATCAGGTAAGCTAGAACTATTGATGGAGACAATTATGACAGCTTTAGCCAATGGTAAACGAATGCTAATTTTTTCCCAGTTCACAACGATGCATGAGATAATTATGCAAAAGCTTCAGGACGAGGGTATCGATTATTTTTATTTGAGTGGTAATACCCCATCTAAAGAACGAGTAGAAATGAGTGAACGATTTAATCAAGGGGAAAAAAGTATATTTTTAATTTCTTTAAAAGCAGGTGGAACGGGTCTTAATTTAACTGGTG
This sequence comes from Ornithinibacillus bavariensis, assembly GCF_050433565.1. NCBI lineage: Bacteria > Bacillati > Bacillota > Bacilli > Caryophanales > Bacillaceae > Ornithinibacillus > Ornithinibacillus bavariensis. Next base: position 68,414 of record NZ_JBNPWZ010000001.1, read on the forward strand.
CAGATACGGTAATATTATATGATCTATGGTGGAATCCCGCTGTAGAGGATCAGGCTACTGGAAGGGCACACCGTTTTGGGCAAAAAAATGTTGTTCAAGTCATTCGTTTAATTACAGAAGGAACTATTGAAGAAAAAATATATGAGCTACAGCAAAAGAAACGGGAATTAATTGATAAAGTGATTCAACCAGGAGAGACAATGCTCTCAAGCCTAAGTGAAGAGGACGTTAGAGAATTACTGAATATTTAATGCTTCTTATTATTGTAAAGAATTTGAGGGGCCGCCTAAATAGCGTGCCCCTCAAAGCTCTACATATTAATTTGAAATAACTTCCTTGGCCTTCCTTTTTGGTAAGGTTTTTCCTCCCCAACTACTTTAATGACTTCCCCAACTAAGAGTTTATTTACTGTACGTTCGGCGCTTCTTTTGGTGACACGATAGTAGTTAGCAATATCATTGGAAGAAAATGGCTCATTATTACGTAGTTGAACAAAATCAATAAAATTATAGGACAGCTCATTATTAAGTTTTGCCTTATGAATAAGCGCTTGATAAAGTCTTGAAGTGTCAAAATGTTTTTTAACGCCTAACGGTCCAATGGTTTCCTGGCGATCATTCACAATATAACAGCTGCTATTTTGATTATGTAAACATGCATCCATTGCAAGCCGTGCATGATCTTCTGCCTGCTTGGCTGTTAAGCCTAAACCAAACCCGATTTCGATAGGAGTGGCTAATGCCTTCTCTATTTCCTTAATAAGTGGGAAATCGCGATAATGGTTTGTAATATGATCTAAAACCCCCCTAGTACCAAAAATGACGTATTGGTTTTCACTATTCGTCAGTACAGAAGCATATGTTTTATGGCCAAACTTTAGTAATATTTCATAAAGCTTTTGTTGTAATTCCTGTAGAAATTCTACTCCCTTTTCTTCCCTTACTTTCTCTATATCCTTGATTCTAACGTAGCCAGCTACAATCTGGGCGCTTTGACTTGTGTTTAAGCGTGCAATGGACTTGCACTGGGCAATAGCGTGATCAATATTAATCTTCGGTATTACCATTAAGTAAGAGGGGATGTCTGCATCTTGAAGCCTACTTTCTACTTCCTTCAAGGAGGTTAATACATAATCAATCTTTCCTTCTGCAAATAGCTGCTTATGAAAATCTACAACGTTACTAATATTTACTTCTTTATCATTACCATAGCTTAATGTGTAAATATCATCATGATTAATTGCTAGCTCAGAAAGTACTTCGCAAACATGCTCTTCCTTTGGTACATCAATGGCTAAACGTCGAAGCTTTACTTGATGTTTGTTTTTTAAATGGTAGAAGGAAGTTAATATCATATATTCGTCAAATGCAACTTGAACAGCTGGCAATCGCTTCTTTTTTATTTTTTGTTGAACATAAAGATACGGAAGCTCCTCTAGGAATAAATACACATCACACATAAAGGCTTTGTCAATTAGTTCAACCGTATCACTTGCTTTTGTATAAATAAATGGGACAACTTCAACATCATCATGACTTTTTAAAAATTCATCAAAGTAATCAATTAGCTCACTTCGCCCGAATATCGCAACTTTTATTTTCACTGTCTTCCCCCCTAAATGAAGTAAGTTAATTTAACTTAACTCCATGTAACTACAGATAACTGTAAAGAAAATTCTGTCTATTATATGTAAAAAATAACGTTAATTAGCGAACTAATTAACGACATGTTCGGTAATTTCTCTTAGTGTAGGTAATTTTCATAATATTGTCAAGTGGGTAAAGATTTGATATATGATGGAGAATAGCTAGTGTGAACTAGCTATTCTCCTATTCTTGAATGCTAAAACGCTCTCTTACTTGCTCACGTAACTCTCGTTTAAGAAATTTACCGACTGATGATTTTGGTATTTCATCAAAATATAAAACATCATCTGGAAGCCACCACTTTGGAAATTGGGCTGCAAGAAAGGCTAGAATATCCTCTTTCTTTACTTTACCTTCAAAGCCTTCATGTAATACAACACAGGCAATTGGTCGTTCCTGCCATTTATCATCCGGAATGGCAACTACACAGGCTTCAAATACAGGCTCATATGCCATGATGGCGTTCTCAAGCTCAACCGAAGAAATCCATTCCCCGCCACTCTTAATCAGGTCTTTTGTACGATCAACAATTTTAATTGTACCTTCTTCGTCGACCGTGACAACATCTCCCGTATGGAACCAACCATCTTTAAATGCATCGTTACTACGTTCATCCTTGTAATATTCATTTGCTATCCATGGGCCTCTTAGTAATAGCTCTCCCATATCTTTACCATTCCATTCAACTTCTCCCTGGTCACTTATCACTTTCATTTGCAGGCCAGGAACAAGAATACCTTGTCTTGCTCGTTCTTCAAATTTCTCTTCCTGAGTAATCGTTTGTTGGTAGCTTTTTAAACGAGAAATGGTAGCTAATGGTGTGGTTTCAGTTGCCCCATAAGCGTGATAGAATGGAATGTTATGTTTTTCTTCAAAGGCCCTTATTAGTCCAATTGGAGCAGCAGATCCTCCGCATAAAACCGCTCGTAAACTGGATGTATCATAATTTCCTTGCTCCAACTCCCGCAATAATCCAAGCCATATAGTTGGTACACCTGCAGTAATCGTTACTTTAAACCGTTCAATGAATTCGGCTAGTCGCTTTGGTGTAAAGCGAGGACCGGGCATGACTTGAGTTGACCCAAACCAAGTACAAGCAAAGGGAGTACCCCAAGCATTGACATGAAACTGAGGTACAACAGGCATGGAAACATCTGATTCGGAGATAGCAGCAGTATCAGCAAGGCCTAAAGCAAAGCTGTGCAATACAATCCCACGGTGAGTATAGATTACACCTTTTGGTTTTCCAGTTGTAGCGGATGTATAACACATACCCGCAGGTTGGTTTTCATCAATATTGGCTGCAAATGCATATAACGGATCACCAGTCGAAATTAATTCCTCATAGGAGTAAAGTGGTTGGATGCTAGATTCTGGAAGGTCAGCTTTATCAGTCATTACTACAAAAGCTTCTACAGTGGTTAAATATGTGTGTATGTGTTCAATCAGAGGTAAGATGTCTTCGTCAATAAATAAGATTTTATCTTCTGCGTGATTAATAATGTAAATGATGTCTTCCGGGGATAAGCGTATGTTTATCGTATGTAGTACTGCCCCCATCCCTGGTGCAGCAAAGTAAATCTCTAAATGGCGATGATGATTCCATGCTAACGTACCCACCCGATCTCCTTGCCGTATTCCCATTTCGTTTAAGATACTCATAAGTCTTCTAGTACGTTGACCGATTTCTCCATAATTTAATCGGTGAAGTTTATCATGTGTCTGTGAGATAACTTCCTTCTTGGGGAAAAACTGTTCAGCATGCTCCATCATTGACCCAACCGATAAAGGGATTTGCATCATACCTATTACCATCTCCTTTTATAATTTGGCTATTATTAAATAGATTATTAGATACAAATTATCATGATAGGACTAATAGCATAGGAAAATAATCTAATTAATCATAGCAAAAAGAAAGTAAGTAGCTGAGTCAATAATATCATATTATTTTGATAATTTAAAATAAAATTATAATACATCAATAAAGCCTTATTTAATAGTGTTTTCAGTAATTATAGCGCTTCCAGTTTCAACAATAGTTTGACAATTGTAGGGATTGTTCAGTAGAATAATAGTCAGGTTATTAAATAAAGGGGGAGAATTTCTATGAAAAAGAAGTATATTCTTTCTTTCGCTATATTACTAGTTCTATCGTTAGCACTAGCAGCTTGTGGCGGAAGTAAGCAATTAACGATGTTAACAGGCGGTACTGGTGGTACTTATTATCCATTAGGTGGAGAAATTTCTAATATTATTTCAGATCAAACAAATACAACAGTAACACCTTCTACTTCAAATGCTTCCGCAGAGAATATTGAGGCATTAGCAGAAGGGGAGGCTGATATTGCCTTCACGCAAACAGATGTTATGTCAAATGCGGCAGATGGTATTAACGCCTTTGAAGGAAAGGCTATCGACAATGTATTAGCAATTGGTTCTTTATATCCAGAGACTATTCAAATCGTAACAACGAAGGATTCAGGGATTACCTCTGTTGAGGATTTAAAAGGTAAGTCAGTATCTGTTGGTGCACCAGGCTCTGGTACCTATGTTAATGCAGAGCAAATCTTAGCAGCTCACGGCTTAGATATTGAAACAGATATTAAAGCACAAAAGCTAGACTTCGATGAGTCTACTGGTGGAATCCAAGATGGTAACATTGATGCTGCCTTCATTACAGCTGGTACGCCAACTGGTAGTGTAGAAGGTTTATCTGCAACGAACGAAATTACGATTGTTCCAATTGCCCAGGATAAAATCGATGAGCTAGTGAAGCAATTCCCTTACTATGCAGCAGATACAATTCCTGCAGGTACTTACAAATTGGAGAGCGATGTTACAACTGTAGCTGTTCTTGCGATGCTAGCTGTAACAGATAGCTTATCAGAAGATGATGTATATGAAATTACAAAAGCAATCTATGAAAATACAAGTAAAATTACGCATGCAAAAGGTAAGTTAATTTCTTTAGACACTGCTCTTAATGGTATTGGTATTGACTTACACCCAGGTGCAGAAAAGTACTATAAGGAAAAAGGTCTATTAGACTAAATAACTCGTAATTTAAATTTGTTGGAGGGTGGCCGGCTACCTGCCTATTTAGGGCTTGAAGCCGGTCTGTCCATTTTTTAGGTTGTGACAGCATGCAAAAGCTTTTACTAAAAAGATTCATTATTGGTTTTCTCCTACTGTTTATCCTGTCATTGACACTTTTTGTTCCATTTCGAACTGCCTTAGTATTTTACAGAGAGAATACAAGTCATGTTGAGGCATACCTTCCAATCGAGGAAGGTGACACATTTCAAATTATTTACACTCATTCCATCCACTTAACTGATGTAGTAGAAATATACGAAGCTTTACCAGATCATTCCATCAAACAAACGGAGCTTATTTATGAACATTATGGTATTGGGATGCCTTCGGATGCTGATGAAGGTGGAACTATTATATATGAGGATGGGAAAATTCATATTAAAGATATGGACCGGGTCTTTCCTTTTATTAATTTACGGAATGGAAAAACTGTTCCCCGTCATCGATTAGTGTGGGGAGATGATTTTAGTCATATGGTGTGGTTTAAAGATTTCTTTGAGCCTGGGGCACGTTTTACGATAAAAGTTGATAAACTTTCTTTATGGCAACTTTTGAAAGGAGTGAAAATCCATGAGTAAAGAGAAAAAACTCGTGACAGAACAATTGACACTGGAAGAACAAGAGGCATTAATGCAAAAGTATGATACAGAATCCAATCAGAGAAATGTTACTGGTATTGCTGCTATTATTATATTCACGCTTCTGATATCATTTTCATTATTTCAGCTATATACAGGTTTCTTCGGTGCATATACTGCCTATATTCAACGAACGATTCACTTAGGCTTTGCCTTAGTTTTAATTTTTCTATTGTTTCCGGCAAGTAAAAAAGGAAATAAGAATCGAAATAGGATTGCATGGTATGACTATGCCTTAGCATTAATTTCTTTTATCGTTTGTTTATACTGGCCTATTTTTTATGATTCACTTGTAAAGAACATTGGATCGATTAGTACCGTTCAAGTTTTCATAGGTGGCCTTGCTATATTACTTGTATTAGAGGCAACTAGACGTGCGGTCGGTCTACCGATTACGATAATAGCTGGTGTTGCATTGCTATATGCTTTACTAGGCCCGTACATGCCAGGCATGTTTGCACATAGAGGATTAAATTTGAACCAATTGGTAAAAACAATGTTCTTTACCACAGAAGGTATTCTCGGTACACCTCTTAAGGTATCATCGACATTTATTTTCCTATTCTTGTTATTTGGAGCATTCTTAGTGAAGACTGGGGTAGGAACCTATTTTAACGACCTTGCAATTTCAATAGCAGGGAGGAGGACTGGTGGCCCGGCAAAGGTTGCAATCTTCTCCAGTGCATTAAACGGAACGATATCTGGTAGCTCAGTAGCGAACACGGTAACGACTGGGGCTTACACAATTCCGTTAATGAAAAGACTAGGGTATAAAAAGGAATTCGCTGGCGCTGTTGAAGCCGCCGCGTCTACCGGCGGCCAAATTATGCCACCGATTATGGGTGCTGCAGCATTTTTAATGATTGAATTTGCTGGGGTTCCTTATTGGGAAATAGCGAAGGCAGCGATTATTCCAGCTATTTTATACTTCTCTGGTATTTGGATTATGACACATCTAGAAGCGAAGAAGACGGGATTGGTTGGACTACCGAAAGAAGAATTACCTTCAAAGAAGGAAGTATTTAAAAAAATACATTTACTAATACCGATCTTTGTCATTATTATTTTCCTATTCTTGGGTTACAGTATTGAGAGAACAGCTCTTTTAGGTATTCTCTCCGCTGTAGTGGTTAGTCTTTTCATGAAGGAAACAAGAATAACACCAAGAAAATTCGTTGACGCGCTAACTTCTGGTGCAAGAACTGCTTTAGGGGTAGCGGCAGCAACAGCCTGTGCTGGTATAATCGTTGGGGTAGTGACGAAGACTGGTCTTGGCCTTAAGCTTGGAAATGGGATAGTCGATATGGCTGGTACTCTAACAAGTAATGTGAATGTCCAGCTCTTACTGACTCTTTTATTTACGATGATTACATCGATCATTATCGGTATGGGCTCACCAACAACAGCTAATTATATTATTACATCAACAATTGCATTACCGGCAATACTAGCTTTAAATGATCAACTTGATTTTGCAATTCCAGTTTTAGCTGCGCATATGTTTGTCTTTTATTTTGGTATTGTGGCTGATATTACTCCACCGGTTGCTCTTGCAGCATTTGCGGCATCGGGTATATCTGGAGGGGAACCAATTAGAACTGGTATTAACGCCTCGAAATTGGCGATAGCTGCGTTCATAATTCCATATATGTTCGTTTTAAATCCACAAATGCTTATGATTGATGCATCATGGTTAGGTATAGTCTGGATCTTTATTACAGCATTTACAGGAATGATAGCAGTGGGTGCCGGTTTAATTGGATACTGGTATAAAGGCCTTAATTGGATAGAACGTATCTTATCTGTTATTACTGGATTATTATTGATGTATCCAGAAGGGTATTCTGATGCGATAGGATTAGTCTTATTTATTGGAATGATTGCTTACCAATTTATCTTTAAAAAAGATCAAGGTGTTGGTCAGCCTGTGGAAGCCAAGGGTGCATAAGGAAAGAGGGTAGAATCTCCCTGAAGGAGGATTCTACCCTTTTTGTTATTTCATGTTAAAATATTTATTAGATTAAATAGGAGGAAGGGTTGTTTGAAATGAAACGGCAACATGATTTTACACAAGGGAATATTTGGAGGCAGTTAATTGTCTTTTCTTGGCCAATCATGTTGGCCAATTTATTGCAAACTTCTTTCCAATTAATCGATAGTCTATGGGTTGGTAATCTTCTCGGAGCACATGCACTAGGAGCTGTTGCCGTTTCTGGGACGATAATTTTTACTGTTCTTTCGTTTATTATTGGGTTAAATAATGCAGCATTAACCATTCTATCCCAGCAAAAGGGGAAAAAGAATGAGGATGGATTGAAACGTTATTTGAATGCATTTGTTGTACTAATGTCAATAATGTCGATTGGATTAGGAATAGCAGGTTTTTTTGGTGCAAAGGGATTGCTTCAGTTACTTGGTACACCAAGAGAATTGTTACAACTAGCTACTGCTTATCTACAGATTAACTTCCTTGGGATGCTGTTTTTATTTGGCTATAATTTCATTAGTACCGTACTTCGTGCTTTGGGAGACAGTAAAACACCGCTACGGTTTGTTTTTATTGCAGTTTTAGTGAATTTAGTAATGGATCCATTGTTTATAGCTGCATTTGACTGGGGTGTAAAAGGTGCAGCATATGCTACCATTATTTCACAGGGATTTGCCTTTATGTATGGGGTTTTCTATGTGCTTCGGAACAAACTAGCACCATTTATGATACCAAGATTACCAAGCTGGAATGAAATAAAACTAATATTAAATTTAGGTATCCCATCTGGCCTTCAAATGTCTGTAATTTCGGCTGGCTCAGCTGCAATTATGAGCGTGGTTACTTCTTTTGGACCATCAGTCGTAGGAGGTTTTGGTGCTGCTGGACGATTAGATAGTATTATTATGCTCCCAGCACACGCTTTAGGTACTGCTGTCGGCAGTATGGCTGGTCAAAATATTGGTGTGCGAAACTGGGACCGTGTAGCTAAAATTGCAAAGAATGGGGTCATCTATAATTTTGCAATAATGGCTGCTATTGGGGTGCTTGTAGTTTTATTCGCTGAATATGCGGTGAAATTATTTATACAAGAGGAAGCGGCAGTTCAGTTTGCTACGAAATATTTACGAATCATCGCACTTTGCTATCCTTTTTTAGGTATTAATTTTATTTTGAATGGTGTAGTCCGGGCGGCAGGTGCTATGTATTCCGTACTGATATTAAACATTATTTCTTTCTGGATTTTAAGATATCCATTATCTTATTTGTTTTCCAAACTGTATGGAGATACAGGAATTGCAATCGGGATGGGCTTAAGCTTTATCATTAGTAGTGTTTTTGCTTTTCTATATTTTCGTTATGGAAAATGGAGAGATAAGGTGCTATTTAAGAAAAAGACACAGCATCATTAATTTATCCACATTTTGTGGATAGGTTGAGGATAACCCCAATATTTTGTATGGAAAAATAAAAAATAATACGAGATATTGACATGTTCTGTCGAAGGGATTGTGGATAACCATGTTAACAGATGGGAAGAGGGAGAATGAAAAGGAATACGAAGAAGGCATGGAAGCAGACAGTTTTATTAATGCTAACGATAACCGTGGTTTTTATAATGCTATCGGTTTTGACAAATCGTCCGAATGAACAGCCAATAGTACATCATGCAGTTCTTACCTATAAGCCCACTGTAGAAAAGTATGCGAAGGTGTATGATGTTGAGGACTATGTTGACATAATCCTGGCTATGATGATGCAAGAATCGGGAGGCAGGGGAAATGATCCAATGCAGTCTTCAGAAAGCTACTGTGGAAGCATTGGCTGTATTCAAGATCCGGAATTGTCTATCAAGCAGGGGGTATATTATTTCTCTGAAACATTAAAAGAAGCAAATTATGACTTGAAGCTTGCCATACAATCCTACAACTTTGGCAAAGGATTTATTCAATATGTTAAGGACACTGGGGAGCAATTTAATCAAGAAGTTGCAATTGAGTTTTCAAGGAAGATGTATCAGAATGCAAAAGATCCTTCCATATATAGCTGTCTACGAAAAGAAGCAAAACAGTATAATGCCTGTTATGGAGACATATATTATGTACAATCTGTGATGAGATACGCAGATGAAATGACGGAAGAAGAGTAATCATAAAAAAAGAATAATACCTTTCAAGGAGGATAAATAATGAGAAAAGAGATTCATACAGAAAAAGCACCAGCGGCAATTGGGCCGTATTCACAAGCGATAGAAGCAGGGAATATGCTATTTATTTCAGGGCAAATTGGAATCGAACCAGCAAGTGGTCAGATTGTATCGGGTATCGAAGCGCAAACGAAGCAAGTGATGGAAAATTTAAAGCATATAATGGAAGAAGCAGGGACAGACTTTTCTAATGTAGCGAAATTTACTATTTACTTATCCTCAATGGATGACTTTGCTACTGTTAATGAAATTTATGGTAGCTATCTACAAAAACCATATCCAGCACGTGCAACCGTTGAGGTTAGTAGGTTACCGAAGGATGTTTTAGTTGAAATTGATGCGATAGTTGTTAAATAAGAAGGAGGAACACTAATTGGACAATTTTACATATTACAATCCTACAAAACTTATTTTTGGTAAAGGACAATTAGATGCCCTGCCAGATCAAGTAAAGCAATATGGAAAAAAAGTGCTTCTTGTTTATGGTGGCGGTAGCATTAAGCGGAATGGGATTTATGACAGCGTAATGGCTAAACTAGCTGAAATAAATGCAGTGGTGTTTGAGCTCCCAGGAGTTGAACCCAATCCAAGAATCTCTACTGTCCGTAAAGGAGTGGAAATTTGTAAGAACGAAGGAATTGAGATTATTCTAGCTGTTGGTGGAGGAAGTACCATTGATTGTACGAAGGCCATTGCAGTTGGTGCAAAAACAGAAATCGATATGTGGGATATCATCACTAAAAAGGAATCAGCACATGATGCACTTCCATTTGGGACTGTCCTAACTATCTCAGCAACTGGATCAGAAATGAATAGTGGCTCTGTTATTACAAATTGGGAATTAAATGAAAAGCATGGCTGGGGAATCGCCCCATATACGTTTCCTAGATTTTCTATTCTTGATCCGGTGCATACCTTTTCTGTGCCAAAGGATCAGACGATCTATGGAATTGTAGACATGATGTCTCATGTACTAGAGCATTATTTTCATCTTGAGACTAATACAAAAGTTCAGGACCGATTCTGTGAATCCATCCTGATTACAGTGATGGAAACAGCACCAAAGCTGTTAGCTGATTTAGAAAATTATGAGCTAAGAGAAACCATTATGCTATCTGGTACATTAGCACTTAACAACATGTTGAACATGGGATTCCGTGGTGACTGGGCAACCCATAATTTAGAACATGCAGTAAGTGCAGTTCACGATATCCCACACGGTGGAGGACTTGCTATTTTATTCCCTAATTGGATGAAGCATGTATTAGATGAAGAAAATGTTGGACGATTTAAGCAACTAGCAGAGCGAGTATTTAGAGTGGATGCTAATGGTAAATCTGATCATGAGGTTGCAATTGAAGGAATCAATAAACTCCGTGAATTCTGGAATAGCATCGGTGCACCATCTAAGCTCTCTGACTACGGTATCGACGAAAGTTCTATTGAATTAATGGCAGACAAAACAGTTGTTGCTAGACCAGAATATGGCGTATTTAAAAAGCTTACCAAGCAAGATTCCATAGCCATTTTTAAAGCGAGTCTATAATAAGTGTTTCGACAAATTATTTCCTAGGAAATAATTTGTCGATTTTTTGTGTGGAAAAAGATAGCCGGAATGTAGAAATGCTGTTCCGCAAATCGGCTTAGTCATGAGAAACAGTAATTAAAGCGAGGATTACCTACCGAAAATCACATCCAAGAAAAATGGTAACCAAAGCGCATATTGCTTCCCAAAAACTGGCTCAGCCATAGAAATCGGTAACCAAAGTAAGTATTGCCACCCAAAAATCAGCACAGCCAAGAGAAACGGTAACCAAAGCGCGTATTGCCACCCGAAAATCAGCACAGCCAAGAGAAATGGTAACCAAAGCGCGTTTTGCTTCCCAAAAATCAGCTCATCTATAGAAATCGGTAACCAAAGTAAGTATTGCCACCCGAAAATCAGCACAGCCAAGAGAAATGGTAACCAAAGCGCATATTGCTCCCCAAATACCAGCTCATCCATAGAAAACGGTAACCAAAGCGCGTATTGCTCCCCAAAAACCAGCTCAGCCATAAAAAACGGTAACCAAAGCGCATATTGCTTCCCAAAAATCAGCTCATCCATAGAAATCGGTAACCAAAGTAAGTATTGGCACCCGAAAATCAGCCCAGCTATAAAATAAAGTAGCCAATACAATTTTATCACCTAGATTAAGACAATAAAGTGCTCTCACACCACAGGAACGAGTTGCAACAAATGATCACTAAAAAAAATCAAAAAAAGAACTAGCCTATTGATAAATGGCTAGTTCTTCTTTGATTGCTGTGCGAATTTTATCTAAACACTCTTCCGGAGTCTTTCCGAAAATACGTCTGTTATTTACGATAGCATATGGCTTTACTCGGCATAATCCACAAAAGGATAAACAGTCACTAGTAAGTACTGCAACCTCGGGAAACTCTTTTTCCAGTATTTCTTCTATATTTAATGTTGTGATAGCATTTCCATCACATACTTCGACTACGACAATACCCATATGGCATCACTTTCTTTCAGAATTAAATAGGAATAGGACTGAATCATATCATTGTCATTAGATTTTATCAATTTTCATGCTTTATACATAAACTATAATCAATAACGGGTAGAAAGTGAACGTTTTTGGTCTGTATACTCATGCTTATACCAAGCAGCTAATAAAAATATACCACTCAGAATTAGTATGGCACTCGTTACAAAAAATACGGTAGATATACCATAAAGTCCTGCAATTAACCCGCCAAGTGCTGGACCAATAATGTTACCTAGGAAACGTAGGCTTGTATTATAGCCTAGCACTTCTCCTTGCATGGAAAGAGGTGCTTCTTGACGAATATAGGCAATTCGCAGGGGGATAATTCCTCCGATCGATACACCTAATAAAAACCGCACGATAACTAGCTGCCAAATAGAGGTGACAAATGCACCTGGTAGGTAGACAATACCTGCCATAAATAATAACCCGATCAATATTTTAATATATCCTCGTTGATCACCTAACTTTCCCCATCTACGAGACATGAGTAAATTACCAGCACCAGCTGCTGAGAACGCGATTCCAGAGAAAAATGCAATACTAGCTGGACCATGGATCTCCTCTACATACAAGGAAAGTATGGGTTGAACACTAAAGTGTGCAATCTGTACAAGAGTCGAAATAATCATGACCACTAGTAAAACTGGGTGCCTAATAATATGGAGTAATACTTCCTTCCGTGAATAGGATCGATGATCATTCCCTTCTGCTGTTTCTAAACGATGTTCCTTTACACCGAAGGCTACAATAAGTGCAGAAAGAATAATCGTAATCGCAGTCCATTTAAACGTAGTTGAAAAACCTAACATATCCGCTAATGCACCACCCAATAGAGGTCCCATTAACGAACCAGTTATACTACCGGTCTGCAATGTTCCTAGTACCCTCCCAGCACTTTTCCTAGGAGTTTGTGTTGCAATAAGTGCTTGAGACATAGGGATAAATCCCGTGAAAATCCCCATTAATAACCGTAGAATAAATAATTGCCAAACACTGGTAGCAAACCCCATTAAAAATACAGAAAGACCAATTCCACTAGCAAAGAAAATTAATAGTTTTTTCCTTCCGTATTTATCTCCAACTCTTCCCCATACTGGGGAAAAGAAAAATGCAGCGATGAAAGTTACTAAAAATACCCACCCTGCCCAATTTTGAATATAAACATTTGAAAAATTTCCAAGGGAAGCAATATATAAGGATAAAAATGGGATAACCATTGTGGTGCTTCCGGAGATAAAAAAGTTTGCAAACCACATGATGACTAAATTCCGTTTGACGTCTACTTCAGTATTAATTTGTATGTCCTTCCTTCTGTAAAATTATTTCGTAACCTAAATATAACGAAAACCGAAATAAATTTAAAGTATTATACTTATAGTTTAGGAGTGTTATTTTTTTGATATTAGGTATAATCAAGATAATAAGTTAATATTTTAATAGACAAGCAAGTGAGTAAATAAAATGGAAGGAAAAGGAGCTAACGATGATGAAACAATATATAAAGCTAACAGCTCTGTTTACTTTAATAATAAGTTTGCTAACAGTGTTCGTGGTGCCAGTAAGTGCTGATGAAGGCATTAATGAAAAGCTAGGGGTACCGATTGTTGTTTATGGAGGAAATCTAACAGACGATCAGAAAACTCAGACGAAAAAACTATTAGAAGTTACAGATTCAAATATGGTGGATGAATATACAGTAACAGGGGAAGATTTGGCAAAATATATAGGGGGAAATTCCAAATCAAGGATGTTCTCTTCTGCAAAGATAACGATAGAGGAAGAAGGGAAAGGACTAAATGTATCGATTATTACCCCTGAGAATATCACTGAAGTTACGAGTGAAATGTATGCCAATGCTCTGCTTACAGCAGGGGTTGAGAATGCTAGCGTAGTTGTAGCTTCACCTGTAAAGGTATCAGGTCATTCGGCCCTAACTGGAATATATAAAGCATATGATGAAGAAGGTGCACAGCTTGATAAGGAACGGATGGCGCTTGCTAATGAAGAGCTTAATGTAGCAACGGATTTAGTTTCTAGCGCTGGCCTTAGCAAGGAACAAGTAAGTGAATTAATTACGCAGATTAAACAAGCAATTGCTGAACAAAATCCTGCAACTGTAGATGATATAGAAAGAATTGTAAAAGAACAATTAGATAAACTAGAAATCTCTTTAAGTGAAAAGGATCGTCAAATGTTGATAGATTTGTTTGAAAAAATGAGAGATTTGAATATTAATTTTGATCAAGTGAAAAGTCAATTAAATGATATTGCCTCTAAAGTCCAAAATAAAATTGAAGACTTAATTGCAGATGAAGGATTTTGGGATAATATTGGAAACTTTTTTAAACAACTATTCGATGCTATAAGTAAATTTTTTGCTAATATATTTGGGTAAATACAGTTATATACTAATGTTTTATCTTATTACTAGAAGGTCTATTTCTAAAATGCAGCCGATTAAAGGGTATATTTTGGAAATAGCCTTTTTTTCGGTAAAAGGTCCTGGGAATAAATAACTAATAATTCCACCTATCATGATTATTTAGTCATATATGAATAAATGAAATAATATTAATTAAATAAATATTTTAAAAAAACAGATGAAATATTTTATAATAGGTTGTATAATAAAAACCAAGTTCAAGTTTTGGACTGAATTGTTAGAACATTTAATTAATAGGAGGGTCTAAACACATGAATTGGAAAAAGTGGTCATTACTATTTGCTCTTATTCTTGGTCTAGGTTTAGTCTTAGCTGCTTGTGGCGGAGACAAAACTGGTGGTGAAAAGAAGAATAATAATGAGCAAAGTGAAAATTCTGGTGAGAATGAAGGAAGCGCTTCAGAAGGTGCGGAACAAGTTCTAAATGTCAATATAAAGAGTGAACCACCTTCATTGCATCCTGGTCTTGCAACAGATACTACTTCTGGTGCAGTTCTTTACCAAGTATTTGAAGGGTTAATGCGTATTAATCAGGAAGGTGTGCCTGAGCCTGCAATGGCAGTGGCAGAACCAGAAGTTTCTGATGATTTATTAACGTATACATTTACGATTCGTGATGATGCAAAGTGGTCTAACGGTGACCCAGTAACAGCTCATGATTTTGAATATGCTTGGAAATGGGTATTAGACCCAGCTAATGCAGATACAGATTACGCTTATCAATTATATGTAATTAAAGGTGCTCAAAAAGCGAAAGAAGAAGGCGGATCATTAGATGAAGTAGGGGTTAAAGCGAAAGATGACAAGACTTTGGAAGTTACACTAGAACAACCAACTCCATATTTCCTTGATCTAACAGCATTTTATACTTATTTCCCTGTTAATAAAAATGTAGTTGATGGGAACGATAAATGGGCTCTTGAAGCAAGTGATGCTTATGTATCAAACGGTCCATTCTTGTTAGAATCCTGGTCTCACAAAGATAAAATTGTACTTAAGAAGAACCCAACATATTGGGATGCTGACACTGTGAAACTTGAAACAATTAATATGTATATGATTGAAGATGAAAATACTGCTCTAGAAATGTTTAATGCTGGTGACTTGGACTGGGTTGGATCTCCAACTGATTCAGTACCACTTGCAGCTAGACCAAAGTTGAAAGAAGAGGGTAAATTAAACATCACTCCTCTTGCAGGTGTGTATTACTATGCATTTAACACGGAAGAAGCACCTTTCGACAATCCAAATATTCGTAAAGCATTTGCTCTTGCAATTAACCGTCAAGGTATTGTAGAAAACATCACAAAGTCAGAGCAAATACCAGCAATGGCGTTAGTACCACCTTCGATTTGGGAAGAAAGCAAGGAAGGGTATTTCGCTGACAATGATGTAGAAAAGGCGAAGGAATACTTAGAAAAAGGCTTAGAAGAGCTAAACTTAGATAAGTTACCAAAAATTAAGCTTTCATACAACACGGATGAAGCACATGCTGTTATTGCTCAAGCGATACAAGATATGTGGAGTAAGGGCCTAGGTGTTGAAGTTGAACTGAATAACGAAGAGTGGAACGTATATCTCGACACAATGGGATCTGGTAACTTCCAGGTTGGACGTATGGGATGGTTAGCAGACTTTAACGATGCAATCAACTTCTTAGAAATATTCCAGTCTGTTGGTGGAAACAACTATACAAACTGGGAGGATGCTGAATACAAGGAGCTTTTAGCGAAATCCAGAACAGAAACAGATCCTGCTGCTCGTAAAGCTATTCTAAGAGAAGCAGAAGCAATTTTCATGGAAGCTCTGCCAATCGCACCAATTTACTTCTATACAAATGTATGGACTGCAAAAGACTATGTCAAGGGTATAGAAGTATCCGGACTTGGAGATGCACAGTACAAGTGGGGATATATCGAAAAATAGTAGCTTGATATAAAAATGCTGAAGTTAAACCAAGATAGGAAACAGATATACTGTTCTCTATCTTGGTTACTTCCATTAATAGCATAACAACCCTTTTGTAACTTGTAAGGACAAGGCTTTTCAAGAAATTTAGAGAATTATACTGAATATATGTATACATGCAAAAAGAAACAATTACTCCTTTTTAGAAATGCAAAAGAACTGTATTTTTGCATAAACACAAGGTTATTATTCTCTTTTCTTGAAATGGAAAAGGGAATGGTCAAGGGGTGGATCGTTTCACCTCTTTTTTAGGTTCACGTTACTTGGAGGTGTTATTGTGGGAAAGTATATTTTGAAGAGAATCGGTTATATTCTGCTTTCTTTGTATTTAATTATAACTGCAACCTTCGTACTAATGCGATTAGCGCCAGGAAGTCCCTTTGCATCGGAAAGAAGAATTCCACCCGCTTTAGAACAGCAAATGAATGAAGCCTATGGATTAAATGATCCAATTCATAAACAATACATTGAGTATGTTGTTAATGCATTTACATTTGACTTTGGCCCTTCCTTTAAATTTGTTGGACAAGAAGTGACAGATATTATATTTAGAAGTTTTCCTTATTCATTAGTTTTAGGACTGGAGGCAATGTTTATTGCACTTGGCATTGGTGTCCTGCTGGGTGTGATTGCGGCAATAAGACACAATAAGTTTAGTGACTATATAGCAATGGTAATAGCGGTTTTAGGTATTTCTGTCCCCAGCTTTATCATGGCATCTATCCTACAATACGTTTTTGCAATAAAGCTAGAAATGTTTTCAGTTGCAAGGATGGAGTCCTTCGCAGATACTATTTTACCAGCCGTGGCACTAGCTACAACTCCTTTAGCATTTATAGCTCGCTTAATGAGGTCTAGTATGCTAGATGTTTTAAACTCAGATTATATTAAAACTGCAAAATCAAAGGGTATGAGTCAACGCGTTGTCACCTATAAACATGGACTCAGAAATGCTATGTTACCGGTTATCTCGTACATGGGTCCATTAATAGCAAGTATTCTAACGGGTAGCTTTATCATCGAGACAATTTTTGGTATTCCTGGTCTAGGAAGTGAATTTGTAACTAGTATTACAAACAGAGACTATACCGTAATTATGGGGACGACCGTATTCTTTGGTATCTTATTACTCTTTTCTGTATTAATCGTAGATTTAATTTATGGATTAATTGACCCGAGAATTAAACTTACAGCAAAGGGTGGTGAAAAGTAATGGCACATCCACAACTTACCAGTACAGATTTCGAACCACTACTGACGAACAAGGCAGAGCTAGAAAAAATTTCTGGCAAAAGTACATCTTATTGGAAGGATGCATGGAGAAGATTCCGTAAAAATAAATTAGCCCTAGCAGGAATTTTTGTCATATTGTTACTTGGAATTATGGCTTTTAATGGCGCAAAAATGTCAGGTCATAACTTTAAAGATAATGATTTAATGGCAACAAACCAGACAATGTCAAAGGATCACTGGTTTGGAACAGATACACTAGGAAGAGATATCTTTGCTAGAACCTGGGAAGGAGCAAAAATCTCCTTATTTATCGGTTTAATGGCGGCGTTTCTAGATTTAATAATTGGTGTGATCTGGGGTGCCGTTGCTGGATATTTTGGTGGAAAAGTGGATGAGTACTTGATGCGAATAGCGGACATATTGTATGGATTACCATATTTACTTGTAGTAATTTTGTTAATGGTTTTAATGGGACAAGGAATTTGGACAATGATAATCGCAATGGTCATAACGGGATGGATCAATATGGCGAGAATTGTCCGCGGTCAGGTGATGCAGCTCCGTTCGGAAGAGTATGTACTAGCCTCCCGTTCTCTAGGCGCAAGTAATTCCAGATTACTATTCAAGCATCTTATTCCAAATACCCTAGGGCCAATTCTTGTTACGTTAACTTTAACAGTACCTAATGCCATTTTTACTGAAGCATTTTTAAGCTTTTTAGGGTTAGGTGTTCCAATGCCACATGCAAGCTGGGGAGTTATGACTAGTGATGCAATAGGAGCATTTCAATATTATCCATACCAGTTATTTTTCCCAGCATTCTTTATTTGCTTAACGATGCTGGCATTTAATGTAATTGGTGATGGTATGCGTGATGCACTTGATCCGAAAGGGCGAAAATAGGGGGAGATACGTAATGAAGAAAATACTAAGCGTTAAAAACCTTTCCGTATCATTCGATACCTATAAAGCTGAGGTAAAGGCGGTTCGTAATGTATCGTTTGATTTACATGAAGAAGAGACATTAGCTATCGTAGGGGAATCGGGCTCGGGAAAAAGTGTAACCGCACAATCGCTTATGCGCTTAATTCCAATGCCACCAGGTAAATTTGTGGGTGGATCCATTCTATTCAATGGAGAAGACATTACACAGAAGTCCGAAAAACAAATGGAAAGTATTCGCGGTAAAGAAATTGGCATGATTTTTCAAGATCCAATGACTTCACTAAACCCTACAATGACAATTGGAAAGCAGATTGCTGAGGGACTTATTAAACATCATAGCATGGCTAAAAAGGAAGCATATAACCGTGGTGTAGAACTACTTAAATTAGTAGGAATTCCAACTCCAGAAAAACGAATCAATCAGTATCCCCATGAGTTTTCTGGGGGAATGCGACAGCGTGCAATGATTGCGATTGCTCTAGCATGTAATCCGAAAATACTCATTGCGGATGAACCGACTACAGCACTTGATGTAACCATTCAAGCGCAAATCCTAGACTTAATGAAAGAATTGCAAAAGGAAACTGGAACTGCTATTATTCTCATTACTCATGACCTAGGGGTTGTTGCCAATGCAGCACATCGTGTAGCAGTTATGTACGGTGGGAAAATTGTAGAGACTGGTACAGTTGATGAAATTTTTTATAATCCTAGACATCCATATACCTGGGGACTACTCGGGTCTATGCCAAGATTAGACAATCATGATGAGGAGTTGAAGGCAATTCCTGGATCACCGCCAGATTTAGCAGATCCACCAAAAGGTTGTCCTTTTGCAGCTCGTTGTCCATATGCAATGAAGGCGTGTGGATCACATATGCCTGAATACTATGAGCTTTCAAGCACCCAAAAAACCGCATGTTGGTTATTGGATGAACGTGCTCCAAAAGTAGAACCACCAGAATTTGCAAATGTAGGAGGTTCGAAGGTAAATGGCTAAGACAAAGGAAACGCTAGTTGAGATAAAGGATTTAAAAAGACATTTTAAAGTAGATCGCAAAAATATTTTAAAGGCTGTCGACGGCTTGACCTTCGATATATATAAGGGTGAAACCTTTGGGCTCGTCGGGGAATCTGGCTGTGGTAAGTCAACTGCTGGAAGAACAATAATGGGGCTCTATCAGGCATCTGCGGGTGAGGTTCGTTTCAAGGGTGCAAGTGTACATGAGAAAAAGTCAAAAAAAGAATTAAAGAATTTAACTCGAAGTATGCAGATGATTTTTCAAGATCCGTATGCATCACTAAATCCTAGAATGACTGTAAAGGATATCATAGCTGAGGGTATTGATATACACGGTTTAGCAAAGACAAAGGAAGAGCGAACAAAGCGAGTAAATGAATTATTAGAAACCGTTGGATTAAACGCTGAACATGGTAATCGCTATCCGCATGAGTTTAGTGGTGGTCAACGTCAGCGTATAGGTATAGCAAGAGCTTTAGCGGTAGATCCGGATTTCATTGTTGCAGATGAGCCTATTTCTGCACTTGATGTTTCGATTCAAGCACAGGTTGTTAATTTAATGAAAAAGCTACAGAAGGAAAGAGGCCTAACTTATCTATTTATCGCGCATGATTTATCTATGGTGAAGCACATAAGTGATCGTGTAGGCGTAATGTATTTAGGGAACCTAGTTGAAGTGGCACCTAGTAATGAATTGTACGAAACACCTCTTCATCCGTATACACAAGCATTATTAAGTGCAATACCTATAGCTAATCCGCAAATTGAGCGTACAAGAGAAAGAATTATTGTAGAAGGGGACGTACCTAGTCCGATTAATCCACCAAGCGGATGTCGTTTCCGTACGAGATGCCCTATGGCTATGGAAATTTGTTCAAAGGTTGAACCTAAATTTATAGAGCATGAACCAGAGCATTGGGTGGCATGCCATCTTTATGGGAAAAACTAAAAAATAATTATAGTAGTATATAAGAAGAAAGTGGTTTCTTGTTTAAAAGAAGCCACTTTTTTTGTTTTCATCAAAGTTAACAATATTAGTTAATGATTTTATAGATAGTTAGGAATAGAAATTGTTTTTCAAAACAAACAAATCATGCAAATAATTAAAAAAAACTGATATTTAGCGACACGAACATTCTGATAATTAAAGAGACGGAAATTTGGAATGGCTATAATCATTTAATGTAAGCACTAACAATCCTTATAGCGCCTGTATACTGAGAAATAAGAAATAAATACAAATAGATATTTCCGATAAATTTAAACAATTTTTTATAAAAAAATGATGCAATATAAAAATAATAGTAGTATAATAAGTTCCATCATCTTATTTATATAACACTAAATTATCAGAATAATTTAAACAATAATAAGATTATATAGTCTCATAAATACACCACGAAAAGTGTACCCTAAAAAGACTAAAGTAAGTCTTGGATCTAAATAATTTATAGGGGGATGGAAGTTGTGGCTGAGAAGCTTTTAGAAATTAAAAATTTAACTACTTCATTTCGCATTAAAGATGATTATTATGCAGCAGTGGATAATTTATCATTAACGGTTAACAAAAATGAGGTACTTGCTATTGTAGGAGAATCAGGTTGTGGAAAGAGTGCTTTAGCATTTTCAATTATGGGTCTTCATACACGTGCAAAAATTGACGGAGATATTCTATATAAGGACAAGAATATTGCAAAAATGTCTCCAGCTGAAATAAATAAAGTTCGCGGCAAGGATCTAGGAATGATTTTCCAGGACCCGCTTACTTCACTAAATCCATTAATGGAAATTGGCGATCAAATTGGAGAAACATTAATTCTTCATAATAAAAATCTATCTAAGAACAAAATTCGAGAAAAGGTGTTAGACCTTTTGAATAAAGTAGGAATTCCGCGTCCGGAATATGTTATAAATCAATTTCCGCACGAACTTTCTGGTGGTATGCGTCAGCGTGTCGTTATTGCTATGGCGATTGCGAATGAGCCCGAGCTTCTAATTGCTGATGAACCGACAACTGCTCTTGATGTTACGATTCAATCACAGATTTTAGAACTAATTAACAAGTTAAAAAACGAAATGAATTCAGGTATTATCCTTATTACCCACGATCTGGGTGTTGTTGCAGAAATGGCAGATAGAGTAGCTGTTATGTATGCAGGGCAAATTGTTGAACTTGCAGATGTGAAAACATTATTTGAAAATCCACTACATCCTTATACTAGATCGTTATTAAATTCAGTACCTAATGCAAATGAAGAACAGGACAAGCTTCATGTTATTCAAGGTATTGTTCCTTCGCTGCAAAATCTTCCAAGAGAAGGTTGCCGCTTTAGTGCGAGAATACCTTGGGTAGATGAAACAGCTCATGAAGCTCATCCAGAACTAAAAGAAGTAACACCAGGGCATCTTGTACGTTGTACTTGCTATAAGCATTTCAGTTTCCCTGATGACTCAAAGGAGGAACAACATGTCTTATCTTGAGGTAAAGGACTTAAAAATCCACTTCCCGATTAAAGGCGGTCTTTTCAGTCGAACAGTAGGCCATATCAAAGCGGTTGATGGGGTATCTTTCTCACTAGACAAGGGTAAAACATATGGTTTAGTTGGGGAATCTGGTTCTGGAAAGACGACTACAGGAAGATCCATTATTGGATTAAACAACATTACTTCTGGTCAAGTATTATTCGATGGTGTTGATATTACGAATATCAAACGTGCGAAATCGGATGTGCGCAAAGATATCCAAATGATCTTTCAGGATCCTTATTCATCTTTAAACCCAAAGAAACGTGTTATTGATATCGTTTCTGAACCATTACGAAACTTTGAAAATCTTACTAGAAAAGAAGAACGTAAAAGAGTTCAAGAGTTAATGGAGCTTGTAGGCCTAAGTCCAGAGAGTATTTTAAAATACCCACACGAGTTCTCTGGTGGACAACGTCAGCGTATTGGTATTGCTAGAGCAATTGCATTAAAACCGAAGCTAATTATTGCAGATGAGCCAGTATCAGCCTTGGACGTATCTGTACAAGCACAAGTGCTTAACTTTATGAAGGATATTCAAAAAGAACTTGATTTAACATACTTATTTATCAGTCACGACTTAGGAGTAATCAAACACATGTGTGATCAAATTGGGATTATGTATAAAGGTCGTTATGTGGAAGAAGGGACAGCAGATGATATCTTTTTCAACCCACAACATATTTATACAAAGCGCCTTGTGGCAGCAATACCAGATATTGATCCAAACAAACGTGAGGAAAAACGTAAATTCCGTGAAGAAGTGAAAGCGGAATATGAAAAGTCCTATAATGATTACTTTGACGAAGAAGGTTTAGCCTATAAATTGCAGCCAGTTTCTGATACTCATCTAGTGGCTTTACCAGAGAAAGGTTGATAATATGTGGAAATTTTCAGTACGACGTACATTAATTATGATTCCGCAATTAATATTGCTTAGTATCATCATTTTTGTTCTTGCACAATTAATGCCTGGTGATGCATTATCTGGACAAATTGGTCCGGACGTTGACCCGGCAAGACTTGACGAGATTCGTGAAGAGATGGGTTGGAATGACCCTTGGTATGAACAATATGGAAGATGGGTTGGCGGTGTTGTTAAAGGTGACTTCGGAGATTCATTCCGATTTAAAATGCCAGTTTCTGAATTAATTGGACAACGTATTATGAATACGGTTTGGTTATCGATAGTCACACTAATCCTAACCTATTTGATAGCAATTCCATTAGGTATAGTAAGTGGTCGTTACAATGACACTTGGAAGGACCAACTAGTTACTGGTTATACCTATGTTGGATTTGCGACACCATTATTTATCTTTGCACTGGTGATGCTTTGGTTATTTGGTTTTAAATTAGGATGGTTCCCTACGAGTGGTAGTGTGACTCCAGGGCTGGTATCTGGAACATTTGAACACTTCATGAGTAAAGTTTATCACTTAATTTTACCTGCATTTTCTATGGCACTTATAACTACGTATAGTACAATTCAATATTTACGAAATGAAATTGTAGATACAAAGCAAAAAGATTTTATTATTACAGCAAGAGCAAAAGGTGCTTCAGAGAAAAGAGTTTATAACCGTCATATCTTAAGAAACTCACTTTTACCGATTGCAGCATTTTTTGGATATGAGATTACCGGATTAATTGGTGGTTCTATCTTTATTGAGAATATTTTCGGTTTTCCAGGCATGGGACAATTATTAGTAGAATCGATCACATTACGTGATTACAGCGTCTTAACGGCAACTACATTATTATTCGGTGTTGCATCTATAGTAGGTGCATTAATCTCAGATATCATTTTAAGTATTGTTGATCCAAGAATTCGAATTAAATAAAAAGTAGGTAAACAGTGAGGTGATTAAATTGGGAAAGAAAACAGAAGCAGGAGCATTACAAGCACAAACTCCAATTAAAAGTCCCTCAGGCTTTAGCATAATTTGGAGAGAGCTTGTTCGAGATAAAGTTGCGTTAATTTCATTAATATTTTTAATTCTAATTGTTTCGTTTGTATATGGGATTTCACTTATATTAGACCAGGATGAAATTGTAAAGGTAGATTTGTTATCGATTTATCAACCACCAAATGATCAATTTATTCTAGGAACAGATTATGGCGGCCGTGATATCTTTGGACAATTAATTATTGGTACTAGAAACTCATTGTCGATAGCAATACTTGTTACGTTAATGACTGGAATAATTGGAATAGCATATGGTCTAATCTCAGGCTATTTTGGCGGACACATCGATAACATGATGATGCGTGTTTTAGACTTCTTTAACATTCTTCCATTTACAATGATTGTTATTGCATTCGTTGCAATTGTTCCGAAATATAGTGTTACGACGTTTTCACTTATTATGACCGGATTTCTATGGATGGGTATTGCCAGATTGATTCGTTCAAAAGCATTGCAAGAAAAGGAATTAGACTATATACAGGCTTCCAAGACACTTGGTAGCTCAAATTTCAAAATTATCTTTACACAGCTTTTACCTAACTGTAGTTCATTAATCATTGTAACGATGACGCTGAACCTAGCTGCTAATATCGGACTTGAATCAGGGCTATCCTTCTTAGGATTCGGTTTCCCTGAAAGTACACCAAGTCTAGGAACACTTTTAAGCTATGCAACGAATCCACAAACTCTAGAATTTAGATGGTGGATTTGGGTACCTGCTTCGATTCTAATCCTACTTCTAATGTTATCAATCAATAACGTGGGACAAGCATTGAAGCGTGCAACAGACGCAAGACAAAGAAGAGGTTAAGTACTGGCATCTAAGATGTTTAGTGCATAGCTTGGCCGCGCCTATAGAATGGCCAAGGAAAAAAGATAATACAGACAATAGGGAGGCAAACAAAGATGAGAAAGACAAGCAAATGGCTATTATCGCTTATGCTGGTTTTATTGCTTGCACTTGCTGCTTGCGGCGGTGGAGATGATAATAAATCTGATAAGAAATCAGATAATAAGGCAAGCGAAAACAAAGCAAGTGAAGATGGAACCTTCAATATTGAAGACTTCAGCATGACAACTTCAAACGACGGTAAACCAATTGAAAATGGAAATCTAACATATGGTGTCGTATCTGATACTGTGTTTGAAGGAACGTTTAACTTTAACTTCTATCAAGCTGCTCCTGACTATGAAGTAATTGCATGGTTTGATGAGCCACTTTTCGACAATGACGAAAACTATGCTTACACACAAACTGGTGCTGCTACTTGGGAAGTTGATGACTCAGGTAAAGTTTACACGTTAAAAATTAAAGATGGTGTAAACTGGCAAGATGGCGAGCCAGTTACTGCTGAGGACTGGGCTTTCGCTTATGAAGTTATTGGCAACAAAGCATATAAAGGTATTCGCTATGGCTCTGACTTTGAAAATGTTGTTGGTATGAAAGAATACCATGAAGGTAAAGCTGATTCCATTTCTGGTATCAAAGTTATGGATGAGAAAACACTTCAAATTACCTTCCAAGAAGGTGGTCCTTCTCTAATTACTGGAGGAATCTGGCCTTATGCATTACCAAAACATATCTTTGGCGATATGGATATTGCTAAAATGGCAGAATCTGATGTAGTCCGTAAGAATCCTATTGGTATAGGACCTTATAAAGTTGAATCCATTGTTCCTGGTGAATCTGTAACATTAGTGAAAAATGAAAACTACTGGCGCGGTGAACCAGCATTAGAAAAAGTAACAGTGAAGGTCGTTTCACCTTCCACTGTAGTTCAAGAATTGAAAACTGGTGGAGTTGATATGGTAGACAGCTTCCCAACAGATCAATTTGTTGATAATGCGAACATGTCAAACGTTGAATTCTTAGGACAAGTTGAGAATTCTTACACTTATATTGGCTTTAAGCTTGGTAAATGGGATGCGAAAAAAGGTGAGGTTGTAGTAGATCCGAATGCTAAAATGGCTGACGTAAACCTACGTCGTGCTATGTGGTATGCAGTTGACAACGATGCAGTAGGAAAGAAATTCTACAATGGTCTTCGTTGGAATGCAACAACGCTAATTATTCCATTCTTCCCAGAGTATCATAATCCAGATATTGAAACACCTACCTTTGATCCAGAAAAAGCTAAGCAAATCTTAGATGAAGCTGGATATAAAGATGTTGATGGAGATGGATTACGTGAAAATCCAAAAGGTGAAGAATTAGTTATTAATTTTGCATCAATGTCTGGTGGAGACACAGCTGAGCCACTTGCGCAATATTATATCCAATCTTGGAAAAACGTTGGCTTAAATGTTCAGCTAGTTGATGGCAGACTTATTGAGTTCAATACATTCTATGATCGTCTAGAAGCAGATGACCCTGCATATGATATTTATCAAGGGGCTTGGGGAACTGGTACTGACGTGAACCCTTCTGGAATTTTTGCTGGTAACTCATCTGCAAACTATCCACGTTGGACAAATGAAGAAAATGAAAAGCTACTGAAAGACGGTGCTTCTATGAAGGCTATGGATCCAGCGTACCGTAAAGAAGTTTATGATCAATGGCAACAATTAATGGTTGACAATATTCCATTGTTCCCAACACTTTATCGTGCTGTGATTGTCCCAGTTAATGATCGTGTTGTAAACTTTACACTTGATCCTGCATCTGATCTTCGCCGTTACCAAATTGGTGTAACAGCAGAAAAACCGGCAGTAGAAAAATAATAGATGTGAGTAGGAAGAGGTTCTTGAGGGCCTCTTCTTTTTTTGTACCTAAATCGAACAAAATAAGTTATATGATTTGGTTGGAAAATAACAGCTCCAATTGCCATTGTTCAACTCTCAAAGATTAAATTTCTTCCTCTCCATCACACGAAGTCCCCTCTATAAGTAAAGCTTGAAAACCCTATGTAATTACAAAATTATCGAAACAATTTAAATAAAAAATTTAAAAAAAGCTTGTTAAAAATCTGAAAATAATATATACTTTAAAAAAATCAATTCAATATTACAAGTTTGTTACGGATATATAATTTATTCAACAAATAATTAACGGAAAATTAAAACAAATAGATGATAATAGGGCAGACACAGACAAAAAACGACAGCATGAGAACTCTGCTCTTTAATGTGTTTTAAATGTTTTTATTAGGAAAGGAAGCTTACTATAGAAGAAATATTCGCAATATTTAGTTAGGGGGATTAATTTGGCCGAAAAGTTACTAGAAATCAAAAATCTGAAGACATCCTTTCGAATAAGAGATGATTACTATGCCGCAGTAGATAATGTGTCATTAACGGTTAATAAGAACGAGGTTCTTGCTATTGTTGGAGAATCGGGTTGTGGTAAGAGTGCACTTGCATTTTCTATTATGGGTCTACATAGTCGCGCAAAGATAGATGGAAATATTTATTTTAAAGATGAGGACATAGCTAATATTTCCACTTCAAAGCTTAATAAGTTACGTGGAAAGCATATGGGGATGATATTCCAAGATCCTTTAACTGCTCTTAATCCACTAATGATAATTGGTGAACAAATTGGAGAAACATTACTGCTACACAATAAAAATATGACCAAATCGGTACGCAAGGAAAAGGTTATTAATTTATTAGAAAAAGTGGGAATTCCGCGTCCAGAGCATGTATATGAGCAATTCCCACATGAATTATCAGGTGGAATGAGACAACGGGTTGTCATTGCCACTGCTATTGCTAATGAGCCAGATTTGCTTATTGCTGACGAACCAACTACAGCTCTAGACGTTACAATACAGTCTCAAATTCTCGATTTAATTAAGGATCTAAAAGAAGACATGAACTCAGGTATCGTACTAATCACACATGATTTAGGTGTTGTAGCGGAGATGGCTGATCGAGTAGCGGTAATGTATGCAGGACAGGTTGTTGAAATCGCAGATGTCCACACATTATTTGAAAACCCACTTCATCCATATACTAGATCATTATTTAACTCAGTACCAAATGCAAATGAGGAGCAGGATCAGCTACACGTTATACAAGGGATTGTACCTTCGCTGCAAAATCTACCACGGGAAGGGTGTAGATTTGCCGCTAGAATACCTTGGATAGATGCTTCCGCTCACGAGGCAAATCCTGAACTACATGAGGTTCAACCAGGGCATTTTGTACGTTGTACTTGCTATAAGCATTTTAACTTCCCGGAAGAAAGTAAGGAGGAACAGCAACATGGGGTTTCTTAAAGTAGAAGACTTAAAAGTACACTTTCCTATTAAGGGAGGATTTTTCGGAAGAACACTTGGATATGTAAAAGCGGTTGATGGTGTATCGTTTAATTTAGAAAAGGGAAAAACTTATGGACTTGTTGGTGAATCTGGTTCAGGAAAATCTACAACAGGTCGAGCTATTATTGGTCTAAACCATATTACCGATGGAAAGATCGAATTTGAAGATAAGGAAATTACCAAAATACATCGTGCTAAAGCAGAAATTCGCAAGGATATTCAAATGATTTTCCAAGATCCTTATTCTTCCTTGAATCCGAAAAAGCGTGTCCTTGATATTGTTGCTGAACCATTACGAAACTTTGAAAGGCTAAGTAGAAAAGAAGAAAGATTTAAGGTTCAAGAATTATTAGAATTAGTAGGACTTAGTCCTGAAAGTATATTGAAATACCCACATGAATTCTCTGGGGGTCAACGTCAACGTATCGGTATTGCGAGAGCTGTTGCATTAAAGCCAAAGCTTATAATTGCTGATGAACCAGTATCGGCGCTTGACGTTTCCGTACAAGCACAGGTTCTAAACTTTATGAAAGAAATTCAAAGGGAATTAGACCTAACATATTTATTCATCAGTCACGATTTAGGTGTAATAAGACATATGTGTGACCATATCGGAATTATGTATAAAGGACGATTTGTAGAGGAAGGTACGGCTAACGAAATATTTAACGAGCCGCAGCATATTTATACAAAACGTCTAATTGCAGCAATTCCAGATATTGATCCTAATAAACGTGAAGAATTAAAGAGGTTTAGAGCAGAGGTAAGTACGGAATATGAACAAGCCTACAATGACTACTTTGACGAAGAAGGTTTAGCCTATGGTTTAAAACCAATTTCTGAAACGCATCTAGTGGCTTTACCAGAGAAAGGTTGATACTATGTGGAAATTTAGTTTAAGACGAATACTCATAATGATCCCTCAACTATTCGCACTTAGTTTACTAATTTTTATACTTGCAAAAATGATGCCGGGTGATGCGCTATCTGGAAAAATAGATCCTAATATTGATCCAGCACGTATTGAAGAGCTACGTGAAGAAATGGGATGGAATGACCCTTGGCATGAGCAGTATGCTAGGTGGGTTGGCGGAGTTGTTAAAGGTGACTTTGGTCAGTCCTTTCGATTTAAAATGCCTGTAACAGAAATAATAGGGCAACGAATTGTGAACTCATTTTGGTTATCTTTGGTTACATTAATCCTAACCTATTTAATTGCAATACCATTAGGAATTACCAGTGGAAGATTTAATGACACCCTTAGGGATCATTTAATTACCGGCTACTCCTATATTGGATTTGCTACACCTTTATTTATATTCGCACTAGTTATGCTTTGGGTATTTGGATTCCAGTTACAATGGTTTCCAACGAGCGGTAGTGTGGCCCCTGGACTGGAGCCAGGAACATTTGATTACGTAGCAAGTAAATTGTATCATCTGTTATTACCTGCTTTTTCCATGGCATTAATTCAGACGTATAGTACAATTCAATATTTACGTAATGAGATTGTTGATACGAAACAAAGAGACTTTATCATTACAGCAAGGGCAAAAGGAGCTTCAGAAACAAGAGTTTATAACAATCATATATTGCGAAACTCACTATTACCAATTGCAGCATTTTTTGGGTATGAAATTACACTATTAATCGGAGGATCCATATTTGTGGAAAACATTTTTGGATACCCTGGTATGGGACAATTGTTAGTTGAGTCCATTACCCTACGTGACTATAGTGTGGTAACTGCTACAACCTTATTATTTGGAGTAGCTTCAGTACTCGGTGCATTACTCTCAGATATTATCCTGAGCATCATTGACCCAAGAATTCGGATTAAATAATTTTGGCATAGTGAGGTGAACAATAAATGGTAGAAAATTCCGCAACTGCGGCAGTAAAAACAAAGGAAATGATTAAAACACCATCTGGTTTTAATATAATATGGCGCGAACTTATGCGAGATAAACTAGCATTAATCTCTCTTATTTGTTTGATTGGTATAGCGGCGTTTGTTTATGGAGTCTCATTAGTACTGGATCAAGAGGAGATTGTAAGGGTTGATCTATTCGCTATCTATCAGTCACCAGGAGAAGACTTTATTTTAGGAACTGATTATGGTGGAAGGGACGTTTTTGGACAGCTAATAATTGGTACGAAAAACTCCTTATCAATTGCAATAATAGTAACACTAATGACA
The DNA here is from genome assembly GCF_050433565.1 of Ornithinibacillus bavariensis. Lineage (NCBI taxonomy): Bacteria > Bacillati > Bacillota > Bacilli > Caryophanales > Bacillaceae > Ornithinibacillus > Ornithinibacillus bavariensis. Next base: position 99,112 of record NZ_JBNPWZ010000001.1, read on the forward strand.
GGATTTATTGGTGTTGTATTTGGATTGGTAGCTGGGTACTTTGGCGGACATATCGATAATATGCTAATGCGTATCCTGGATTTCTTTAATATATTACCTTTCACGATGATTGTAATAGCATTTGTAGCTATTGTCCCAACCTATAGTGTCTTGACCTTCTCGATAATTATGGCAGCCTTCTTATGGATGGGAATTGCGAGATTAATTCGTTCGAAGGCTCTACAAGAAAAAGAATTAGATTATATACAAGCGGCGAGGACATTAGGCACTTCAAACTTTAAAATAATCTTTAAACATCTTTTACCGAATTGTAGTTCACTTATTATCGTAACAATGACACTGAATCTAGCTGCAAATATAGGATTGGAGTCAGGTCTCTCATTCTTAGGGTTCGGTTTCCCTGAGGATACACCAAGCTTAGGTACATTATTAAGCTATGCTAGAAACCCACAAACCCTTGAGTATAGGTGGTGGATCTGGGTACCAGCATCTGTCTTAATCCTAATCTTAATGCTGTGCATTAATAACGTAGGTCAAGCGTTAAAACGTGCTACAGATGCTAGACAAAGAAGAGGATAAATTATCTATACAATTTTTGTATAATTCGAAATTTCAATAGATAACTAGCCTAGTATTCTAGAAGAAAAATTACTTTAGGGAGGTGAGGCTGGTTATAGATAGAAAAATGATTAGGTTACCATCATTGATGCCTTAAGGGCATCAATGTTGAGTATATAAGTCGATTTATTCGACGATAGGACCAAGGTTCTTTTTAAAAAAGGGAGGGTAATAAGCATGAGAAAGACAAACTTAATGAAATTGCTATTTGCTCTAATGCTTTCTGTTTTATTAGTATTAGCTGCATGTAGCAAAGACTCATCTAGCGACCCAAAGGGTAATGACACAAAAACTGAGGGTAATGCTGGAAAGGATAAAGAAAAGGATAAAGGGGAGATTCTATTCTCTCAGGACGACTTTGAGATGACTACCTCAAATAGTGGGGAGCCTATCGGAGGCACACTAAATTTCGGTTTAGTATCTGACTCTGTTTTTGAAGGTACTCTAAACTGGAACTTCTATGACGGTGATCCAGACTCTCAAGTAATTAAATGGTTTGATGAATCATTACTTGATATGGATGCTAACTTTACTTACACACAAGATGGTGCTGCAACATTTAAAACAGAACCATACGAAACAGAGGAATATCCAAATGGGGTTACAATTGAATTCACAATTCGTGACAATGTAAATTGGCATGATGGTGAGCCTGTAAAAGCTGAAGACTGGGCTTATTCATTTGAGGTAATTGGACATCCAGAGTACACTGGTGTTCGTTACGGTCCTGACTTCTCTGATATTGTTGGTATGGATGAGTACCATGCAGGAAAAGCAGAAACAATTTCTGGTATTGAAATTGTTGATGAAAAGACACTAAAAGTTACTTATAAGCAATCTAACCCATCATTATTAACAGGTGGTATCTGGCCATATGCAATGCCAAAGCATATCTTCAAAGATATTCCTGTAGCGAAAATGGCAGAATCTGATGCAGTACGTAAGAATCCTATTGGTATGGGACCTTACAAAGTTGAAAGCATTGTTGCTGGTGAATCAGTTGTTTACTCGAAAAATGCTGACTACTGGCGTGGAGAGCCTGCTTTAGACAAAGTTGTTCTAAAAGTAGTTAATCCGAAAACTGTTGTACAAGAATTAGAAACTGGTGGCGTTGACATGATTAACGCATTCCCTGGTGACCAATTCGTAGATAATGCTGATATGTCTAACGTAGAATTCTTAGCAAACATTGATTTGTACTATGCTTATATTGGATTTAAATTAGGTACATGGGATGCAGAAAAGAAGAGAGTCAAAATGGATCCAAATGCAAAAATGGCTGACGTAAACCTACGTAAAGCGATGGCACATGCTGTAGATACAGACTCTATTGGTAAGAAGTTCTATAATGGTCTTCGTTGGAAGGCGACTACTTTAATTCCACCTTCACATCCAGAATATCATGATGCTGATAACCCAGGATTAGTATATGACCCTGAGTTAGCGAAGAAGATTCTTGATGATGCTGGCTACAAAGATGTTGATGGTGATGGATTCCGTGAAGATCCAAATGGTGAGCAATTAGTAATCAACTATGCTGGTCAGTCTGGTAGTGATGTTGCTGAACCAATGGCGAAATACTTTATCCAAGCATGGGAAAATGTTGGTCTAAAAGTACAATTGCTTGATGGACGTCTACATGAATTCAATACATTCTATGATCGCGTAGGTCAATCTGGTGAAGATGATCCTGCAGTAGATGTCTACGGTGGAGGTTGGGGCGTAGGCTCTGACGTTAACCCTTATGGTTTATATGGTCCAGACCAAATGTTTAACTTCCCACGTTATGAAAGTGAAAAGAATAGCGAGCTACTAGCAAAAGGTGTTTCTATGGAAGCATTTGATGTAGAATATCGTAAGCAGGTTTACAAAGAGTGGCAACAACTTATGACTGAGGAAGTTCCTGTATTCCCAACTCTATATGCTCTTGAACTTGTTCCGGTTAACAAGCGTGTTGTAAACTACACACTTGATCGTAATGTTAATTCACTATACGAAGTTGGCGTTACTCAAGAAGAACCATTTAAAGCAGAAAAGAAGAAAAAATAAATGAATTGATAAAGGGGTCACATCATAGTGGCCTCTTTATTTTTTTGGCAAGGCAGTAATTTGTTCACAAGTTACTGTCTTACCCATGGTCAATAATAGGTAATAGAATTAGTAGCGAAGCACAAATATCCGACCTTTTACTCAAATCTACTAAGCTTGTTATAAATCATAGTGGTTTTGGTAATCCTTGTAACAGACTTTTAAGAGTCTTGTAACGGCACAGTCTAGTAACCTATGTTAGAGTAGGCATTGTGTCCGGAAAAATAAGGAGGGACTACTATGAAGAATTTAGTAGCTATGTTAGCTACAGGAATTGTGCTCATGAGCCCAACAATGAGTGCTTCTGCTCTAGAATATGAGGTTGTTAAAGGAGATACCTTATGGGAAATTGCACAGGAACACGACACATCAGTAGAATCTTTACTTGAAATAAATAATCTACGATCAGATATGATTTTTCCTAAACAAAAACTAGAAGTCTATGAAAAGCATCTCGTAGAAAAAGGAGATACACTATATGCTATTTCTAAAAAATATGGTGTCCGTGTAGAAGAATTAAAAACTTGGAATGAATTGGATTCTGACCTTATTCTAGTAGGACAAGAACTAGAAATTAGAGAGGAACAGGTTGAAGAAGTAGCGGTAACACAGGCTATTAAAACGACAGATTCTAGTACAGTGACTAATAAAGTTGAAAAACCAGAAGGTAGGACATTAACGGTTGTAGCTACGGCATACACCGCAGAATGTGAAGGGTGTTCAGGAATTACTTATACGGGAATAAATCTAAATAAAGATCGAAATGCAAAGGTAATTGCAGTTGATCCAACTGTTATTCCCCTGGGCTCAAAGGTTTATGTAGAAGGGTATGGATATGCAATTGCTGGTGATATTGGCGGAGCAATAAAAGGAAATCGAATTGATATCCACTTACCGACAGAACAGGAAGCACTCAATTGGGGTGTAAAAGAAGTTAAGGTTACTATTGTGGAGTAACTATAATATAAGGGAAGCTGTTGTCATTATGACAATGCTTCCCTTTATTATATTGAAAATTCTATGATTGAATATCTATCGTATTAGGTGAATCTGGTGTAATAACTTCAGATTCATTTGTTGCATGGGTCACTCCGATAACTCCGAAGCCTACAATTAGCATAAGGAAAACAACAATTAAGGCCTTTCTCACGGTTATTCCTCCACAAATTAATATCACTAAAAATAGTATAATAATAGAAGTACTAGTAAACAATGATAAACTTACAATATTAGTAGGTAATTTATTCAAAAGTATGTAGTAGAAGGAAGAGCAGGAAGAATGATAGAAAACAAATAAAGTATGTTAGTAAACATTTCCGCTACATTATGATAAACTATAAATGATTAACTACTTGGTAACGCTTTCAAAGTGAGAAAAGATCATGAGGAGGTACGAGTGATGTCAAGTAAGGTATTAGATGTGTTTTTAAATGAGAACTTAGCGGAATTGAAGGCTAATGGATTATACAATGAGATTGAACCTGTACAGGGACCAAATGGGCCAATTATTGATATAAATGGGAAAAAACTTATTAACCTATCATCCAATAATTATTTAGGACTTGCAACAGATGAGAGATTGAAAAAGGTAGCAAAAGAAGCCGTGGATACTCATGGTGTAGGTGCTGGTGCGGTTCGAACTATTAATGGAACGTTAGATTTGCATATTGAACTAGAAAAAAAACTTGCTGAATTTAAAGGAACTGAGGCTGTTATTTCATATCAATCAGGATTTAATTGTAATATGGCAGCAATCTCAGCTGTCATGGATAAAAATGATGCCATTTTATCTGATGAACTAAACCATGCTTCAATAATCGATGGCTGCCGTTTATCTAAGGCAAAAATTATTCGTTTTGGACATTCCGACATGGATGACTTGCGCAAAAAGGCGAAAGAAGCCGTAGATTCTGGACTTTATAATAAAATCATGGTTATCACAGATGGTGTATTTTCCATGGATGGTGATATAGCTAAGCTTCCAGAAATTGTAGAAATTGCCGAGGAATTTGATTTAATTACTTATGTTGATGATGCACATGGATCAGGTGTATTAGGAAAAGGTGCTGGAACAGTAAAGCATTTTGGACTTCAAGATAAAGTGGATTTCCAAATGGGTACTCTTTCTAAAGCAATAGGCGTTATCGGTGGATATGTTGCGGGAAAGGCAAATCTTATTGAATGGTTAAAGGTAAGATCACGCCCATTTTTATTCTCTACAGCTGTATCACCTGCAGATGCGGTGGCAAGTAGACGTGCGGTAGAAATATTAATGGAAAGTACCGAACTACATGATAAGCTATGGGAAAACGGGAACTATTTGAAGGCAGGCTTGAAGCAACTAGGATTTAATATTGGGAACAGTGAAACACCAATAACACCATGTATTATTGGTGAAGAAAAAGCTGCACAGGAATTTAGCAGACGATTATTGGAAGCTGGAGTATACGCAAAATCAATTGTTTTTCCAACTGTACCAAAGGGGACTGGTCGTGTGAGAAATATGCCAACTGCTGCCCACACGAAGGAAATGCTAGACCAAGCTATACAAGCATATGAAAAAGTTGGTAAAGAGATGGGATTGATCTAATAGATTACGTGTTTTACTGCAAAATCATCACAATGACATTCGCTAGACCTAAAGCGATGATAATTACTTATTAATGAATATTACGTAAGAGGGGAACAGTATGAAAAAAATACTCATTACTGGAGCTTTAGGCCAAATTGGTTCAGAGCTAATCACGAAATTGCGAACAGAATACGGCGAATCTAATATCGTAGCTACAGATATACGTTTTTCTGAAGAAGAGGCACAAAAGGGTCCCTTTGAAGTGGTTGATGTAACTAATCCTGATCGTATTTATCAAGTTGCAAAAGCTCATCAGGTAGACACCATTATGCATTTGGCCGCACTTTTATCTGCAACAGCGGAAAAAATGCCAAAAACAGCTTGGGATATTAACATGGGTGGGTTAATGAATGCACTGGAGGTAGCGCGTGAATTAAATTTACAGTTTTTCACGCCAAGTTCAATTGGAGCCTTTGGGCCATCAACTCCAAAGGACAGCACACCTCAAGACACATTACAACGACCAACAACAATGTATGGTGTTAATAAAGTAGCAGGTGAATTACTCTGTGATTACTACTTCCAACGTTTTGGTGTTGATACTCGTGGTGTTCGTTTCCCTGGATTAATCTCATATGTAACACCACCAGGTGGTGGAACAACAGATTATGCGGTTGAAATCTATTATGAAGCTATTAAAAGTAAAGCATACACCTCCTACATTGCAGAAGGAACCTATATGGATATGATGTATATGCCAGATGCTCTTCATGCAATCGTTCAACTAATGGAGGCAGATCCTGCTAAGCTCGAACATCGAAATGCCTTTAACATCTCAGCAATTTCAGCAGAGCCTATGGACTTTGCGAAAGCAATACAAAGACATATTCCAGATTTTAAATTATCATTTCATGTTGATCCAGTACGTCAAAAAATTGCTGATAGCTGGCCAAATAGCATTGATTCCTCAGCAGCAGAGGCAGAATGGGGATTTAAAGCAAGGTATGATATTGATGCGATGACAAAAGAAATGCTAGATAGACTCGAGTTAAAATTAAAATAAAAGAATGATAGACACTCTCATGCAATGTGAGAGTGTCTTTTATAGTTGTAACTGGATAAATTTGTAAGAGTACGAAAGTGTGAAGAGCATGGCTCGCTATCCTGAAGATGCGACTTTTAAAGGAAGGAATAGCCCGCACCTTGAAATGAGAAATATTCACCCGTCATCTGAGACTGTACCCCGAAAAATGAAAGAATGTTCCCACCGTCAAGGACTATGCGTCCAAAAAAGAAAAGTATACACCCGTCCTTCGTCTATCAAGGTTGCTAGAACTATAGCCATCCAACAAAATTACCCCTTGCAGAAGCAAGGGGCACCATAATATTAACTAGCAGAATACATTTCGCGAATACGTTTTTGTAGTTCCTTATCTCGAACATATTCATCATAACGCATTTCCTTATCGATAATCCCGTTCGGTGTAATTTCGATAAGACGATTTGCAATACTATCAATGAATTGATGATCATGTGATGTAAATAGAATAGATCCTTTAAATTTGATTAATCCATTGTTCAATGATTGAATGGATTCTAAATCGAGATGGTTTGTTGGTTCATCTAGAAGTAGTACATTGGCATTGCTTAACATCATTTTAGAGAGCATGCAACGTACCTTTTCACCACCCGATAGTACATTGGCCTTTTTTAATGCCTCTTCACCGGAGAATAGCATTCTGCCTAGAAATCCTCGTAAAAATGTTTCTGTTTCATCCTCTGGAGAGAATTGGCGTAACCAATCGACGAGAGTTAAATTACCATTTTCAAAGAATTCACTATTATCCTTTGGAAAATAGGATTGAGAAGTAGTAATCCCCCATTTAAAGCTTCCAGAGTCTGGTTCCATTTCACCCATAAGAATTTTAAACAAAGTTGTCTTAGCAATATCATTTTTCCCAACAAATGCAATCTTGTCATCCTTATTCATTATAAAGCTAACATTATCTAGTACCTTTTCACCACCGATTGTTTTCGAAAGACCTTCAACTCGAAGTAGATCATTACCAATCTCACGTTCAGGTGTAAAAGCGATATAAGGATATTTTCTAGAGGATGGTTTGATATCATCTAATGTAATATTTTCAAGAAGCTTTTTACGAGATGTTGCTTGTCTCGATTTAGAAGCATTGGCACTGAATCTCGCTATGAATGCCTGTAATTCTTTAATTTTTTCTTCTTTTTTCTTGTTTGCTTCCTGGGCCATTTTCGAAGCTAGCTGACTTGATTCATACCAGAAGTCATAATTTCCGATATAAATTTGTATTTTTCCATAGTCAACATCTGCTATATGCGTACATACTTTATTTAAAAAGTGACGGTCATGGGAAACTACAATAACTGTATTTTCAAAGTTAATGAGAAACTCCTCTAGCCATTGAATAGCTTGGATGTCAAGGCCGTTTGTAGGCTCGTCTAACAGTAAAATATCTGGATTACCAAATAGAGCTTGAGCTAATAATACCTTAACCTTTTCATCACCAGTTAGTTCGGACATTAGCTTCGTATGAAGCTCTTCTTCAATACCAAGACCTTTTAATAGGATTGCTGCATCAGATTCAGCTTCCCAGCCATTCATTTCAGCAAACTCGCCTTCTAGCTCTGCTGCACGCATTCCGTCCTCTTCTGTGAAATCAGCTTTCATATATATTTGGTCTTTTTCTTGTTTTACTGCATATAGTCTGTCATGTCCCATTAAAACCGTTTCTAAAACAGGAAACGCTTCATAGGCAAAATGATCCTGTTTCAGTACAGCAAGTCGCTCACCAGGTGATAAGGAAACATTACCTGTTTGAGGCTCTATTTCTCCTGAGAGAATCTTTAGGAACGTCGATTTACCCGCTCCATTTGCTCCAATAACACCATAACAGTTACCAGGGGTGAATTTTAGGTTAACATCTTCAAAAAGTTTTTTATCGCCATAACGTAAGCTTACATTAGTTACTGTGATCATTTAATAGATTTTCCTCCATCATTATATACTCAACGTTAGCTTACGGGATTTAAGCACTTTCGTCAATGTAAAACCTTGATTTTATCGATATTTGAATAATTTATTCAAATCTTTTTGAAAAATAGTCTTGTATATTTCTTGTTTTTTCGGTAAAGTTTTGTTATATCCGTTTACCGAGAAAGAAGATAGAAAGAAACTCGGTTTTGTTAGTTTGAGTGGAGGGGAAAACATGAGAGAAAGGACGATCTACTTTATCTTCACAGATACAGGGACATACCTTTCAAGACTTATAAACTTTTTTACCCATAAGCCCTTGAATCATGTTTCAATTGGTTTTGACCATGAATTAAAAGAGGTTTATAGCTTTGGTCGCGTTAATCCGAAGAACCCGTTTAGTGGCGGTTTTGTTCGTGAAGATATTAGAGGAGACTTTCTGAAGGATTCCAATAGTGCTGTATATACACTGAATATTACAGAACAGGAATACATCCTAATACGACATCATATCAAAGAAATTGAGAAAAGAGCTTCTGACTATAAGTACAATTTTATTGGATTATTAGGAATCTTATTTAAGATTGATATACGTAGAAAGAATGCATTCTTTTGCTCACAATTTGTAGCGACTGTATTACAGGATACGGAGTCTTTTAAGATATCAAAACCATCTAACTTTGTAACACCTGCTGACATCCGAGAACGTTCAGAATTACAATTAATATTCCAAGGTAGATTAGGTGACTATCCAAAACATCAGCTCGCAGAGGAAGTTTTGGATCTACCAAAGAAATCTTTTTTCTATTTACTTTCGAAAAAGGTAAAACAGTTTGTTGTACGATAATATGTCATTAAAAAGGTCCTTCCCCCTATTAAGTTACAAGTGATAGTAATTAATAGGAGGAAGGACCCTTTTGTTTTATTTACGCAGCAATGTTTCTATCCCGAGTGATTCATACGGCACCTTTATTTTAAACGCGAGATTATTGCCCTCTAAGTCCAACCGTTCTACACTAACATGGAAGTTACTTTTAATATCCATATCTGTTACTGCTATATAGATTTCTTCCCCATCAGGATTAATCGTAATCCAATTAGGAGTCGGTAAATATTTTTCCATATATTCCATTACCTTTTGGTTAGGTAATTTTAATAAACCAAGTGAAATGGACTTTTGCTTTAAAATTACATCTCCGTTTTTCTGGACAAATGGCTCGAAGTGGATGGAGATAGGGACCGTTGTAGAAAATACTGGCAATTCCCCTGTTAGTTCTACATCCTCCTCAAGCAACACTCTAAATTGATGCTCCGAATCCTTCAAGTATTCATACATATAAGCATTCACAAGCTCATTTAAGTTCTTTTTAGTCGTTCGTATAATAAATTCAGAGCTTTCCGTTGTGAAATGTTCCTGTGTCATGGGAAGTTCTCGATGCTCTACCGGCCAGAAAATTAGTGCAATGAGTATAAGAAGAATAGCTATATTGATGAAAAGGATGGCAAAGAAGGATATTTTCCATATAGCCTTATGCTGTTTATTGTTTTCCATTCTTTTCACCTTCTACTGTTATTCAATAACTAAATATTTTAGTATTCTCTCAGCCATTAATTGGTATCCATTTTCATTGGGATGAAAATGATCATCAGCAAATAAGTTATTATTGGTATTTATGAATAAGTCTTTTGTTGGGATAAAGGTTACACCATAATCCTCGGCAACCTTCTTACTAGTATTATTCCAATCATCGACAATCATATCGAGTTCTTTAATATGTTGAAAATATTGCTGGAACGGATTGTAGAAGCCGATGAGATAGATAGAAGCATTTGGATTTAGCGCGTTCATTTTTGAAAAAATTTCACGTAAGCGTTTTTCATAATATACACGTTCGTCAGAAAAGGCCTTATAGGTAATATTCATGAAGTTTTCCTCTAGAACTTTCATGATATCATTTGCACCGATAGTGATCAGAATAATGTCTGCATTTTGTATAGATTCCTTTATAGCCGGTTCATTCAATCGATTGATTAACTGATCTGTCCGGTTACCGCGTAACCCTAGGTTCTCAAATGTGGCTATTTTCTTATCACGATTAATATACGTATCTAATATACCGACATACCCCCCCTGACCTGTATTGTCTCCAACACCTTGAGTCAAGGAATCACCAATGGCGACTATTCGTAGATTTTTTCCTGACAAGTAATGTATCGTACGTTTAATGGTAGTGAAAAATTCCTTCGATAAAAAATCAGCGGGTGTACTGGTTTCTCCTTTGCTTACATTTTCATTTTCTTTCTTTTGTGTATTAACGTCATCTTCATTTACCTCCTTCGTTTTAGAAGGTAGTAAATTGGTGTCTTCCTGCTGCTCACGTATCGTAATCCCAATTCCTACAAACAAAATTAGGAGTGTAATTAAAATCATCGTTGTCTTTTTTTTCATGATTAACACACCTATAATAGAACAATTTTTGTAACAAATATCTATAAATACTGTTACATTACTTTATGTAATTACAAAACATTACTCTACTGAAATACCTTCAAAATAAAGATGGTTAGCCCACAATTTCAAGCTTTACTTTATATGTATACCCAAAACTATCCACTTTTAAAAGTAAAGGAGAACTTTGTCATCAAAAAGAAAAAAACGCCGAAGAGGCGTTTTAGGTAGTACTATTTATCAATTCCTGACTTACTGTGATGGTACTTTGGTGTAGAGAGCGAAGAATAATGGCTAAATCCTCCAGCATGGCACTTGCTGTTGGAAATGCTCCTGCTCCTGGACCAGCTAAGATTATCCTCCCGACTAAATCAGTTTCAAGAACGATTCCATTATCAACCCCTTCAATCGAATATAGCGGGTGAGTAGCGGGTATGCTTACCGGTATGATGCTGGCGCGGATTTGTTCATCTATAAGCTGTAAGGAGGCGAGATGTTTTATTCGTTTACCGCATTCTTGCTGTTCCAATAACTCTCGCAGTGTAATATCTTTAATCCCTATCCGATCAACATTACTCCAGGCAGGCTGCTCATGAAAGATGAGTTCACTTAAAATCATTAGCTTAAAAAAAGCATCGAATCCTTCGATATCATTTGTCGGGTCTAATTCTGCATATCCTAATTGCTGTGCTTGATAAAGTGCTTGTTTAAAAGGAATCTTCTTCTCACGCATTTCCGTTAGTATATAATTAGAGGTACCATTTAAAATGGCTGTAACTTGCCGTATCTGATTGACGTGTAGGAGCTTACGGATGGTTTGGATAATCGGGATTCCGCCTGCGGTCGTAGCTTCAAAGCCAACCTGAACATGGTAATCTTCAGCAAGTGCAAGTAATTCTTTTCCATGATGGGCAAACATCGCTTTATTGGCAGTTATGACATGCTTTTTAGCCTTAATACTTTTTGCTAAATACGAATAGGCCGGTTCAACACCAACAATTGCCTCCAAAACAAGTTTTATTTCTGGATTATCGAGTATATGTTGGAAATCGGTCGTAATGAGATGGTTACCCTCGAAATTCCTATGTTTTTCTGGGTGTTTTACTAATATGGTCGTAACCTCGATGGATACACCTAGCTTTTCCTCTATACGTTTGTTGAGTTTTTGCAAGGTTCGATAAACACCTTTTCCAACAGTTCCCAGCCCAAGAAGGGCGACTTGAATTTTTTCCACACCATCACTCCTAATAAGTTCTTAATTAGTCAAGAAACGTTTTGACAGCCTTTCCCCATTTTGGATATTCTGTTAGAAAGCCATCGTGACCGAAAGACGTTTGAACAAGGTGATAGCTGCAGTTTGGTGTATAGCTAGCAAATTCACGAATGACTTTTGGTTCATAGATTAAATCATGCTCATAGCCAATGGCTAGAATATCACATTGAAAGGACTCACAGGTTTTCCTCAAATTGCCACGGCTTCTTCTAATATCGTGTGAATTCATCGCTTGAAGTAGAGTTATATAACTATTTGCATCAAAGCGTTTAGCAAGCTTTTCTCCTTGGTAGTTCAAATAAGATGCAATTTCGAAAAGCTCGCCGTCTTTTAAGCGTTTAAAACGCTCTTCAAATAGAACGGGGCTTCGGTAGGTTACCATTCCAATCATCCTAGCAATCTCTAACCCTCGTATGTTCTCCGAAAATGAGTAATTCCCTCTATTCCAATTAGGATCTGCCTTAATAGCCTCCTCAGCAATATGATTATAGGCGATTCCATAGTTAGATAGGGTAGGAGTTACTGCTAGGACAATTAGCTTCTCCATAAAACACGGATAAAGAAGCCCCCATTCTAATGCCTGCATTCCTCCAAGTGAACCCCCAATGATAGCATATAGCTTTTTAACTCCTAAATTCTGTAGAGCGAGGTACTGAGCATGAACCATATCTCGAATAGTAATTTTGGGAAAAGCGGCACGATATTGTTTTCTGGTTGTTGGATTGATACTCGTTGGTCCTGTTGAACCATTACAACCACCAAGAACATTAAAGGTAATGACTTGATAATAATCTGTATCCACTGATTGACCTGTACCAATCAGTCCATTCCACCACCCAGGCTCTTCCGGGTTTCCTACGGTTATATGATTGCCCGTTAATGCGTGGCAGACTAGAATGACGGGTGCATCGGCTGGACCTACCCATTCATATGCTAAGACTGCCTGTGTTAGGGTTTCCCCAGATTCTAATTGGATTGGACCAATAGCTACAGTTCCTGTAGTAGTTTGGTAGTTTGTTTGCTTAGACATCGACTTACCCACTCCTCAAGAAGGGTTAACTCATTTGTATTTGTTGTTTCTCTATCCCGCGAATTTTTAGTAGCTCTTCCAATAAAGAACGATTTGTTATCACCTTTATGCCTATGGCCTCCAAGTGATGAAGAATGGTGTCGTTCGCATTTGATTTTTCAACCCATAGTATTTTTACTTGTTTATTAACAAGTTCTTCAATTGCAGAAGGGGGAAGGTTGTCATCATTCACAATTACGGCATCTACACAAGCAGCGTCACTGAGGTTTTGGACATCAAAGCCATATAGCTTCAGTTTTTCTATATTGGTACTAACCACTTGTGATATTGAATATTCCGGAAAAGCAATTACCTTTTTATGAATGCCGTCAGTTCTATCAAATGGTGAGTGGAGAAGCCAATGAATAATCGGATCTTCGTCCGTATTTGTATTCTCTTCTTGATTCGTTGCTATTGCAATCGCTTGGTTTAAATCCTGGATAATATCTTCAATAGCTTCAATTCCGACAGATAGGCGAATTAATTCCGCACTGACGCCACTCTTCTTCAAATCCTCTCTACTTAATTGCTGATGTGTTGTGGATGCAGGATGAATAATTAGTGATTTAGCATCACCGACATTTGCAACATGGGACCAAAGCCTTATCGAATCAATCAGTTTACGTCCAGCTTCTCTGCCGCCTGCAATACCAAAGGTAATCATCGAACCAAAGCCACCTCGTAAATATTTTTTTGCGAGCTCATGGGATGAATGGCTTGGTAAGCCAGGATAGTTTACCCATTCGACCTGGGGATGACTTTCTAAATATGCGGCAACCTGCTCAGCATTTATACAATGGCGTTCCATTCGTAAATGTAATGTTTCCAATCCCTGTAGTAATAAAAAAGCATTTTGTGGACTTAAACAGGCACCGATATCACGGAGAAGCTGTACTCTTAATTTGGTTGCATATGCAAGGGGGCCAAGGTCTGCATAGCGAATACCATGATAGCTTTCGTCTGGCTGTGTGAATTCTGTAAAACGCGTATTATTCCAGTCAAATCTCCCTCCGTCTACAACAACTCCACCAATTGAAGTACCATGACCGCCAATCCATTTTGTCGCAGAATGCACAACGATATCTGCACCCCATGTTAAGGGCTTAGAAAGTATCGGTGTACCAAAGGTATTATCGATGATGAGTGGAATATGATGCTGATGGCAAATACTCGCAGCTCTTTCTATATCAAATACATTCAAGCTTGGGTTGGTAATTATTTCAGCAAAAACAGCCTTGGTTTTATCTGTAATTTCTTTACTGATTTCCTCAGGATTTGTTCCATCAACAAACTTTACTGTGATGCCATACTTTGGTAACGTCTTAGCAAATAGATTGTATGTACCGCCGTATAAATTACTATCAGCGATAATTTCATCACCTGCACCAGCTAGATTCAGTACAGCTAATGTAATTGCTGCCATCCCAGAGGACGTTGCTACTGCCTGTGTACCATCCTCAAGAATGGCTACTCGCTTTTCAAATGCATCAACTGTAGGGTTCATAATCCTTGTATAAATATTCCCAGGTTCTTTTAAGGCAAATAAATTTTGCGCATGCTCTGTGTCGCGGAAAACATATGAAGTAGTTTGATAGATTGGAAGTGCTCTTGAACCAGTTGCCAGATCAGGAATCTGGCCACCATGTAATAGAGTAGTTTCAGGTTGTTCAACATGAAAATTGGTCATTATTAAATTCCTCCTTATTTTTTGGTTGTCTGGAGGAAGAGAGAGGAAATAAAAAAGCCCTCTTCCTAAGAAGAGGGCGCATAAATTACAGTGCCGTTCCTCCTCTTATCTTCCAGATCTGTTTGACCTGTAGGATTTAGCACCTTTTAAGGAAAGTTGTCTTTCGCCTAAGGTTGCCGGGCTTCATAGGGCCTATTCCCTCCACCGCTCTTGATAAGAGATTAAAATGTATATTGAATAATATATTATAGACATTAAAATAATATGTCAATACTTATTTTATAATTATTTTTGTTGGTCCAAACTTTTCATTTTCTTTACAGGGAACCGATAAACGGAACCTAAATAGATGAGTAGGGCAAGCCATATAAATCCAAAGGAAATAAGGTGCTCTGTCTGGAACGTTTCATGATACACAAAAACGCCAATGATTAACATAATAGTTGGAGCAATATATTGCAAAAATCCCACCATAGCTAGTGGAATACGTTTAGCACCACTTGCAAACATTAGTAACGGTATTGCAGTTGCGATCCCTGCCCCCATTAGAAATAGGTTATCCTGTGTAGACCCGGCTGAAAAAGAGAATGCATTTTCCGGTAGTGTTAATAAATAGATGAGTGCAATAGGTGTCACAATCATCGTTTCAATGGTTAATCCGAACATGGCTGGAATGTCTACTACCTTTTTAAACAATCCATATAATGCAAAGGTTACCGCTAGAAAAATAGATACCCATGGGAAAACACCATAGCTGAAGGTGAGGTATAATACCCCTACTCCGGCTAATATCACGGATAGCGTTTGACTTCTTGTCAGTTTTTCCTTCAAAACTATAATAGCAAGTAGAATACTGACTAATGGGTTGATATAGTAGCCAAGGCTTGCCTGGATAACATGATCACTATTGACTGCCCAAATATAGGTAAGCCAGTTTAAACTAATAACGATTGACGCTAGTGTTATACTTATTAGCTTCTTTTTATCGTGAAGAATGGCCTTACACTCGTCAATAAACCCTGACCATTTCCTTGCAAAAAGCACAACTAAAACCATAAAAACAAAAGACCAAATAATACGATGAGCTAAAATTTCACCAGCTGAGATATGGTCAATTAGCTTCCAATAAATTGGTAGAAAGCCCCATAATATGTAAGCAAAAGTAGCATACAAAACACCAATCTTATCCGTATTCCGTTCCATTTCTAAAACCTTCTTTTTCTTAAATTTCTTATAAATAAACTCATTTTAAATTTAATTAATTGAAAAGGCAAAGAAAAGGCATTGCATAAGACAGACAGCTAGCCTGTTCGAAGCTGTTTCTAGGAATCATTGAAATGTCTAATGAAACAATAAAGAAAACGCTTTCATAAATTAGGATTATAGAATATGATATTACTAGATACAAAAAAGAGGAGGAGAAATTTATGGCAAGACATTATAAACATATGGAAACATCTGTTATTCATGAAGGCTACGATTCAAAGGACATGTTAGGAAGCCTATCAACACCATTGTTTCAAACCTCTACCTACACATTTGCAACAGCAGAACAAGGGGAAAGACGATTTGCTGGAGAAGAAGAAGGTTATATTTATTCACGTTTAGGAAATCCAACAGTAAAGGTATTAGAAGATAGAATTGCAGCACTAGAAAATGGCGAAAGAGGTCTAGCTTTTGGTTCTGGGATGGCGGCGGTATCTGCAGTTCTTATTGCGTTAACAAAAGCAAATGATCATATTCTTTGTTCATCGGGATTGTATGGCTGCACATTCGGATTGTTAACCATGATGAAAGAAAAATATAATATCTCGCATGATTTTTCCCAAATGGAGACAGAGGAAGATATCCGCTCCAAAATTAGGCCTGAAACAGCATGCATTTATGTAGAGACACCTATTAATCCAACGATGAAGCTAATCGATCTCGAGCTGGTGGTACGTGTTGCTAAGGAATACGGAATTCCTGTAGTTGTTGATAATACCTTCGCTTCTCCTTATCTACAAAATCCACTAGATTTAGGCTGTGATGTGGTGCTTCATAGTGCGACTAAATATATTGGTGGACATGGAGATGTGATTGCAGGACTTGTCGTAGGAAAAAAGGAATTTTTAGATGAGGTCGCCATGACGACTTTGAAGGATATCGGTGGAGTCATATCCCCATTTGATGCGTGGCTCTTATTACGTGGGCTAAAAACACTTCCTGTTAGGATGGATCGGCACAGTGATAATGCAGAAGAAATTTTTAAACGATTAAAAACACATCCTAATGTGACCGAGGTTTACTATCCGAATGATGAATCCCGATCAGATTATGCGATTATGAAAAAACAAATGAGACGAGGTGGCGGTGTTATTTCATTTGAAATAAAAGGAACCAAAAAAGATGCACAAAGCTTTTTAAATAATCTATCCTTCTTGAAAATTGCAGTGTCTCTAGGGGATGCAGAAACACTTATTGAACATCCAGCAACCATGACACATGCAGTGGTTCCAGGAGAATCTCAGAGAGATATGGGCATCACGGATCAGCTTATCCGCTTATCTGTCGGTCTAGAGGCATGGGAGGATATTTGGCATGATTTAGAGCAAGCACTAAATAAAATTAATGTGGACGCATACTCCAAGGCTTTAGAGTCCCGATAATAGCTTCTGGAATGTTTCGTTTAATTACTTTTATCACACCATTGGAGATTTCGTCATGTGTAAGCCATCTTGAACTGCCATCTTCAAGCACAAATCCCAAATAAACACGTCTGTATTCACACGCTTCCGGTACAGTCGTGTTTTCTTTTACAAAGAAAGAAGAGCTTCCTTGAACATGAATTAATTTCCATGGCTCTATTCTTGTCTCTACCTCTTTTAGAATCGTTGATAATGCAAGTGGCGCAGAGTTATGTATCCAACTAACAATTAAGTCTGGGCAACCTCCATGCTGGTCTATTACTTCTCGCACCTTCCCCTTTAATGCCTGTGTATCATGATAGTCAACCGTGAGCGAATGCAATTGATTTGGTTTTTTACTTTTTTCCTGCATGGATTTGAAACTCTCCGGCTTACGATGTACCACATATACATGATAGCCCTCCTCTACCAGCCATTGACAAACCCCTTCTAGCATACCAGTTCCACCAATCACAAATGCAAATAGTTTTTTACTCACGATTTCATCTCCCTTCTGTTATAGTATTATATAGCAAATTGTTCTGTATAATCGATTTTATCACAACGTAAGCTAAAGGAAAGTTTCAATAAAAAGAGAAAGTGAAAAAATTGGCAATTTTATGCCTTCCTTAGCTTTCATTTATTGCTTCATTATTATGATTAAAAGGGGTAAATAGCATGGAAATTATGCCCTATATATTTCTAGCTTTAATAATTTTTAATATTACATTAGGACTTTCAATAGTATTCTTAGAAAGAAAAGATGCGTCAGCAACATGGGCATGGTTAATGGTTCTTTTATTTGTCCCTGTGGTAGGTTTTTTTCTATATTTAATTTTCGGACGAAGAATAAGTGGAAAGCGTATTTTTACTTGGGACGCAAAGGCAAAGCTTGGCGTAAAGGCAAAGGTTCAGTCTCAGATAAGAGCAATTGAAAATGATAAGTTCATTTTTAATGACCTAGCAGAGTATCGGGATTTATATTATTTACATTTGCGAAATGATGCTGCAATCTTTACTCAGAATAATAAGGTGGATCTATTTGTAGATGGAAATGAAAAATTTCAGGCATTGTTAAATGATATGGAAGCTGCTAAAGACCATATACATCTTTTATACTATATTATACGTCATGATGAGCTCGGACAACGAATAGCAAATATGTTAATTAAGAAAGCACAAGAGGGTGTAGAGGTTAGACTACTATATGATGCACTTGGAACACGATATCTACGTCCTAAATATCTTCGTACATTAAAACGGGCGGGTATTCAAGTAGCAGCATTTTTCCCTTCACTGATTCCTAAAATTAATTTTAAAATTAATTATAGAAACCACCGTAAGCTAGCAATTATTGATGGGGAAATAGGATATATTGGTGGCTTCAATATTGGCGATGAGTATGTAGGGAAGAGTAAAAAATTCGGTCATTGGCGTGATACCCATTTGAGAATATGTGGGGATGCGGTTCAAGGGATGCAAACCCGTTTCATTTTGGATTGGAATCAGGCGTCAAAGAATGATATTCTGTATGATGATCGTTATTATACAACACATTCCTGTGGCGATGTTGGGGTACAAATAGTTTCAAGTGGACCTGACTCTGACTGGGAGCAAATCAAAAATGGTTATATTAAGATGATATTGTCAGCTAAGGATTATGTTTACATACAGACTCCTTATTTTATTCCAGACGAGAGCTTAAAGGATGCCATTCGTATCGCAGCATTATCCGGTGTTGATGTAAAAATCATGATTCCTAATAAGCCTGACCACCCATTTGTATATTGGGCAACCTTGTCCTATGTTGGAGATATGCTAGAGGCGGGTGCTGAAGTGTATATCTATCAAAAGGGATTCCTTCATTCCAAGACAATCGTGGTTGACGGGAAAATTGCATCCGTAGGAACAGCTAATATTGATGTGAGGAGCTTCCGATTGAATTTCGAAGTGAATGCTTTTTTATATAATAGAACTCTAGCTTCCAGTCTAGTAAAAGAATTCCATATTGATATTGAGAATTCAACACAAATGACGAAAAAACTGTACAGTAAACGATCCGTAGGCATTAAAATAAAAGAGTCCATCTCGCGGTTAATATCACCAATACTATAACAAAACGAAAAAATAAATGGAGTGAATTCATCATGAAAAGAAAACCTTGTTCCGATTCATTAGCAGTAAAAACTTCCCATGTATTACCACCAGACACGAATTATCACGGAACACTTTTTGGTGGAACATTAATGGCACATATTGATGATGTAGCTGCAATTGCAGCAGTAAGACATTGCCGTAAAGCGGTTGTAACTGCTTCTACGGATTCAGTGGACTTTTTAGAGCCTGTTAAAGAAGGAAACTCTATTTGTGTAGAAGCCTTTGTAACCTATACTCGAAATACATCGATGGAGGTATTTGTTAAAGCAGTATCAGAGGATCTTCTATCTGGTGAGCGCAAGGTTTGTGCAACAGCCTTCCTAACCTTTGTTGCGGTTGACGAAGATTTGCGCCCTATTCCAGTACCAGAGGTATATCCGGTTACCGAATCTGAGAAATTACTACATGAAGGTGCAAAGGAACGAGCTGAACTTAGAAGAGAACGGAGAAGGAATTCCAAAGAGTTTGCAGCACGATTTGGAACAAGCTATCCTTGGAATAAATAAAGCCTTGTAGAAATATTACGTTTAGAATTTTCTTAGAGTATGAATAGTAGCCTTGAGAAGAGAGGTCTAGTTTTAATAGGCTTCTTTCTTTTTGAGGGATTTTTTCATAATTGGTTATGCTAATTAATAATAATGAGATTAGATGTCTGTTACTGAAAGGGGAAGTTTAATGGGTTTTTTAGAAGGGCTAGTTGATTCTATTAATGAAGTGTTATGGTCATACATACTTATTATTGTTCTGATTGGATTAGGATTATATTTCACTATTCGTACAAAGTTTATCCAGATTCTTAATTTTCCTGAAATGATACGTGTTTTGTTTGATAAGCGTACAATCGATGCATCAGGTAAAAAAGGTACATCCTCCTTTCAAGCATTTGCAATAAGTGCTGCTTCAAGAGTTGGAACAGGAAACCTTGCAGGAGTAGCCTCTGCTATAGCAGTAGGTGGACCAGGGGCAATTTTTTGGATGTGGGTCATTGCACTACTTGGTTCTGCATCTGGTTTTGTAGAAAGTACGTTAGCTCAAATTTATAAGGTGCCTGAGAAAAATCAATATCGTGGTGGGCCAGCATACTATATGGAAAAAGGTCTTAAAAATCGCTGGTTAGGAGTTATTTTTGCTATCACGATTACGTTTACATATGGACTTGTATTTAATTCTGTACAATCAAATACAATAAGTTTAGCATTTGAAGGACAATTTAATATTTCGGAAGGCACAATAGCGATTGTGTTGATAATACTAACGGCTGCCGTTATTTTCGGCGGGATAAAAAGCATTGCTAATGTGTCGCAGGTTATTGTTCCAATCATGGCTATTCTTTATTTGGCTATTGCTTTTTATGTAATAATCATCAATCTTGATGCAATCCCAGAGATATTCTCGTTAATTTTTGCAAATGCTTTTGGAATTAAAGAGGTAGCTGGAGGCGGCTTTGGAGCAGCTATTATGATGGGAATTAAGCGGGGTCTATTTTCGAATGAAGCCGGAATGGGTAGTGCACCAAATGCTGCAGCAACAGCAGAAGTGTCCCATCCAGTTAAACAAGGACTAATTCAGGCATTAGGGGTGTTTTTTGATACGTTATTAATTTGTTCGGCAACTGGATTTATTATCCTATCAGCAGGAGGTTATGCTGGCAGCAAACTAGACGGTATTCAATTAACCCAGAATGCCATTACACAGCATATAGGCCCATGGGCTGGCATATTTGTAGCAGTTGCTATATTTCTATTTGCCTACAGCTCGATTTTAGGTAACTATTATTACGGAGAAAGTAATATTGGATATATTAAAAATAGTCCAGGCTGGTTATTTATCTATCGATTAGCTGTATTAGCGATGGTGGCATTTGGAGCTCTAGCAAGCTTTGACTTTGTCTGGGCACTAGCCGATTTGACAATGGCAATCATGGCATTAATAAACCTTTATGCAATAATGAAACTATATAAAATTGTCCATCGAGTCCTTCAAGATTACCGAGTACAAAGAAGAGCTGGAAAGGATCCAGTTTTCAATCGAGAAATATTAGATGATACATCTGGGATTGAATTTTGGGAGCCAGGTCAGGTGAAAGGAAAGGAATAGAAGTGGAGAGACACTCACTCATATGAAGTGGGTGTCTTTTATGTTGGAGAAGGGCTGTAAGCATCATTTTAACAGAAGATAAGGTTTGAAATGAATCATAGAAGGACTGTAAGCATCATTTCAACCGTAGAAGAGGACTGAAATGAATCATAGAAGGGATGTAAGCATCATTTCAACCGTAGAAGAGGACTGAAATGAATCATAGAAGGGCTATAAACATCATTTCAACAGTAAATAAGGTTTGAAATGAATCATAGAAGGACTGTAAGCATCATTTCAACCGTAGAAGAGGATTGAAATGAACGATAGAAGGGCTATAAACATCATTTCAACAGTAAATAAGGTTTGAAATGAATGATAGAAAGAATATACACATCATAACTAGATGAGATTCATTAATAAAACCATTGAAATATTTAAAGTAAACGCTTACAATGAAAAGTAAGAATAGTGAGAACATATGAGGTGCTGAAATGGTGATTCATAAACTGCAGTATCATCAACAGCTTAATAATCAAGGAGGCTTGGTCTAAGGATCGCAAGCCTCCTTTTTATTTGGGCACTTTAACTTGCTAAAACGATACTATGGAGGTGTAGGATATGGTTGTATTAACCGGGAATTCATTAACCTTGGAAGATATAAAGCGTGTTGTAATGGAGCACGAGTCTGTTACCCTTTGTGATATTCAACGAAAGAAGATAGAACTAAATCGGCAAACAGTAGAAGAAATGCTAAATGAAAAACGAGTGATGTATGGAATTAATACAGGTTTCGGAAAATTTAGTGATGTTTTGATAGAGGATGATGATCTAGAAGAGCTTCAACTCAATTTAATCCATTCACATGCATGTGGGGTGGGAGAACCATTTGATGAAAAAATAAGTAAGGTGATGGTTTTACTGAGAGCAAATGCGCTTGCACAGGGATATTCAGGAGTTCGACCGGAGCTTATTCAACAATTAATCGATATCCTGAATGTTGGTATAGCACCAGTGATTCCGCAGCAGGGGTCACTTGGTGCGAGTGGCGATTTAGCTCCGCTCTCCCATCTAGCACTTGTTTTACTTGGTGAGGGTGAAGTGTTTTATCAAGGGAAAAGGATGCATACATTAGATGCCTTTCAACAAGTGGGTTTAATACCAATATCACTTAAGGCAAAGGAAGGCTTAGCACTCATTAATGGGACACAAGCAATGACGGCAGTTGGAGTTATCACGTATTTAGAGATGGAAAGGCTTTTATATCAAAGTGAGCTTACGGCTGCCATGACAATGGAAGGATTACACGGAATCATGGATGCATTTGATGCAGATGTTCACCGTGTAAGGGGACATCAGGAGCAAATGGATGTAGCGAAACGCATACGAGAGATTTTACATGATAGTGAATTGACAACAGCACAAGGAGAAATGCGCGTTCAAGATGCCTATACGATACGATGTATTCCTCAGGTTCTAGGGGCGTGCTGGCAGACACTACATTATGCAAAAGAAAAACTAACGATAGAGATAAATGCTGTTACGGACAATCCATTAATCTTCTCGGATGACAATAAGGTAATCTCTGGTGGAAATTTTCACGGTGAGCCAATTGCTTTTACAATGGACTTCTTAAAGCTAGGTATAGCAGAGACTGCAAATGTATCCGAAAGAAGAATCGAAAGACTGGTGAACCCACAATTAAATGATCTTCCTGCTTTCTTAAGTCCAAAACCAGGCTTAGAGTCAGGAGCAATGATTATGCAATATAGTGCGGCTTCTCTTGTGTCAGAAAATAAAACACTAGCACATCCAGCAAGTGTCGATTCCATTCCGTCATCTGCTAATCAAGAGGATCATGTGAGCATGGGAACAATAGCAGCAAGGCATGCACTAGCTATGCTGCAAAATACAAGACGTGTCATAGCAATAGAACTTATATGTGCCATGCAAGCAGTTGAATATCGCGGTATCGAAAAAATGGCAGAGAAAACGCGTTTATTTTATGAAAAGGCAAGATACATCGTTCCTAGTATTACAAAGGATCGAATTTTCTCCATAGATATTGAAAATTTAGCGGATTGGTTAAAAGAGTCACAGGAAAGTGATGTTACGAATTTAAAAGGAGAGGTGAGGGTTTATGAATAAGGTAAAGGTATGTGCGAAAAAGGGCATGGATTTAGAGTGTAAGGGCTGGGAGCAAGAAGCTGCTCTTCGGATGCTGTATAACAATTTGGATCCAGAGGTCGCTGAGAACCCTGAGGAATTAGTTGTTTACGGTGGAATTGGAAAGGCAGCACGTAATTGGGATGCTTTCCATGCAATTGTTAAAACGCTCCGTAATCTAGAGAATGATGAAACAATGCTGATCCAATCAGGAAAGCCTGTTGGTGTTTTTAAAACACATCGTCATGCGCCACGAGTGTTACTTTCTAATTCAGTGCTTGTTCCAAAATGGGCAAACTGGGAGCATTTTCATGAGTTGGATAAGAAAGGGCTTATTATGTATGGCCAAATGACTGCTGGAAGCTGGATTTATATTGGAACACAAGGTATTTTACAGGGAACCTATGAAACATTTGCTGAGGTTGCTAGAAGGCATTTTGGCGGTACTTTAAAAGGAACGATTACTTTAACGGCAGGGCTTGGTGGTATGGGAGGCGCTCAGCCACTGGCAGTCACCATGAATGAAGGGGTTGTGATTGCCGTCGATATTGATAGAAGTAGAATCGAAAAGCGAATCAAGACGAAATATTGTGATGTCGTGACGGAAACCATAGATGAAGCGGTTGCCTTAGCCAATGAAGCGAAGGAAAAAGGGAAGGCATTATCGATTGCGTTAGTAGGAAATGCTGCCGAAGTTCACCATGAGCTACTTAGGAAAGAGATCAAAATTGATATAGTGACAGACCAAACATCTGCCCATGATCCTCTAAATGGTTATATTCCTATTGGTTATTCAGTTGAAGCAGCAGCGGTTTTGCGAAGAGAAAATCCGGAGAAATATATGACTCTTGCTAAGCAAAGTATGGCTAGACATGTAGATGCGATGTTAATTTATCAAGAAAGAGGTTCTGTTGTCTTTGACTATGGTAACAATATTCGTCAGGTTGCAAAGGATGAAGGAATCGTAAATGCATTTGATTTTCCTGGCTTTGTTCCAGCATATATTCGACCACTATTTTGTGAAGGAAAAGGACCGTTCCGTTGGGCAGCATTATCTGGCGATCCAGCAGATATTTATCGCACAGATGAATTGATTAAGGAGCTTTTTCCAGAAAATGAAGCATTAATCCGTTGGATAGATATGGCTAGAGAGCGTGTGGCTTTTCAAGGATTACCATCTCGAATTTGTTGGCTAGGGTATGGGGAACGCGTGAAAATGGGATTAGCAATTAATGAATTAGTGCGTAAAGGTGAATTGAAAGCGCCTATAGTTATTGGGCGTGACCACCTTGATTGCGGTTCCGTTGCTTCACCAAACCGTGAAACGGAGGGGATGCAGGATGGTAGTGATGCAGTTGGTGACTGGGCAGTACTTAATGCATTAATTAATACTGCAGCAGGTGGGTCTTGGATTTCTTTCCACCATGGTGGAGGTGTCGGAATGGGATATTCACTTCATGCTGGAATGGTAGCTGTTGCGGATGGCTCGGAATTAGCTAGGGAGAGACTAGAAAGAGTACTCACTACCGATCCTGGAATGGGGATTATCCGCCATGCCGATGCGGGCTATGAAAAAGCAATTAATTTTGCAGAGGAACATGATATTACGATTCCTATGAGGAGGTAATAAAGTGCAGGTTGATATTCTAATAACAAATATTGGTGAGTTACTGCCCATGGATAAAAAGGGCCCTGTTCGAGGGAAGGCAATGTCTGAACTAACTGTTTGGCACGATGCTGCAATTGGGATAAAGAATGACCAAGTAGTTTGGATTGGGTCAGGAGATGAAGCTAAAGTTCTAGAAGCTTCGAATGTAATGGATGCAAAAGGTAGGCTTGTTACCCCTGGATTAGTTGACCCACATACCCACCTCGTTTTTGGTGGGTCCCGTGAAAAGGAAATGGCGCTTAAGCAACAAGGAATTCCGTACTTAGAAATTTTAAAGCAAGGTGGAGGAATATTATCTACGGTAAGAGCAACACAAGCAGCATCCTTTGAGGAGCTTTTAGAAAAAGCACTCTTTCATCTTGATCGGATGGCAATGCATGGCATTACAACTGTTGAAGCAAAAAGTGGCTATGGGCTTGACCATGATACAGAAATGAAGCAGCTTCGGGTGGTAAAAGAAGCAAATGAGAAGCATCCATTGGATATTGTTTCTACCTTTTTAGGTGCACATGCTATTCCAGAAGATTATAAGAATAATCCAGAGGCATTTTTGGTATACATGAGTGAGCTTTTTGAACCAATACGAGAAGAGAGGCTTGCAGAGTTTGTTGATATTTTTACTGAAACAGGTGTATTCTCTGTTCCGCAGTCGCGTAGATATTTAATGAAGGCAAAGGAAATGGGATTCGGTCTTAAAATACATGCCGATGAGATTGATACACTAGGTGGGACGGAGCTTGCGGTAGAACTAGGTGCAGTAAGTGGAGATCACTTAGCAGTTACCTCTGACGAAGGAATAGAAAAACTAGCAAACTCCGATACTATCGGTGTTATTTTGCCAGGCACTAGCTTTTATCTTGGTAAAGATGATTATGCAAGAGCAAGACAAATGATAGACGCTGGTGCAGCTATCGCTATTTCAACTGATTTCAATCCAGGTAGTTCGGTGACGGAAAACCTTCAGCTCATTATGTCTATTGCGGCATTAAAACTGAGACTATCCCCTGAAGAAATTTGGCATGCAGTTACGGTAAATGCTGCACATGCTATTGGAAGAGGAGAAGTTGCAGGTTCAATTGCAGTTGGTAGGAAGGCAGATATCGTTTTATGGGATGCACCAAATTATTTATATATCCCGTATCATTATGGGGTAAACCATGCTAATACCGTCATTAAAAATGGAAAAGTAATTTTTGAAAGGCAGGCGATACGATGACAGAAATACGTCATTTGAGGCCTGCTGGTAAAGCTATTTTTAAGGACCGCTATACAACGAAGGCAAAGGAGCTATTAACGAACTGGCTACCAAGAAAGAGTGCTAAATACGGAATTATCGGTCTCCCATTATCCAAATCATCCATTAGTTATTCTGGTGCGGCATTTGCTCCCGGTGCCATCCGTGAAGCACTACAAAGCTACTCGAATTATGCCGGAGAGATTGGTATAGAGTTGACAGATGAGATAATAGACTTTGGGGACTTAGAAATGCACCCTACCGATACCATCGGAAATCATACTCGGTTATATGAGGGATTATCGGATATTTACCAGACAAAGGCTGTAAATAATTGGTTTTTATTAGGTGGGGATCACTCTGTCAGCTATGCTTCTATTCGCGCTTTTAAGGAGCAACTTGGCTCGGTTGGTATTATCCAGTTCGATGCCCATCATGATCTACGGAATATGGAAGATGGTGGACCAACAAATGGAACGCCATTTAGAAGGTTGCTAGAGGAAGGGATTATAGATGGACGGGATTTAGTCCAAATTGGAATCCGTGATTTTACGAATGCCAAGCAGTATCATAATTATGCTATGGAACAGGGAGTAACCGTTTATACAATGGCAACTGTGCGAGAAATTGGGCTGAATGCTATTTTAGAACAAGAGATTGACAGATTAGCAAAGTGCACCAACCATATTTATCTATCAGTGGATATGGATGTCTTGGATCAGGCATTTGCCCCTGGGTGTCCAGCAATCGGTCCTGGTGGGATGGATAGTACTACATTATTGAATGGAATTCACTTCGCTGCACAGCATGAATGTGTAAAAGCAATGGATATCGTAGAAATTGATCCAACGATAGATATTCGGAATATGACAAGCCGTGTAGCAGCATATGTATTATTAGAATATATGAAGGGGAAGGCTAGTATGTAAAAAAAGTCCCCAGCCTGGGGACTAAATTAAACATTCGACAAATCTTTCTATTAGAGGGATTCTAATAGAACACAGTTTGCTAAGGAAAGTTAAAATTACATAAAGAAGTATTTTAATAGACTTAGGTTAATCTTGATTTATTCGTAATGCCTATTTGTCTGGCTCTAAAAGTCCAATCACCATCGATGAGAGCTAAAATGTTAATTGGCTATACTCTTCCAATATGCGTTAATGGTTAACAGCCTATGCTTCTTCTAATTCTTCCTTTGTAATCCATTTATTTGCCCAGTCCTGGATGTCTTCAATAACAGGACGAAGTGATTCACCTTTTTTGGATAGTGAATATTCAATACGAACTGGAAATTCGGAATATATATTTCGATCGACGATGCCTTCTTTTTCAAGCATCTTTAGACGGTCAGAAAGTAGTCTCCCACTAATAGGTAAACTGGATTCCATTTCAGAGAAACGCTTAGCACCGTCTAACAATTCAAAAAGAATAAGTCCGACCCAGCGTTTACTGATAATTTGCATGGCTTTTTCAAAACGTGGGCATAGTTCACTCACTCAGATCACCTCACTATCGGCATCGGAAGTCTTCATTAGCTTACAAAAAGTAACTATAACAATTTTAACATAACGTAATGAAGAAGTAAAATACAAAAAATGACACCAAAACTGGTTATACGAATATATGTTAGTTGGATATTTTAGTATTTTATGAAATAATAACAATACAATGAATTTAATATTTGGAGGTTTCAATATGGTATCACAGCAAACACAAGAGAAATATGCAGAATTAGCTTTACGTAAAGGTGTAAATATACAAAAAGGTCAAGCATTAATGATTAACTCTACCATTGAGGGCGCAGAGTTTACAAAGATTGTTGCAAAAAAGGCATATGAGTTAGGTGCAAAGGATGTACATATTATCTGGGGAGATGATGATTTAACACTTTGGAAATATCAATATGCTCCAGATGAGGTATTAGAGCACTTTCCAGAGTGGAAGGTAAAGCTACACGATATGTACGCTGAAGATGGAGCGGCAGTTCTTTCGATTCGATCAACAAATCCAGATTTATTAAAGGATATTGATCCTACAAAAGTAGCTAAAGCAAATAAAGCGGCAGCACTTGCAATGACAAATTTTCGTAAGTATACAATGAACGACAAAATTACATGGTCTATTATTTCGATTCCAACAGGTGATTGGGCACAGAAAATTTTCCCGGAAAAATCTCGTGAAGATGCAATAGCAAGTCTCTGGGATGCTATCATTAAAATTGTTCGTGTTGACCAAGAAGATCCGATTAAAGCATGGGATGAGCATAATGCAACCTTAAAAACGGCTCGTGAAATCTTAAATGATAAGAACTATAAAAAGCTGGTATTCAAAGCACCAGGTACAGATTTGGAAATGGAGCTTCCAGAAGGACATATTTGGAAGGGTGGTTCTGCAGTATCAGAAAAGGGGATTACATTTAATCCAAACATGCCAACAGAGGAAGTTTTCTCCATGCCACATAAATATGGTGTAAATGGAACGGTATCAAGTACAAAGCCATTAAATTATGGTGGAAGCCTTATCGACAACTTTAGCCTAACATTCAAAGACGGAAAGGTTGTTGATTTCAAGGCTGAAGTAGGTGAAGATACATTAAAACATCTACTTGAAACAGATGAAGGTGCAAGTCGTATCGGAGAAATTGCTCTAGTGCCACACGAATCTCCTGTTTCTCAATCAGGCTTAATCTTCTACAACACATTATTTGATGAAAATGCATCTTGTCATATCGCACTTGGTAAAGCGTACCCAACGAATGTGAAGGGTGGATCAGCTATGAGTGAGGTGGAACTAGATAAGGCTGGTGTCAATGATAGCCTTGTACACGTGGACTTCATGATTGGCTCTGAGAAGCTTGATATCGATGGTGTAAAAGCAGATGGATCAACAGAACCGGTATTCCGAAATGGAACATGGGCACTGGATATGAAGGGGAAATAAGAGCAAAAGAAAAACTGTTACACAGTGAATGTGTAACAGTTTTTTGTTTAAACGGCAATTTCCTATTGTGAAAAAGGGATACATATCTGTGTTATAATAAATTTGGAAAATTTTGATTTGGGGGATAAACATGGATATTATAAAACAAAATTCAATCGCCTGGGACCAAAAAGTAGAGGATGGAGCAACATACACAAAACCAGTCGCAAAAGAGATTATAGAAAAGAGTAAAACAGGGGATTGGGAAATAACGGTTACTACTGTAAGAAAAGTACCTAGAGGTTGGTTTCCGGATTCTATAAAAGGATTAAAGATACTATGCTTGGCTTCGGGTGGAGGACAACAAGGTCCTGTTTTAGCTGCAGCTGGAGCAGATGTGACCGTTGTGGATATGTCTTTGAAGCAATTAGAGCAGGATAAGTATGTGGCAACACGGGATGGGCTGAATATTACAACCATACAAGGCAATATGAAAGACCTTCATTTTTTAGAAGAGGATACATATGACATGATTATCCATCCTGTTTCAAATGTATTTGTGGATGATGTTTTACCAGTGTGGAAGGAAGCTGCAAGGGTGCTTAAGGAAGGTGGCATTCTAATCGCTGGATTTACTAATCCTCTTCTATATATTTTTGATGATGAAGCG
This sequence comes from Ornithinibacillus bavariensis, assembly GCF_050433565.1. Lineage (NCBI taxonomy): Bacteria > Bacillati > Bacillota > Bacilli > Caryophanales > Bacillaceae > Ornithinibacillus > Ornithinibacillus bavariensis. The sequence continues at coordinate 129,432 of NZ_JBNPWZ010000001.1, forward strand.
GAAATGAAGGGGAAATTAGAGGTTAAGCATAAAATTCCGTATTCTGATTTAGAAGCACTTTCTAAGGAAAAGCTAGAGGAGTTTAGAAAAAACAAACAAACGTTTGAATTTGGTCATACATTAGAAGATCAAATTCAAGGACAGATTGATGCTGGCTTTGTTATTACAGGATTTTATGAGGATGATTTTGGTGGTACAAGATTGTTAGATAATCATATTAAAACATTTATAGCGACACGTGCTTTAAAAAAGTAACACGATGGAAATGGATTGTAGGATATGAACGTTGGTGAAATAGATACCTTTGTTTTACTTAGACCTATGTTTACGATGCTATTTGTTTTCTCACTCATTATATTGATTCTACTTATTGTACCGAAAACGAAGTATTATATGAATGGTTTAATGGTAATCGGATCATCTGTTATGCTATCGGTAATAGCAGCACAGTTATTGTGGACGGAAGGTGTATTAGCAGACGAGCTTGGCATAGCTGGTGACGTAATATCAATACTATTGTTTGCTGCTATATTAGGTTTAGCAATTTTATCTTGTATCCTTTTTTATGTACAGAAGAAGAAAGTCACAGATAGAAAATGATTCCTTGATAAGGTAAAAAGGTATCCATATGTGGATACCTTTATCGACATCGAAGAATGATTATTACAACTGACTACATAAGCCCATTCTTCACCAGAACAGCTTTTATCTTTGTATAATCATAATCCTCTGGCAATGCCTCTTTAAGTGGCTTTAACTTAGGCTCTTCTACCACTTCTCTTGTTGCAAGTACCTTTGCCTCCTCTTCATTAGTAAAGAAGATATCCCAAGCAATTGGATAACCATCCTGGAATGCTTTGAAAAGATGACTTTCAACTGTAATCGTAGTCATCTCTCGAATAGCGGCTATTTCCTTTATTGATTTTCCGGACTGAAATAGCTTATAGCTTACTAAATGACTTGGGCCTTCATCTTCTTTTCTTTTTGGTTTGGAAGCATTCTGTGCACTACCAGTAATTTTAATTCTTCTTTTAGCCTCGGGATGATCATTACGCCATTTACGAATAACTTCTAAAAAGATATCCCCATATTGGTCGTATTTTTTCTCGCCGATTCCTTTAATTTCAAGCATATCTTCCTTCGTTTCCGGGAAATACCTACTAAGCTCTTTTAAGGTAACATCTGAAAATAGAACATAGGGTGGAACATTTTGTTCGTCCGCTAGTTTTTTACGTAATTGACGTAACGCATCAAATAAATCCTTATAGTAATCATCCTCTTCCGTCGTAGGGATGGATACCATGTACATTTCAACAGTTCTACTCCCTTTTAAAACATCGATGGAATTTTTGTTTAGCTTTAATGTTGGGTATTTCCCCTCTTCTGTTGCAAGCAATTGTTCAGCAATCAAAAAGTGAATTTTTTCAGTGATTTCCTTCTCTGTATAGGTAGACAATAGCCCATAGGTAGTCAGGTTGTGAAGTTGGAACTCTTTCAGCTTTTTATCGTTAGAACCTTTTAATACCTTGGCAGTCATGCTAACACCAAATCGCTCTCCCATGCGTTTAACACAGGATAAAATCATTTGTGCTTCTTCAGTAATGTCTGTTTTTTCTGTCTTGCTAACACAGTTGCTACAGCGACCACAATTTATATGCTCGGAGCTATCATTAAAATAATCTAAAATATACGTATGTAAGCAGCTCTGGGTATGGCAATAATTAACCATTGCCTGTAATTTCCTATACTCATTTTGTTTCGCATTTTCATCCATCAAGGAGCGCTCAATTAAAAACTTTTGCAGTTGAATGTCCTGTGGTGAAAATAACAAAATACAGTCACTGTTTTCTCCATCGCGCCCCGCCCTACCAGCTTCCTGATAATAGGATTCAATATTCATTGGCATGGCATAGTGAATCACATAACGAACATTGCTTTTATCAATACCCATTCCAAAAGCGTTAGTGGCGATCATAACTTGCTTCTCGTCATGTATAAAGGCTGCTTGCTCCTCTTTACGTTCATTTTCAGACATCCCAGCATGGTATTTCGCAACATTGACTCCTCTTTTTAATAATTGCTCATAAATAGCGTCTGCCTGTTTTCGCGTAGCTGTATAAATGATACCAGAATCATCTAGATGATCCTCTAAATAAGAACGGATAAAGGAAAAACGATCACGTCCTTTTATAATATGAAATGTGAGATTTTCTCTCGCAAAACCGGTATTAATGACATGCTGCGCTTCAATCTGAAGTAATGTCTGTATATCAGCAATTACCTCTTCAGTAGCTGTAGCGGTTAATGCCATAAATACAGGGATATTGCCAAGCTTTTTTAAATTTGGAACAATAGACCGGTAGCTTGGACGGAAATCATGCCCCCATTGAGAGATACAGTGGGCTTCATCAAAAGCAACCAGAGAAATGTTAAGCTGCTTCATTGTATTTATAAATGTCTGGGATTCAAATCTTTCGGGAGCAACATAGACAAATTTATATTGGCCTTTAACTATTTCTTCCATTCGACTATCCTGTTCGGAATTGGTTAAGGAGCTGTTAATAAAGGTTGCTGAAATTCCTAATGCAACTAATGAATCGACCTGATCCTTCATGAGGGATATTAGTGGAGAAATGATAATAGCTGTTCCATCTAAAATAAGACCCGGTATTTGATAGCAAATTGACTTGCCACCACCTGTTGGCATAACAGCTAACGTATTCGTTGCAGACAGAACACGGCTAATTACTTCGTTCTGTCCAGGCCGAAAAGCATCATAGCCAAAGTAACTTTTAAGGACTTTTTCTTTATCTTGAATCATGATACTCCTCCTTCCACTGTTCATCCTACCATAATTTAAAGGTTTAAACGAATCGTAAAAACTCGACTTTATAGTCCGAAACATGCTTTCATTCATCAGAATGACTAGCAGAAAAAAGAAGTATTTCCTTTATGTATATCGAGAAAATAAGTTTTGGAAAAAAGTAAATACTACTAAAAAGAAATTTTTGTAAAATAAATACGATGTCATCAACATTTATCCAATATGTAACTAAACCTTATAGGAATTTTAAGGATAAAACGGTTTACTTTTTTAAAGTGGACATTTAGAATGTCCTTATATTTGTAATTAGGGGGTATGTAATGGAGCTATCATTACTTTTTGAAATTATGCTTATATTCTTCCTGGGTATTGGTTCACAATGGGTTGCTTGGCGCTATCGGATGCCAGCAATTGTGGTCATGGCCGTTACAGGGTTAATCATAGGTCCACTATTTGGCTTGATCAATCCAGAGGAGGATTTTGGTAGTCTATATAAACCGATCATCTCAGTTGCAGTAGCAATTATTTTATTTGAAGGAAGCTTAAATTTAAGCTTTAAAGAGCTGAGGGGCCTTGGAAAACCGGTATTTCGAATTGCGACAGTTGGTGCATTTCTCGCCTGGATATTTGGTTCATTAACAGCTCATTACATAGCTGGCTTGTCTTGGGCAGTAGCGTTTGTCATCGGTGGGCTATTTATTGTAACAGGTCCAACCGTTATCATGCCGTTACTACGACAGTCAAAATTAAAGCCGAGGCCAGCAAAGATTTTAAAATGGGAAGGTATTATTGTTGATCCAATTGGTGCATTATTAGCTGTTTTTGCCTTTGAAATCATTGCTTTTTTAACTGCGAATAACCCAGATGGAACAAAACTTCTTCTCTTTTTTGCAGCATCTATTTTTGCAGCTGTTTTTGGTTGGTTATGTGGACGCGGAATTGGTTGGATATTCGAAAATGGCTATATTCCCGAGTTCCTAAAATCACCTGCAGTATTTACCGCAGTAATTTTCTGTTTCACCATTCCAGATGAAATCATGCATGAAACAGGTTTATTATCCGTAACCGCAATGGGAATTACATTAGCTAATATGGGAATATCCTCTGTTGCAGATATGCGTCATTTTAAGGAAAATATATCAATCCTGTTAATTTCGGCAATTTTTATTATGTTAACAGCGTCACTGCAATTAGATACTATTTTACACATTTTTAGTCCGAATATTATCGGTTATGTTCTCTTGATGATGTTCCTTGTAAGACCACTTTCCATTTTTCTGTCTACGATTGGAACAGGTTTGACGTTTAATGAACGATTATTGGTAGGGTGGATTGCACCAAGGGGAATAGTTGCTCTAACCGTTTCTAGTTATTTTGCAAGTATTCTACTCGGGGCTGGCTATGATGATGCGAATATACTCACAACCCTGACATTTGGGTTAGTCTTCTTTACAGTTATTTCGCATGGGTTTTCAATTGGATGGCTTGCAAAGAGACTAAATCTATCGATGGAAGGGAAACCTGGTACATTAATCGTTGGTAGTAATCTATTTACGGTAGAGTTAGCAAAATCACTTGCAAAGGCAGATGTACCAATCATTATCGTCGATAGCTCTTGGGAGAGGCTTAAGGCTGCAAGGGAAGCGGGTGTACCTTTCTATCATGAGGAAGTATTGTCGGAGCAAACAGAATATCATTTGGATACTATTCCTTATGAATATTTAATTGCTGCAACGGACAGTAAGTCCTACAATTCACTCGTATGTACAACATTTATGCCGGAATACGGAAGAACGAATGTCTTTAAGATAAGCCCATATGATAAGGAATATCGCTCCTCATCTGAAATTGTCTCAAAAGTAGGCGGTAGAATCCTTTTCCGAAAAGAAGTGAATTTAGAAGATTTAGTCGAAAAAATAAACAAAGGGTTTGTATTCCGTCAAACGAATATTACCGAACAATATACGTACAAGCAATATCGTGAAGACCAAGACGAGGAGACAGTATTTCTGTATATTATTAAACCGTCTGGACAAATAAAGTTTTACTCCGAGGAAATGCGTACTGTTCCAAGTACTGGTGACATCATTGTTAGCTTAATGCCAAGAAATAAGGAAAAAGCAAAAATACAAGCAAGACTAGGAAATGGAAATAATAATGAATAATCAATAAAGGAGCATGTTAGCCGATTGGGGTTAACGCTCCTTTTCATTTTGAAAGTATTATTGAAAGGTAGATAGGGGATTCTATCCCTTCATTAATCCTCATATTCTTCTAGCTTTTTATAAACTTCTGCAAGCTCTTTCTCTAAACGAACGAGCTGCTCCTCTGCAGAAGAAGCTCTACCTCTTACATAAACCAATTTATCTAAATCACTTTGAATTCGGACATAATCAGACTTTAGCTCGTCAAGCTTATCCTCAAGTTCTTTCTTTGTCATTTCATCACTCCTTTAGCATTAGTTTATCGTGAACGACTTTACAAAACAATGGATTCGTGTAAAATAGAACCAATTATTTAGAAAAAGGAGGTAAACAGTTTGAAGGTTTATTTAGAAACATCCATTAATAACTACTTAAGTAAGGTTGAGGAGCTTTTACTTAAGGACGAAGCGAACAACAACTTAATGCTTGGCTTATTGGAAAGAGGAAGAAATAATATTGGCATCTATACGAATGGAATCCGTTTAGGTGTCGTAGAGGAGGATGGAGAAGTCATTTATGCCTTCATGCAAACACCTCCGAACAAGTGGATACTGGCTAAGATTGATTCTGTTCAGAAAAACATCATACCAGCAATTGTTCAATTTCTATTTACGAATAAGTATCCTGTTCCTGGTGTACTTGGTCCTTTGAAGCAGGTAGAAGAGTTTGTCAGCCTATGGAAAGAAGTGTCAGGAAAACAAGCTGACCTAAGTATGAAGCAATTAATCTATCAGTTGGATAGTGTGAGGGTAACGCCAGACCCAAGAGGAGAATTAATGATTGCTGAAGATACACACATACCGCTAGCTAAAAGGTGGCTTTATCAGTTTGCACAAGAAGCAAGAATGCCAATGACAAAGCAAGATGCAGATAGTATGGCTGTATCGTTTATTCAAAAGCAATCCCTTTTTCTTTGGAAAATGGGAGATGAATTAGTGTCTATGGCAAATAATTCTAGAAGAACAAAGAATGGATCGACTATAAATGCAGTATTTACCCCAGATAAGTATAAGCGAAAGGGCTATGCTACTAGCATCGTGGCAGCATTATCTCAGAAACTTCTAGATGATGGGTTTACGTTTTGTAGCTTATATACAGATGCAGATAATCCAACCTCTAATAGCATCTATCGGAAAATCGGCTATTATATTGTTGGGGAATCAGTGGAGTATTATTTTGTCTCATAATTAATTGTTCCAGTGGGAAAAGCAGTATCCTAGCTTGATAGGTACTGCTTTTCGTACTTTTGTTCCAGTTTCCTATCGTACGAGATAGTGTCTAAATTTAATTCTTTGTCCTTTCTATATTAGACGATAAAAACATAAAATAATTTTTAGCAACAAGTTCGTAGAAAGGAGAGAGGTATGCTAGATATAAATCCCGATGATTTCATACTAATACCTGTGTTTGCTACTATTAATTGTGAGCCTAATTGGCAATGGAAACGTCAGGCTCCCATTCCTAATTATGATTTGCTGTATGTTTGGAAAGGGGAGGGGAAGTTACTATTAAACGGGAAAGAATATTTGATAAATAGAGGAAGCTGTTTTCTCTTTCAACCAGGGGACTGGGTAACTGCGACTCATAATCCTCAAAATCCGCTTGTATTAACCTACATCCACTTTAACTTAGGAAATAGACCAAAATTAATCCCAACTCCTTATCGCATATTACAGAATGCAATCATTTTCGAGTCCCTGTTAACAAGATATATTCGTTTACTTCTCATGGAAAGATTTGCAGCAGAAGTAGAAGCAAGGCTAATTTTAAAACAATTGATAATTCAGCTTTTACGGGAGGAGCAACAGAAGGAAAGAAGAGAAGACACCGAGTCAAACACCCTTTTAACTGCCATTAGAGAAGCGGCAAATTACGTGCGAGAACATCCTAGTGAAGCTCATACCATAGATAGCCTAGCTAGTCGTGCAAGCTTTTCTCCTCGCTATTTTTCGCGAAAATTCAAGGAGATTATCGGTCAGTCAGTCCGCTCCTATATAATAGAGGCTCGAATCAAAAGAGCGGAGCATTTACTCTATTACACAGGAATGACTGTAACAGAAGTTTCAGAAGCATTGGGTTATCGTAATCTTCATTTTTTTAGTCGCCAGTTTAAGCAGTATACCGGAAAAAGTCCTTCATCCATTCGCTAAATACAATTATTTCCGTACGAAAACACTAAGCATAAGGATTCAGTTTTTTTAGTAAAAATATATGCCAAAAAGTACAAATATTGTATCGAATGGTCTAAATATTCTATAGGTCTATAGTGATACCATAAAAGATACCTCGATGAAGAGTAAATGAATTTAGTGGGGAATTTTTTATGAAAGAGTGATGCTAAATGTGTGGAATTACAGGATGGGTTGATTGGCAGCAAGACTTAAGACAGCAAGTACAAACAATCAAAGGAATGACACAAACTCTAAGTAAGCGTGGACCTGATGCTTGCGAAGTTTTTAGTAATCCTCATGCTGTATTTGGTCATACAAGGCTTTCCGTAGTTGATCCATTGGGAGGCGGACAGCCGATGACAAGGACATCCAGTAATGGTGACTCTTTTACTATAGTGTATAATGGTGAGCTTTATAATACGGTGGAGCTTAGAAGAGAGCTATCCAATATTGGGTATATGTTTCAATCTTACTCCGACACGGAGGTACTTTTATTTTCATACATGGAATGGAGAGAGAACTGTGTAGAACGCCTAAATGGTATTTTTTCATTTGCAGTATGGGAGCACGGTAGAGAAAAACTCTTTATGGCAAGGGATAGACTAGGAGTCAAACCGTTATTTTATAAACAAAGCAATAGCACTTTTTTATTTGCATCAGAAATTAAGGCGATATTAGCTCACCCAGATGTAAGAGCTGAAGTCGATAGGGAGGGGTTACAGGAAATATTTGGACTAGGTCCCTCTCGCACACCTGGACACGGTATCTATAGGGGAATAAAAGAGCTAAGGCCCGCTCACATGTTAATGTATGATCGTAATGGAATCTGTGTAAAACGGTATTGGAATGTGGCAAGCCAGGTGCATTCTCATTCACTAGTAGAAACAGTTGAGCAATTGAAGTATCTAGTTGAGGATGCCGTTCAAAGGCAACTCAATGCAGATGTTCCAGTGTGTACATTTTTATCTGGAGGACTTGATTCTAGTGCGATAAGTGCGATTGCATCAAACTATTTTAAACAGCAAGAAATAGGAACGCTCCATACGTATTCCATTGATTATGAGCATAATAGCAACTTTTTTCAAGCGAGCTTATTTCAGATAGATGAAGATCGGCCATGGATAGAAAGAATGAGTACTTATATAGGTTCCAATCATCATGCTAAAATCATCTCAAATGAAATTCTTGCCAATCGATTGGAGGATGCAGTTAAAGCAAGAGACTTGCCGGGGATGGCAGACATTGATTCGTCTCTCTTATGGTTTTCTGAAGAAATAAAACAAGACTTTACGGTAGCATTATCGGGTGAGTGTGCTGATGAAATATTCGGTGGTTATCCGTGGTTTTATCGAAAAGAGTTATTACAAGCTAATCATTTTCCATGGCTGTATTCTGAAGTAGAAAGACAAAAGCTTTTGTTACCACACTTACAAAAAAAGCTAAATCTAAAAGAATATGTGCAGGAGCGATATAAAGAAACGATATCAGAGGTACCACGTTTAGAAGGAGAAAACATATTAGATGCACGACGCAGGGAACTATTTTATTTAAATATGAACTGGTTCATGGCTACCTTGCTAGAGAGAAAGGACCGCATGAGTATGGGAGCAAGTTTAGAGGTTAGAGTTCCATTTGCTGACCATCGAATTGTTGAATATGTGTGGAATATTCCGTGGGAGATGAAAATGTTAGAGGGAAGAGAGAAAGGGATTTTGAGAAAGGCGTTAGAGGGAGTTTTGCCTCATTCTATTCTATATCGAAAGAAAAATCCTTATCCGAAAACATATCATCCAGAGTATACAGCACGTGTAAAACGTATGCTTTCTAAGATAATTGAGAAAAAGAGCTCACCAATTTTGGAATTAGTGTCAAAGGAAAAGATAGCGAAAATTATTGATACAGATGGTGCTTCCTTTAAGAAGCCATGGTTTGGCCAGCTCATGACAGGAGCTCAGGTGATAGCCCATATCGTGCAAATAAATAGATGGTTAGAGTTGTATAACGTTGATATTATCGATTGATAAACACATGGGTGGAAACATTTGAAGCAAAAGACAGATGCGTAGCAATAATAATTAAAACGGCTGAAGGCTCATAAAAAATGCAATTGACTAATCATTTTCATTTGCCTATGTTTTTGCTTCTATTCAATTCATTAGTTATCTTTCATAAAAGTTACTAGAGACTGGGACAATAACTATCCATAGGATACGAAGCAACTAGTAATTAACATTGGGACGTATTTGGCAACATCCTAGTATATATACCATCTAAAGTAGTTCGTTTAGTTATATCCCAGTCTTTTTCTCTTCTAATCATTAAATCAGTGCATCTTCCTTATTTTTCCTTGTATCCCGATATGTTTCATAAAAATGAATTATTATCGCTTTGACCACTGCATAGAATGGAACTGCAAATAGGATACCAATGAATCCCGCGATACTTCCGGCCGCTAAAATTATTGTAATGATGGTTAAAGGATGTATACGTAAAACACGTCCCATGATGTTAGGAGAGATGAAGTTTCCTTCAATCTGCTGAGCAATAATCATAATAATAGCAATCCAGACAACATTCATGGGGTCCTGGAACACTCCCACAACCATGGCAGGGACAACTGCAATAAAAGGACCAACAAATGGAACGACACACATAATCATTCCGAATAACGCAAGGGTGAGCGCGTAATTTAATTCGATGATGGAATAACCGATAAACAACATAATACCAATACTTAAGCTAACAAGGAGCTGTCCTTGGATATAAGCAGAAAGCGTATGGTCAATTTTTTGTAAAAGGCTTCGCAGGTTACTAGCTTTTTTATTCTCAAAAATTTGTGTGACAAATGGAACAAATTTTTCATCATCCTTCAGCATGAAGAACAGGAAGAATGGAACCAAAACGAGAGAAAAGACAAAACCTACGACTTGACTGATAAAACTAAATAAAAAGGTCATGAATCCTTCAATATAGGTTTGGAGGTTGGCCATCATTTTATCAATCGTACCGTATACTTCCTTAGGTATAATACTTTGATTTTTTTCGATATAGTCGATTACATCCTGTGCACCAGATATCATGGCAGGCATATTTTTGACAAAACGTGTTGATTGGTCCTGTGCAATTGGTACAATAAATATGGTGAAGACATAGACAACGCCAATAAGTACTAGAAACACAACAAGAATGGCGACTAGTTTCGGTGTTTTATATTTTACTAGGAGCTTCATAATAGGTCTGGTCAAATAATAAAGTAGCCCTGCTGCAATAAACGGAAAAGCGATTGCACCTATGTATTTCAGTACTGGATCAAAAATAAAACGAGTTTTATAAATTAAGTAGATTAATAGAAAGACTAGAATCAATCCAACTAAAACTTGAAACCAACGTTTTTTAGTCAAGCTCATCACACTTTCATTAGTATTATGGTTTATGATATATCATTTTCTGCTATTTCGCATCTAATTATTTACCTATTTTAATAAAATTATAGCCGTAAGTTTCGTTATTCATACGATTACGTAGATAAATAGAAAAAACATAATGAATGTGATACTATTTGTGTCATTATTTGTTGGAGATTCTGCTTTTTTATAAAATGATTGGCTAACTAGGAGGGATAGCGAAAATGGTCAAGATACAGTACAAACGGATTTATCAGGATGTCTTGGAGGAAGATGGTATACGAATATTGGTAGATCGCTTATGGCCACGTGGAATTTCAAAGGAAAAAGCTAAACTCGATCATTGGATCAAAGAAGTTGCTCCATCCAATGAACTCCGTAAATGGTACCACCATGATGTAAGTAAATTTTCTGAGTTTCAGATGAAATATAAGCAGGAACTATCTCAAGGTACACAGTTTGAGGCATTGGAAAAGCTGAAGAGCATTATTTACAGCAGTAGGGAAAACGTGACACTTTTGTATGGCGCAAAGGATGAGAAGTATAATCAAGCAGTTATTTTAAAGCAAATTCTAAAGGATAGTAAATAAAGAAGCAAGCCCTCTGAGGAACAGAGAGCTTCATTTCTGTAATGACTTAATTACTGTTACTGCTCGTATTAGCGGCGGTAACAGCAGCCATGGTTGTTATCATCACAACCTGCTGGGCTTCTAAAATAGCCTCTAAAATTGTATTTAGACTAGTTTCAGCCACGTGTTCTTGTTCTAGTTTGCCACTAACAAAGATGCTAGATGCTAACATAACATTCATATCCTTTTGCCATTTAAAATCCTTATGCTCATTCAATTCATCATATAGTGCAACAACAGCATCCATAGAAAATTCCTTTTGTGGCAAAAGTGCTAGCATTCCCATCACAGGATAATATATCGGCTTTGCTCTAAGCTTACTCCTAGCAAAGGCATCAAAAACTTGGACAGCATGACTGATAAGATTGGTGCTTTTTTCTTTATCCCCTAGTGCCAGAATATGACTTAAGAACTGTAAATCATTACCTTTTCTAAAGCCATTATTATTTAGCTCCCGATAAAAACCTTCAATATGATTGATAATATCTGGTTTATTATCTAGTGCAAGTAGCGTCGCCAACGGATAGTCACTACTTGATGTAAGAAAGGTATGCTCTTGTTTCATTCCATTGTATATTTCCTTTGCCTTACGAATGATAGCTTCAATATCCTCATGTCCACTTGTTAACAGAATTGTTGCCGCGTGATATGTATAGATTCCACTTCCGAATCGTAGAGATCTAAATCTCTCATATAAGTCCAGTAGGGACTGAATTTCTTCCGCAGGGTTTTCTAATTTTACATCAAACACCGCAGCGGTTGTATATCGTGCATGCGAGCGAAGTGGAGAGAAAAGGGGAGATTGACTTTTAATCTTTTCAGCTAGTGAGAGAAATCGATCTATCTGTATTTCTTCATCATTTAATATATAAATGGCAGCAACCATCATAATAATACGCTTGTCAGAGACTTTCCATTTGATGTGTGGTTTCAGTGCTTCATACGTGTTTAGATAGCTTTGAACGGTGTTATTCATACTTAACCTCCTTCTATGTCTTTGGTAATACTCGTACGGATTAACTGGTGAAAAGGTTTCAAGGTGGAACATTGTTAATTTTTTGTAAATTATTGCATAGGGATCTTCATCCTATGTTATTCTGGGGGGAGTAATAGTTGTTGGAGGTCATGATGAAACAGAGGCATTCTTTACTTGAAATATTAGGGACATCCTTAAAATTAGGTTTGACATCCTTTGGTGGACCAGTTGCTCACCTGGGCTATTTTAAAAATGAATATATTGATAAGCGAAAATGGTTGGATGATAAGACATATGCAGATATTATTGCATTATGTCAGTTCCTTCCGGGACCTGCAAGTAGCCAGGCTGGTATAGCCATCGGTATACTTCGTGGTGGACTTTTAGGTGGGATCATTTCTTGGTTCGGTTTTACGATCCCATCAGTGTTGATATTAATGTTATTTGCACAAGCTTTTCAGGCATTTTCAATTGGTGATGCCAACTGGATTGCTAGCCTGAAAATCGTAGCCGCAGCAGTTGTACTACACGCCATACTTGGCATGGGTAAAAGTTTGACTCCAGATAAGCCTAGAATTGCAATTGCTATAATAGCGATGTTCATCATGTTATGGTTTCCGTCAGCTATAGTCCAAATTGCAGTCATATTCGGTGCGGGAATCCTAGGTTATTTTCTATTTTCTAGGAATACAGCATCTAAGGTTGAAGCCTTTACAGTTTCCATTAACAAGGTACAGGGCATAATTGCTTTATCTATATTTTTTTTACTGTTAATCGTGCTACCGATCATGGCAATTTTGTTTAACAACCAGTATATTAGTATTTTTGATACCTTTTTTCGTGTCGGCTCTATTGTTTTTGGTGGTGGACATGTCGTTCTTCCATTACTAGAACAAGAAGTTGTACCGAATGGATTCCTTACAAGTAATGAGTTTCTTGCTGGATATGGAATGGCACAGGCAGTACCTGGTCCCTTATTCACATTTGCTAGTTATATCGGAACAATGATGAGTGGAATAGCAGGTGGATTAATTGCAACAGTTGCAATGTTTTTCCCCTCCTTCTTATTGATTATTGGCGCACTTCCATTTTTAAGCGAGTTGCGGCAAAAGAGAAGCTTTCAAGGGATTTTAGCTGGCGTTAATGCCAGTGTAGTCGGAATTTTATTAGCAGCCTTTTATAATCCTGTATTTTCCAGTGCCATTACAGATGCAAAAGACTTTTCACTTGCAGTGATTTTATTTGCGCTACTGTACATTTGGAAAACACCAGCTTGGCTGATTGTTGTTATTGGGGTAGTTTTAGGGGAAGTCATGCATTATTTTTCTATCTAGCTTAAAAGTAGACTAAAATGTATGTGGAGGTGCTAGAAATGGCTGAACATCATTTTCATTTAAAGGCAGAATGGCCAGGCGGTAGAAATAGTGAAGGGTTTATTGATGCAGGAAATTTAAAAACGAAAATTTCCATACCAAAAGAAATGGATGGACCTGGAATTGGGACAAATCCTGATGAGATGTTACTAGGAGCAGCTGCAACTTGTTATATTATTACTTTAGCAGCAATGATTGAGCGAGCAAATTTACCTCTTAAGGAAATGGCTCTAGAATCAGAAGGTATTGTTGACGTTACGAATGGTGTTTTTACGTATAAGAAAATTATTCATCGCCCAACGGTTTCTTTAACAGAGGAAGCGACGGAAAAGGATTATGAGTTAATCGGTAAGCTCATCCAAAAAGCAGAAAAAAGCTGTATGATATCACGAGCGATTCAAGGAAATGTAGAAATTGAATTACAAGAAAGTATTTTATAAATAATTGCAGGGTACTATAAAGGTAGTGCACCAAAAAGTTAGCTTTTAATCTAACCATGGATGCAACACTTAATAGTGCCTTTTTCTTTTCTAATTTCATTCTCTTGACAGACTGATAGAGGCGTAGTATTTTATTAAAGCATACTATTTTTATCGGAATAATACATTTAAAGGACGATATCGATATACTGTGCATATTTTAATAATAAAACAATAGGGGGAATTTACGATGAACTGGCTGGTTATATTAAATATCGCCGTACTAGTAGCGATTATTGGCTTACTGATTTACATGCAACATAAACATGTATCCTTTACCAAACGTGTATTTACTGGTCTTGGCCTTGGGATTGTATTAGGTGCTGCCTTACAATGGATTTATGGTAGTGGAACAGATACGTTACAGCAAACTACCGAATGGTACAATGTTGTAGGTCGAGGATATATTAGCTTTTTAATGATGATTGTAATCCCATTAGTTATGGTATCCATCATTCAATCAATTACTAATTTAGAAAAAACAGCACAGCTTGGTAAAATGGCTGGATGGATTATCGGAATTTTAATCGGAACAACGATGATTGCAGCAATCATTGGTATTGGTGCTGCAACGATATTTGATTTAAATGCTGATCAAATCTCTGCAGGTCAAGCAGAACAGGACCGTGTTGCTTCATTAGAGGAACGTTTTTCTAGTGATATTGAGGGAGTTTCAACACCTCAACGTATTCTGAATTTTATTCCTTCTAATATCTTTCTTGATATGACAGGGCAGCGTTCAACATCTGTAATTGCAGTAGTTATTTTCTCTATTTTTGTAGGGGTTGCAGTATTAGGATTACGTAGAAAAAATCCGGAGCAAGCGGAAACTTTTACGAAGATGGTCAACGCAGTGTATGGTGTTGTTATGCGAATTGTAACATTGGTTTTACGGCTAACACCGTATGGTATTTTAGCACTAATGGCAAACACAGTAGCATCTACTGATTTTGCAGGAATTCTTGAGCTCGGTAAGTTCGTATTAGCATCATATCTTGCGTTAGTGGTTATGTTTATTATTCACTTAATCTTGGTAGGGGTATTTGGCTTAAATCCATTAAATTATGTACGCAAGGTACTACCGGTATTAAGCTTTGCTTTTACATCACGCTCAAGTGCGGGAACAATTCCATTAAATATCGCTGCACAAAAGAATGCGCTTGGTGTTGAGGAAGGCATTGCAAATATGTCTGCATCCTTTGGAGCGACTATGGGGCAAAATGGTTGTGCAGGTATCTATCCAGCAATGTTAGCTGTAATGGCAGCTCCATCGGTAGGAATTGATCCATTATCCATGGACTTTTTAATTCCACTTATATTAGTTATTGGATTTAGTTCATTTGGTATCGCTGGAGTCGGTGGTGGTGCAACATTTGCAGCATTAATCGTTCTTTCTACCATGGGATTACCGGTAGGATTAGCGGGATTATTAATTTCAATAGAAGCCTTTATTGATATGGGTCGTACACTATTGAACGTAAATGGTGCTATGGTAACTGGAACGTTAACCTCACGAATTCTTGGTAACTTCAATATGAAGATATTTAATGATAAGACGGCAATTGAAGAAGCTAAGACTACAATCTAAGATGGCGTATAATATTTAGATATGAAAAGGTGGCTACCTAAAAAAGGTGCCACCTTTTGTGTTAATCGATTAATTGTGAAAGATTTATTTTATATTCTTTTTCCACTCCACCCTCATCCCAGGTAATAAGAATAGGGTGGTGCTGATACATAGTCTGGACATCCTCTTCGGTTAAACCGCTATAATCAAATAGAATGTATCCTTGTGCACTTGCATTGTATTGACCACCATCTTGTTCTCCGGCTCGAATAGAACGTATTTTTCCGTCATAATGGTCTACTGGAAACACTAAGTCAGGAATATCAATCACGATATTTGAGAACCGCCAATTCGGATTTACAGAAACGGAGACCTCTAGTTTACGTATGTTATCTAAGGATTGGCTACGTGTATTCCTTATACTTTCTGGAATCGACTCATTCCACTCCGTCTGATTAATTGAAGAAATTGTAAGCTCTGCATGTATAGTAGGGTCAGCGTGAACTTGGATCATAAAAAAGGTACTAAATATTAATACAGAAGAAAATAACAGCAAGAAGATAATTTTTCTCCTAGTGAATGTAGCCATAGGAACCCCCAAGAAACATAGTTAGTTTAGTATTATAATACAATAAGAGTTATAATTTTAAACTATACTTTACTGTATTAATGATAAGACTTGATTTAGCTGCTGATTTTTTCCAACTGCAAAATAGTCCCGAAATGGACATCCTAGTCGTTGAACACGGTCTACGACATTTTTAATCGTAAACATTTCTGGTCGTAATTCCATAGTTACTTCCTCCCAAAAAAGTGGAGTTGCCACTGTTCCCTCTGGAGTCCGCCTAGTTGAATAGGGGGCAATCAGTGTTTTATCTCTTCCGTGCTGAACATAATCAATATAAAGACGCCCATTCCGCTTATCCTTCATTCTTTCTGTTGTAAAAATATCCCGTTGCTGACTCTCCAATGTATAAGCAATAGCTTGGGTAAAAACGCCAGTCTCTTCGTAGCTCATACTCCCCTCTGGGATGGGAATATGGACCTGTAATCCCTTATTTCCAGACGTTTTTACAAAGGAGATTAATTGTAAATCGTCTAAGATTTTTTTTATGAATAGTCCAGCTTGAACAGCCCAAGAGAATTTTCCTCGATCAGGTGGATCAAGGTCGAATACTATCTCTTTAGGGTAATTGCTAGAAATATCCTGAAAAGGGACATGGAATTCCAGTGCTCCATGATTAGCAAACCATAATAATGACTCTAGAGAATCACATAGTATCAGTTTTTCTTCATCAGTCCCGTAACCCTCAATGAAGTCAGGAGCATATGGTGGTAGATGCTTCTGAAAAAAGGACTCTTCATCAACACCGTCTGGACAACGGATGGTTGTCAGAGGTCGATTTTTTAGAAAGGGTAGCATATATGGCGAGATTTCTCGTATATAGGCTAAGAAATTTCCTTTTGTTAAGCCAGCGTCTGGCCAATATAGTTTATCAGTATTTGCAAAGTCGATTTTTTTAGGAAGCATAGCCAAGTCTTGCTGAAGCATTTCTAAGGTACAGTCCTCTGGTTTTAATTCCGGTGCGATTCTTTTAAATTCTGGCTCTCGAAGCTCCCCCTCATAAATATCCAACGTATGGATCTCGGCACATACAGCAGGTGGTAAATGATACTTTGTAGCATGCTTCTCGCCATTATTAATAAATAGGTTCTTTACGGTGTTCATATCCTCTGTATTTAGCCCGTGCTTACATTTGCCAACCGCATAGCGTTTATTATCATCTAATACTTGAACATCAAAATAACCATTCTCATTATCATAGGAGGTTAAAATTCCATGTATAAGGCGCCAGTTTTTAATTTTAAACCAATCTTGATGGCCTTTTCCTTTAATGTAGGAACTTTTTTTTCGCTTGGCAACC
The DNA here is from genome assembly GCF_050433565.1 of Ornithinibacillus bavariensis. NCBI lineage: Bacteria > Bacillati > Bacillota > Bacilli > Caryophanales > Bacillaceae > Ornithinibacillus > Ornithinibacillus bavariensis. Next base: position 146,984 of record NZ_JBNPWZ010000001.1, read on the forward strand.
ATTCCTTCTCCTTTATGTTCAAAGATGATTCGCCATAGCTCATTAGGATTTTGAAATGCTTCTACCATCCCTAGAGGATTCCATAAACCTCGGCTTATGTAGCTAGTATCAAAGAAATTCGAAAGCGATTTTTTTCGATAGGTAAAGTCTTTTCTCGTGAGATCAGTGCCTTTTATTTCTAAAATATCGAATACTAACAAGGTAGCAGGTCGTTCTTTGGACGCATTTTGTATCGAATGCTTACTTTTTAAGCGTCCTCGTCTTTGAATTTGTGAAAAGTTGGCTTGGTATGAATTGTTTAAAATGACAAGCTCGCCATCTAATTTAATGGGGAGGACATTCTTTACATTCTTTACATATTCCATGCAATAGGAGACAATTTCCGGAAATTGCTTTGTTAAGTCTTTGTTATTTTTGCTAATTAAATTTATTTCACCATTCTTATTCCAATGGAGAACACAGCGAAAGCCATCATATTTCACTTCATAAAGCCAGTCCTCTCCTAATGGAACATCATCTCTCGGAATGGGCTTCATAATATCCATCTGACAAAAACTCCCTTCTACTTTAAGATGGTTCATTTAGCAACAAAATAATCAAGGATGGATTAAAAATAAAATAGTTCGACAAACTATGGAAAAGGGAGGTTTTTCATGTGCATACCATGTGGAAGGGAACCATTAGTTTCGGGCTTGTGAATATACCGGTAAAAATGCATGCAGCAACAGAAAATAAGGATGTTCCACTTCGGCAGCTGCATAAAGAATGTAAATCACCAATTAAATATGAAAAAGTCTGTCCGGTTTGTGAACAAGAAGTCGGAAATGATGATATTGTGAAGGCTTATGAATATGCTAAAAATAAATTTGTCGTTTTAGATGAAGATGACCTTGCAGCGTTAAAGAAGGAACAGGAGGACAAAGCGGTAGAAATCATCGATTTTGTCAAATTAGAGGATATTGATCCAATCTATTTTGAAAAAAGCTATTATTTGTCACCAAATGAGGGAGGCAGCAAAGCTTACGGGTTGTTGCGGAAAGCATTAGAGGAAACAGGCAAAATAGGCGTTGCAAATATGATGATTCGCTCTAAGGAGCAATTAGCAGTCATTCGTGTTTATAAAAATACCATTGTAGTGGAAACAATTCATTATCCAGATGAAGTTCGGGACGTGAAGGAAGTACCCAATGTGCCAGAAAATGTTGAAACTGCAAAGAAAGAGCTTGATACAGCTAAAATGCTCATAGAACAATTAACAACAGAGTTTAATCCAGAGAAATACCAAGATGAATATCGTACTGCGTTGTTAGAGTTAATTGAGGAAAGGAAAAACGCTGATAAAACGACCACAGCGAAGGATAAACCAAAACCAGATAATGTTACAGATTTAATGGAAGCATTACAGGCTTCATTAGATAGAGCAAAAAAAGATAAACCAAAACCAAGCCAGCCAAAGAAGCGGAAAACTACCGCGAAAAAGAAAGTTGCTAGTAAATGAACCCTTCATAAAGGTGGTGAACCCCAAAAGTTAGATATATATGCTAACTTTTGGGGGCAGTACATATTATGAGGGCTTTTTTTCTGTCTAAGAAAATATTTAGGAGTGGCTTGATTATTGTAAGAATGCGCCTGTACATAGGAATGATGTATCCAAGAATCGAAATTATGCATCCAACTATTCCCATTACAAAAAAATATCAATCTTGCATTGCTTTTACAAGATGTTAACAACCACTATAAATCGTGTTGGACAATGCGTAATACTGTTTTGAGATGGGTAGAAAAGTAATACCGCTAATCAAAAAACAGAGTAAAGGATGAATTTCAATATGGAAAGGAACGCTTTTTTTGATAATGCGAAACTACTACTAATCTTCTTAGTCGTGTTTGGGCATATGATTCAGCCATATATCGATGGCTCAGTAGGTTTGCATACATTATATACATGGATTTATACATTTCATATGCCAGCATTTATTTTCTTATCAGGATTTTTTGCAAAAGGATTTGGAAATAAGGGATATATAATAAAGCTATCGAAGAAGTTACTTCTTCCCTATATACTATTTCAACTGGTCTATTCTTCTTATTACTTTGTACTTGGAAAATCAGATTGGTTATCAGATATTTACTATCCGCATTGGTCTCTTTGGTTTTTAATCAGTTTATTTAGCTGGCATATACTATTATATTGGTTTAAAAAGTTACCGTTTTATGCAAGCTTGCTAATTGCAGTGGCATTAGGGATTGTTGTCGGTTATTTAGCTGGTGTCGGTCAATTTTTTAGTTTGTCGAGGACATTTGTATTCTTCCCATTTTTCTTATTGGGTTATTGGTTAAAAGAAGAGCATGTTATGGCACTGAAACGAAAAGGGTTTCGTTATGTATCAATCGGAATTATGGTTTTCTTTGCGATTGCAATATATTATGCTCCTGAGATTAATACGGGGTGGTTATTAGCATCAAAGTCTTATTTTGACCTAGGCATGGAAGAACTAGGTGGGGTTGCGAGGTTAATGGTCTATGTAACCTCTTCCCTAATGGCAGCTAGTATTCTAGCGTGGATTCCTTCCAAGCGTTTTTTATTTACGAAATATGGTGAACGAACGCTTTATGTGTATCTTTTACATGGGTTCTTTATCCAATACTTCCGAGAATATGATGTATTCCAAGTGAATGGTCTAATGGACTTATTGTTATTAACTGGAGTAACGATGCTCATTGTCTTCGTTTTATCTAGTAAACCAGTTTTAACTGTTAGTCAGCCTTTAATTGAAGGGAAAATTAGCTATATGAAGCATACCATAAAAACTTCTCAATAAAATGAAACTTTTTTCCTTAGAATAACGTATATATAAGTAGCCCCCCTTTTTCTAGATTCATATAGAAGAAAAAAACCAAACCTCTACCCAAGGTTTGGTTTTTTTTGTGTTCGTATCGCTTTATTTTCATGTCAGCTTAAAATAGTATATGAGCGATTAGGACGATGACTGGCAAGGTGATGATGGTTCGTAAAAGGAAAATGATAACTAAATCCTTGAAGGATACGGGTACCTTAGATCCTAATAATAATCCACCAACCTCGGACATGTAGATTAACTGTGTAACAGATAGAGCAGCGACAATAAAACGTGTCATCTCTGCTGGTATAGACGCACCGACTACAGAAGGTAAGAACATGTCTGCAAATCCAATTAAAATAGTCTGAGATGCCTCAGCAGCATATGGCACCTGCATTAATTCTAATAATGGAATAAATGGTTTGCCTAGCCACTGAAAAAGTGGTGTATATTCTGCGATCATTAAGGCAACTAACCCAAGTGCCATAACTACTGGGGCAACACCCATCCACATATCAAGAACATTTTGTGCTCCTTCCTTAAAAAAGCGAGATACACTTGTTTCCTTTTTTGCACGGTCAATTGCTTTCTCATATCCGTATGTTAGAGCATTATGACCTTCTGGAACACTCTCATCAATCTTGGACTCTTTTCCATTAACATACGTATCTGCCTTTCGGGAAAGCGGAGGAATTCTAGGCATGATTAATGCTGCCACTAATCCAGCAATTAAAACTGTTAAATAGAAAGGGATAAACATCGATTTAAGGTTAACCTGGGCAATAACCACTAAAGTAAAGGTGATAGAAACAACAGAGAAGGTCGTTCCAATTATCGCAGCCTCACGTTTTGTATAATAACCTTCCTCATACTGTTTACTTGTTAATAAAACCCCAATCGTTCCATCCCCAATCCAGGAAGCAACGGCGTCTATAGAAGACCTACCTGGTAATTTGAATAATGGTCTCATCAATTTAGTAGTTAACGTACCGAATAATTCCATTAACCCAAAGTTTGTTAGGAGCGGAAGGAAAATACCTGCAAATAAAAATACAGCAAATAATACATGTAATAAACTACCGAGTAAAAGCTGACCTGTATCTTCTCCGTGGATGGCTTCAGGACCAATCCGAAAATATACCATAATAGCAAATACAGCGGCTAACACTCTTGCAATGGTCCAAAACCAATTAACATATAATAATTTAAGAAAGAAAGGAGTCTTTGTTAATCGTTCCTCTCCAGCTAATCTGGCAAACACGGTTAGAACTGCGGTAACTAGGATAATTAGCATCATTATCAAAGAAAGCTGGTTCGCCAGCTTGTCCTGTACCCAATTTGCCATTATTGCAATGGGGATAGTGAATCCTTCGGCTGTTTTTAATGGAACAATAAACAATAAGATTCCGATTAATGAGGGAATGATAAATTTCAGATGTTCTCCTATTGTATAAGACTTTCTCATCCAATCCCGCCTTTTTCATTTTCATCATAAATAACCTTTACTAGTATAAGGGATGCATAAATATTTGTCAAAATGAATTATTATAGGTTAATAGACTCGGAATTTGACTAGTATAAAAGTTATAGAATTGAGAGGTACAATTTGATAAATGCTATATAGTTAGTTTGTACGGTCTTATTTAGTTTCAAGATGTTTACTATTATGCATTCTAGTCCATTTTTACCATTTTTATAAACTTTATTGCGTATATATTCAAAAAAATATATGATGTAGATACTAGTATAGTTGAAAGGGGATTTGCGGTGTATGAAAAGCTATTTGCAAATTTACTATGACATAAAGAATAAGTTAGATAGAGAGCTAACGCTAGATGAAGTGAAATTTTTGCAATGGGTTTTCAATCGCTATGTAGAAGAAGAGAAGGAACAAAGCGCGTAAGATTTATAATCCCCATCGAGATAATTTGGAAAGTCTTGATCTTATCAAGGCTTTTTATTATGCAGTTTTTCACTATTTGTCTGTGAATAGAAGATCACACCGAATTGCTTCCAGTTGACCGTGGAATTCGGTATGATAGTACCATATGAGATAAAGTGAAAGAGGAGTGTCAACATGGCAGTTGCAAATGAAACCATTCTCATAAAAATGATGCAAGAAATACAGCAGGCAAAGGACAGTCAACACCAGCAAGAAAAAATGCTTAAACATATTGAAAAAATTCGTTTGCTTTGTGATTTGTTTTTAGAAGAAGACAGGAACGAGGGTTTAATGGAATCACCAAAGGTGAATGACATCACTGCTGCTGAACTTAAGGCTATGCTTGGTGTAGATAAATCAACTGGAACTGGATCAGCACAAACGTTTAAGAAATCCATTGACCTTGATGAAGAGGATGGGAATGGAGAATCAATTTTTGATTTTTAAGGAGTGGAAGTAATTGAAGTTATTTTTAATTCTTGGGGCAATAAATGGATTCTTAGCAGTTGCTCTTGGTGCTTTTGGTGCACATGGCTTAGAAGGGAAACTAACAGAAAAAGCGTTAGGTACGTGGGAGAAGGCCGTAACCTACCAAATGTTTCATACGGTAGCACTTTTTGTTACGGGGTTAATCGGAATGAAAATACAATCCGGTAGTCTGAACTGGGCTGGGTGGTTGTTCTTCATTGGTATTATCCTTTTCTCTGGAAGCTTATATGTATATTCTACTTCTGGAATCAAACTATTTGCTATGATTACACCTCTAGGTGGCGTTTTATTTCTAATTGGTTGGGTGGTTCTTGGTTATACAATTATAAAGTTCTTATAAGAGGATTAATAAAATTGTTACAAATAGAATTAATAAGATGGAACGCAATAGTTGTTTCACACCGTGTATTTGATTTTGCATATACAGAGCAATAAGTCCATCACAAATGAGACTAGCAGCAACTAGAAATAAGCCAAGGATGATAAGTAAAAAGACACCTTGTATTAGAGCAATAAGACCAAAAAACACTGCCAATCCAATGGCAACTAGTTCGCCACGAATAAATTTTTCGTATGGATGTCGCATGAAATCGCCTCACACGTTATAGGTAGAATTTTTATGTAAAAAGGATGGTACAACAAGCCGGTACCATCCTTATTGCTTCTAGAAATTAATTACCTTGGAGAATAGCTTGCTAATTGGCTGCCTCCACTTCCGCTAAATGGATAGGTATAATTGATTTCCTCATCGAACGTTACATAATCAAGATAAACCATTAATAATAAGTATCGTCTTCCAGTTTGAGGATCACTAATGATGAGATGGTCTCGACCAGCTGCTTCAATAACGCCTCTGAATACCTTTGCATTCCATTCTGGGTTATTTTCAAACGTCATGTAAACTGTTGCCATTTTCCCACGGTTTAAGCGTAATATATTTTCAATATATGATTGTTCTGCTGGTAACATTCCTGGGACATTGATGGTAGTTGAAGTAGGTGCTTGTGTTGGCTGCCCAGCAAATTGGCGATATGGATATGCAGGATAGTAGGCTGGGGAAGATTGTGGGAAATAGTAATAAGGATTTTGCCCGAAATTTGGGTTGTGCTGTGCATTTCCTTGGTTGTCTGACATAATAAAACCTCCTAAATAAATATTTTCCCTAAAATACTGAAGGACAATCTGATTGGGTAGGGGAATAAAAACAGTGAGACTTAAACCTTCCACTATTCCACTGATTAAACCACTGGGCAGGACAATTCCCCTGCGGTTTAAAAAACCATAGTGAATTAGTTGCAGGGTGGAATCTTTCCCCATTTATTGTTCTGCGAGCTAATCGTTTTTCTGACTCTCTCGCTCGCTGATAAAAATAGCCCTTTTGTGTTGCTTCAAATCCCCCTGGGTTTTGAAAAACCATTTGATTCATTGTGCGAATATCTTTAAAATCTAAGCAATTAGCAAGAATCCGGTTAACTCCTACATTTCCGACCATTAGCATTCCGAGTTGGCCTTCCCCTTCTGCCTCTGCTCGCATTAATCGTGCTAGTAAGTCCACATTCTTTTCTGTAAATGCAATGACAGCCATGGGTACACCTCATTTCATTCCAAGGTCTACTAAGATTATATGTATGAGTAGGCGGAAGGTGATATGCCTATAGAATTAAATTAGAAAAAATTTAATGTTAATGTGAAGCGTATGTATGGGGAGTACGTTTTTATAGCGAATTGTTAGAAAAGACAAGGAGTATTAAAAGTTGAGTTGGCAATCTTTATCTAAGCTCGACAAATTGTTAGCTTCTACTACAATACGAAAAGCAAAGAGACTTCCTGTCTAAATAAGAAGTCTCTTGTCCAATACTTAAATCTCCAAGAAATTTGCGATTTCTTCTTTCTTAAGAATGTTACCGACAAAAAATTCACCGAATTCACCATAACGAGAGCTAACTTCATCAAAGCGCATTTCATAGACAATTTTCTTGAATTGTAGTGCTTCATGAGCGAATAAAGTTACACCCCATTCCCAGTCATCAAGGCCAATAGATCCAGTGATAAATTGCTTCACCTTACCAGCATATTTGCGACCAGTTTTACTGTGCTCATAAAGTAATTTTCCTCGAACATCTTTTTCTAATGTATACCAGTTTTCATCGCCGACACGACGTCTGTCCATAGGATAGAAGCAAACATGCTCCCATTTAGGAAGTATAGGCTTTAGGCGTGCTTGAGTTTCTGGCAATGTCTCTGGGTCAATGCCATCCTTCATTGGGCGATATTTGGATAGCTCAATAACGGATACATACGAATGAGCTGGAATTAAGAATTCACCAATCTTAGATTTGTTTAGCTCTGTTTCAAGATCATTTAACTCTTCCATTGTTGGGCGTAAAAACATGAACATGATGTCTGCTTTTTGTCCAACTATTTTATATAAGGCATGGGACCCATTCTTTGCTTCTTCTACAGCATCCCACTTGTCCACTAATGCTTCAAAGCTAGCAATTGCTTCCTTTTGCTCTTCTAGCGTTGCTTTTTTCCAGTAGCTCCAATCTATTGTGCGAAAGTCGTGTAAACTGTACCAACCATCCATTGTTTCAACAGCTTCAACCATAAGTATCTCTCCTTCATGTTTGTTATTATATGTAAACTATATCACAATTAAATCCCATAATCATGGGATAGGTCTTATGACCAAAATCATTCAAAATACTTATGTATCAAGGATTTTGTCGTTTTAATGGTCGTTTGTCACGATATTGTCATTTCTATATAAGTCCCTTTTACTTTCATTCGACAGGTAAATACACTATCATAAAATATGTTTTCTAAACGATATTATGTGCAACTTTTGTAGATTTTTGCTACATATTAAGAACATAGCATACATGGAGGTTAAAAATGAGTAGCTTATTTGATCAAGTTAAAGCCAATGTAATTGGAAAAAATAAAACGATTGTATTTCCTGAAGGATTAGATGAAAGAATTCTTCATGCTGCAAGTAAACTAAATAAGGAAAATGTCGTAACGCCTATTTTAATTGGAAATAAAGAGGCGGTTGAAGCGAAGGCGGAAGAATATCAGGCTGATATTAGTGGAATCACTATTTTAGATCCGAACAGTTATGAGAAATTTGCTGAGATGGTTGCCCAGTTTGTTGAACGACGTAAAGGAAAGGCAACGGAAGAAGATGCACGTAAAATCTTACAGGATGAGAACTACTTCGGAACTATGCTTGTCTATATGAATGAAGCGGATGGGCTTGTAAGTGGTGCAGCACATTCTACAGCTGATACCGTAAGACCTGCACTACAAATTATAAAAACAAAACAGGGCGTTAAGAAAACTTCTGGTGTATTCATCATGGAACGGGATGATGAAAAATATGTATTTGCTGATTGTGCGATTAATATTGCTCCAGATAGTAATGATCTAGCTGAGATTGCTGTTGAATCTGCTGCAACTGCGAAGTTATTTGGAATAGATCCTAGGGTTGCGATGCTAAGCTTTTCTACGAAAGGTTCTGCAAAGTCTCCGGAAACGGAAAAGGTTGTCGAAGCATTGAAGCTTGCTAAGGAAAAAGATTCCTCATTAATTATTGATGGTGAGTTTCAATTTGATGCAGCATTTGTTCCAAGTGTAGCAGCAAAGAAAGCGCCTGATGCAGTTATAAAAGGGGATGCCAATGTTTTTATTTTCCCAAGTCTTGAGGCAGGCAATATTGGGTATAAAATTGCTCAACGCTTAGGTGGATTTGAGGCAGTTGGTCCAATCCTACAGGGACTGAATAAACCAGTTAATGACTTATCTCGTGGTTGTAACGCAGAAGATGTTTATAATTTAGCATTGATTACTGCCGCACAATCACTTTAAACGGAAATGCTTGTAACAGGAATTCGTTACAAGCCTCCTTTTTTAGATAAAGCAAAAAGAAGCTTAATGCAATTCCTAAGCTTCTTTTTGTTTTTCCGATATTTTTTCATTTCGTTTAACCATCTGTTCATACCGCTTTTCAAATACGTCCAATTCCTCTTCTGAAAACGGGGTTTCGACAATATCACCTAACTCCTGCAAAGCTGCTACAACTCTGCTTTTTATATTACTTATTGTCAATTTCCGCCCAGTAAGCTTCGACAATGATCCCATCACCTCAGGATTTACATGAGGATATGTGAATTTTGTCTCTTCACCCTTGAGGCTAATTTGATAAAAATCCCGAATTAACGAGGCACGCTCAAAACTGTCACCTTCCACATCTAGATAAATTTGTATGGCAGCCCCATCACGTACTCTTCGCTGGGATATTCCAGCAAACTTCTTTCCGTTAATGCTAAGATCATAATCTCCAGGGCAATAGGATTCGACAATTTCATATGCTTTTATTTCTGTTGTTATATCCTGTAGCATATGCTTAACAAAATGCACCATCGCTTCATAGCAATCATGAATCGACAAATGCTTTACACCTGGTAGTATAAGGGATAGATTGAGGACACCACTGTCTAGTGCTACTGCAAGTCCACCTGAATTTCGTACAACTACATGGTAGCCATGACGAGCGAATAATTTTACACCTTCCTCTATATAAGGAAGTTTAGCATCTGGTATCCCTAGAACAATTGTTTTAGGGTGCAACCATAAGCGTAAAACTGGTGGGGATTTTTCTAGACTTACAGAAGTCGCTAGTGCATCATCAATAGCAAAAGAGGTTACAGCAGTATTTTTCACATGATGAAAATATTCTAGATTGGTGTGGTCGATAAAACGAAATGTCGATTGTGTCACAATTTCCTGCCAGCTTTTCATTGTAGTCTCCTTTTAAGTTCGAAACATGTCTTTTTTCACTTGACTATCTATTATATAATAATAACAAAATCGTCGAATAGAAACGAGTTGAACCATCGTGACTTATAAAAATGAACAACTACATGAAGAGAAGGTGTTTAAGGATCCAGTACATGCCTATGTCCATGTACGTGATCGAGTTATTTGGGACTTGATTGCAACTCCAGAGTTTCAACGCCTTCGTAGAATAAAACAGCTTGGAACGACCAATATTACCTTCCATGGTGCCGAACATAGTCGTTTTAATCACTCTCTTGGCGTTTATGAAATTGTCCGTCGAATTATATATAATTTTCAAGGTAGACCCCATTGGAATAATGATCAGCGCTTACTCTGCATGTGTGCGGCGCTATTACATGACTTAGGACATGGTCCTTTTTCCCATTCCTTTGAAAAAGTTTTTAAGCTAGATCATGAGTATTTCACGCAACAAATCATTTTAGGGGATACATATGTTAATAAAGTGTTAGAGCGTGTAAGTCCAGGGTTTGCCCAAGAGGTAGCAGATGTTATTGCTAAAACCCATTCAGATAAACTTGTCGTTAGCTTAATATCAAGTCAAATAGATGCAGATCGTATGGATTATCTGCTTCGTGATGCATATTACACAGGGGTAAGCTATGGTCATTTTGATATGGAACGGATTTTACGAGTCATGCGCCCTATCGAAGATCAAGTAGTGATCAAATCGTCTGGTATGCATGCCGTAGAAGATTATATTATGAGTCGTTATCAAATGTATTGGCAAGTATATTTTCATCCTGTCACAAGAAGTGCAGAGGTCATTTTAACGAAAATATTACATCGAGCAAAGCAACTCTATGAATCTAACTATCAATTTAAATTGCAGCCAACTCACTTTCTTACTTTCTTTTCAGGTGATGTTTCCTTAGAAGAGTATTTGAAGTTAGATGAATCCGTTGTCCACTACTATTTCCAGCTTTGGCAAGAGGAGGAAGATGAGATTCTTAGAGACCTTTGTGAGCGATTCATGAATAGACGCCTCTTTAAATATGTTGAATTTAATCCGAATAAACAAATAGGTGATTTAATGCGGCTTATTCAGCTGTTCAAGGATGCAGGAATCGATTCCGATTATTACTTAGTAGTTGATTCATCTTCCGATTTGCCGTATGACTTTTACCGTCCGGGTGAAGAAGAAGAGAGGCTCCCAATTCATTTAGTAATGCCAAATGGTACATTAAAGGAGTTATCTAGGCATTCAGATATCGTTGAAGCCATTTCAGGTAAAAAAAGAACAGACCATAAATTATATTTTCCTAAAGATATGATATATGCCATTCAAGATGAGGAAATTAAACAAGATATTATAGGAATTCTATTTAGTAAGGAGAGAATATAATGCTGGATAACCATGCTAAATTAATGCAGTTTTTTTCCGAAGCCGAGGAGGTCACAGGCAGAAAAAAACTACAAAAGATGATATATATCTTACAATCATTAGGTGTTCCATTTGAGGAGAAGTTTCAGTTTCATTTCTATGGACCATATTCTGAGGAGCTTTCCTTACGTATAGAAGAATTATGTAATTTAGGATTTATTCATGAAAAGAAGGAAGTGAAGAGCAACTATTTCCAATATCATTATTCCTTAACAAAGGATGGAACAGCATTTTTACAACAATTTTCAACGAATTTACCAGATTGTACAAAGATGATTACTAGATTACAGGAGAAGAGCTCTCGTTTTCTGGAACTAGTGTCTACCATGCTTTATTTTCGAGAACTACCTAAGCGTGAGGTAGAAGAAAAGGTTCATACCGTTAAGCCAAAGCAAAATTATAGTGAAGATGAAATGGCAGAGGCATGGCAGTTCATTTCTGAGCTTTCGAAACAGGCTCACTAGGGTTGCCTAACGTGAAATTGGTTAGCTAGCTATGCTACAATAGAAGATAAAGAGTTTTGAATAGGAGGCTAGTTAATGAGCGGAGATCAATCTTCAGAAAATAAGAATCGGTTTACGATAATCAAAGATGATTCGAATGATGGACATGGGGGCTATGGAGTTGGTGCTATTAGTCTAGAGAATATGTCGTCTATTATTGTGGACCCAAATGAAAATAAAGCATATGTGGATATGGGGGCCATGCACGCACGAAGCGATGTAGAAAGACGTGTCAAATTTCAACCAGATAAGTCGTTAGTTCCTGATGGAAAGCTTTACTGGATTGTATGGGTAACCGTCGAACGTAATGAAAACGGACCTTATTATGCAGGTGTTGCAGGAAGTGAAATTCGAGTTGACCGTCCAAATAAAATTGCCTATAAATCAATGCCAGAGCATGTTAAACATATGGAAAAATCATTGAAGGGCCATGTGATTGTTGAACATATGGATGAGCAATCAAGACACCTTCTCCGCAACTTCTTACAGGAGTTTAATCCCGAGATGTGGAACAACTCAAGTGAACAGTTGAAGGAAGCTTTGGGCTAAGCTGAACGTTAAAGAGGCTGGGACATAACAAAGAGATTTATTCTAAAAACGAACAATGGCCAAATTAGCTTCGGAAATATACGTAGACTCCTGCGGGAGGAGAGGCATCGGTGAGACCCCGGAGTGCGTAGCACGAGGAGGCTCACCAGCCGCCCACGGAACGCGAAGTATATTTCCGAAGCGAGTTTACGCTGTAACTATATGAATTGTTCGATTTTTATTTTCAAATAAATTCTTTTGTCCCAGCCTCTTTTTAATGGATAGGAAATTATTAAATTATGTGATTGTAGATAGTTTTGTGTGGAAAATGGCAATTAACAGTTTGTTATAGGGTGATAAATTAAATCTTAATAAACATTTCAACGGATGTATGACACATTCTAATCATAGTATTAAAAGCTTTAAAGAATCCGCGTGGAGAATCAATTCGATGTGGGTTTTTTGATTTCGGTTATGCAATTCATGTTTTCGTTAGTAGTTACAAATGACAAGGTGATCACACAGGATATTGTAATAACAAAAAAATCCCGCAAACGATTGCGGGATTTTGCTCATGTCTTAACATTCCAATGATTAGCCAAACTAGCCAAAAAGGATTTCTATGGTAGGTTTCGCAATAATAATTTATTGGATAAATCATGTCCTACCGTTTCCAATGTTCTATCAAGGCTTGATCCACGTAAACCCAGCCCTTCCAGGCAATATGCATCGGATCTTTTAAAAAGTAAGGGTCATATTCATGTCCTGAAAAGTCAGCAACAGGAAATCCGGCTGTTTCTACCTGATCAACGATGGATTGATAGAATTCATTACGCACTTCTATTGGAAGTCCAGCATAATCGTACCATAGACCATTAATCGGTAAGGAGATAAAAATAGGGTCTGCTCCTTTATCCTTGAAAAGATCTAGTACCATTTGAAAGTCTTGATACTCTAAAGATCCCGAAAAAGTTGCGTTCTTCTTATAACCCTTTAACTTAGCTTCTATTGGAGCGTAGTTATGATTGTAGTAATCATTATCCATAAAATATGGGTTGTTATTTGCACGTTCTTTTCCGTAGTTGCTTGCTTCCTCTAAAAGTTCTTCCCAAGATTTATTTCTTACTAAATCGTTATCTTGATGGTGGGCTCTATTGGGAAAACCGAAGGCAGCATAATATAAATCCTTCTTTTCTAATAGTTTCTTTTTCATATAGGCTAATGGTCTTACAAGTTTTGCTTTCCAATGATGTTCCTTTGAAGGTGATATTTCGTCTTCATATAACGTAGTCAAAATAGTATCTCTTTTGACTACATCAAATTGCAGAATACGGCGAATCGCTTCCCTCTTCAATTCAGGATCAATCGTATCATTGAAGGCTAAATTGTACGCTTTTAGCATCGAATAGTTTGGTTCAAAATGGGCATTATCAATTCCTTCTGTTATAAACCATTGTGGAGAGACGATGAAAGCAATTTTCTTCCCCTTTAATTGATCAGCCTGGGATGCAAGATCCATAAAAAGTATTAGTGATTGTGTTCCACCACGTCCAATTAGAAAAGGTGTATAATCCAAATTATTGGCTTCCGCAAAATTGGATGGGTGAAATGGGTCGAAACGAGAAAGCTCTGAAGATCCATAAATCGGAAAATACTTATCATCTGCGAGCATTCGGCCTTGTAAATAGTCTCCTTGAAACATTAATGGACTCAAACTGGTTGCTGCTTGCTGAACTTTTTTATCTGAAATAAAATACTCAAGCCAACGATTGGGAAAGAATAAAAAAACGAAAAATAAGGAAACCGCAATGAAGAGCGGTACAAAAGAGTACTTCTTCATGCGCGATCAGCTAATTCCTTTGCAATTTTATTAGGAGTATTCCACTCCTCACGGTTAAACTCTGTAATTGGAACACTTATCCCAAACCGTTCCTCTATCTCTACAAGCAATGTAATTGTTCCAAATGAATCAAGTAATCCAGCTTCAAAAATATCCATGTCCAATTCTTCTTTTACTACATCATCCTGACAAACCTCTGCTAATAAATCATATACATCTTGTTTTTCCATAGTTGTTCATTCTCCTTTATCGTTGTTTTTTCTAAGTTAAAGTTTGATATGGAATACCTCTAAAAAGTGTTTTAAATACGCCCACGGGAGGAGAGACATAGATGAGATTTCGCATCTTGGAAAGAGCGAAGAGTCTCAATAGCCACCCGTAAAAGGCGGAGTATAAATTGCTGCTCCCTTTAAATAACGGGAACGAATAGAGTAACAGTAAATCAATAAAATAAATTCCCTGAAAAAATATAAAATCCAAAACATACGAAATGGAATGTGATGATGACTGCTACAACATGTGTAAATTTATTTTTCGGCCATACTTTATGCTTTTTATTCCAACGGTCAAAAAAGTCAAAACCAATGATTAAACATGCATGGTACAAGCCGTATACGATGTAATGTGGTGCAAGGCCATGCCAAACACCCATGAGTAAAAACAACATCAAATAGCCTAAATTTGAAATGGTAACACGGTTCTTAATCCATTTCTTTTTGGTCATCCAAAAGGCAAATCGCATATAAACATAATCCCTAAACCAAAATGATAACGTCATATGCCAGCGATTCCAGAAGTCTTTAATATTTCTACTGATAAATGGTAGATGAAAGTTCTCCGGTGTTTTAATTCCCATGATATAGCTAATACCAATTGCAAAAGCACTGTATCCAGCAAAGTCAAAGAATAAGTACAAACTGTAGGAATACATATTCAATAAGTGATACTGTACTGGATGCAATTCAAAATAATGGGTTTCTAGTAATTGCACGATAATATAAAAATGAATCAAAAAAGCAATTATAAATTTATAGAGAAAACCACGGAAAATCTTATTGATTCCCAAGTATAAGTATTCACGGTAGGCCTCTTTTGTCGGTACGGTATGCACATCCTTCTGAAATCTACGCCACCTGTCAATTGGGCCTGATGATAGGCTTGGGAAAAACAATAAAAAGTATAAGAAATCTGCTAATGGAATCTCACTCTTTATGAGACCATCTCTAATCTCCATTATCATTTGTACTGCTTTAAAGGTAAGATAGGATACTCCCAAAAAACCAAATAGATGATTAAGCCCTAAAATTGGTAGTACTTTTACTAGAATTAGAGGCATTATCGAGGCAATAATTCCTATACAAAATATTGCAGTACTATTCGCTTTTTTTCGGTATGCTATATATCCTTTTACTAATACCACTTGCCATATAGTGAATATTAGTAATGAAATTGTTCCAAGTAAGCTATTCGCAAAGATGATTGCCAGCATAATAATCGTAACAACCATATTATATTTCCGAGAGGCTTTCCCTTGAAGCCCCATAATAATAGATGGGATTAATAGAATCCCAACAATAAAGAAAAAGTAAAAGGATTCAAAAGGTATCATGCTAATACTCCTGTAGCTAATAGTTTACGGTCAACCTTTCCGTTTGCAGTCATTGGTAGTTGATCCAAATAAGTGAACTTTCTTGGAATCATATATGCCGGGAGTAGGTTAGACAGCTCTTTGCGAAGTGCGGCGGTTAATTGGTATTCCTTTTCGAAGGAGTGCTCATTTGTTACGATATAAGCCGTCAAATAATCCACCTTTTCTTCACGATAAACGGGCTCCACAATACATGATTTCACATAATTAGACTGAGCAATGCTGTACTCGATTTCTTCCAGCTCCATACGATACCCGTGAACTTTTACCTGAAAGTCTAATCTTCCCAAATAAAAATACAGGCCGTCTTTTTTGTATCCAGCATCACCGGTTCTATAGGCTTGCTTATTATTCATGATTCCAAAGGACTTTTCTGTTAATGCGGGACTTCCAAGATAGCCTTTGCTAACACTTGGGCCAAGAATAATCAATTCACCCTTTTCCCCTTCTGCAACAGGCTCCCCATTCTCATCCACAACAAGTAGCTCTGTATCCTGTTTACAATGTCCGATAGGGAGGACTGTATGCGAGTCTACTATTTCCTTCGTTATTTCAAGTTTAGTAATGGCCACAGTCGCTTCTGTAGGACCGTACAAATTAAAAATACGGGCATTAGGAAAGCGCTCCTGTAGCTGATTGACCAAATTTACCGGGAGAATCTCACCGCAAAAGAGAAATGTCCTCAGATTCGGGAGAAGCTCTTGCCTAAAGTTTGGCTCCATTAAGCATAGCTGGGCAAATGATGGCGTAGAAGTCCAAACTTCAATATCAGATTGACTCAAGCTTTCAAAAAGCACTTTTGGATTGGCAACCATCTCTTTCGTTACCGCAAATAATGTTCCACCTGAACATAAGGAAGGATAGAGATCCATTACGGATAAATCAAATGAAAATGGTGCTTGATTAAGGAAAGTCTGCTCACGTTCGATTGGGAAGTCCACTAACATCCAATCTACGAAACTACTAAGGTTATTCGCTGAAATTTGTACTCCCTTTGGATTACCGGTACTTCCTGATGTGTAAATGATATAGAAATTATCATTACCCAGCACCCAATGCTCCGAGCTTGGTTTTTCCGCGTCTTCTATGAGAAGCTTCTTAAGCTCCATTTCTTTTATAATCTTAATGGGATGATTAGTAAAAATTTCACAGCTTATATCCTCTGTTGCGATTAAAAATTCCGCCTGGGAACTTTCAATTATTTTATTAATTCGTTCGAAAGGAATGGAAACATCTACTGGAATATAAGGATGACCAGATTTCACACTGCCAAGAAACGAAATAAGTACTTCTGGTTTCATGTGTCCATAGACGATAATTGGGGACTTAGCTTGGCTGGATTGATTTAATAAATATGCAGCCAATTGGTCAGACTGTTCCCACAGCTCTCCATATGTTATCGATCTATCTTCACTCTTAAAAGCAATTTTTTCGGAATAGCCTATCGAATTTTGTTGGATTGCTTTTAGTATGTTCATATTCTCTTTACCTCTCTTTTTCTCTAATGCATGTTCAATAAGGACTTAGTTGGTCATTTTGATAGGATAAGAATCCATGTATCAACTTCAAGGCCCTTTTTTGCACTCACTTTAAAATTCATTATAAATAAATGGTCCAGCATTCATATCGTGGAATCCATAAATGAGTACAAGTAAAATTAAAATGACTAAATAATATAAGGTCTGACCTGTCATTTTTGCAAACGTGTTGTCAATTAATGTTCTTACGACTTTCAACCAATTGTTCCCCTCTCTTTTCACAATCTCCTAAAACATAATAGCACTATTTGTTTTCTTTGAATCATCTTTTTTGAAAAAAATGTCGTATTTACATGAATATAAGACGTTTCAACTGTTAAAAAGGTTTCACATCTTTGTAAAATATGTCATTAAATTGTAATTTGTCTATGATTAGTAAGAAAAATTGATTCTCATATTGAAGGGGTGCTTAAATCTTCCTAAATAGGGAAGTGGAAATCTATTTCCAATTCTTGTTAGGGGATATTCACTGACAGTTACTGCTAAAAAAGTGAACAAATTGTGTCTGAAAAGTGAATCTTTAGCTAAAATCTTGTACTTTACTTAAGAAATTTGTAAACTTAGTAATACATGGGCTTACTCATGTATTACTAGGACAAAAAAGAAGCCGACGACATGCAAGCTGGACACTTGCTGTACGTCGGCTTCTTTTGTTTTCTAAATAGAACCACAACCAAAAGTTCAAAAAAACCTAACTAAAATTCAATAATGATGCATCTACTTTAGTCAAAAAACACCTCAAACCATCGTTGGAACAGCCCTTTTTCTTTCTTTTCCTTCTTCTCTTCGTGCTTTATTTCTTCTCCATTATAATGTTCGGAACAATGGAATTCTGGCTCGGTTCCCTTTTCAAAGAACATGACGGTACTTGTTGGACAATGTGGCGTAGCCCGTAGTCCTGTTTTTGGATCAATAGGAATAGCAACAAGACCTTCTGGTGCTTCAAAATGTTGCTTTGGTAAATCTTTATGTGCTTTTTCCATAAGATCAGCCCATATAACTTTGGCATAACCACGTTCTTTCGTGGATGTAATCGTCCGGTTGTCATCAAAGCCAGTCCATACTCCTGTTACAAGAGATGGACTAAAGCCTATCATCCAGTTGTCTGAATCGGTTGAGCCAGTTTTTCCAGCGTAGGTCCTAGATAGTTTGTCCGTAATAGAAATACCAGTAACAGACGTATAGCCATTTAAATCCGCATCAAACATCCCTGTCATCAGCTGGGTGAGAATATAGGCTTTTGGAGGATCTAGGACTAATGATTTCTTGTTGTTTTTTCTCTCATAGACCGTTTTGCCAGTTCGATCAACAATTTTTTCAATCGTGTGTCCGTTTATACGATATCCTCCGTTGGCAAGTATTCCATAGGCGGAAACCATCTCTTCAACGGTAACCGCTGCTGTACCTAAGGCAAGGGATGGTACAGCAGGGAGCTTACTTGATATGCCGAATTTTTTTGCTGTTTCCACTAATGTTTCTTCACCGAGATACGTATTCGTCTTCACAGCGTAAATATTATCAGACAGTGCAATAGCCTGCGCTAATGTAATTGGTTCATTTGCATAATAACCATTAAAGTTGCTTGGTTGATATACATTACCACCTTCAATTTCAAAGGAAGTTGGCTTACTCATGAGCTTGGTAGTAGCTGTGTAACCGTTATTTAATGCAGCGTAATATAAAAAGGGTTTAAAGGATGAACCAGGCATCCGTTTTGCTTGTATAGCTCGGTTATATGGACTATCCTGATAGCTACGTCCACCGGCGAGGGCACGAATCGCACCAGTTGCTGGATCCATGACAACAGCTCCAGTTTCAATCTCGCTAGTTTCCGGAATGGTAGCTGCAATACTTTCCTCTAAGTATCCTTGCATGGCGGAATCCAAGGTTGTGTATATCTGATAGCCACCAGAACGTACAGATTCAAGGTCAAGCTCCAGTCTCTTTGCTGCCTCATTTAAGACAGTATCTTGAAAATAAAGCCCAACAGTTAACGATTTTCTTTCTTTTTTTGTTACATAGTGGAGATTTTCTTGACTAGCTTTCGTGTATTCTTTGTCAGATATAACATTTTCGTCATGCATAATGGTTAGAATATGCTGCTGACGGCTGTTTGCCTTTTCCTGATTATTAAATGGTGAATAGTAGGTTGGTCCTTTGGGGATTCCTGCAAGCATTGCTGCCTCAGCAAGGGTTAATTCATCTGCTGATTTATTAAAGAAATGGTTACTTGCAGCCTCTATCCCATAAGCACCGTGGCCATAGTAAACGGTATTTAAATACCCTTCTAGAATTTCGTTTTTGGAGTAAAACATCTCAAGACGAATGGTGTAAAATGCTTCCTTAATTTTTCGAGTCCAGGTTTTCTCAAAAGAAAGATAAAGATTTCGTGCATATTGCTGGGTTAGCGTGCTAGCACCTTCTTTTAACGACATGGTTTGAATATCCTTTATGATTGCACCAATAATGCGCTTTACATCAAAACCATAGTGCTGATAAAAGCGTTGATCCTCAATCATGAGAGTAGCATCAATGATGTGAGGAGACATTTCATCTATATCTACCCAAGATCTGTTTTCAAAACCATCCTCTTCACCGATTACTTCGCCATCCTTATTATAATAAATAGTGTTTTGGTCTGCTGAAAGATTTGGTGGACCAAGTAGGAAAGCAACCAAATAGACTAAAAGTACAGCAGATAATAAAAAAAGGATTGAGCCAACAATCATCTTTAGAATTATCCCTTTGATTCTGTTTCCAATACATATCTTTTTCATATTTGCCTACTCCGTTTGATTATGTCGTTTTTTGTCAAGTAATACCATTATGGGAAAAGTACGAACGAATTAAACTGGAATATGTATATTTTTTGCCCGTTCATCGACTAAACGAAAAAACTATTTTTATTGAAATACCTCTTTACAACTCGCTATAATAGAAAAATATGATATGAATTGGAAAGGCGACCAAGATGGAACAAGTTTTAATAACATTACATACCCGAATTATGGATGATGGGGAAGAAGAAACTTCTCAGAATACCTATAGGGGCCATTATTATGAGAAGAATAATCTTGAGGTACTGTCATTTGAGGAGAAAACGGAAGATCAGTACCTCATCAAAAGTTTAATAACAATTCAGCCTGAAAAGGTTACTATCAAGCGTTCAGGACTAATTTCGATGAATCAACAATTCCGTAAAGACCAAATTACGGAAAGCATTTATACACATCCACATGGTCATATGCGGATGGAGACCTTTACGAATGCCATTACCTATCAAGTGGATGACCAACAAACTAGGGGTCAGCTTAAAATAGATTATACGGTGAAATTGAACGGACAAGAGGAGCGTCATCATATGTTAACGCTCACCTATCAAAAGGAGGACATACAATGAACGTGTTGGCACAAACTGAAATGAAGGTAAAAGAACAGATTAAAGCATCTGTACTGAAAGCGGGATTAGCTACCGAACAGGAGCTTCCAGATATTATCTTAGAAAAACCAAAGGATAAAGCGCACGGAGATTTTGCTACGAATATTGCTATGCAATTAGCGAGAATTGCTAAAAAAGCCCCTAGACAAATCGCTGAGGATATTGTGAATAATTTAAATCAAGATGCAGCCTCTATTGAAAAGATTGAAATAGCTGGACCAGGATTTATCAATTTCTTTATGAAAAATGACTTTTTAACTGATCTTATACCGACAATATTAGAAGCTGGAACGGAGTATGGTAAGACGGATTATGGGCATGGACAACGTATTCAGGTGGAATTTGTTTCGGTAAATCCCACAGGAAATCTACATCTAGGACATGCACGTGGTGCAGCATTTGGGGATGTTTTATGTAATGTTCTTCATGCAGCAGGCTATGCTGTAGAGCGTGAATATTACATCAATGATGCTGGAAATCAAATTGATAATCTAGCTCTTTCGGTGAATGCACGTTATTTGCAGGCACTTGGGCAGGAAGCAAGCATGCCTGAAGATGGTTACCATGGTCAGGATATTGTAGAAATTGGGAAAAGGTTAGCTGAAGAACATGGCGATAAATGGGCAAATAAGACGGAAGAAGAACGATTAGCTTACTTCAAGGAGTATGGACTTGAATATACATTAGGTAGAATTAAGAAAGACCTTGATGATTTTGGGGTGCATTTTGATAATTGGTTCTCCGAGCGTAGTCTATACCAAAATGACGAAATTGCTGACGTGTTAAATAAGTTAAAGGCTGGCGGATACATCTATGAAAAGGATGGAGCAACCTGGTTCCGTTCCACAGATTTTAATGATGATAAAGACCGTGTACTTGTAAAAAATGACGGTGCATTTACTTATTTAACACCAGATATTGCTTACCATCAAAACAAACTAAACCGTGGGTTTGACAAGCTGATTAATGTATGGGGTGCAGATCATCATGGCTATATTCCACGAATGAAGGCAGCAATCCAGGCGCTTGGTTATGAAGCGGATAAATTAGATGTTAAAATCATTCAAATGGTAAATCTATTTGATGGTGGCGAAAAACTTCGCATGAGTAAACGGACAGGTAATGCAGTATCTTTAAGGGAGCTAATGGATGAGGTAGGGATTGATGCTGTTCGCTATTTCTTTGTAGCCCGTTCAAATGACACGCAACTTGACTTTGATGTTGAGCTTGCACGCTCCGAGTCCAACGATAACCCTGTTTACTATGTACAATATGCCCATGCTCGTATTTGTACGATGTTAAAGCAGGCAGAAAATAAGGGCATAGAAATTAAGCAATCCTTTGATCCATCCTTATTAACATCGGAAAAAGAACTTGATTTATTGAAGAAAATGGGGGATTTTCCGCGAGTAATTGTCGATGCAGCTGAGAAGCATGCACCACAAAAAATAACCCAGTATGTATTTGATTTAGCATCATTATTGCATAGCTTTTACAACGCTGAAAAGGTTCTAGATTCGGAAAATGTTGCACTTACCAATGCAAGAATAGCTTTAATGAAGGCTGTGCGGATTACCCTTGAAAATGGATTGAAGTTAATTGGAGTAAATGCTCCAGAAAAGATGTAATTATTTAATGAATAAAAAGGGACCTGTAATAAAACTAGGTCCCTTTTTATTCACTTGTAAGTATTTTATATTGAAAACGCGTCATATGTATTATTCCCAAAAAGCATTATACTGACAAATAATAAATTATAGTCATAGCATTAAAAACTGGTTGACTGAATAGTCATTCATAATTTATAGTAGTAGTTGAAATACTGTTTTTTATTTTCGGAAAAATGGAATCGCTATCATTTTTTGGTGGAAAGTAATTCAGAGGTAGTAATAGAATAAATTAGGACAATGAACTTCAGACAGTCAGGAGGATCAGCTGATGGAAAATCTATTCTTATTGGTGAACACATTAGTATTTATTGCCATAGTTCTCTATGCACTTTACTTGTTTGGTAGAGTAATAGCAACACGGGTAGCCTACATACGGTTAGGTAGAAAATCAGAGTTTGATGGTGATATTAAGGAACGAGTAAATCGAATAGTTAAGATTGTTTTTGGTCAATCCAAGCTACTAAAGGATAAAAAATCTGGGATTATTCATGTCATGATGTTCTACGGTTTTATTCTCGTACAGTTTGGAGCAATTGACTTCATCGTAAAAGGGATATCACCTGGTAATCACCTGCCATTTGGGTTCTTATATCCTGGCTTTACTTTTTTCCAAGAAATTGTTACCTTGACCATTTTAGTAGCCGTCATCTGGGCATTTTACCGCCGTTATATTGAAAAGCTGGTCCGTTTAAAGCGCGGGTTAAAAGCTGGATTAGTATTGATCTTTATCGGGACATTAATGCTTTCTGTATTACTAGGAAACGGAATGGCGCAAATTTGGCATGGGGAAGCTGCTACATGGACAGAACCAGTTGCTAGTTTGATAGCTACTATTTTTGGATTCATATCTCCAACCTCTGCGATGGTTGTTTTCTTTATTGCATGGTGGATACATAACCTTACATTATTAACGTTTTTAGTCTATGTTCCACAATCCAAGCACGCACACCTAATTGCAGCACCAATTAATGTATTTTTAAGTAAACGTGTGCCTGGCAAATTAAAAAAGCTGGATTTCGATATCGATGAAGAAAGCGAAGAAGAGGTTTCATTTGGTGTTGGTAAGGTAGAAGACTTCGAACAAGTTCAAATGATTGACTTTTATGCTTGTGTGGAATGTGGTCGTTGTACAGATGTTTGTCCAGCAGCGGGTACTGGGAAGATGCTGTCCCCGATGGATTTAATGATAAAAATACGTGACCACTTAACAGAGAAGGGTGCGGCTATTACGGGTAAAACACCTTGGGTACCTGCTTATGCATTTGCGAGTACTCAAGGTAATCAACTAGCCAAAACTACTAGAAACGAAGCTGCAGCAACGATGGAAAACATTAGCCTAATCGGTGATGTTATTACAGAAGAGGAAATTAATGCCTGTACAACTTGTCGTAACTGTGAAGATGCATGTCCTGTCATGAACGAGCATGTCGATAAAGTTATCGATTTACGCCGTTATCTTGTGATGACAGAAGGGAAGATGGATTCTGAGATTCAACGTGCGGTTATGAATATTGAGCGTCAAGGAAATCCTTGGGGATTATCTAAAAAAGACCGTATTAAGTGGCGTGAAATTGATGAGTCTGCCTACATTCCTACAGTGAAGGAACTGAAAAAAGAGGATAAAGATTTTGAATACTTATTTTGGGTTAGCTCTATGGGGTCATTTGATGCACGAAGCCAAAAGATTGCTATTGCTTTTGCAAAACTAATGAACCAGGCAGGTGTGAGCTTTGCTATTTTAGGTAATAAAGAGGCAAATTCTGGAGATACGGCTAGACGTATTGGTAATGAATTTTTATTCCAAGAAATTGCCGAGCGAAATATTAGTGAATTTGAGAAAAATGGCGTGAAAAAGATTGTGACAATCGACCCACACGCATATAATATTTTTAAAAACGAGTATCCTGACTTTGGCTATGAAGCCGAGGTTTACCATCATACACAATTATTGTATGATTTAGTTATGGAGGGTAGGTTAAAGCCTACAAAGGCGATTAATGAACGCTTAACATATCATGATTCCTGCTATTTAGGAAGATATAATGGGGTTTATGATCCGCCACGTGAAATTTTACGCGCAATTCCAGGATTAGAGCTTGTCGAGATGGATCGCAGCCGTGAAAATGGCATGTGCTGTGGTGCTGGTGGAGGTCTAATGTGGACAGAGGAAACCACTGGTAACCGAATCAATGTTGCGCGTACAGAGCAAGCGCTTGCGGTGGAGCCAACGGTTATCTCTAGTGCTTGTCCGTATTGTTTAACGATGTTAAGTGATGGAACAAAGGCAAAAGAAGTAGAAGAGGATATTAGTACAATGGATGTAGCAGAGATTCTTGCTCTATCCGTTTTAGTTGAAGAAGAAGTAAAGACAGCTTAAATTGATAAGGGGGGTTCTAATGAAATGACCCCTCTTATTTTCCAAATAGGCATCGAGCGAGCGTTCAATCGTAGAGAAATAGAATTTTAATAACACTAACGTTAGAGGAGGAAAATGGAATGAAAAAATCTGTTATAGTTTCAGGAGCTAGAACTCCCTTTGGTAAGTTCGGTGGCGCATTAAAACCATTGACAGCAGCACAACTTGGCGGTAAGGCAATTAAAGCGGCAATCGAGCGAGCAGGTGTCGATGGTTCAGAAGTTGGAGAGGTTATTATGGGGAATGTCCTACAAGGTGGTCAAGGTCAGCTCCCTTCGCGTCAAGCAGCAAGAGAAGCCGGGTTACCATGGGACGTAAAAACAGAAACAATTAATAAGGTATGCGCTTCTGGGTTACGTAGTGTAACACTTGCAGATATGCTAATTCGTTTAGGAGAAGAAGATATTATTGTGGCAGGTGGCATGGAGAGCATGAGCAATGCTCCATACATTTTGCCAGATGCACGTTGGGGAAATCGCATGGGTGACAAACGTGTTGTTGATATGATGGTACATGATGGCTTAACCTGCTCCTTTACTGGTGTACACATGGGAACGTACGGCAATGCAACAGCAGAGGAATTTAACTTAACACGTGAAGCCCAGGACGAATGGGCATATCGCAGCCATATGCGAGCTATTCAAGCGATAGACGAAGGGAAGTTTAATGAAGAAATTGTTCCAGTCGAAATACCACAACGGAAAGGCGAACCGATTGTAGTGAATCAAGACGAGGCGCCAAGAAAAGATACAACGGTAGAGGTGCTAGAAAAATTAAAGCCGGCATTTGATAAAGACGGTACCATCACGGCAGGAAATGCGCCAGGTATTAACGATGGTGCAGCAGCATTTGTCATAATGTCCGATGAAAAAGCGGCAAGTCTCGGCAAGAAGCCTATGGCTACTATCCTAGGTCATGCTGAGGTCGCTGTCGAAGCAAAAGACTTCCCGAAAACACCAGGAATCGTTATTAATGCGTTATTTGAAAAAACAGGCTATAGCAAAGATGATATCGACCTATACGAAATAAATGAGGCTTTTGCAGCAGTATCATTGGCAAGTAGTGTAATTGCGGATTTAGATCCTGAAAAAGTAAATGTAAACGGTGGTGCAGTTGCACTTGGTCACCCAATTGGAGCAAGTGGAACCCGCATTATCCTAACACTAATTCACGAATTAAAGCGACGTGGAGGCGGACTAGGAATTGCAGCAATTTGTAGTGGCGGTGGTCAAGGTGATGCCATATTGATTGAGGTACCAGGGGAATAATCCTTTGTTGATCTGGAACATACTCATGGTTTAATATTCACCTATTCTAGTAGGGCTCCAGTGCAAGCTTAGACACATAGTTCGTGAGTATAAACAAAGTCTAATAATGCTAACTTAATACATTTTAGCAAAATATTATGAAGCCAGAAAAGACACCTAGATACAAATTCTATTCATCTATCTTTTCTGGCTCTCTCTTCATACATAGGAGGTGCAAGGATGACTATTAAAACAGTAATGGTAATTGGTGCAGGACAAATGGGAGCAGGAATTGCTCAGGTTTTTGCACAAAGTGGTTTACAGGTATTTTTAAATGATATGAATGAAGTAGCACTTGATAAGGGAATGAAAAATATTGAAAAGCTATTAGCTCGTGCGGTGGAAAAGGGCCGCATGGAGGAGGAAGAAAAAAATAGCACATTGAGTAGATTAACCTCTACCACCACGATAAATGACGCACAGCACTGTGATCTAATTGTCGAAGCTGTTGTAGAAAATATGAATGTGAAAACCAAGGTGTTTAAACAGCTTGATGAGATAGCACCGAAGCATGCCATACTTGCTTCTAACACATCATCACTTCCAATTACTGAAATTGCAAGCGCTACCAATAGAGCTAGTCAAGTAATTGGAATGCATTTTATGAATCCGGTACCAGTAATGAAATTAGTTGAAATTATTCGTGGGCTACAAACTAGTGATGAAACATATCAGGCAATTGAAAACCTGACACATCAGCTAGGAAAAACTCCAGTTGAAGTGAGTGATTTTCCAGGCTTTGTTTCAAATCGCATTTTAATGCCAATGATTAATGAAGCGATTTATACCTTATATGAAGGAGTGGCATCGGTCGAGGATATTGATACTGTTATGAAGTTAGGTATGAACCATCCAATGGGGCCTTTGCAATTAGCTGATTTTATTGGACTAGATACATGTCTATATATTATGGAAGTATTGCATGAAGGATTTGGTGATAGTAAATATCGACCATGTCCATTATTAAGAAAGTATGTAAAAGCGGGATGGCTAGGGAAAAAGTCTGGAAGAGGTTTTTATCAATATGATTGAATTATTGTTACGGATTCCTAGACAATCACCTGAAGATGTTTGAAACAACGAGAGGGGGTAGCCGGTTATGCATTTTCGATTCACCGAGGAACAGCAGATGATGCGTAAAATGGTTCATGATTTTGCACAAAAAGAGGTACTACCAGAAATAGAACGAATGGAAAAGGAAGAACGCTTCCCAATTGAGGTCATTCGAAAGATGGGGGAGCTAGGTATTATGGGCATCCCCATTCCCGAAGAGTATCGTGGCTCTGGAATGGATTATACATCCTATATTATAGCAATTCATGAGTTATCAAAGGTTAGTGCAACATTAGGAGTTATATTATCTGTTCATACATCTGTAGGTACCAATCCTATCCTATTTTTCGGAACAGAGGAGCAAAAGCAAAACTATGTTCCAAAGCTAGCAACCGGTGAATACTTAGGAGCATTCGCATTAACAGAGCCCCAGGCTGGATCAGATGCCAAAAATGTAAAGACAACTGCCAAACGCGATGGAGATCATTATATTATAAATGGCTCAAAGGTGTTTATTACCAATGGTGGAGCTGCTGATACGTATATTACGTTTGCACGAACAGGTCCAGAGGAGATCAGTGCCTTTATTGTAGAAAAGGGGACAGAGGGATTTGTTATTGGAAAACAGGAAAAGAAGATGGGACTACACGGTTCCAGCACAGTTCAGTTAACGTTTGAAAACTGCCGTATAAAAAAGGAACAGCTACTTGGTAAAGAAGGTGAAGGCTTTAAAATTGCTATGTCTAATCTAAACAAAGGTCGGGTCGGCATTGCAGCACAGGCGCTTGGTATCGCTGAAGCGGCGCTAGAACATGCAACAAACTATGCCAAAGAACGGGAGCAGTTCGGAAAACCAATTGCTCATAATCAGGGTGTATCGTTTAAACTCGCAGATATGGCAACACAGGTAGAGTGTGCAAAGCTATTAGTCTATCAAGCAGCATCACTTATTGAAGAAAATAGACCATGTGCAAAGGAAGCTTCGATGGCAAAGCTATTTGCAACAAACACTGCAATGAAAACAGCAATTGAAGCAATACAGATTTTTGGTGGATATGGCTATACAGAAGAATATCAAGTGGAAAGACTCTTCCGTGATGCAAAAATCACGCAAATTTATGAGGGTACAAATGAAATCCAGCATATGGTTATTGCAAACCAAATATTGAATGCTTAGGAGGCTACGAAACATGAATTTTCAATTGACTGAAGAACAAGAAATGCTACGAAAAATGGTACAGGATTTTGCTAAGAAAGAGGTAGAACCAACAGCAGCAGAGCGTGATGAGGAAGAGCGTTTTGATCGTGAAATATTTAATAAAATGGCTGAACTTGGTCTAACCGGAATTCCTTGGCCAGAAGAATATGGTGGTATCGGTGCTGATTATGTAAGTTATGTCATTGCTGTAGAAGAGCTATCTCGAGTCTGCGCATCAACAGGTGTAACACTTTCCGCCCATTTATCACTAGCTAGCTGGCCAATTTATAAATACGGCTCAGAGGAACAAAAGAAAAACTTTTTAAATCGTTTAGCAACTGGTGAGGCTCTTGGAGCGTATGCTTTATCTGAGCCTGGTGCAGGAAGTGATGTCGCATCTATGAGAACAACTGCTAAGCTAGATGGTGATCACTATATACTAAATGGTAGCAAGGTTTGGATTACGAATGGTGGAGTCGCTGATATTTACGTTGTGTTCGCTAAGACCGATATTGATGCACGACATAAAGGAATAAGTGCGTTTATTGTGGAAAAGGGGACAGAAGGATTCACGTTTGGTAAGAAAGAGAAGAAGCTAGGAATTCGTTCATCACCGACAACCGAATTGATTTTTGAAAATTGTCGTGTACCAAAGGAGAACTTGCTTGGAAGTGAAGGAGAAGGCTTTAAGATTGCCATGACAACACTTGATGGTGGTCGCAATGGTATTGCTGCACAAGCTGTTGGAATCGCCCAAGGTGCCCTTGATGCTGCAATCAATTATGCAAAAGAGCGGGAACAATTTGGCAAACCAATTGCCCATAATCAAGGAATATCTTTCAAACTAGCAGATATGGCAACGGAAATAGAAGCTGCTCGTCTATTAACCTATCAAGCTGCATGGCTAGAATCTCAAGGGCTTCCATATGGGAAAGCATCTGCCATGTCGAAGCTATTTGCTGGAGACACTGCAATGCGTGTGACGGTTGAAGCGGTACAAGTTTTTGGAGGCTATGGTTATACAAAGGATTACCCGGTAGAACGCTATATGCGCGATGCAAAGATAACGCAAATCTATGAAGGTACACAAGAAGTACAACGTCTTGTGATTGGAAGAATGCTAACGAAATAGAAAGGATGTCCAGGATGCACCAGCTAGTGGAAAGGATTGCCAAACAAGATATACGAGCATTAGCGAAAGCAATCACGCTTGTAGAAAATGATTCTGAAGATAAGCTACAGATTATGCAGGATGCCTTTTTGCTCAAGAAGAATGGAATGTACGTTGGACTAACTGGTTCTCCTGGTGCAGGAAAAAGTTCATTAGTCAATCGATTGATTAGTCATATAAGAACGATGGGGAAGACAATTGCTGTCATTGCTGTTGACCCGTCCAGTCCATTTAGTGGTGGTGCACTACTTGGTGATCGGGTACGAATGAATGAACATTTCACTGATGATGGCGTTTATATCCGAAGTATGGCCACAAGAGGAAGTCTTGGAGGCCTTGCTCGTGCTACGAAGGATGCCATTCGATTATGTGATGCATATGGCTTTGATGTCATTCTAGTGGAAACGGTAGGTGTTGGACAGTCTGAACTAGATATCATGAAAATCGTTGATACCACAGCGGTAGTACTTACCCCGAATAGCGGAGATGTCATGCAGATTTTTAAAGCCGGAATCATGGAGATTGCTGATTTATTCGTTATTAATAAGGCAGATTTGCCTGGTGTCAATAAGCTTAAAGCCATGCTTAGAGAGCTAGTTCATATTACCAAGAAAGAAGAACATCCAACTGCTATCGTTAAAACGATTACGACAGAGAATGAAGGCATTGATTTACTTTGGGAGAAAATTGAAGAGCATCATACCTACCTGTATCACACCAACGAAGGAGAAAAACGCCGTAGTATGCAATATCATTTGGAATTAGTTGAATTGATACGGGAGGAAATCTGGCGAGATGTGGATAAATTCATTACGACTCATGTTGATTTTCCCAAGGACCTACAAAGCGTAGATCCTTATCGACTTGCAAGCGTTTGGTATGAGAAATGGAAGAAAGAAGGGAGATAGACGAATTGAGTGAAAACAAGGTCCTATCTTCTGTTAAAGATGAGGAATTAATTAAAAAACGCCGAGATCAAATGATAAAAGGTGCGTTAATCCTTTTTAAGGAAAAAGGATTTCACCGAACTACAACACGTGAAATAGCTAAGGAATCGGGCTTCAGTATTGGAACCCTGTATGAATATATTCGTACGAAGGAAGATGTTTTATATCTTGTTTGTGATTCGATTCATGGTGAAGTAAAGAAACGCTTGGAAGCTGTCGTAGACTTAAAACAGCCTTCAACAGAGAATCTATGTAATGTCATTACCTCATTTTTTCATTTAATGGATGAAATGCAAGAGGAAATTTTAATTTTATATCAAGAGGTAAAGTCCTTAAGCAAGGAAACAAGAGTTTACATCTTGCAAAAAGAACGAGAAATGGCTGACATGCTGGAAAAAGCGATTATTACTTGTTTACCTCATAAACTAGCAAAACAGGATACGGCACTCCTAGCAAACAACATATTAATTCAAGGACATATGTGGGGGTTTCGCAGATGGATGGTCCAAAAGGAATTTACGTTAGAGGAATATATCGAAAGACAGTTGAATTTTGCATTACGTTCCATGGGAATAAAATCATAAAAATTTGAATTGGAAGGGTTGATGATGGTGCAAGCAACAATACCTTATAAAACAAAGCATCCAGTTCGTTTTGTGACTGCATCAAGTTTATTTGATGGTCATGATGCATCCATTAACATTATGCGTCGAATCTTACAATCAAGTGGCGCTGAGGTTATTCATTTAGGCCATAACCGCTCGGTTGAAGAGGTTGTTCATGCTGCTATCCAGGAGGATGTGCAAGGAATCGCAATTTCCTCTTATCAAGGTGGGCATGTCGAATACTTTAAATACATGGTTGATTTATTAAAAGAACTTGGTGCGGAGCATATTAAAGTATTTGGTGGCGGTGGTGGAGTTATCATCCCACGTGAAATAAAGGAATTACATCAATATGGTGTGACACGAATCTTCTCCCCAGATGATGGTAGGGAGCTTGGACTTCAGGGGATGATTAATGTCATGTTAGAGGAGTGTGACTTCCTACCACCTTTTGATTTAAACTTGCAGCTAGAAAAATTACGCAGTGGAGATCGTCAGGCAATTGCTAGAATGATAACCTTTGTGGAAAATGAAGAGACAAATCTTAAAGAAAAACAATCGATACTTGAGGAACTAAGCAAATATGTTGATGACTCCATCCCAGTTCTAGGAATTACAGGTACTGGTGGTGCTGGGAAAAGCTCCCTGACAGACGAGCTAATCAGACGCTTCATTAATGAAATACCAAACCGTAAAATTGCAATTATCTCCGTTGATCCAACAAAACGTAAAACAGGTGGCGCACTTCTTGGTGACCGAATTCGCATGAATGCAATTTTTACGGAACGCGTGTACATGCGCTCTCTTGCAACAAGAGATTCAAGAAGTGAGCTCTCAAAGGCGATTGAGGATGTTATTCAGATTATTCGTGCCTCAGGCTTTGATTTTATTTTTGTCGAGACAAGTGGAATCGGGCAGGGGGATGCGGCAATAACCGAGATTACAGACCTATCCATGTATGTGATGACCTCCGAATATGGTGCACCTACTCAGCTTGAAAAAATTGATATGATAGATTTTGCGGATTTTATTGTAATTAATAAATTTGAACAGAAGGGTTCAGAGGATGCATTAAATCAAGTTCGCAAGCAATATGAAAGAAGCCATATGCTTTTCCATCAAGACAAAAAAACGTTTCCTGTATTTGGAACGATTGCTAGCCAGTTTAATGATTCAGGTACAAATGCATTATTTGCGGCTATAATCGACAAATTAAATGACAAGTACAATTGGGATGAAAAAGTAGGTTTTGATCGTCATACCGTCTCGGAAAAGCAAAATCTAATCATACCGAACGATCGACGTCATTACTTACGTGAAATTGCTAGTCATGTCCGTAATTATCATAAACAAGCGAAGGAGCAGAGTGAGGTTGCTCGTAGATTGTATCAGCTACAAGGTGCTATTGAAATAGCAGAGGATGAAACAGTTAAGAACAAATTAAATAAAACCTATACAACCTATGAAGCTAAGCTACATCCTAATGCAAAAAAATTATTGGAATCCTGGGATTCGTTAAAGGAACAGTATTCAGGGGATACATTTACTTTTAAGGTTCGTAATAAGGAAATTCAGATGGATCTCACTACAGAATCCCTAGCAGGCCTGAAAATTCCTAAGGTTGTATTTCCAAAATATATGGACTGGGGGGAAAGACTCCTATGGCAGCTAAGGGAAAACGTTCCAGGGGCTTTTCCGTTTACAGCGGGAGTGTTCCCCTTCAAGCGTCAAGGGGAGGATCCAACACGTCAGTTTGCTGGTGAAGGAACCCCAGAACGCACGAACCGACGCTTCCATTATTTATCCAAAAACGATGACGCAAAACGACTTTCAACGGCCTTTGACTCGGTAACATTATATGGAGAGGACCCAGCCTATCGTCCAGACATTTATGGAAAGGTCGGAGAAAGTGGTGTGAATGTTTGTACATTAGAGGATATGAAAAAGCTGTATAAAGGATTTGATTTAACGAATCCATTAACATCAGTTTCAATGACAATAAATGGGCCAGCACCGATTATATTAGCCATGTTCTTTAACACGGCAATTGATCAACAGATAAATAAATTTGAACAGGAAAACGGGCGTAAACCTAATAATGAAGAATATGAAACCATAAAACGGGAGACATTAGCAGTTGTTCGTGGTACTGTCCAAGCAGATATTCTAAAAGAGGATCAAGGACAAAACACCTGTATTTTCTCTACGGAATTCGCATTACGAATGATGGGAGATATTCAACAATACTTTATCGATCATAATGTTCGTAATTATTATTCCGTATCTATTTCTGGTTATCACATTGCTGAGGCTGGAGCGAATCCTATTACCCAGCTTGCGTTTACTTTAGCTAATGGTTTTACGTATGTAGAATATTATTTGAGCCGTGGGATGGATATTAATCAATTTGCACCGAATTTATCCTTCTTTTTCTCGAACGGGCTAGACCCTGAGTACACGGTAATTGGTCGAGTTGCACGTCGGATTTGGGCTATAACGATGCGAGACAAATACGGTGCTAATGAACGTAGTCAAAAGCTGAAATATCATATTCAAACTTCTGGACGTTCCTTACATGCACAGGAAATTGATTTTAATGATATTCGTACGACCCTACAAGCATTAATTGCTATTCAAGATAATACAAACTCACTTCATACGAATGCTTATGATGAGGCAATAACCACCCCAACAGAGGAATCCGTTCGTCGGGCAATGGCAATTCAGATGATTATTAACCGTGAGTTTGGTTTGACTAAGAATGAAAATTCATTACAGGGGTCCTTTATCGTGGAGGAGCTAACCGATTTAGTCGAAGAAGCGGTTCTTCAAGAATTTGAACGAATCAATGATCGAGGTGGGGTATTAGGAGCCATGGAACGCCAATACCAACGAGGCAAAATCCAGGAGGAGTCCTTATATTATGAAGGAAAGAAGCATTCCGGTGAACTTCCAATCATTGGAGTGAACACTTACTTGAATCCTAATCCACCGTCTGAGGAAGCAATTGATTCGATGGAATTGGCTCGAGCAACAACAGAAGAAAAAGAACATCAAATTCAGCAATTAAAGGAGTTCCAAGAAAAGAATATAGATCAAGCTGGTCCAGCTTTGGAACGGTTAAAATCCGTTGCCGAATCAGGTGGGAATATCTTTGAAGAACTAATGGAAACAGTAAAATTTGCGAGTCTAGGTCAAATCACAAACGCCCTTTACCAAGTCGGTGGCAAATATCGAAGGAATATGTAACAACTAGAATTGAAGACGCTCAGTTTGGAAAAACAGAGAATAAATTTCCGATAGTTCCAGGGTGCTATTAAACAAAAGTGGAAGCACGTTGATTTATCGTATACCTTCAGCCACAAATAAGTAAGAATGTAAATAAATTTGATAAATTCCCTAAGATTTGTTTATAATGAATGATAGCTTTATGACTATACACCGTTATAAACAGTTTCCATCAAGAATAATTCCTTCTTGTGAATTAACTTTTCAATAGAAAATATGTGGAATTTTATATTAAAGAAAAGGGAGTGCGGTATTGTGAGCTTGGAAAATCTTAGCCGCGAGGATATCAAAAGCATGTCAATGCTTGAATTAGCAAAGGAAATTTTACTTGTAGAAAAGAAAGCAATGGATTTCAGAGATATTTTCAACAAAATAGCTGAAATGAAAGAGCTAACTGCAGATCAAAGAGACGATCTATTATCACAATTTTACACAGATATAAATGTGGATGGTAGATTTATTACATTGGGCTCTAACATGTGGGGACTGAAACGCTGGTATCCTGTTGAGCAAATGGATGAAGATATTCAAAATGAACCGAAGAAGAAGAAAAAGGCGAAGAAGAAGCTATTAGACGAGGACGATGATTTAGATTTAGAATTAGATGATGATGAAATAGATCTTGATCTAGAAGATGAAGTGGAAGACGACATTGATGAAGAGGAAGACTTCATTGATCTTGATGATGAAGACGATGAAGACTTTGATGACATTGATGAAGAAGAATACGATTTCGATGAAGACGAAGATCTTGAAGATGAGGAATTAGACGAATTAGATGAGATTGATGAGGAAGACGAAGAATTTGAAGATGAAAAGTAATGTTTTGACTGCTTGACTTTTTTTGGACAGGTGAGTACAATTTATATTGGGCTCTT
This sequence comes from Ornithinibacillus bavariensis, assembly GCF_050433565.1. Lineage (NCBI taxonomy): Bacteria > Bacillati > Bacillota > Bacilli > Caryophanales > Bacillaceae > Ornithinibacillus > Ornithinibacillus bavariensis. The sequence goes on from NZ_JBNPWZ010000001.1 coordinate 182,525, forward strand.
AAAAACAATTAATTACAAGCGTTTCCCCTAACTATGGGGAGACGCTTTTTGTGTTTTATACAAGCTTTAATCGGGAATCTATTCCCTAGTGGTAGAAAAGAGTTTTTTCTTTTCTATATAAGTAGAATTGCTAAGAAGCAGATTCTTTCTATAAAAAACCACTGGGGAGTTTTGTATTTCTAGGATTCATCATCAAGAATGTGTACACACTAAATGAAACAGTGGTCGTACTTATAATCTATTATCATACACAGAAAGAGGGATAATTGTGGCTAAATACATTTTTGTCACAGGTGGCGTAGTGTCATCATTAGGAAAAGGAATTACAGCAGCATCATTAGGGAGATTATTAAAGAATCGTGGACTCAAGGTTACTATTCAAAAGTTTGATCCATATATCAATGTCGATCCAGGTACAATGAGCCCGTATCAGCATGGGGAGGTTTTTGTAACAGATGATGGTGCAGAAACAGACCTTGATTTAGGTCATTATGAACGATTTATTGATGAGAATTTAAATAAGTATAGCAATATTACAACTGGTAAGGTGTATTCAAATGTGATAAGAAAGGAACGTCGCGGAGACTATTTAGGTGGAACAGTACAAGTAATCCCACATATTACTAATGAAATTAAAGATCAGGTTTTCCGTGCGAGTGAGGCAACAGGAGCAGATGTGGTAATTACTGAAATAGGTGGAACAGTTGGTGATATTGAGTCTCTTCCATTCTTAGAAGCAATTCGTCAGGTGAAGAATGAAGTAGGTAGACGAAATGTTATGTATTTGCATTGTACACTTGTTCCTTTTATTAAAGCAGCAGGAGAATTAAAAACAAAGCCTACCCAACACAGCGTTAAGGAATTGCGTTCATTAGGTATCCAACCTGATGCGGTAATTTTGCGAACAGAACATGGAATCAGCCAAGAAATGAAGGATAAAATTGCATTATTTTGTGATACTCGCAAGGAAGCCGTCATTGAAATGCGGGATGCAGAAAATCTTTATCAAATTCCATTAGCCCTCCAAGAGCAACAATTGGATCAGCTTGTATGTAATCACTTTGGTATAGAAACTGCACCAGCAGATATGACGGAGTGGAAGGAATTAGTTGATCGTGTGAGTCATCTGAAGAAAAAAATCGATATAGGTTTGGTCGGTAAATATGTAGAATTACAGGATGCCTATATTTCTGTGGTGGAATCATTAAAGCATGCAGGATATGTGTTTGATACAGATATAAATGTTCATTGGATTAATGCGGAAAAATTAGATGAAAATGCAATCCATGAAGAGCTTTCACATGTGGATGGTGTTATAGTGCCAGGTGGTTTTGGTGATAGAGGTATTGAAGGAAAGATCCAAGCTATTCGCTATGCAAGGGAAAATAAGATACCTTTCCTAGGCATTTGCTTAGGCATGCAATTAGCAACGGTTGAATTTGCACGTAATGTATTAGGATATACAGATGCTCATTCAGCTGAAATTAATCCAGCTACGACTCATCCAGTCATTGATCTACTTCCAGAGCAAAAAGATGTTAAGGATTTAGGTGGAACATTACGTTTAGGCTTATACCCTGTGAAATTAAAGGATGGTACGAAAACCAAAGCGGCCTATGACAATCAGGAAGTAATTGAAGAGAGACATCGTCATCGTTATGAGTTTAATAACGAGTATCGTGAAGAAATGGAAGCCAAAGGATTAATCTTTTCTGGAACTAGTCCAGATGGAAGATTAGTGGAAACAATTGAAATTTCGGATCACCCTTGGTTTGTAGCTAGTCAATTTCACCCAGAATTTAAGTCGCGCCCAACTAGGCCCGGAAGCCTATTTAAAGGTTTTATAGGAGCATCAGTAGAACATAGTAACCATAAATAGAGAACGCAATAAGAAAATAATAGTAGAAAAGTCGCAAAATATGCCAATATTAGGCACATTTCGCGACTTTTTTGATATATTCAACTTATAGTTTAGTGATCGAATGAAGTGGGTAAACAATAAGGATGTTCTTTACAAAAGGATTAACAATAAATAAAGGTATAAAATACCAAAAAAATGTTCGTTAAAAAGAAGGAAATTTTGTTCTTTATATCGAATATGTTTAGCAAAAGGGGGATGTTGTCATAAAATGAAAAAGAAAATTTTGATTGTAGACGACGAGGCGGGGATACGATTATTGCTAGAGGATCTACTAGAAAGTGATGGACACGAAATCTTTACCGCAAAAAACGGAAAAGAAGCACTTGAGCTATTATCTATACATACGTTCGACCTATTAATAATAGATTACAAGCTTCCGATTACGGATGGAGTTGAAGTAATCAAGCAATTAGAGAAAGAGCATAAAGAACTATCTATTATAGTAATGAGTGGTTTAGTTGAAAACATTAAGGATGAAGTAATTACCTTACGAAATGTAAAAAAAGTATTATCAAAACCATTTAATGTGCTTGAGGTAAAGGAATTTGTTAATCAGTTATTAGTGCAATAGTAATTTTCTGAAAAGTTCGCGAGTAATTACATAAGCCCTATAACCTTGCATCTAGCTAATGGACTTTGGTATTCTAAAATGGAAAGTGAACTATAGTGAATGGACTTTTCATTCTTTTAAAAGGAGGAAATCAAATGCCATTAGTATCGATGAAAGAGATGCTAGAAAAAGGTAAAGAAAACGGCTATGCAGTTGGTCAATTCAATATTAATAATTTGGAGTATATACAAGCAATCCTACAAGCTGCCGAGGAAGAAAAATCCCCTGTTATTTTAGGTGTATCAGAAGGCGCAGGTAAATACATGGGTGGTTTTAAGGTTGTTGTAGCGATGGTAAAATCGTTAATGGAGGAATATGGTACAACTGTTCCAGTTGCAATCCATCTTGACCATGGTTCAAGCTATGAAAAATGTGAACAAGCAATCGAAGCTGGATTTACATCTGTAATGATTGATGCTTCACATTCTCCAATTGATGAGAATATTGCCATTACAAAGAAAGTTGTGGAACTGGCACATTCACGTGGGGTATCTGTTGAAGCAGAGGTTGGAACAGTTGGAGGAGAAGAAGACGGTGTCATTGGCGGAATTAATTATGCCGATCCTAAGGAATGCGTGCGTCTTGTAAAAGAGGCAGGTATAGACTGTTTAGCTCCTGCTCTTGGTTCTGTTCATGGACCATATCAAGGTGAACCAAACCTTGGCTTTAAAGAAATGGAAGAAATATTAAACCTAACTCAGGTTCCATTAGTGCTACATGGCGGAACAGGAATTCCTACAAAGGATATTCAAAAGGCTATATCATTTGGAACAGCGAAGATTAACGTAAATACAGAGAACCAAATGGCACAAGCTAAAGCAGTTCGTAAGGTTTTAGATGAAAAACCTAATCTATACGATCCACGCAAATACCTTGGACCAGGAACTGAAGCAATTAAGCAGACTGTCATCGGCAAAATGCGTGAATTTGGTTCTTCAAACAGAGCTTAAATTTAAAATAGTATAGTAAAATAGAAATGCCCTTTCAGATAAGTACTTTTTTATAAACTCATCTGTTTGGGCAGTTCCTGTAATTATAGACAGAAACGGGGAGGGTAAAAATGAAATTTTTCATTGATACAGCTAACATTGATGAGATACGTTCTGCAAATCAATTAGGGGTCTTAGCAGGTGTAACAACTAATCCAAGCCTTGTAGCGAAAGAAGGTGTGTCCTTTCATGATCGCTTAAAGGAAATAACTGCAGAGGTTACAGAGGGCTCGGTCAGTGCAGAGGTAATCGCGGAGGATGCAGAGGGAATGATTGAGGAAGGAATGGAATTAGCAGCAATCGCTCCTAACATCACGATTAAAGTGCCAATGACCTTAGAGGGTTTGAAGGCTGTCAAAGCATTTAGTGATAAGAAGATTAAAACCAATGTCACACTTATTTTTAATGCGAATCAAGCATTATTAGCTGCACGCGCAGGAGCAACCTATGTATCTCCTTTTCTTGGCAGATTAGATGACATTGGTCATGATGGAATGCAATTAATCGCAACGATTGCCGAGATTTTTGATAAACACCATATTGCAACGGAAATCATTGCAGCAAGTATTAGACATCCGCTACACGTGACGGATGCGGCTTTGAATGGTGCACATATTGCTACTGTACCTTATTCAGTTCTTAGTCAGTTAGTCAAGCATCCATTAACTGACCAGGGAATTGAGAAGTTTCTAGCGGATTGGAACAAACGAAATTAATAATCATGGAATAAATAGAGAATGACCAAACTATGAATAGATAACAACTAGTATTCCATCTAGACGTTTAAAACATGAAGAAAATATATTCATGAGCTATACTAGTGATAGTTAAGTTAGATAACATAATAAATATGTGTGAGTCTGCTTTATAATGGTTATCCCTTTATAAAACAGTCTCAACCTCAAAAGCGGGGTTTTAAAATGCAAAAGATGATAGTAGAGGGCGGTCATGTCTTAAACGGAAAAGTACGCATCAGTGGAGCAAAAAACAGCGCAGTAGCACTTCTCCCAGCTGCAATACTTGCGGACTCGGAGGTTACGATAGAAGGACTGCCACAAATTTCAGATGTATATACACTAAGTGATTTATTAGAGGAAATAGGCGGGAATGTGTCTTGGGATGGACAGACCATACATATTAACCCGGAAAATATGATTTCAATGCCACTTCCAAATGGAAAGGTCAAAAAGCTTCGTGCTTCCTATTATTTTATGGGAGCAATGCTTGGTAAATTTAAAAAGGCAGTTATTGGTCTTCCAGGTGGCTGTTTTCTAGGACCACGTCCAATTGACCAGCATATTAAAGGCTTTGAAGCACTTGGTGCGGAGGTAACCAATGAACAGGGTGCCATCTACCTGCGGGCAAATGAATTACGTGGTGCACGAATTTATCTTGACGTTGTAAGTGTTGGAGCCACCATCAATATTATGCTTGCTGCTGTAAAAGCAAAGGGTAAAACCATTATTGAAAACGCAGCTAAAGAGCCAGAAATTATTGATGTTGCTACCTTACTAACCAATATGGGTGCAAAGATAAAAGGTGTGGGGACAGATGTGATACGAATTGAAGGAGTCCCTTCTTTGCACGGGTGCAGACATACGATCATTCCAGACCGTATCGAAGCAGGCACATATGCGATTGCTGCGGCTGCGGCTGGTAATGAAGTAATTATCGATAATGTGATTCCACAGCATTTAGAATCACTTCTTGCAAAACTGCGTGAGATGGGTATCACCGTAGAAGACTCAGACGATCAACTATATATTGCTCGTGCAAAAAACCCACTAAAGAGTGTTGATATTAAAACGTTAGTATATCCTGGATTCCCAACAGATTTACAGCAGCCATTTACAAGCCTACTAACAAAAGCACATCATACCGGGGTTGTAACAGATACCATTTATTCTGCTCGGCTTAAGCATATTGATGAATTGCGAAGAATGAATGCTTTGATTAAGGTCGAGGGTGGTTCAGCTATTGTATCTGGACCGGTTAATCTTGAGGGGGCACGTGTCAAAGCAAGTGACCTTCGAGCAGGAGCAGCGTTAGTAATTGCGGGCTTAATGGCTAATGGAATAACTGAAATTACTGGGCTAGAACATATTGATCGAGGATATGAAAATATGACAGAGAAATTAAATAGCCTTGGTGCTAACATTTGGCGTGAGGATATGTCTGAAGAGGAAGAATTACAATTCCAAAATTCTTAGAAAAAGGTACTTTTCAAAGTTATCCGTTTCATTGATTAGACCTTTGGGATGAGGCTATTTTCAAGTAGGGAGATGGATAAGATGGAAAGAAGTTTAACAATGGAAATCGTGCGCGTTACAGAGGCAGCAGCTCTTGCATCTGCCCGTTGGATGGGTAGAGGAAAAAAGGAAGAGGCTGATGATGCTGCAACTACGGCAATGCGCGATGTTTTTAATACTATTCCAATGCAAGGCACGGTTGTTATTGGAGAAGGCGAAATGGATGAAGCACCAATGCTTTATATTGGTGAAAAACTGGGTACTGGCGTGGGACCAAAGGTAGATATAGCGGTTGATCCATTAGAAGGAACCAATATTGTAGCACGAGGAACCACTAATGCACTTGCAGTAATTGCTATTGGTGACCATGGGCAAGTTCTTCATGCGCCAGATATGTACATGAAAAAAATAGCTGTCGGGCCAGAAGCAGTTGGTAAGATAGATATCAATGCATCAACCATTGACAATTTAAAAGCTGTAGCAGAAGCAAAAAACAAAGATATTGAAGATCTAGTTGTCATGATTATGGATCGTCCACGTCATGAAAAGGTGATTGATGAGATTCGTGCAGCTGGTGCAAGAATTAAGCTATTTCAAGATGGTGATGTAGCCGCAGCCATTAATACTGCTTTTGATAACACTGGTGTCGATTTGTTTATGGGCATTGGTGGAGCACCAGAGGGGGTAATTGCTGCTATTGCTTTAAAATGTCTAGGTGGTGAGATGCAAGGACAGCTTGTGCCTCAAAATGATGCAGAGATAGAACGATGCAAGAAAATGGGTATTCCTGATATTAACAAAATCTTCTATATGGATGATTTATGTGGTGGAGAAGATGCTATCTTTGCTGCAACAGGCGTTACTGATGGAGAGCTCTTAAAGGGAGTTCAGTATAAAGGTTCGAAAGCAAGAACGCAAACTGTAGTAATGCGCGCCAAGAGTGGAACAGTACGTTTTATTGATGGCGAGCATAGTCTTAAGAAGAAGCCAAATCTAGTCATGAAACCAGAATAAGTAGTAAATCTCCTTCTGTATTTATGCAGAAGGAGATTTGTTAACTAATCTGCAAATTAACTGGAAGGTGCCTTTATATCAGTACTTTCCAATCCCTCACGATAACTATTTCTTCAAAAAAAGTATTGAATATTCCAATTAAAACGTTTAACATTGGAAATGTTTAAGATAAGAGTTGTTTGGATACGATACAAAATAATAAGTCAAAAAACTGGAAATAATAATGCGAGGATGTATAAAATTTAAAAACTTCTATTCTAGCTTCTTAATATTCTTCCCTTCTACGCAAAGTATTCACATCAGGAAGTAATATCTCATATATTCGAATCAGATAAGCCTTATCAAGGATTAAAAGAATCAGACCCCTTACTGCGTATTTGTACCATACATACTCAGGAATGTATCTATCAAAATAGTAAAAATGTTAAAGGAATAGGCGTGATGAATGATGGCTGAACTAACATTAAGTAAACTTCAGGAATTAACATTAAAAGAAATTTATGCCTTAGCAAGAGAATATAAGGTATCCTATTATGCAAAATTAACTAAAAAAGAATTAATATTTTCCATTTTAAAAGCACAGGCAGAAAAAGATGGATTTCTATTTATGGATGGAGTATTAGAAATTATTCCGTCAGAGGGCTTCGGTTTCTTGCGACCAATTAACTACTCTGCTAGTGCGGAGGATATTTATATTTCTGCATCGCAAATCCGTAGATTTGATTTGAGAAACGGGGATAAAGTATCAGGGAAGGTACGCCCGCCGAAGGAAAATGAACGATATTATGGATTACTCCATGTTGATGCTGTAAACGGAGAGGACCCTGACTCGTCGAAGGAGCGTGTACACTTTCCAGCCCTAACAGCATTATATCCAGATCGTCTCATCAAGCTAGAGACAGCATCAAACAAACTTTCAACAAGAATTATGGATTTAATGGCACCTGTTGGATTTGGACAGCGGGGACTTATTGTCGCACCACCTAAGGCTGGTAAAACGATGCTGTTAAAGGAAATAGCAAACAGTATTACCTTAAACCATCCAGAAGCAAAATTAATTATTTTATTAGTAGACGAGCGTCCAGAAGAGGTAACAGATATCGAACGTTCCGTTAGCCCAGAGGTTGATGTAGTAAGTTCGACATTTGATGAAGTACCAGAAAACCATATTAAAGTATCAGAGCTTGTTTTGGAACGAGCAATGCGACTAGTAGAGCACAAACGGGACGTCATTGTATTAATGGATAGTATTACCCGTTTGGCGCGGGCATACAATTTAGTTATTCCACCTAGTGGTCGTACACTTTCTGGTGGTATTGACCCCGCAGCATTCCACCGTCCAAAGCGTTTCTTTGGAGCAGCCCGAAATATTGAAGAGGGTGGTAGCTTCACGATACTGGCAACGGCACTCGTCGATACAGGATCACGTATGGATGATGTCATTTATGAAGAATTCAAAGGAACCGGTAATATGGAGCTACATTTAGACCGTAACCTGGCAAACCGGAGAATTTTCCCTGCAATCGATATTTTACGTTCAGGCACTCGTAAAGAAGAGCTTTTAGTTGAAAAAAGTCAGTTAGACACGATGTGGGCGATTCGCAAAACAATGCAGGACTCACCAGACTTTCTCGAACGTTTCCTAAGAAGATTAAAAGCATCCGAAACAAATGAGGAATTTTTACAAAAAGTGGAAGAAGAAATGCAGCGTAAACGTGGCTCGAAGTAATTAAACGAAGCTAGAAACTAATTTTCTCTATTATTTCATATAATTGTACTTGAAATCAGTGTTCCGCACTGTTATAATTTTTTAGTGAGTTTAGAAAAGGTTTATACCTACCTGAGGCTCTAAAATAACTCTGTTTCCAAAGGATTCAGGGCAGAAGGAGTGGAAAGACATGAAAGAAGGAATTCATCCTGAGTACAGAAAAGTAGTATTTTTGGATACTAGCTCAGACTTCAAATTCTTAAGCGGCTCTACGAAATACTCAGACGAAACAATTGAGTGGGAAGATGGTAACACATACCCATTAATTCGTGTTGAGATCAGTTCAGAATCACATCCATTCTATACTGGTAAGCAAAAAACTGACACAGTTGGTGGACGTGTTGATCGCTTCAAGAAGAAATATAATATGAAATAAGATGATTATAACTGCATAGCAGTGTGGTCAATGATACAATCTTGGGTGAGTTTACTCATGCCGGTAAGAAACAGGCAAATCTTTAGTGCTTTGCCTGTTTTTTATTTAGCTGATGGGGAAGGATAAACCTGTATCGGCTAGCTATAACTAATTATTGGACTAATACTTTTTAAACATAGAAGATACGAAGGGAGATCCCGATACATGTATGTTATGAATCAAAGCGGCTGGCTAGAAGTAATCTGTGGCAGCATGTTTTCTGGTAAATCCGAAGAACTGATCCGTAGAGTAAGAAGAGCAACTTATGCCAACCAAAAAATTCAAGTGTTTAAACCTGCAATTGATAATCGCTATGATGATGTTGCCGTAGTTTCTCACAATGGGAACTCAGTAAGAGCAATTCCAGTCAATAGCTCAGCAGAAATCTTTGAAAAAATAGAATCGAATGTAGAAATCGTAGGAATTGATGAAGCACAATTCTTCGATGAAGATATAGTCTATGTAGCAGAACAACTGGCAGACCGGGGTATCCGTGTTATAGCTGCTGGTCTCGACCTAGACTTCCGTGGTGAGCCATTCGGCCCAATGCCAGAGCTTATGACTCTTGCTGAATCTGTTACGAAACTTAATGCGATTTGCCCAATCTGTGGATCTCCCGCAAGTCGCACACAGCGCTTAATAAATGGACAACCAGCATCCTATAACGACCCCATTATCCTAGTTGGGGCATCTGAATCGTATGAACCAAGATGTCGCCATCACCACGAAGTCCCAAACCGCCCAACTAGTGCGGGAATGCGGAAGTTGCTAAATGTTGGAAAGTAAGTTATTTGATATTCGAGAAGAGCATCTTATGGGGTGCTCTTTTTTGGTTGAGTTGTGTTGTAAAGTGGATATTCGCTGATATATTTGCAAAAACGCTGATAAAATTTAATGTGCGCTGATATTTTTAATAAATCGCTGATATAACAAATTATTCGCTGATAACAAGCTCGAGTGCGCTGATAAATGCTATTCATCTAATCAGAAGAATGAATAACATTTTTTTGTTTAAAAGAGGGATTATTTGTTGTTTGTAGAATTTGTAATAGGGAAGGAGGAGATAAGAAGAAATGATAGTGAAACACCGTATTAAGCCAAAGGAACTGTATAAATTAGAAGCAGCTGTAAGAAGAGTTACACAAACACATCCCTACTATGAAAGGTTACAAATGGATTTAAAGAGGAAGAGACGGCAAATTACAGGTGAGAAAGAAGTAGATTATCCACTTCGTTTCTTAGAGGAGAAAGAAAACTTAATACTCCATGACTTACGCCTTAAGGATGAACAAGGTTATTTCCAAATTGATTCGCTAATTATATGTAAGAAGTATTGTTTAATCTTAGAAATGAAGAATTGGTACGGAACCATTCTATTTGATGAGAATAATCAAGTTATTAGAATAGGTGACGATGGTAAAGAAGAAGGATTCCCCAATCCAATTCCTCAAGCACAGCTTCAGCAATATCGGCTAAAAAAATGGTTGTACAAAATTGGTATTACAGCTCATCCAGTTGAATACCTAGTGGTTATTAGCTTTCCCAGTACAATTATTAAAGCCACCCCCAAAAGTAAAATCCCTGAGAGAGTCGTCCACAGCAAACAGTTAATATTTCATATTCATAAATTAGATAATCTGTATACTCCAACCACAATCACAATTAGAAAACTCACTAATGTAGCAAAACGGCTAGTTGAAGCCCATCAAGAAAGTGACAGGAACTTTTTCGATTCATACCGAGTAACAATTAATGACCTTATTAGAGGAGTGTTTTGTCCAGAGTGCTCTTATGTGCCAATGATAAGGGAACATCAAAAATGGGTATGTTCTAAATGTGGATTTCAATCAACGGATGCTCACATACAGGCATTATCAGACTATAGCTATTTAATTAGTTCAACGATTACTAATAAAGCAGCAAGAGAATTTTTACAGGTTAGTTCACCACACGTAGTGAAAAGATTGCTTCAGCAAGGGGGCTATGAGCAGATTGGGATCAATAAAGGGCGAAAGTATAGGTTAGATTCTTTAAGAATACAAAATCGCTGATAAGTAGAAAAATACGCTGATAAAATAATGTAAACGCTGATAAATGGCAAGATTCGCTGATAAAATGAATAAAGTCGCTGATATAACACATTATTCACAGAAACAGTCAAAGAGACGATGACATTTTCTTTCGAAGTTCTGATTAGGTTCCTTGTACCATCTCGTTTTTTAAAGATATTTTGACCTCTACCCCTTTGTATACTATAATTATACTGTTAATCTGAGTGAGGTGACCGTGATGTTAGATCGATTACAAGCTTTAGAAGATCGTTATAATAAATTAAATGAGCTATTAAGTGATCCGGAAGTAATTAGTGATACAAATAAATTGCGAGAGTATTCCAAGGAGCAGTCTGGACTGGAGGATGTGGTTCAGGCGTATCGTGAATATAAAGAAGTAACAGAGCAGCTGAAGGACGCTAAGGAAATGCTGGAGGATGACTTAGACAAAGAGATGTATGATATGGTTAAATCAGAAATCTCTGAGCTTAGTAAGTTAAAAGAAGAGTTGGAAGAGAAAATGAAGATTCTTCTATTACCAAAGGACCCGAATGATGACAAGGATGTATTCGTGGAAATTCGTGGTGCTGCTGGTGGGGATGAGGCTGCATTATTTGCTGGGGACTTGTACCGCATGTATACACGTTATGTAGAGAGTCAAGGATGGAAAGCAGAAGTAATGGATGCACATACTACCGGTGTTGGTGGATATAAAGAAATCATTTTCATGGTAAAAGGTCAGGGTGCTTACTCTAAGCTGAAGTTTGAAAATGGAGCTCATCGTGTTCAACGTGTTCCAGAAACCGAATCTGGTGGCCGAATTCATACATCTACTGCAACGGTTGCTGTTTTACCTGAGGCTGAAGAGGTAGAAGTGGAGCTTCATGATAAGGATATCCGTGTGGATCTATTTGCATCCAGTGGACCAGGGGGACAAAGTGTTAACACGACCATGTCTGCTGTGCGTTTAACACACATACCAACAGGAATTGTTGTTTCGATGCAGGATGAAAAGTCACAGATTAAAAACAAAGAAAAAGCAATGAAGATACTTCGTGCTCGTGTATATGATAAATTCCAACAGGAAGCACAGGCCGAGTATGATGAACACCGTAAAATGGCCGTTGGAACTGGGGACCGTTCGGAGCGAATTCGCACGTATAATTTTCCACAAAATCGTGTAACAGATCACCGAATTGGACTTACCATTCAAAAGCTTGATCAAATTCTAGAGGGTAAGCTAGATGAAGTGATTGATGCATTGATTATGGAAGAGCAAGCCAAAAAACTAGAGCAAATTGGTGAATAACATGTCTCAAAAACAATATGAAGTCCTACAGTGGGCTTCTCTTTTTTTAGAAAAAAATAATCGTGAAACACGTGTAGCTGATTTATTACTTCAGCATCATTTAGGTGTATCGAGAACACAGTTCTATGCCCGAATGAGAGATGAGATTCCGAATGAAATTGTGGAAAAATTTCACGCTGACATCGAGGACCATGTGAAGACTGGTGTGCCAATTCAGCATTTAACTGGCTATGAACACTTTTATGGCAGAAAATTTTCCGTTAACTCACATGTTTTAATTCCTCGTCCTGAAACCGAGGAGCTTGTGCAACATGTAATAAACCACTTACCAGAAAATGAATCAATTACGATTGTGGATGTAGGTACAGGCAGTGGTGTTATTGCTATTACTCTTGCACTGGAAATTCCTAATGCAAAGATTATTGCTACGGATATTTCCGAAGAAGCGCTCCGAACAGCTAGAGCGAATGCGAGAAATTTACAAGCAAATATTACCTTTTTACAAGGAGATTTTCTCGAACCTGTCATCGATAAAAATATTAAAGCAGACATAGTAGTTTCTAATCCACCATATATTTCCGAGGCAGAGAGGGAGGAACTTTCTGATACGGTTGTAAATCATGATCCAGAATTAGCATTGTTTGCAGCGGAAAATGGACTGGCAGCCTATCAGAAAATCTGCAGCCAGCTCCCACAAGTGATACTACCGAATGGTAGTGTAGCCTTTGAAATTGGCTATTTACAAGGTGAAGCAGTTCAAGCACTTATTAAGGAAAAGTTTCCTAAAAGCACGACAAATATAATCAAGGATATCAATGGAAAAGATAGAATCGTTTTTGCTCAACTTTAAACAGCTAAACTTACTGAAAAAACATGAAACTGCCCGGATATGGTTCGAAAAGAAATCGCCATGGAAGGTGCAGTTTTATTTTTTGTAAATAAAGCTATAGTAGTCATTCATATTATTTCTCGATGGTTATTATCGAATATATTGGCCAGAAGATGCTGCTTCATTTCTCTTTCCTCTCTTAGAAAATAAATAAAGTCTATGATTGTCTTATCATTCTCATAAAACTTTAAAAATTACTAGATTAGTAGTTTAAAAATTCTTCTCTAAGACCATACTGTGACTACATGGAAATATTAGGACAGGGGGAACTATTCTCATGTTCTGTTATGGGGGAAGAGGAAATGAAAAAACTAACGATTATCCTAATTATTCTCATTATCATTGCAGTCTCATTACCTGTAAAGGGTAAAGGGCAAGAAAATTATTCGGATTATCAGGTTATTCCTGATGATGCAATTCGTTTACGGATTCTAGCAAATAGTGATAACGAAGCAGACCAACAAATTAAGCGCATAGTAAGAGATCAGGTAAATGCTGCTATTACCGATTGGGTAGCCGATATTTCAGATATTGAAGAAGCTCGAGCCTTATTAGAAAATAGGATTCCTGAAATTAAAGATATTGTAAAGAGAACGTTAGAAGAAGAAGGGGAAAATAGGAGCTTTGATGTAGAATATAATGATAGTGTAAGCTTTCCTACAAAAATTTACGGATCCTACCTATATCCTGCAGGTGAATACGAAGCTATATTAATTACGATTGGTGAGGGAGAAGGCTCTAATTGGTGGTGTGTTTTATTTCCGCCTCTTTGTTTCTTAGATTTTTCTAATGGTATTAGTGTGGCAGAAGCAAGTCCTGGTGGATTTGAAGAGGAACAGGTAGATGAAGAAAAAGGATTAAAAATTAAATTTTTCCTATTAGAATGGCTAGGATGGTCATAGAATAATAAGTCTCTGCATAAAATGATAGAGAAGCAAGACTCTGATAAAGATTGATAGAGCTTGTTTTCTATAAAAATTCTTTCGCAGATAGAGGTGGGAAAAATGAAAGTATTAATCGCAAGTGAGGTACCGATAGAAAAGGTCGAAGCATTTATTAACACCACAGATCAAGTGGATAAGGAAAGCTTAATTCAGGATGGTTATCTGGTCGAAATAAATGGTGAAATCAAGGCTTGCTTTGTGCTCTCCTCTGTAAAGGGTGGAGTTTACTGGTTAAAACAGCTCTACATTGCTAAAGAAGCAGCTATGAATCTACCTATACTATTTGAAACAATTATTGTATTAGTAAAAGAAAAACGAGCAAAAAAACTTTATGTACATAGTCACCAACCAATTGTGGATATCTTATTAGATGCACTACAATTCCATCCACAAAATGAAGCAATAGATATTCAGAGCTACCAGCAGAATGAGGGGAATTGGTGGGCATATGAAGTTTCCTAATCGTTATGGGATTATACACAAATAAATGTGCACAACCTGTGGAGAACCCTGTTAATAAAGATAAATTTTGTGGATAATGGGTTAATATGTGGATATTAATGACGTATGTTTCAAAAAATCTGTGGATAAACTGCAGATTATTTCTTTTTTGTGGATAAACTTCTCTCTTTGCGAAACAGTTTTTAATCCGCTAAAATAAGGAAAGAAGAGAGGTAGTATTTATGATTGATACGAGACGATGGAACATAGTCAAAAATATAAATAAAAGTAATGAAATGATCCAAGAGGCAGCAAACTATCTAATAATTGGTGACACAGTAGCATTTCCTACAGAGACTGTATATGGATTAGGTGCAGATGCAACCAATAAGGATGCTGTCGCAAAAATTTTTCAAGCAAAAGGTCGTCCACAGGACAATCCACTAATTGCACATGTTGCAACAAAAGAACAGCTACTAAATCTCGTGACAAACGTCCCTGACTATGTGGATAGACTCATTGAAACATTTTCACCTGGGCCAATAACCTATGTACTTCCAAGTAATGGAGTATGTGCGGAAAACGTAACCGCGGGCTTGTCAACAATAGGGGTACGTATCCCAAGTCATCCAGTCGCACTTGCTTTAATAAAGGCGTGTGGGTTGCCTATTGCAGCACCAAGTGCAAATATATCTGGTAAGCCTAGTCCAACGACAGCAGATCATGTATGGGAGGATCTCTCTGGAAGAATTGCTGGAGTTGTGGATGGTGGGCCAACTGGTGTAGGGGTAGAATCAACTGTGATTGATTGTACACAGGATATTCCAGTAATCCTAAGACCAGGTGGTATTACTTTGGAAGAGTTGGAAGTGGTTGTTGGCAAGGTTCTGATTGATCCGGCTTTTGAAAAAGGGGAAACAAAAGAAAAGCCGAAAGCCCCTGGAATGAAGTATAAGCATTACGCACCAGAGGTTCCAATGTGGCTTATCGATGGGGACTTCAAGCATATGCAACAAGTAATAAACAATTTAATTGCAGATGGAAAAAGTGTTGGCGTGTTAGCGAATCGGAATACCTTAGAAAGATTGTCATCAGAGGAAAAAGTATATGCCCATTCGCTAGGTGAATCATTAGAGGATGTAGCTGCCAATTTATATGATGGTTTACGTAGCTTCAAATATGGAGAAGTAGATATCATATTATGTGAAACCTACCAAGAAATTGGGATCGGACTAGCTATCATGAATCGCCTGAAAAAGGCAGCTAGCAAACTAATACATGAATAACTATCATATTTCCCCTCTGGACATCATATAGTTTAAAAGCATGTCCAAGGGGGACGAATAATGGAAAAGGCTTTAGGTGAATTTTTATCTCTTTTCTTCATGGCAATAGCTGTCGGAATGGATGCATTTTCGGTGAGCCTAGGGCTTGGGATGCAAATGATTCGGTTAAAACGCATCGCAATTATTGGCATAGTAATTGGGATGTTCCATTTCCTTTTGCCTTTTTTAGGAATTGTTCTAGGAACATTAATTTCAGCGCGAATTGGTGAATGGACAATGTTAACAGGAGGATTAATACTGTTTGGGATAGGTGCTCATATGGTATTTTCTGCTTTTAATCACAAGGCTGTTAAAGTCATCCAAACGACAGGATTCGGTCTAATCCTATTTGCTTTAAGTGTAAGCATCGATAGCTTTTCTGTTGGCCTGAGCTTAGGACTTTCCAACGTTAAAACGGTCTTAACCCTAATATTATTTGGAGCAACTAGCATGATGTTAACATGGGCAGGAATGATTATAGGAAGAAAAGTACATGGATTTTTAGGTGCCTATAGTGAGATACTTGGCGGAAGTATTCTATGTGGCCTGGGACTTTATATCATTTTTTAGATTTCATATAAAGAAGTCTGACTCAAATAATAACTGGAGTCCAGACTTCTTTTTAGATTATAGATAAGGGAATTATACTTATGTGCATAATTGGGCCGTCTGAATTTAGTTGACTGCCAATGGTTAAATGAACGAATTTGTAATTAAGAAATAATACTATACTTACCGTGGCGAACGACTGTATTAGGCATCTCATAGCCTAATGTTTTTGCAGCATCCTTTGTTAGCTCCACTAATACGCTATTTTCTCTTACTTGAAAAACTTTTCCTTGGTGTTGTTGATTCCTTCTGTCAAAAAGTACAATATCTCCTATACTTGCTGTTTGCATAGAATTTGCCATGTAACTTTTCCCTCCCAAAGGTTCGTACTTAAAGAGTACTTTGTATAGTTTATAAGAAATGTAACGCTATTATGTAAACAAAAATTATGCAACAAATTTACATATTAGTAATATAGTAACCTGTGATATTGAAGAATATAAGTTAATAGTAATACTTATTCCTCAAAATTTCTACAACCTTTCACATATTTAGACAATTTGTGAATTAATAACTGGGTATATAGTACTAGTAATTTTTAGGGTTCTATAACTTTGGATTCATTTCCCCTTTTGCTATCAACTGATTTTATTCTATGTTATATTTTAGTTAGAGATATCCGTTTGTTGTAATACCAACCGATTATATTGGGGGTACTTTCATGAGGATTTTATTTGTTTGTACGGGAAATACGTGCCGGAGTCCTATGGCTGAAGCTTTATTGAAAAACAAAATGCCAACAGCAGAAGTGAAGTCGGCAGGTATTTTTGCTGCGAAAAACCAACGCGCTTCTAAGCATGCAGTCGATGTGCTGGAGAAAAAGGGGATTCGATTAGATCACCTTTCGAAACCTGTTGATGAAAAGCTATTAAATTGGGCTGATGTCGTTTTGACAATGACAACGCAGCATAAGCAATCTCTAATCATGGAGTTTCCAATTTTTCAGGAAAAATATTATACATTAAAAGAATTTGTTTCCGATTCCGATAAAAAGATATGGGAAGAATTAAAAGTGCTTTATGCAGAATATGAATTGAAACGTTCTCAATTTTTACACGAACACGGAAATAAGCTTGATTATAAGGCACTTGAGCAACAATTAAGAGAGTATTTACAGGCTGACTTGGACAAGATTAATCAGCTTGAAAGCAGTCTTATAAATTATGATATTTCCGATCCATTTGGTGGCAATCTTACAATTTATCAAAAGACATTGGAAGAATTAGATAACTATATCACATTATTAATTAAAAAATTACAAATAAAAGGCTAGGGGAGAACAAAATGAGGCAGAAATATCGTTCAGGTCTAAGATTAAAGCTTGTACTCTTTACAACAATTTTAGCCATTATTACGTATTCGACAAGTGCTTTTTTTCTTTATTTTTTGTATGACTTTGTTGTCGAATTTTGGCAGATATCCATGGAAGCATATACAATTATTACACTATCCTTAGGAATTATCTGGTCTGGAATATTAGCGTTTTTTGCGGCAAGTTTCATTACCAAGTCTTTAAATAGACTTGCCCATGTAGCATCTGAGGTTGCTAATGGGAACTTAAATCAGGAAGTTATTATTCCGAATTCTGATGATGAAATTCGTGCACTTAGTGTGTCATTTGATACGATGCTAAGCAATTTAAAGGAAATGGTACATAATATTGATGTACACTTTAATAGTACAAATCAGTCTGTTTTGGAATTAAAGGGAGCAGCTGATCAGGTTTCGAAGCACTCTAATCAAATTAGTGCAGCAGTAGACGAGATTTCAAAGGGTGCAGAGAGTTCATCAGAGGCGATACAGATTACTGTGGAAGCTGTTGAAGAAGCTACTTCTCTTGCAGAAAAGGTTCAGGAAAAAGCAGGTCAATCAAAAGAAAAGTCAACTGTTATGCTGGAGACGCTTGATAAAAGTAAGCAGGTAGTTGGACAGTTGATTAATGGTATTAAGAACCTAGCACAAGAGCAAGCGACCTCATTGAAAGATGTTGATCATTTAAAGGAGAATGCCCTACAGGTAGAATCGATCATTTCAATGGTTGGTGAAATCGCTGAACAGACTAATTTGCTAGCATTAAATGCCTCGATTGAAGCAGCTCGAGCAGGGGAACATGGAAAAGGCTTTGCTGTTGTTGCAGAGGAAATTCGCAAGCTAGCTGACCAAAGTGCACAAGCGGTACAACGAATCTCGAGTTTAATTACTGCTATTCAAGAGGATGTCAATCAGGTTGTGAAAAAAATCAATGAGAATGTCCAATATACAGTCAAGGAGGCAAATAATGGTGTTGAAACCAATACCGCCTTTGAACAAATGTCTCAATCTGTTGAAGAAGTCGCAACCGAAATTGATGTAATATTATCCCTTGTGAATCAACAGTTAGCATCCATACAAGCAACAGCATCACAATCACAGGAAGTTGCAGCAATTGCCGAAGAAACCTCTGCTGGTGCGGAGGAGGTCAATGCATCTATTCAAGAACAAGCTGCAACAATTGGGAAGGTTGACCAGCTGGTTCATGAATTAGAAACACAGGCAAGCGGCCTTAACAAGCAAATCCAAAAGTTTAACGTAAAATAATACAACATGAATGGAGTGATAAACGATGAAGGTAATTATCTCTGGGGATCATGCAGGTATGACGATACGTAATGAGGTAAAAAGTTTATTAGATGAGAAGGGTATTGAATATGAGGACACAGGCTGTAGCTGTGAGACATCCGTTGATTATCCAGATTACGCACTACCCGCTGCAGAACGTGTAGCGAAGGGTGAATTTGATCGTGGGATTCTAATCTGTGGAACAGGAATAGGAATGTCCATCGCTGCAAACAAGGTGAAAGGGATTCGTTGTGCTTTATTACATGATGTTTATAGTGCCAAACTTACTCGACAGCACAATGATACGAACATGATCGCTCTAGGTGAGCGTGTTCTTGGTCCTGGCTTAGCAAGGGAAATTGTCCAAGCTTGGCTGGAAACAGAATACGAAGGCGGTCGCCATGAAAGAAGACTGGAAAAGATAAAAGCTTACGAAGATAAAAATCTTTAAGATGTTAGACGAAGGGACTCCCTTCGTCTTCCTATCTGCATGGAATAGGTGATACGATGGAATTAAGTATTGAAAAAATTCGTGCCGATATCGAGTCCCTCATGACTGAAATCCTGGAGGCCAATTTTTTACAAAAGGATTCTATTTTTATCATTGGCTGCTCCACAAGTGAAGTAGCAGGAGAACGAATAGGTACATCTGGAAGTGAGGAAATAGCTTCCCAAATTTTTGCTGGTTTGAAAGAACTACAAAAAAAGAAGGACATTTATTTAGCTTTTCAGTGCTGTGAACATCTGAATCGGTCTCTAGTAGTTGAACAAGAACTTGCTGAGAAGTTGGAATTGGAAGCGGTTTCCGTTATTCCAGTTCCTAAAGCGGGGGGGTCCATGGCTGCTTATGCATATAGGAATTTTAATAAACCTGTTGTAGTTGAACATATAAAGGCACATGCAGGAATAGATATTGGGGAAACCCTTATCGGAATGCACCTCAAACATGTGGCAGTACCTTTACGTTTCAATCAACAATACATAGGAAAGGCACGAGTGAATGCAGCCTTTACACGCCCCAAACTAATTGGTGGAAGCCGTGCTGTTTATCAATAAAGGATATCAATCATTAGAAAAATAGTACCTATTTTTAGGACAGGGAGGACACAACGAATGGAACATTTAAAACAAACAGATAATGAATTATTAGAAGCAATCCTAGCGGAAAAGAAACGCCAACAAACTAAAATCGAACTAATTGCATCTGAAAACTTCGTGTCAGAATCGGTAATGGAGGCAATGGGATCTGTTTTAACTAATAAGTATGCAGAAGGATACCCTGGAAAGCGTTACTATGGAGGCTGTGAATTTGTAGATGTTGTTGAAAATCTTGCTCGTGATCGTGCAAAAGAATTATTTGGTGCGGAGCATGCTAATGTTCAACCACATTCTGGTGCACAGGCTAATATGGCAGTCTATTTTTCTATAGTAAAGCCAGGTGATACAATTCTTGGAATGAATCTAAGTCATGGCGGTCACCTAACCCATGGAAGCCCTGTGAACTTTAGTGGCTCCCTATATAATTTCGTTGATTACGGTGTTGAAAAGGAAACAGAACAGTTAAACTATGATGTTGTTTTAGAAAAAGCAAAAGAAGTGAAGCCTAAATTAATTGTAGCTGGTGCTAGTGCCTATTCTAGAACCCTTGACTTTGCTAAATTCCGAGAAATTGCTGATGCGGTTGGAGCATACCTAATGGTAGATATGGCTCATATTGCTGGTCTTGTTGCAGCTGGTCTACATCCAAATCCAGTGCCTTATGCTGATTTTGTTACAACAACTACTCATAAAACATTAAGAGGACCTCGTGGTGGAATGATTTTATGTAAGGAAGAACATGCGAAGAAAATTGATAAGGCAGTATTCCCTGGCATGCAAGGTGGTCCACTAATGCATGTAATCGCCGCAAAAGCAACTGCATTTAAAGAAGCTTTATCCGATGAATTTAAAGAATACTGTAAACAAATTATCCGAAATGCAAAAGTTCTTGGAGAAGCTTTAGTTGCAGAAGGCATCCGAGTAGTATCTGGTGGTACTGATAACCATTTATTATTATTAGATGTTACACCACTAGGCATTACCGGAAAGGTTGCTGAGCATGTATTGGACGAAATCGGAATTACAGTAAATAAAAACACCATTCCATTTGACACCGAGAGCCCATTTGTAACTAGCGGAATCCGTATTGGAACACCTGCTGTCACAACTCGTGGCTTTAAAGAAGAAGAGATGCGTGAAATTGCAAGCATCATTTCCATGACATTAAAAAACCATGAAAACGAAGAAATTCTTAACGAGGCTGCTAACCGCGTACTAGCCTTAACAGAAAAATCACCTTTGTATGTATAAAATGATAGAGAGGGCACCTGTTATGGTGTCCTTTATTTGTTTATAAGACGGTAAATAAGTATAAATTAGTCTATTGCTTACACGGTATATGGAAGTGGTCACATTGTTATGAAATTCGGAGATAGTATCAAAGTGTGGTCATATCGTTATGAATTTCGACAAAATCGTTTCAAAGCTCAGAGCTCACTTATACAGATTGGGAACATACTTCTGAAACGTATTCACAAATCCTCCATAACATCTCCTAACCAAAAAAATCTTTTAAATAGCGTGATCCTGAAAATAAACTTCTGTCTACTTTATATTCCAGACCTTAGCCTTGAATAAGTCTTATTTTTTCTGTACAATTTTAAAGATGTAAATAAAAAGAAGGAGTGACCGCTAAATGGGAAATGTACATGTTCTAGATCATCCGTTAATCCAACATAAATTGTCTTATATTCGAGATAAGAATACAGGAACGAAGGAGTTCCGGGAATTAGTGGATGAGGTAGCAATGCTTATGGCATTTGAAATTACGCGTGATTTGCCACTTGAGGAAACAACGATAGAAACACCTGTTACAACAATGAAGACCAAAGTGCTTGCTGGTAAAAAAATTGGTTTAATACCAATTTTGCGTGCGGGGCTTGGTATGACAGATGGAATGGTGAAATTAATTCCTGCTGCAAAGGTAGGACATGTCGGTTTATATCGTGATCCAGAAACACTGAAGCCAGTAGAATATTACATAAAATTGCCTTCTGATATTCATGAGCGTGAGCTAATCGTGATTGATCCAATGCTTGCAACTGGAGGATCTGCTAGTGATGCAATCGAATCATTGAAAAAGCGAGGAGCTAAAAATATTCGTCTAATGTGTTTAATCGGAGCTCCAGAAGGTGTAGAAAAGATAAAAAATGAACATCCTGATGTGGATATTTATTTAGCGGCACTTGATGAAAAATTAGATGAACATGCGTATATTGTACCAGGACTAGGAGACGCTGGTGATCGCTTGTTTGGTACAAAATAATTAGCTTATCGGAGAGGAAAAGGATGCCAAAACGCATTAAGGTTATGACTATTTTTGGGACAAGGCCAGAAGCAATTAAGATGGCTCCACTTGTTCTTGAACTTAAAAATCGACCAGAAGAGTTTGAAACCATTGTGACAGTAACAGCTCAGCATCGGGAAATGCTAGATCAGGTTTTAGAAATTTTTAACATTACGCCTGATTTTGATTTGAATATCATGAAACCAAATCAATCTCTTGCACAAATTACAACTCGTGCACTGGAAGGCTTGGACGAAGTGATGAAAGAAACAAAACCAGACATAGTCCTAGTACATGGGGATACAAGTACAACTTTTGCCGGATCACTTGCTGCTTATTACAATCAAATTGCCGTCGGACACGTGGAAGCTGGTTTAAGGACATGGAATAAATATTCTCCATATCCTGAAGAAATGAATCGTCAGTTAACAGGTATTTTAACAGATTTACATTTTGCTCCTACTGAAAAATCCAAGAATAATTTATTGGAAGAAAATAAGTCTGAAGCACACATCTATGTAACTGGTAATACGGCAATTGATGCATTAAAAACTACTGTAAATGCATCTTATTCCCATCCGATATTAGAGGCACTTGGCGAAAAACGTCTCGTCCTTTTAACAGCACATCGTAGAGAAAATCAGGGAAGTAATATGCAACAAATGTTTCGTGCGATTAAACGGTTAGTGGAAAAACATGAAGATATCCAAGTGGTGTATCCTGTTCATTTAAATCCAGTTGTACAAGAAACTGCGAATGAAATACTCGGGAATAATAAGCAAATACAGCTAATTGAACCACTTGATGTCGTTGACTTCCATAATTTTGCAGCACATTCCTACTTGATTTTAACTGATTCGGGTGGTGTTCAGGAAGAAGCGCCTTCACTTGGTGTACCTGTTCTTGTGCTTCGAGATACAACAGAGCGTCCAGAGGGAATTGAAGCAGGTACCCTAAAGCTAGCAGGAACCGATGAAGATACTATATTTAAATTGGCTGATGAATTATTAACGAATCAAGCTTTACACGATCAAATGGCTAAAGCATCCAATCCTTATGGAGATGGAAAAGCAACTCGACGTATTGCCGATGCGATTTTGAATTATTTCCATACACTCTAAGATATAAAGGCTGATTTCCAGAAAAGTGTTCTGGAAATCAGCCTTTTCATATAAGGGAGTTAAGCAACGTTATGTATGTTTCCCGTCTATACAACAAATACTAGGAGGATAGGAGGGGAAAATATGCGTATTATGCGAAGTGTGTTGTTAATAATGTTGTACATAGCAGTTATGGGGATTAACCCAACGAGCGCAAATCCAGATGAAAAACAACAATCCATCATTATTGAAGTAGAAGGAAATCCGATGGAGCATAAGAAATACCTAGAAAAATATTATCCTTTTATCAATGTAGTTGCCACCTATACAAAATTATTCAAAGGTATAGCCTTACAAGGTTCACCTAAGGATTTAGAAAAAATGGGAACCCTAAGCTTTGTGAAGGCTATCCATTCCGTACAAACATATAATACGCAACAATGGTTTCAACATGAACAAGATGGAGTAAACCCTGAACCTGTAAATTCTATTGATGAACTGTTAAAGGATAATCCAGATATTGTAATACCAGAAGCACTTAATAATACTGAATATACGGGAAAAGGTGTTGTTGTTGGTGTAGTTGATACCGGGGTGGACTATAACCACCAAGACTTAAAGCTGAACTATACAGGTGGTTATGATTTAGTAGATTTAGATGATGATCCAATGGAAACACTTGAGGCAGAAGGCATGCCAACACAGCATGGAAGTCATGTAGCGGGAATTATCGCGGCAAATGGAGCAATGAAGGGAGTTGCACCGAATGCGGAAATTCGTGCTTATCGCGCACTTGGCCCTGGTGGAAGCGGAACCTCCGTTCAGGTTATCGCTGCTATGGAGCAGGCAGTAAAGGATGGGGTAGATGTTATTAATCTTTCCCTTGGTAATTCCGTTAATGGACCTGATTATCCAACTAGTGTAGCAGTGAATCGTGCAAGCGAGCTTGGTGTAGCTGTTGTGATTGCAAATGGAAATAGTGGTCCAGATAATTGGACGGTAGGTGCCCCAGCAACTGCATCAAAAGCCCTTGCTGTAGGAGCTTTTGCTAACGCGCAAACCATCCCAATACTATCTCCTGCCTTTGAGGATAAAAAAATACCGATTAATCCAATGGTGGGATCCGTTCCTTGGAGACTTTCAAAGGATTATGAAATAGCTCTTGGAAATGCAGCAGATTTAGATAGAAAAATAGCTCTCATTCAACGTGGAAAAATTCCCTTCTATGATTTAGCCAAACAAGCAGAAGAAAAAGGCGCGATTGCCGCGATTATATATAACAATGAGGACGACCCATTTCAAGGTGCAATTACGAATGATGAACAACCAGTTAAGATTCCAGTTATCTCACTATCTAAAAAAGATGGTGAATGGCTGAAAAAGTACATGGAGGAAAACAAACATCCATACATTGAAACAATCTATGAAAAAACAGAAGACGGTATTGCAGCCTTTAGCTCCAGAGGACCAGTTACCATTAACTGGGAAATAAAACCGGATATACTCGCACCTGGAACAAATATATTAAGCACTGTCCCAGGAGGTTATTTACCATTACAGGGTACAAGTATGGCAGCACCACATGTATCAGGAGTTATCGCACTGATGAAGGAAGCACATCCTAGCTGGAGCAATCAAAAAATCTTTGGTGCGATTAAAACAACTGCTATTAGGGTAAATGACAGTAAAGGAACCCCATTAGAGCCAATTGTTCAAGGGATGGGAAAAATTAATCCAAAAGACGCGATAAATGCACCGGTCATTATATATAATCCATCAATTGCATTTGGGAAAATTAACGATTACCGAGAAGAACAAACCGTAATGCTCACAATTGAAAACACTTCCAATAAAACAAGAAGTTTTTCCTTTCATGTTCCTAAAAAGGAAAAAGGTCTCCACTGGAATTTACCTCTTTCTTTTACAGTGAAAGCAGGTGAGAAAAGAGACATTCCTGTTAAGCTTGGAATAACCTCTCCACTTCTGGACAAAGGGATACATCAAGGGTGGCTAGAGTTGCAATCAGAAAAGAATTCCTACCACCTTCCTTATTTATTTATAAATGAAACAGCTGATTATCCGAAGGCAGTAGGATTCGAATTTACACTTAAACCTTTTTCAGAGGAAGAATTTATCTACAGACTATATCTTACAGAAGAGACTCAGAATGTAGATGTGGAGCTATATGATCCACAGACCTTAATTTTCGATAGAACCTTATTCCACCTGGAGGATACCAAGATAGGGTTGAATGAAGGGTATGTAGAAAAAAGGAAGCTCGGAAAACCTGGTAATTATTTAGCCGTGATTACTGTTCAATTGGAAGATGGAACGTATGAAAGCTATGAAACAGAATTGGTGATTGAACCTGGTAGTAATTGATAAAATAAGTAGTTAAGGCGTTTTAAATAACCTTTTGGAAACAAACAGAGTACGGAGTATATCCAAGAAAATTCGGCCGAACTTCGCTGGATCACAGCGGAGTCGCCGAACTCATGATGAAAATAGCTGGCCTCTCCTTACATGTGCTTAGCAGTATAATTGCCCCATGCCTCAACATGACTACCCGAATGGCACTGCAAACATAATAGGAGAATCATAATCTAAACAAAAATTAAATATTTCTCCATTCCTAGATTGAATGCTTAACTGAGACACTTTCGTTCACAAAACTGTCACTAACTGGAACTCGTTATTCCTATATAATAAATGTAAGTAATATTCATCACAGGCAATCCTATTTGAAGGTTAATTGACTGGACAAAAATTGGTAGGCGTGAAATATGTCAAAATTCCTTGGATATCAATTGACAAGTTAACGCTTGCTAGGGTAAACTGACTTAGTGTGGAATGATAGGGTTTTCAAGTATAATTTGGTAGTTCTGTCTTGATTTTTTACATACCTTCACATACTTGAAAATTTATTGAAATGTAACCCCAGTAATCTCTTACTAGAGGAGGTTTTCGTATGGGGATTAAACCACAAAAAGCAATTGTGTTAGCAAGTGCGGTTTCTGCTAATTTAGCAGGTGGAACGATTCTAGGAATATTTTCTGGTATCTATCTCGATAAACTAGTTTCCTCAAAACCAATTTTCACAATAATTGGTTTATTACTAGGGCTAGCAGCCGGAATCTATGGAATGGTTGCAACTGTTAAGAAATTTACGGAAGCGGGAGAGTAACAAATGACAACCAATGAAATGATGATGACCCGTCAGCGTAAATGGATGCTCTATCTACTAGCGATATTCGTGCTTGGTGCAGGCTTTACTCCTTATATGCGTATTTTCCTCGGGCTTCTCTTGGGAAGCACCATTAGCTTCTACAATCTATATCTATTACAAAAGAAAACAATTGAATTTACAGAAGCAGTAGCAAAGAAAGAAAAGGCACGAGGAATAGGTACCATTTCAAGATTAGCAGCAGTTGCTTTAGCAGTCATTATTGCCCTTCGTTATGAAGAGTATTTTCAAATGATTGCAGTGATAATTGGATTAATGACTTCTTATATAGTCATTATGATAGACTTTATTCTTTTTAAAAATAAGGATAGTGCTTGAAAGAGGGGTGAATAAGTATGGATCATGGGGCACCGATAGTACATGACGTCTTTGGAATTAGCTGGCTTGATTTCAACTTGTCGAATGTATTTATGATTATTGTAACATCATTAATTGTATTTGTTCTTTCGGTTTTAGGTGCTAGAAAGCTACAAATGAAACCAACTGGTGCTCAAAACGTGATGGAATGGATTCTAGATTTTGTTAAGGGAATCGTAAATGACACGATGGATTGGAAGACTGGTAAGCTATTCTTACCATTAGCACTAACACTATTTTCTTATATTCTAGTTGGTAATATGCTTGGTGTTGTCACAAATGGAGTATATGAAAATAGCACTTGGTGGAAATCACCAACTGCCGATCCAGGTTTAACCCTAACATTAGCAGCTATGGTAATCGTCTTATCTCATTTCTATGGAATCAAACTGCGCGGTGGAAAAGAATATATCAAAGATTATTTTCGTCCACTACCGTTTTTATTTCCAATAAAACTAATTGAAGAGTTTGCAAACACCTTGACACTAGGCTTGCGTCTATTTGGTAACCTATATGCCGGTGAGGTATTACTAGCATTATTAGTAGGCTTAACTTCATCTGGAGTATTAGGATTTATAGGTGGGGCAATTCCATTCTTAGCATGGCAAGGATTCTCTGTATTTATTGGAGGAATCCAAGCATTTATCTTCACAATGCTATCTATGGTTTACATTTCCCATAAGGTAAGTGAGGAACACTAATTCATTAATTAACCAGTTTTAATAGTATTCTGTTAAAACCGGAAAATATTAAAAAATTATTTATATATTATGAGGAGGATTTATATTATGTCAGGAGCATTAGCAGCAGCAATAGCGGTAGGTTTAGCGGCACTTGGTGCAGGTATTGGTAACGGTTTAATCGTTAGTAAAACAGTAGAAGGAATCGCTCGTCAACCTGAGCTTAAAGGTTCACTTCAAACTACAATGTTCATTGGTGTAGGTCTAGTAGAGGCTATGCCTATCATCGCAGTAGTTATCGCATTAATGGTAATGTAATAATTTGATAATTAAACTTGATAATGGCGAAGACTTTCCCATGAAACTTCGCCGTTGTTTTTACTAGAATGATTACGTGAACACTTTTGTTGATTGTTTGAATCAGGTTGAAAGGAGTGAATTCAGTGCAGGCATTCACTATATACTCGTCAGTAGTAATCTGGGGATTCCATGTTGGTGACATGCTCGTTCAGCTATTTTTCTTCGCACTATTACTATTCCTAGTGAAAAAGTTCGCTTGGGGACCAGTAATGAACATGATGAAAAAACGTGAAGAATATGTAGCGAATGAAATTGAAGCTGCAGAAAAGAGCCGTAAAGATGCTGAAAAGGCAGCAAAAGAAGCGGCAGATCAGTTAAAACAAACGAAATTAGAAGCACAAAAAATTATAGAAGATGCTAAAACTGCTGGTGTGAAGCAAGAGCAAGATATTATCGAATCAGCTCGCCAGGAAGCAGATCGTATCAAAAAAGCAGCACAAGAAGAAATTCAAAACGAAAAAGAAAAAGCACTTCAAGCACTTCAAGATCAAGTTGCGTCCTTATCTGTTCTAATTGCAAGTAAGGTAATTGAAAAAGAACTAAGTGCACAAGATCAAGAAAAGTTAATCAATGACTATATTAAAGAGGTAGGAGAAGAGCGATGAGTGAAGCAGTAGTTGCCAAACGTTATGCAGATGCTCTTTTTCAACTCGGTAGTGGAAAAGCAACACTTAGTGAAATTACAGAAGAATTACGTGTTGTGAATCAGGTTTTTCATGAGAATAGGGAGTTAAATGCATTCCTAATCCATCCACGTGTTACAAACGAAAAGAAGAGGTTATTCCTTGATGAAGTATTCAAAGGAGTTTCAGTCGACGTCTTAAACACATTAAAACTTCTAGTTGAACGTCATCGTATAGGAATTGTTTCTCAGATTGTTGATGCTTTTGTAGCACTTGTCAATGATGCTTCAGGAATTGCACAAGGTAAAGTATATTCCGTTCGTAAGTTATCAGATGCAGAAAAAGCAGAGTTGGAAACCTCATTTGCAAAACGTCTTAATAAATCGGTGGTCAAGCTAGAAAATATTGTTGACCCATCCATTGTCGGTGGTATGAAGATCCGAATGGGAAACACCATTTACGATGGAACGATAAGTGGAAAATTACGACGCATTGAGCAAAATATGAAACTTGGCAGTTAGGAAAGTATATAAACTTTCCTTCTGCATAAGAAAAACTACCACATTCGCCAAAAAGCGAGCGAATGTGAGTTTTTCTAACGAACATTTGATGATAGGGGTGAAATGGTATGAGCATCAAAGCTGAAGAAATCAGTAAACTGATAAAACAGCAAATCGAAAATTTCGATTCAGATATTGAAGTAAGTGATGTCGGAACAGTTATTGAAATTGGTGACGGTATCGCACGTGCTCATGGTCTTGACAATGTCATGGCTGGAGAGCTTGTTGAATTTTCAAACGGTGTAATGGGTATGGCTCAGAACTTAGAAGAGTCTAACGTCGGTATCATTATCCTTGGCCCTTACACAGAGATTAAAGAAGGCGATGAAGTTCGTCGTACAGGACGAATCATGCAAGTACCAGTAGGTGAGGAATTAATCGGACGTGTTGTTAATCCATTAGGACAACCAATTGATGGTGGTAGCCCAATTGAAACAACTAAATTCCGTCCAATTGAATCTCCAGCACCAGGAGTAATGGATCGTAGATCTGTTCATGAGCCATTACAAACTGGAATTAAAGCGATTGACGCATTAGTACCAATCGGCCGTGGTCAGCGTGAGTTAATCATTGGTGACCGTCAAACAGGTAAAACAACGGTTGCAGTTGATACGATTCTTAACCAAAAAGACCAGGATATGATTTGTATTTATGTTGCTATCGGTCAAAAAGAATCAACTGTTCGTGGAACTGTTGAAACTTTCCGTCGATATGGTGCATTAGATTATACAATCGTAGTTGCTGCTGGTGCATCTGACCCAGCACCACTATTATACCTAGCTCCATATGCAGGCGTAACGATGGGGGAAGAGTTCATGTATAATGGCAAGCATGTGCTTGTTGTTTATGATGACCTATCGAAGCAAGCTGCAGCCTATCGTGAGCTATCCCTATTGCTTCGTCGTCCTCCAGGTCGTGAGGCATTCCCAGGGGATGTATTCTACTTGCATTCACGTTTACTGGAGCGTGCTGCTAAATTAAGTGATGCAAAAGGTGGCGGTTCTTTAACTGCTCTACCATTTGTTGAAACACAAGCAGGCGATATCTCTGCATATATTCCAACGAACGTAATTTCTATCACGGATGGACAGATTTTCTTACAATCTGACCTATTCTTCTCAGGTGTACGCCCAGCTATTAACGCAGGTCTATCCGTATCACGTGTTGGTGGTTCTGCACAAATCAAGGCAATGAAAAAGGTTGCTGGTACATTACGTCTAGACCTTGCATCATTCCGTGAACTAGAGGCATTTGCTCAGTTCGGTTCAGACCTTGATAAAGCGACACAAGCAAAATTAAATCGTGGTGCTCGTACGGTAGAAGTGCTGAAGCAAGGACTGCATGCACCACTTAAGGTAGAGTATCAGGTTATGATTATTTTTGCTCTAACGAAAGGATTCCTAGATGATATTCCTGTTGAAGACATTACTCGTTTCGAGGCTGAATTCAATGCATGGTTAGATTCGAATCACCCTGAATTATTAGCTACAATTCGTGATACAGGAAATCTTCCAGAAGATAATGATATGACTTCTGCTATAGAAGCATTCAAAAAGACATTTTTAACTTCTGACCAAAAATAATTACCTTTATAGATTGATTGGGTAAAGAGCAGAGATGATGATCTCTAGCTTTTTGCCCCCGTACTTTGCTACGAAAGGGTGGTGAAAGAGCTTGGCATCACTTAGAGATATTAAAAAACGTATTGATTCTACAACAAAGATGAAAAAAATCACCAAAGCAATGGAAATGGTTTCTGCGGCAAAGATGAACAAGGCAGAGCAAAATGCTAAAGCATTTGTTCCTTATAGTGAAAAAATGCAAGAGGTTGTTGCAAGTATTGCAAAGCATACCGATGCTGATCATCCAATGCTAAAAACCCGCGAGGTGAAAAAGGTAGGTTATATCGCCATTACTGCAGACAGTGGACTTGCAGGTGCATATAACGCAAATATTTTACGGAATTTGAATCATGCCATTCAAGATAATCATAATTCTACAGATGAATATACTGTGATTGCCATTGGTAGAATGGCAGTGGACTTCTGTAAGAAGCGTAATTTTCCAATTGCTAGAAGTATTACTGGTCTACCGGACCAGCCAGCATTTGCTACGATTAAGGATATTGCTTCTGAAACCGTACAAATGTACAGTGATGGGGAAATTGATCGGTTAGTCATTATTTATAACCATTATGTAAGTGCAATATCTCAAGTTGTAACTACGAAACAGTTATTGCCTATTGAAGATATGAATAATTCCGGATCAAGCAGCCAGTACGAATATGAACCAAGTGAGGAACAGATTTTAGCAGTACTACTACCTCAGTATGCCGAAAGTTTAATCTATGGTGCATTACTGGATGCTAAAGCAAGTGAACATGCTGCACGTATGACGGCTATGCGTAGTGCAAGTGATAATGCTTCTGAATTGATTGATGATTTATCCTTGTCCTATAACCGTGCACGCCAAGCAGCAATCACACAGGAAATTACCGAGATTATTGGTGGAGCAAGTGCATTAGAGTAATCTTGATGAAAGTATGTTAGGAGGGAAATCGATGAGTTTAGGACACGTTACACAAGTAATGGGACCAGTCGTTGACGTTCGATTCGATGACGACAAGCTTCCTGAAATTTATAACGCACTAGTTGTCAAAAAAGAGGGAGGATCACTAACACTTGAAGTGGCACTTCACCTTGGTGATAACTCTGTCCGTACGATTGCTATGGCATCAACAGATGGTCTAACACGTGGCATGGAAGTTGAAGACCTCGGAGGACCGATTTCTGTACCTGTTGGTGACATTACATTAGGTCGTGTATTTAACGTATTAGGAGAAAAAATTGACTTGGATTCAGAATTGCCAGAAGGAATTCGTTTAGATCCAATTCACCGCGAGCCTCCTAAGTTTGAAGATTTGTCAACAGAGACAGAGATTCTTGAAACAGGAATTAAGGTTGTTGACTTACTAGCACCTTATATCAAAGGTGGTAAAATCGGTCTTTTCGGTGGTGCCGGTGTAGGTAAAACGGTATTAATCCAAGAATTAATTAACAACATCGCACAAGAGCATGGTGGTATTTCTGTATTCGCAGGCGTTGGTGAGCGTACTCGTGAAGGTAACGACCTTTACTATGAGATGAAAGACTCTGGCGTTATCGCTAAAACTGCAATGGTTTTCGGTCAGATGAACGAACCACCAGGTGCACGTATGCGTGTTGCCTTAACTGGTCTTACAATGGCTGAGTATTTCCGTGATGAACAAGGTCAGGACGTACTACTATTTATTGACAACATTTTCCGTTTCACACAAGCAGGTTCAGAGGTGTCTGCCTTATTAGGTCGTATGCCATCTGCGGTTGGTTACCAACCAACACTTGCTACAGAAATGGGTCAATTGCAAGAACGTATTACATCAACTAAAAAAGGTTCTGTTACATCTATCCAAGCGATTTATGTACCTGCCGATGACTATACAGACCCGGCACCTGCAACAACATTTGCTCACTTAGATGCAACAACAAACCTAGATCGTAAACTATCTGAACAAGGTATTTATCCAGCGGTGGATCCACTAGCATCAACATCACGTGCCCTTGACCCTGAAATTGTAGGGGAAGAGCACTATCGAGTAGCACGTGAGGTTCAGGCAACACTGCAAAAATACCGTGAACTACAAGATATCATTGCAATCCTTGGTATGGATGAGCTTTCAGATGATGATAAATTAACAGTTGCTCGTGCACGTCGTATCCAGTTCTTCCTATCTCAAAACTTCCACGTAGCAGAACAATATACTGGTCAACCGGGATCTTATGTACCAGTACAAGAAACTGTTCAAGGATTTAAAGAGATTTTAGAAGGTAAATACGATGACCTACCTGAGGATGCATTCCGCCTCGTTGGTCGCATTGAAGAAGTAGTTGAAAAAGCGAAAAGCATGGAATAATAAGTAGACATATTAGGGAATTCCCTATAGTCTTTAGGAGGGGTTACATTGAAAACACTAACTGTGAGTGTTGTTACTCCTGATGGCCCTGTATTAGAAGATACGTATGAAATGGTTAGCTGTAAAGCAGAAAATGGTGAACTCGGTATTTTACCAGGGCATATTCCATTGGTTGCACCACTTGCAATCTCAGCTGTTCGCTTAAAGCGTGATTCAAGTGAGGATAAGCTAGCTATAAATGGCGGATTTTTGGAGGTTCGCCCAGACAAAGTAACAATACTTGCACAGTCTGCAGAAAAACCTTCAGATATTGATATTGCACGTGCAGAAGCAGCAAAAGAACGTGCCGAGAAACGCCTAAATTCAAACGATGATCACATTGATCGCTTAAGGGCAGAATTAGCACTCCGAAGAGCAGTCAACCGTCTGGATGTTGCTCAAAATTCATAATAATGAAGACTCCCGCTACCTGTTTGGTTGTGGGAGTCTTTGCTGTTTTAAATACCCTCTGAATTCAGAATATTAACTCGCAAAAAGACCTCTCAACTATAAATTAATCTCTTCCCACGCAATATAAATTTTAAAACGAATACGAATTTCTACAAACATCAACATGTAATTAATATATTCAATCCAAATTACTCTATAAATGCAATTAATACAATAAGGATTGTCAAAATGTGAACCAATTACTTTATAAAATAAATTTATCAAAATGGATATAACAAAGTTCCCTAAGGTTGTCGATATTTCCCGGGAAATGTGAATAATATCTGGAATTTTTCTCTCAACTTGTCGAAGGAATAGTCTCTTCTTTAATTGACTTTTCTTGTCGTGCATGGCACAGTACTATATAGAATGTTATTCATATAGGGTGGTTTTGATGTTGTCAATTGGCCAAATTGCAGTAATGAGCATAATATCGCATGTAGTATTTATTTATATTACCTGGCGATTAATGCAAACGATTAATTTTGAACCATTAATTCGCAAAGGTAGAGGGAGAGAAGCACAAATCCTAATCCTATTTTTAACTATAGTGATTGGCAGTGGGGTAAGTCGTTTTTTTCTTGAATTCCTACAATGGTCTCAAGATCTGCTCTTTCTACTCTAATCAATTCAATTCTTTCTAGTAATCTATTAATATAGGTATGTTTTGAATCTCTCTTGTTCATACTAATGTATAAGTTGAGCGAGGGGGATTTACTAGTATGAGAAGGGTATATTTAGCCTGTCTATTAATTTTAATTATCGCTAACAATGTTATGGCAATGGAGACGGAGTCAATTGAATTACCACTTTTAGCAGATATAATGATAGATAGCAAATTGGAAATAGATAGCTGGGAAGTAATAATTAAGGAACATCAGGGGCATAAACAGTTGAAGAAACTAATTGAGGAATTAAGTATTAGTCATACTGTCGTGAAAAAAGAAAATGAAAACAGTATTATTTATTCAGTTAAGGACACTCATAAAAAGAGTAATCTTATCGTAAGCTATAATGCTGTGATTCCTAAAGATAGGCAGTACAAACCTGAATTAGTTGTTACCATAAAGGGTGACTCATGGGAGGGAGATATCCAATCTTCTTTTCTAAATATCTACTTTGATGTAAGAAGCGAATATTTTACTAAAGAGGCAAAAATATTCTCTTGTATGTCATCTAGACCTAGTGCTATAATTAATGATGATTATATAGTAGAAAGTTTTACTGAAAAACTAAAAATTAGATATTTAACTACAGAAAAAGACAATCTAAAATCGACAAGAAATATAGAAAATACATATGGTTATACTGCGTTATGGAGCAGGAATATTACCATTCAGGATAAGCCAGTGAATGTTCAGATAGTAATGAAAGACATTGGCAATGGTGATGTCCAATATATGATTGGAACACCTATCCTAATAAATGAATATTAATATAGGGAAATTGGATCTGAAGGAGATTTGAAATATGGAAAAAATCATCGTAAGAGGCGGACAGCAATTGAATGGTAATGTTTATGTTGAGGGTGCAAAGAACGCTGTTTTACCAGTAATTGCTGCGAGTATTCTTGCTAGTGAGGGAAAAAGTGTCATTCATGAAGTCCCAGTTCTAGCTGATGTTTATACTATTAATGAAGTGTTACGAAATATGAATGCTGATGTTGACTTTAAAGATAATACAGTTGTTATTGATGCTTCAAATGAGTTAAAGACGGAAGCGCCATTTGAGTATGTTCGAAAAATGCGTGCCTCCGTTCTTGTTTTGGGTCCTTTACTTGCTCGTTATGGCCATGCAAATGTGGCAATGCCAGGTGGGTGTGCGATTGGTTCGCGACCGATTGACCTGCATTTAAAAGGCTTCGAGGCGATGGGTGCTAGTGTCCATGTAGGAAATGGGTTTGTCGAAGCACATGTCGAAGGTAGACTTAAGGGTGCGAAAATTTATCTAGATGTACCAAGTGTAGGTGCGACAGAAAATATTATGATGGCTGCTGCCTTAGCTGAAGGAAGAACAGTTATTGAGAATGCTGCAAAAGAGCCTGAGATTGTAGACCTAGCCAACTTCTTGAATAAGATGGGTGGAAAGGTGATTGGTGCAGGTACGGAAACCATTCGAATTGACGGTGTGGAAGTATTGCATGGTACCGAGCATTCCATTATTCCTGACCGAATTGAAGCAGGAACATTCATGGTTGCAGCAGCAATTACCGGTGGTAATATTTTAATAGAGAATGCTGTTAGTGAACATCTAAGACCGATTATTTCTAAATTAGAAGAAATGGGTGTAACGATTCTTGAAGAGGGCAGTGGCTTACGAGTAATTGGGCCAGATGCTTTAAAAGCAACCGATATTAAAACACTACCACATCCAGGATTTCCAACAGATATGCAATCACAGATGATGGCATTAATGTTATGTGCCCATGGCACAAGTGTTATTACTGAAACTGTTTTTGAAAATCGATTTATGCATGTAGAAGAATTCCGTCGCATGAATGCAAAAATGAAGATTGAAGGTCGCAGTGTTATTATTGAAGGACCTTCAGAACTTCAAGGTGCAGAGGTTGCCGCAACAGACCTACGTGCAGCAGCTGCGCTAATTCTTGCTGGGCTTCGTGCAGAAGGAATGACACGAGTTACGGAACTAAAACACTTAGACCGTGGCTATGTGAACTTGGCTGGAAAACTAGCAAGCCTAGGAGCGGACATCGAACGTGTAGACGAAAATGGTGATGTTGTTAACCCATATAAAGTAGGTATTGTCGCAGAATTGTCTTAATTAATAGGATAACTAGAATAGTAGATACGAAGTACTCTCTGAGTACTTCTTTTTTTTTGACAATAATAAGGAATTTGAGTGCATATTTCCACTTATTTACCACTAAAAGCAGCAGAACCTTCACAATATACAATTTAATGTAAAAATTAATAATAATCTTGCAATTTATTGAAACAATATGTACAATATAGTCAACAAAAAAGAACATACAACTACTTTGAAAATGGGAATCGTCGAGACAACATCTATACAAAATCTCTCCTAAAGCTCGATTTATAGCCCATTTTTTATTTCCGAAAATAACAGCGCGAAATAACCACTCATTTCTAAAAAAATCCTATCATATAATTTAATATAACGAATTAAAGGGGACATGTTATGAAACTATACCTATCAGTTGATATGGAAGGAATAACCGGCTTACCTGATTACACTTATGTTAGCGCTTCCATGCATAATTATGAGCGTGCCCGTAAAATAATGACTGACGAGACGAATTATGTCATTGGTGCCGCATTTAAGAACGGCTGTAGTGAAGTGTTAGTAAATGATAGTCACATGAAAATGAATAATATACTGATTGATCAATTACATCCAGATGCACAACTAATTACAGGAGACGTGAAAACGTATTCCATGGTTCATGGTCTGGATGATAGTTTTTCTGGCGCAATGTTCATAGGTTATCATTCACGTGCTGGTATGCCGGGAGTTATGTCACACTCGATGATCCATATGGTCCGAAATTTTTATGTTAATGACCTACAGGTTGGAGAGCTTGGTATGAATGCATTTGTTGCAGGTCATTATGGTGTTCCAATTTTGCTTGTTTCTGGAGATGACCAAACGGCAATAGAAGCTGAGGAGCTTATTCCTAATGTTACTACTGCTATTGTCAAACAAGCTATATCACGCTCTGCAACAAAGAGTTTAACCCCTAAAAAAGCAGGGGAACTTTTACAAGAAAAGGTCAAGCAAGCAATAACATACCGTGATCAAGTCGAGCCTCTTATTCCACCAACAAACCCAACCATTCGTGTGGAATTTGTTAATTATGGTGCAGCGGAGTGGGCAAGCATGATGCCTGGAACGGAAATTATTCCGGGTACAACAATGGTTCAATATCAGGCCAAGGACATGCTTGAAGCATATCGAGCGACACTTGTCATGATTGAATTAGCCTATAACACTAAATATGCATAAACTTCCAGAGCTACTTACTTCGTAAAAGATTAATATGTCAAAACTGGGGAGAACGAATTTGAAATCATTAACAGAAACAATACAAAAAGTAGTCGATGATGCTGGAGGTTTATGGGGAATTTCCTTACTAGACTTAGATACCAATGATAGCTGGGAGCTTAATGAGCACGAGCTTTTTTATGCAGCAAGTGTGATAAAGGTTCCGATAATGATAGCGGCTTTTGCTGCTAGCCATAATGGGGAAATGGAGCTTAGCAAAAAAGTAGTTTTAAAGCGAGAGGATATCGTTGGCGGGTCCGGGGTTTTACAGTATATGACCCCGGGTACAAGTGTTGCGATATATGATCTCATCACATTGATGATTATTCAAAGTGATAACACAGCTACCAACTTATTAGTCGATTTAATTGGAACAGAAAAAATTCAACAAGAGATGGAGAATATTGGGTTGGAGAAGAGCTGTTATTATCACAAAATGATGATTGGTTCAGTTGATCGAAAGGAATTCAATCAAATTACTGCTGCAGAGATGACAATGATGTTAAAGAAACTTGTGACGGGTAAAATAGTCTCTATTCATGCCTGTGAACAGATGATAGATATCATGAAAAAACAGCAAATCCGTCATACCCTACCGAGTAAAATAGAATTAATTGATGGACCAATTATTGGTACTTTAAAGGAATTTGAAATAGCTCACAAGACTGGAAATGTTTTAGGTATTCGCCATGATATTGGCATTTTCTACGTTGGGCAAAGAAAAATGATAGCTTCTATTCTTTCAAAGGGTGTAGGGGAAATTGATTCATTAGAGGCGTTTGGACATATTGGATTAGAAATATATCGCTTTCTTAAGCAATAAACATAAATCCATAAGCGCTGTTATTGAATAAATAATTAAGAAGAATCATAGCTTATCTTTAGAGAATTCTACATTATTTGCGCTAGCCAAGCGTAAGAATACAGGAGTTGGGGGCAATGCTTCGCTACATATTAAAACGATTATTAATCATGATCCTTACGTTATGGATTATTATTACGCTGACATTTGTACTAATGACATCCATCCCTGGGTCACCATTTACTAGTGATCAGACGTCCAATGAAACGGTTCAACAAAATCTTGAAAAGCACTACAATCTAGATAAACCAAAGTATATGCAATACCTACTTTATTTAAAGTCAATCGTAACATTAGATTTTGGACCATCTATTAAACAACCAAACCAGACGGTGAATGACTTACTTGGAAGAGGGTTCCCAATATCCTTTGAGCTTGGAATTGTTACAGTTATTGTTGCAGTAATATCTGGGATCACGTTAGGGGTATTAGCTGCACTACGGCATAACGGGATTATTGATTATTTAGCGATGGGTATTGCAGTTCTTGGTATTTCTATCCCAAACTTCATACTGGCAACATTGCTTATCCAAAAGCTGGCGGTAGACTGGGAAATATTCCCTGTTGCAACCTGGGCGAGTCCAATGCATATGGTTCTTCCCGTTCTAGCACTGGCGACGGGACCAATGGCTATTATAGCAAGGTTAACTAGATCAACCATGCTAGAGGTGTTAACACAGGACTATATAAAAATGGCACGCGCCAAAGGCTTAGCACCCTGGAAAATTATCATAAAACATGCACTTCGAAATGCCTTAATGCCTGTAATCACAATTATGGGAACCCTACTTGCAGGTATATTGACGGGAACGTTTGTTATTGAACAAATATTTGCCATACCGGGAATGGGTAAGTATTTTGTGGAGAGCATTAATCACCGTGATTATCCCGTCATTATGGGAACTACTGTATTTTATAGTGCGTTTTTGATTATCATGCTTTTTCTCGTGGATATTGCCTATGGATTCGTTGACCCAAGAATTAAAGTAACCAAGAAGGAAGGGGAATAGGCCATGAAAAGTAATCAACATCCCCATCACATAGCAGCAAAGGAGCAGATACATGATGATTGGTTTAGATGGCGAGAAAAGGACAAATCAGAGCAGGAGCAAGTATCAAGGCCATCTCTATCCTATTGGAAGGATGCTTGGCGGAGGCTTCGTAAAAATAAATTAGCTATGCTGGGACTAGTTTTCCTAATAGTACTCATTATCATGGCAATATTCGGGCCAATCCTATCTCCATATGAAGTCAATAAAGGGGTACTATCCGACCAGTACCAAGCCCCATCTAGTGAACACTGGTTTGGAACAGACTCACATGGCCGGGACGTATTTACACGTACATGGTATGGAGCAAGAATCTCTTTATTTGTTGGATTTATGGCTGCGCTAATCGATGTAACGATTGGAATCGTATGGGGAGGTATCTCGGGCTATAAAGGCGGACGCACGGATAACATCATGATGCGAATAATTGAAATCCTATATGGCTTACCTTACCTTCTAGTCGTAATTTTGTTACTAGTAGTTCTTGGTCCCAGCCTTTCTACTATTATTGTTGCTTTGACGGTAACAGGCTGGGTAGGAATGGCCAGGATTGTACGAGGGCAGGTCATGCAAATTAAAAATTACGAGTATGTTCTCGCATCGAAATCATTTGGAACAAAAACATCACGCATTATCCGGCGAAATTTATTGCCAAACACGATGGGGCCTATTATTGTACAAATGACTTTAACCGTACCTTCTGCAATTTTTGCAGAAGCCTTCCTAAGCTTTATTGGTCTTGGAATTCAGGCTCCGTATGCAAGCTGGGGTGTCATGGCTAATGATTCACTTGGAGCGATATTATCAGGGAACTGGTGGACATTATTCTTCCCTGCATTTTTCATCTCGTTTACTATGTTTGCATTTAACGTACTAGGAGACGGATTACAGGATGCACTTGATCCGAAACTAAGGAAGTAGGTGCTAATAATGGAAAAAATACTAGAGGTACAAGACCTACATGTTAGGTTCACGACCTATGGTGGGACCGTTCAGGCGGTCAGGGGCGTAGACTTCCATATACATAAAGGAGAAACATTGGCTATTGTGGGTGAATCTGGCTGTGGAAAAAGTGTTACATCCAATGCCATTATGCGACTTATTCCAAATCCACCTGGAAAAATAACAAAGGGGAAGGTTCTCTTTAAAGGTCAGGATTTAACAAAGTTAACGGAGAAAAAGATGCGTTCCATTCGTGGTGTCGATATCTCAATGATATTCCAAGATCCAATGACTGCTCTGAATCCTACTTTAACGATAGGAACCCAGCTAGTTGAGGGATTGAAGCAACATCGGAAGGTCTCTGACAGCATAGCAATGAAAAAAGCGTTGGAAATGATGCAACTCGTTGGAATTCCTAATCCTGAAGAGCGAATGAAGCAGTACCCACATCAATTTAGTGGCGGAATGCGTCAGCGAATTGTGATAGCAATCGCATTAATTTGTGAACCAGAACTACTTATAGCGGATGAACCAACAACTGCCTTAGATGTTACTATTCAGGCCCAAATTCTAGAGCTCTTTGAAAAAATCCAGGAAGTTACTGGTGTATCAATTATATTAATTACCCATGACTTGGGTGTGGTCGCAAAGATTGCTGACCGAATTGCTGTAATGTATGCAGGAAAAATCATTGAGACGGGAACAAAGCGTGAGATTTTTTATCAGCCACAGCATCCATATACACAAGGATTACTAAATTCTGTTCCCCGGTTAGATACGAAGGGAAAATTGC
This sequence comes from Ornithinibacillus bavariensis, assembly GCF_050433565.1. Classification (NCBI taxonomy): domain Bacteria; kingdom Bacillati; phylum Bacillota; class Bacilli; order Caryophanales; family Bacillaceae; genus Ornithinibacillus; species Ornithinibacillus bavariensis. Next base: position 224,076 of record NZ_JBNPWZ010000001.1, read on the forward strand.
AACCCATTAACGGAACACCACCAGATTTATTCTCACCTCCTCTAGGATGTCCATTTACATCGAGATGCCCTTTAGCGATGGAGGTGTGCAATAAAGTTTACCCAGACTCCACTAAGCTAAGTGATTCACATGCTGTGGATTGTTGGCTTCAGGATGAGCGGGCGAAAAAACTACTGGCCACGATGGTCACAAACAAAAGGTAAGGGGGATAAAGGATGAAAAAGCTTCTCTTTTTACTAATGGCAGTATTAACGATATTTGTTTTAGCTGCATGTACTGCCAATGAAAATGCAGGTAAATCAGACGAGACAGAAAACAAAGGTAATGAACCAGGAGATTCAAAAGATGTGGAAAATGGAAAGGTTCTTAAATTGAATAATGGCACAGAACCTACATCACTTGATCCATCTATTGGATTTGATGCGGTATCATGGGATCCGCTTAACAATTTAATGGAAGGACTAACCCGCCTAGATTCAGAACATAAAGCTGCTGAAGGGGTAACGGAGAAATGGGATATATCAGAAGATGGTCTTACCTATACCTTCCAAATCCGTGAAAATGCAAAATGGTCAAATGGTGACCCTGTCGTAGCTAAGGACTTTGAATATGCATGGAAATATATGCTTAACCCTGATACAGCATCACCAGCAGCATTCCTAGCCTATTTTATAAAAGGGGCTGAGGACTATAACGGTGGAGACGGATCAGTTGATGATGTTATGGTCACAGCAAAGGATGAGAAAACATTAGAGGTCGTGTTAGAGCAACCAACAGGATTTTTTCTGGATGTCTTAACGAATCCTGCGTTTTTCCCAATTAATCATAAGGTTGCCGAAGAGAATCCTAATTGGCATGCTGAAGCAGATACGTTTGTTGGAAACGGCCCGTTTAAATTAGATTCATGGAAACATGATGAAGAGATGGTATTTGTGAAAAATGAACATTACTGGGATGTTGATTCTGTGAAATTAGATAAGGTCCATTTTGCTATGGTCAATGATTCAAACACACAGTATCAGATGTTCCAAAGTGGAGAGCTTGACACTGCAAGCATCCCACCAGAATTATCGGATGAATTAATCAATGGAGATAATGTATTCATTGGTCCCTATGGAGGTCTAGAATTTTACCGTTTTAATTTAACAATGGAACCATTCCAAAATAAGAAGATTCGACAAGCATTTTCGCTTGCGGTAAACCGTGAGGATATTGCGAAGTACGTCGTGAAAAACGGTGTAGAGCCAGCTTACGGCTTCGTCTCCCCGGGGTACACTAGTCCAACTGGTACAGATTTCCGTGAAAAAAATGGTGATCTTGTATCTTATGACCCAGAAAAGGCAAAACAATTACTGGAAGAAGGAATGAAAGAAGAAGGCTATAATGAACTACCACCAATCACGTTATCGTATAACACAAATGATACAAATAAAGCAGTTGCAGAGGCACTTCAAAACATGTTTATGGATAATTTAGGTGTTGAAGTAACACTAGAAAACCAAGAATGGAATGTATTTTCTGAAGCTCAAAAGGCATTAGAGCTTCAATTCTCTCGTAGCTCGTTTATTAATGATTATAATGATCCAGTTAACTTCCTTGAAAGCTTTATTACAGATTCCTATATGAACCGTACTGGGTTTTCGAGTAAGGAATATGATGAGCTAATTACTAAGGGAAAAACAGAAACCAATGAGGAAAAACGTTGGGAGGCATTATACGAAGCAGAAAGAATGCTAGCTGATGAGATGATCGCGATACCAATTCGTTATTACAACACAGTAGTATTAGAGGCGGACGGTGTTGAAGGTATTTTACGTCACCCAGTAGGTTATTTTGATTTGAAATATGCAGATAAGAAGTAAAGAGAGTAGTCGGGGCTGAATGGCTTATGGGATTCGTGGTTTTCGAAGAGATATTATGACAAACTTCTAGCCGATATCGATTTGTCGTTCAAGGATAACTAATCCAGTTGAACATTAGTAGCAGATTGAAACGATGTCATCATATGGATGTAGGGTATCAACCATTTTTGAAATCTATTTGTCCTTTAAGACTAGCAAAACTGACATACCACTACTGTATTACTAAGGAATGGCTCACTCATGAAAGGTGAGCCGCTCCTTTTTCATTCATGAATACGAAGAAAGAGGGTCATAAAATGCTTCTTCCAAAAGCCTTAAAAAAAGGTGATCTAATAGGTGTAATTGCTCCTGCAAGCCCTCCTGATATGAAACGACTTCAACAAGCTATTCCATTTCTTGAGAGCATGGGTCTTCATGTGAAACTGGGACGAAATATTGATAAAGTATATGGCTATTTAGCTGGCACAGATGAAGAGCGATTAGCTGATTTTCATCACATGATTGCGGATGATGATGTAAAGGCAATCATTTTCGCAAGAGGGGGCTACGGTACTAGCCGTATAGCAAATGTCATCAATTACGATTTAATCGCAAAACATCCAAAAATCATCTGGGGCTACAGTGATATTACTTATTTACATATTGCAATAAGGCAGAAAACAGAACTCGTTACCTTCCATGGGCCAATGCTAGCGTCTGATATAGCAGATCCGAAATTCGATACATTATCTGCACAAATGTTTCAACAATTATGGGAACCTACTGCACTACGCTATGATGAAACATTTTCCGAACTAAATGTGCTAGTTGAAGGAAGAGGGGGAGGTCCTCTAGTTGGTGGGAATTTATCTTTAATAACGAGCACCTTAGGAACAGACTTTGAGATAGACACAAATGGGAAAATATTATTAATGGAGGATATTGGTGAGGTACCATATCAAGTGGACTCCATGCTGAATCAATTGAAGCTTGCTGGAAAGTTAGGAGAAGCGGCAGGAATAATCGTAGGTGATTTTGCTGATGCAAAACCGAAGAATAAACCCTCGCTATTATTAGACGAAGTCCTTCAGCATTATTTAGGGGATTTAGAGTGCCCCGTCATGACCGGATTTAAAATTGGTCATTGTTTTCCACATTTTGCAGTCCCGCTTGGTGTGACTGCATTATTAGATACAAAAGATAAAAGTTTGTCTGTCATGCCGGGGGTGATTAGGGAATGAAAATCCAACAAATTGAAACATATCTGGCAAAGGTTCCATTAAAAAAAGCATTTAAAACAGCCTTGCGAACAGTCACCATTGCGGAAGCCATTATTGTAAAAATTACCTGTGATAACGGCAAGGTCGGCTACGGGGAGGCTCCTCCAACCCATGTAATAACAGGGGATTCAATAGCAAGTATTTCTTTTGCAATTAATGAAGTATTAAGACCGGCTTTAATCGGAATGTCATGCCTTGACCGGGAACAATTATTTGCAAAAATTAATAGTCTATTAGTTGGTAACACCAGTGCAAAAGCTGCAGTAGATATGGCAATTTATGATTGTGTAGCACAGCAAGCGGAAATGAGCCTTAGACAATATTTAGGTGGGTACCAGTCACAAATCGAAACAGATTATACGGTCAGTGTTAATAGTCCAGAGGAGATGGCGAGTGATGCAGAAGAGTATGTAAGAGATGGTTTTTCAATGTTGAAAATAAAAGTTGGAAAAGATGAAATTGATACGGATATACAACGGATTCAAGCAATTCGAAAGCAAGTCGGACCAAATGTGAAGATTAGACTAGATGCAAATCAAGGCTGGGAACCAAAAGCAGCCGTACGTGCCATTCAAAAGATGGAAGACCTTGGCTTAAATATTGAATTCATTGAGCAACCAGTAAAGGCTCATGATATAAAAGGCTTAAAATTTGTCACAAGTCATACATATATCCCAATAATGGCAGATGAAAGTGTCTTTTCTGCTCGTGATGCAGAAAATGTTCTCGAACAGGCTGCGGCAGATCTAATTAATATTAAACTCATGAAGGCAGGAGGCATTCACGAGGCGTTAAAGATTGCTAATCTAGCGAATGTGTTCGGTATCTCCTGTATGGTTGGTAGTATGATTGAATCTAAAATAGGAATTACTGCTGCAGCACATTTTGCAGCAAGCCAACCAAATATCGCTTACTATGATTTCGATGCCCCACTTATGCTGTCAGGTGATTTAATTGACGGTGGTATACAGTACAAAGGGAGTCGGATTGTCTTTGGCGATAGCTTTGGATTAGGCATTCAAGGGCTTCGTGAGGAGTATTTAGTTAAGTAATTATCCAGACATTCATACGCAAGAAATAAAACTCCTGAAAGGGGAAAAACAAATGTACACTCAGACGTTCCTTCCATTCCCAGATAAATTTCATGTCGTGGCTGTCCAGGTTGCTACAGTATGGACTGCCCCAGATTCACCAAGAGAAATGGATCGACTAGCCATTACTAATCCAACAAATATAAGAGCTTGGCTTGAAAATCAAACATATGAAGACAAAGTGAATTTATGTGAGGATAATCGCGTACAAACTCAAGCACTCTATGGTGAGGCGGTACTTATCCAGGAAGTGCGGGGAGGTTGGGCCAAGATAACAATCCCTGCTCAGGCAACTAAGAAAAATGAACAAGGCTATCCCGGTTGGATTCCTATATGCCAATTAGCCGAAGTAGAAAAGAAAAATTGGCAGAAAGAGAAAACAGCAGCTATCAGTGTGAAGCACATATGGCTTAAAAATGAACAAGGAGAAAGAGAATTGGAGCTTAGCTTTATGACCTGTCTTCCTGTTTTAAATGTGCATGCTGATAGCGTTGAAGTGGTGACCCCTAAAGGAGTGGGATATCTGCCAAAAGAAGCTGTAAAGATATTCCCAACAGAAATTGGTGGGGAAAAAGGTGGGGGAGAAGCCATTATCAGATCTGGCGAGAACTTTATCGGATTGGATTATCTATGGGGTGGGATGAGTTCCTTTGGTTTTGACTGTTCGGGATTCGCTTATACAATGCATAAAGCGAATGGCTATGAGATTAGTAGAGATGCTTCCGATCAATCTGAACGTGGTCAGGAAATTCCTTTTGATAAGGTAATGCCAGGGGACTTACTCTTCTTTGCCTATCAGGAAGGGGACAGAAAAGGATATGTCCACCATGTGGGGTTTTACTACGGTGACGGAAGGATGCTTCATTCCCCTCAAACAGGAAAAGGAATAGAAATTACTAATTTGAAAGATACAAAATACGAGAAAGAGCTTTGTATTGCAAGGCGGTACTGGTTCTAGGAGGTGCAAGGAACATGGGAGCAGAAAAAATATTAGAGGTAAAAAATTTAAAGAAGCATTTTAATCTTGGAAAAAACCGAGTATTAAAGGCAGTGAACGATGTAACCTTCCATGTGAATAAAGGTGAGACCTTTGGACTGGTGGGGGAGTCTGGCTGTGGAAAATCAACAATCGGTAGAACAATACTCGGACTATATAACAAGACAACTGGTGATGTGTTTTTTGACGGGAAATCCGTTCATACCTTACCAGAAAAGGAGCTCTTTAAGCTTCGGCAGCGCATGCAGATGATTTTTCAGGACCCCTATGCATCATTAAATCCAAGATCAACAGTACGTGAGGTAATTTCAGAACCAATGGAGGTTCATAAGCTCTTTCGAACCAAAAAAGAACAAAATGACCGGGTTTACCAATTACTTGAGGAGGTTGGCTTAAACCGTGATCATGCAAATCGCTATCCCCATGAGTTTAGTGGAGGACAGCGTCAACGCATTGGTATTGCAAGGGCCTTAGCACTTAATCCAGATTTTATTATTGCTGATGAACCTATATCCGCGCTTGATGTTTCCGTTCAAGCACAGGTAGTTAATCTCTTAAAACAGCTTCAAGAAGAAAAAGGATTAACCTTCCTATTTATCGCCCATGACCTTTCTATGGTCAAACAAATTTCAGACCGTATAGGTGTTATGTATTTAGGGAACATGGTGGAGCTAACGGAAAGTGAAAGTCTTTATGAAAATCCATTGCATCCTTATACGCAAGCACTTCTCTCTGCAATCCCGATTCCAGACCCTGATATTGAGGAAGCAAGGGAGCGGATCATTTTACAGGGAGAACTACCCAGTCCAATTAACCCGCCAAGTGGATGTGTCTTCCGAACACGGTGCCCTTTCGCAATGGAAATATGTACTAGAGAAAAACCTCAATGGCAGGAGGTAGAGAACAATCACTATGTTGCATGCCATTTATATAATGAAAAAGTAAATAAGCAAAAGGACTCAGATTTAGTCGTGAATATACGGTAGTCATGAATGAACGTAATGCTTTTAATAAAAAAATAAGGTTGTCTTTTTTTAAAGGCAGCCTTATTTTTTATGTAACCCTCGCTATAAACCCCTAAGATACTCATTTTCCAAAACCTGTCCTATTAAAAAAACATTCACTAGATTTTTTAATTTTAAGTTCTATTATTTTAACCTACTGTATAAGTTTAATAGTAGGAATGCTAGAAAAGAAAAAATAAAGAATAATGAGTTACAAAAGGAGGGTGCCTTCTGAGAAACCATAATTTATCAAGTAAAAAAATTCAAAAGCTAAGAAAGAAAAAGAGTGCCATGAAACTCCGAACATTGAAGAAGTCTAGCACCTTTGTTCCTTCGCAAAAGCATCATATGAGTATTAACTTAGAGAAAGGGCGGCTAAAATGGTCTGTTCCAACTATATTTATTCTCGGACTTGTAGCCATGATCCTAGTGATTCCAACTATGATAGTTGTTCCCTTCATTTCAAAAGGCGAGGTATTGTCCCAGTCTATCGATAAACAGCAGAGTGAGAAAGATGCAAAGCCATTGGTTGAGGATGACTCTGCAGTTGAAGTGTCGGTCATGCGAACACAAACATCCCAAGTAGAAGATGTTCCACTAGAAACCTATGTTACTCGAGTGGTTGCAGGGGAGATGCCAGTAGAATTTGAAACGGAAGCGCTGAAAGCACAGGCTCTTGCCGCTAGAACCTATATCGTGAACCAAATGCTATATCAAAAAGAAGAAGAAGTATCCAATGTAACGGATACCATTCAGGATCAAGTTTATAAAGACGATATGGAGTTAAGACAAAAGTGGGGAAAAAATTATCAAAAGAATATGGAAAAAATATCTGCAGCGGTACTTGCAACGAAGGGGCAAATCATCACATACAATAACAAGCCAATTACCCCACAATTTTTTTCAACTAGTAATGGATTTACTGAAAATTCGGAGGACTATTGGACAAATGAAATCCCATATTTGCGGAGTGTCCCAAGTCCTTGGGATGAAGTGTCACCGTATTACCTTGACCAAGAAACCTTCACCATTGAAGAAGTAGAAAAAGCGCTCGGAACGAATCTGCCAAATAACCAAAAACTTTCCATTGAAGCAACCAGAACAAAGAGTAAGCGGGTGGAGCAAATAAATATTGCCGGAGCTAAATTCTCTGGTCGAGAAGTTCGAGAAAAGTTAAAACTACGTTCCAACGATTTCACCATCGAACAAAAAAACAACTATCTAATATTTACCACGAAAGGAAACGGGCACGGCGTTGGCATGAGCCAATACGGTGCCAATGGTATGGCGCAAGAAGGAAAAACATACGAAGAAATTATCAAGTACTACTATAAAGATGTTGAAATTAACAATATGGACGAAGCGGTACCAGCACTGGTGATGAAATAAATAGTAATTATGATAGATAAAACCCCCTAAGCTCAAAGCTTAGGGGGTTTTCCGTACGTGGAAGGGGTTATAATCTGGCATATAATTGATTGGATTTGGTAAAAAGATACGCACTCTAGGTCACAAAACTCAAATTTAAAAAGTTCCCCCTAGGAATCAATTCATATCAGCTTAAACTCTACCAAACTTTCTACAATCCATAATCATTCAATGCTAATCTGCAATACTCCATACCCAAAATCCTTAATATCCCCAAATAAACATTTAAAATGCATAAAAAAACAAAAAAAGTTATCAAAAATGTATAGTTTTTTCAAATTCTGTTCAGAATGGTTGGTGAGGTGATGAATAAATGAAAGAGGAAAACAAAGCGCCAAAAAAAGGTTGGCAAGGAATTTTCCGTAAGAAATGGTTTTTCCCAGCTGTTTACTTAACAATTGCTGCTGTTCTATTAGGAGTTGTTGTTTGGTATCAGAATTTGGATAATCAATTATCTAAAGTTGGGGATGACCAAAATTTAAGTGACAATTATACACCAAATCCACATGATCCAGACTCAGAGGCTGTAATGGGATCGCAGGAAGTAATTAAGTTTCCGGTAGCGGACCCAGAGCAAGCAGAAATCGTAACGAAATTCTTTGATTACGACGCATCTGAGGAAGATCGTGAAAGCGCACTGATCCTTCATAACAACCGCTATTATCAAAGCACAGGGGTAGATATCGTTTATCCAAGTGGAGAGTCCTTTGATGTAGTAGCAGCTTTAAGCGGACAAGTTATGGAAGTAAAAGAGGATCCGTTACTAGGTAATGTTGTTATTCTATCACATGAAAATGGGGTAGCAACCTATTATGCTAGTCTTGGAGAGGTCGGAGTAAAGCAAGGTGACGAAGTAAAGCAAGGAGACGTTATTGGTAAAGCTGGAGATAATAAGTTTGGGCAAAATATCGGAACACATTTACATTTCGAAATCAGAAAAGATGAACAGGTGTTTAACCCAGAGGAATATTTCAACCAGCCAGTAACAAAGCTTGATTCGGAGTCTGAGGATGTTTCAGAGGAGCAGGATACATCAAGTGTAAACTCAGAGGACGAAGATTCAAAGAACAAGTCTAGTGATGTGGATAAGGAAGAGGCAACTGAATCAGAATCAGATACGGAAAAGTCTAAAGAAGAATCTAATAATAAGGATAATTCAAAGGATGACTCTAAAAAGGAATCGAAAGAAGATTCGGTAGAGGATACTGATTCAACTGACTCAGACGCTTAAAAACAGACTAGAGGTCCTAGTAAGTTTTAAAACTACTACTAGGGCTTCTTTTTTTATTTACTAGGTTCTTAGGCATTCAACATATTTTTAGTACATGATTCGTCAAATATCCCATCAATTCACGGGTTAATAAAAAATATGTCGAACGAATAGGCATTGTTAACTAGGAATTATATGTTACTATTAAATTGAAAAAATTACTAGAGTAGAAACTAGTTCTATGAATCGAGATGATTTTTCCCACATCGACTGAATAAAACTTCTATATTTTTATAATGTGATTTATAACAATCCTATTCACTATTAAAATAGAGGCTTGAAAGGATGGAACCCTCAAAGATGAATTACGGAAACCCTAGTCTACTTCCAGAGTTGATGACAACCATCTCAGATAGTACCGAACTAACTATTGGACAAATTATTGTAATGCTATCACAGGAGCATACAGAGCAAGAAGTGTTAGAGCTTACCCGCAAGTATTGCTTACAGTCTACCTCAACTGAAATACAGAAAAAAGGGATGGAATTCTTATACATAAATGGATTCTATGAAGACCTTAAACTTCTGATTATTAAAAATCTACAATCACCAAATGATTCGAATCGAAAATGGGCAGAGGTTTATCAAATCGTGATGGACCGTCGTGCAAGAAGATACTCCGCAGGCCAAATGCGCACCCATCTAATTGAAATGAGAACATCAGACCCCGAGCTAAGATGCCTAATTGAACTACTAATTGTGGACACCTATTTTAACCAACTAGATTTCGGAAAAATTGCTAACTTATTAGATAAGCAGCATGAGTTATTTGATTCAATTCAGGACAACTTTATGCTTTCATCCTTTAATCTTCGGCTTTATCAGAAATTATTCATCTATTATTGGAAACGAAATGAACTCATCATGGCAAGAAAATACGCTTTTCGCGCATTAAATCAAACGAATAGTCCCGAGACAAAAGTAAATCTGCATGTCAACCTAGGACTTAGTTATACCTTTGATACGTACTATCAAGGTATGTATCACTTAAAAGAAGCACTAAAGATTGCAAAACAATACAATTTCAATAAAAGAATATACTCCATTGAAAATAACAATATTGCATTTTTATCGGCACATTTCAAACGACCAGCCAATATCGTGACAGATGATGTTAGTGAACAAGCCCATTTAGAAATTGCCAAAGGAAATAATGAAAAAGCAATTGAACTACTCGAACAAGTTGATTTATCGAGTCCATTTAAAATGTATTATATGGGCTTAGCAAAGCAGGATAAGAATTTATTATCCACGTCATGTAAGATGTTTGTTGAAAGAAGTGATTACTTCTTTAGTAGACTTCCAATGAATGCGATAAAAAACCTCAATCGTTAGTACGGAGATTCATTTTGCAATTTCGGTATGATGGGATTCAACTTTGAAATTATACTAAGAAGAAAGGAGGAATAATATGAAGAGTCTTAAGCCTTTCCTAACTTCTGTATGCTTAACTACGATAATTCTTTTTTCATTCACTCCAGCTGGTATGATGGTGCATAGGGACCCAGAATATGGGGACATCGATTAATAAATATTATGTAAAATTTACGCATAAAAAGTTGAATCCATTCATATATAACCAAAAATTCTATGTTTTGTAGGATTTTTGGTTTTTTTTTTTGAGGAGTTACGATCACACGTAGAAATAAGAAATTAGACCACTAAGTATTTTTTCGAATGAACGGCATCATGTAAAAAACGAATAAAAGTTACACTAAAATAAAAAACTTCTTGTCCCATATGGGATTCAATGTTTTTTATTCATATTCCTGGCTAGTAAATAATAAAATGTTACAAACCAAGCATTCAGTTAGTCTGAGGTGAGAGCTTCCGTGGCTCTTCTTTGCTGCATCATATTTGCTTGATTACATATTGAATCGTTATCACAAACAGGATTAATCTTTTTATACATTCTCGCCTATTTTTCATATTGTTCGACATTGAATTATTGCAACAGTTACCGAATATGTAACAAAATCGAATAAACATAAATCTAATAAGCCACTGATTAACCATCTTTAATCGAAAGGATGGAAACTCGAAAATGGAATTTCGTCATTTTTCGAATCACCTAGTCTCATGAATAACACCTCAGAAATATTCAACATAGGGAGGCGAAAGGTGTGCACGATTACATCAAAGAAAGAACTATCAGGATAGGTGAACATGTTGTCGAAACGAGAAAAACTGTCCGTGTGATAGCAAAGGAATTTGGTGTTTCTAAAAGCACAGTCCATAAAGATTTAACCGAACGATTACCGGAAATAAACCCAGAGTTAGCACAAAAGGTAAAGGAAATTCTAGAATACCACAAATCCATCCGACACTTACGTGGAGGAGAAGCAACACGCAAAAAATATAAAAGCCCCGAGCAAACAACAGAAGACACAGCAATTCTAAAGTAAGTAACCCAATATCATCATCCCCTAACTTAAAGGAGGTGAATGGTAAGCGAGTACTTAATGAATGGACGTCAGAAGAAGAGAGGCTGAGAGAAAACAAAAAAATTACATTGAGCCGAAAAATGCACCCAAGAGAGGTGCATTTTTCGTTTTATGAGCTTTTTAGGTTAGACCGTTCACGGTAATTACAATTCCACCAATGAACCAAAGGCCCCCAATATCTTGGAATACCCTGAACCACGTACTCAAATTAAAACAACATGAGTTAGGAGATGGGGGCTATAATCGACATTAAAAAAATGATTAAACATAGACTTACACATTACACTAAGCTCGAACCATTTACCCTCACAATAACATGAAACAAAAATATCGTACTTTTTCCCCATAAATGAAGTTTTATGTAGAAAATTGTGGTATTATATTGTATAACTAGCATTGTGTTCTCGGACAGGTGCGGAAGAGTTGAAATGTGAGGAGGATGTTAATGTTTTCTAGGGATATTGGGATTGACCTTGGCACGGCTAATGTGTTGATTCACGTAAAGGGGAAAGGAATAGTATTAGATGAGCCATCTGTGGTAGCGATGGATCGTAATACAGGTCGCGTGCTTGAGGTTGGAGAAGCTGCACGACGTATGGTTGGTCGTACACCTGGAAATATTGAGGCAATTCGCCCGTTAAAAGATGGTGTTATTGCAGACTTCGATGTGACAGAAGCTATGTTGAAATATTTTATTAATAAAATAAATGTAAAGGGTTTTTTATCGAAGCCTAGAATGTTAATTTGTTGCCCAACCAATATTACAAAGGTAGAGCAAAAAGCTATAAAAGAAGCTGCAGAGAAATCAGGCGGAAAGAAAGTTTACTTAGAAGAAGAGCCAAAGGTTGCAGCAATTGGTGCAGGAATGGAGATTTATCAGCCAAGTGGTAACATGGTTGTGGACATTGGTGGAGGGACAACAGATGTTGCGGTTCTTTCCATGGGTGATATTGTTACCTCTGAATCAATAAAGATGGCTGGGGATAAATTTGATGTAGAGATTCTTCAATATATAAAGCGTAAATACAAGCTTCTTATTGGAGAGCGTACTGCCGAGGATATTAAAATTAATGTTGCGACTGTTTTTAAAAATGGTCGTAAGGAGGAAATGGATATTCGCGGTCGTGATATGGTGACAGGTTTACCACGTACAATTACAGTCAATTCAGATGAGATTGAAGAAGCGCTTCGCGAGCCTGTTTATATGATAGTTCAGGGTGCAAAATCAGTGCTTGAGCGTACACCACCTGAATTATCCGCTGATATAATTGATCGTGGCGTCATATTAACTGGTGGAGGTGCGCTAGTTCACGGTATTGACCAGTTATTGGCAGAGGAATTAAAGGTACCTGTATTTTTAGCTGAAGAGCCAATGCATTGTGTTGCAAAAGGTACTGGAATTATGTTGGAAAATATTGATAAAGTAGAGCGCAGAAGTATTGTATAACATGCTTTTGAAAACAATCTGTTGGCTTAGCTCGTTTCATCAGAAGAAGATTTAATTTCAGAAGATTAAAATCGAACTACAATAAAAAAGGAAGTGTGTTGTAATGCTACGTGGTTTTTATACTGCTGCAAGTGGAATGCTTACCATGCAAAGAAGACAGGAATCACTTGCGAATAACATTGCCAATGCCAACACACCTGGCTATAAAGCCGACCAGGCAACAGTACGTGCGTTTCCTGAGATGCTTTTATATCAAATGGGTTCTAAAACGGTGCCAACGAAGCAACCGAAAAACTTACCTATTCAAAATCCAATTGGTTCCATAAATACAGGTGTTTATGTTCAGGAATATGTCCCAAATTATGGACAAGGTGCTTTACGTGAAACAGATGTATCGACAGACTTGGCACTTATAGATGGCGTATTTCCAGATGAAACAGGTAGTATCTTTTTTACAGTCCAAAATGAAAATGGTGAGCCACGCTACACGAGAAATGGTAATTTTACCGTTGATGGACAAGGATACTTAGTAACAACACAAGGTTATTATGTTTTAGATCAGGCTGGAAATCCAATTCAGACAAACGGAATGGAATTTACGGTAACACCTGAGGGAATCGTTCAGGTTGACGGACAGAATATTCCACTTGGTATTGCTTATTCTGCGAATGCAAATCAGCTAGAGAAGGAAGGAAACGGACTTTTTAACGGTGAAGCTGTTCCCGTTCCTGGTGGGGTTACATATACAGTACAGCAAGGCTTTTTAGAGCAATCGAATGTAGATACTGTACAAACCATGACGCAAATGATGGAAGCATATCGTTCATTTGAAATGAACCAAAGAGTGCTAAAAGCATATGATGAAAGCTTAGGAAAAGCAGTAAATGAAATCGGTCGAATAGTGTGATGACCATATTCAAGGAGGTGGAGTCATGTCTAGAACGATGATTCAAGCAGCGGTTACGATGAATCAGCTACAACAAAAGCTCGATTTAATTGGAAATAACTTAGCAAATAGTCAAACAACTGGTTATAAAGCAAGACAAGCAGATTTTTCATCCTTATTATTTCAACAAATCAATAACATGACAGACCCAAGAAACGCGGAAGGCAGACTCACTCCGGACGGGATTCGTGTTGGTTCTGGTGCAAGGCTTGGTGCAATCAATCTTGATTTGTCACTTGGAACTTTAAAAGAAACAGGCAGAGACTTAGATGTTGCGCTTCTTGAGCAAAATCATTTATTCAAGATACGTGTAACTGAAAATAATGTGGAAGAAATCCGTTATACAAGAGATGGGGCTTTTTATCTAAGCCCCCTTGAAAATAACCAAGTTATGCTGACTACTAAAGACGGAGATCCCGTGTTAGGGGTCGGGGACCAACCCATTATATTTAATGATGGTTTTGATGGAATTACTATTAGTGATAATGGTCAAATCATGGTTAATCGTGGAAATTATAGTGAATATGTTGGTCAGCTTGCTGTTGTTGAGGCAGTTCGACCGCGGTTATTAGAAGCAACAGGAAACAATAATTTCCGTTTACCAGATTTGAATGCACTTAATTATAACGAAGCGGACATTATTCAGGATGTACAAGCAAACGTAAAAAGTGGAACATTAGAAACCTCTAACGTAAATATGGCGAAGGAGTTAACAGATTTAATTACAACACAACGTTCCTATCAATTTAATGCTCGTACCATTTCTATGGGTGACCAAATGATGGGCTTAATCAATCAATTACGTTCATAGTACAGACAGAATATCAAAGTTTGATTGACGAGAATGGACGCTTACCTTTATAGTAATAGAGAAATGAACGTAAGGAAATTAGGTGAACCAAATCATGTCCACAACAAATCAATATGAAAAAACGAAGGAAGATAATGCAACAAGAAGAAAGCGAATTAAGTTGGAATCTGAACCTAAAAGAGTTCCAGTAATACGAGAAAGTGAAAACACGGATAGTGGAAGCAAAGAACCAGCTATCCCAAAGGCTGCAAGTAGAAAAGATTCCAAAACAGAAGTATCAGATGCTAAGGAACGAAGAAGACAGAAGTCTTTAAGTGCCGAAGAAGAAATGACAGATTCACTCAAACAAGAGAGAAGACAACAGAGGAAGCAGCAGAAGGAAGAAAAACGTAAAAACAAAAAACCACGATTACGTATTATTCCTATTTGGCTACGTATTGTTTTGATTGCAGGTCTTTCCTTTATAGCGCTTTGTGTAGGACTAATGATTGGTTATGGCGGACTAGGTGATGGGGATCCAACAGATGCTTTAAAATGGGAAACCTGGCAGCATATTGTTGACTTAATATATAAAGAAAAATAATTAGAACCTGTTCCTTCGTGAGCAGGTTCTTTGTTTAAAACAAGGAATTTTACTAATTACAATTATTAGGAAAGAGAATTGGGGGTATTCAGGATGTTTTTTCTCCAAATGTCAGGCTTTCCTGGTTCTGGAAAATCAACATTAGCCAGAAAAATAGCACTGCAAACGGGAGCAGTTGTCATTGATCACGACGTTATTAAATCAGCATTATTAGAGGGGATTGCAAATAATGAATTGGATTTAAATCTTGCTGGAAAAATATCCTACCAAATCGATTGGGCATTAGTCGAATCTAACCTCGCTCATGGTAAAAGTGTCATATTAGATAGTCCGTGCCTTTATGAAATCATGATTGAAAAAGGTACGCAACTAGCAGAAAAGTATGGTGCAATGTACAAATATGTAGAGTGTTTTCTCGATGACTTTCATGAAATCAATCACCGATTAAAATCAAGGAAAAAAATGATTAGCCAGATTAGTGAAGTAAATTCCGAGGATACCTTTCAACAGGTATTATCAAGTAGTAAAAAACCAGAAAATCTCCCAGTCTACCGTGTAAAAACAAACGTTCCGCTTGAGTCCTATTTACAAGGAGTCTTGAACTATATAGCAGAATAAAGTCTGCAAATTCCAATTCTCTGTTATAATGATAAAAATAATACATAAAGGGGTTTATAAAATTGGATATAAACGAAATCAAAAATATTATTCCACATCGCTACCCATTTCTATTAGTGGACAAGGTTCTCGAAATGGAGGAGGGACGACGGGTTGTTGGACTTAAAAACGTGACAATGAACGAGCCATTCTTTCAGGGGCACTTTCCTGATTACCCTGTCATGCCTGGAGTTTTAATCATTGAAGCTTTAGCACAAGTAGGTGCAATAGCTGTTTTAGGTAAAGAAGAAAATCGTGGCAAAATAGGATTTTTAGCTGGAGTGGATAAATGTCGCTTCAAGCGCCAGGTGAAACCAGGCGACCAGCTTAAATTGGAAGTTGAAATCATTCGTGTCAAAGGTCCAATCGGAAAAGGAAAAGGAATTGCAACCGTTGATGGCGAATTAGCGTGTGAAGCTGAAATAACATTTGCAATTAAATAATAAAAAAGGGAATGCTACTAAGAGATTAGTGGCATTTTTTGTTCTGGGAAGGGTTAGAGAATAGGCTCGATTAATTCTTGGGTGCATTGAATGAATCAAATTGGAAGATACAATTAGCTATGGTCCATGATTTGAACAATCATCCAGATAATTTAAGATTACGGTCTACACGATGTCAAAAAGCTGGTTGAAAGGTTTAGAACGCAGTATACTAACCACGAAAAATTTCAAATTATTCCTCAAAAAATCCATGACTACAACCAAAAAACGCCAATCCAACTAATTTTTTGCAAAAAAGCTGTATCAGTTTTGTGAAAAAGGGAAAACTATTTGCGAAAACTAATTACTACAAGGAGGAAATCTCATGAAAAAGGAATTACTAATTAAATTAGGTGCCCCTATTTTGGCCTTATCGTTGGTGGCAGC
Source organism: Ornithinibacillus bavariensis (assembly GCF_050433565.1). Taxonomy (NCBI): domain Bacteria; kingdom Bacillati; phylum Bacillota; class Bacilli; order Caryophanales; family Bacillaceae; genus Ornithinibacillus; species Ornithinibacillus bavariensis. The sequence continues at coordinate 240,744 of NZ_JBNPWZ010000001.1, forward strand.
TTGTGGGAATAATGATGATAATGACCCAATTGATAACGATGAGGCACCTTTAAATCAAGACAATAATGATAACAATGATCTTGATAATGATGACAATAATTTAGATGATGATCTAAATGGTAACGACAACAATAACGGTATGGACAACGGTACAGATAACGGTCTAAATAATAATGATAATAATGATTTAGACAACAATCTAAATGACAATAATAACGATAATTTAAATGACAATAATAACAACAACGATAACAATCGCTAAGAACTAGAAATACCCCTTTTCGTTAGAGAAAAGGGGTATTTCTTTTCACCAATTAAACTTGAATATCAATACTCTTTCCTAAAGAAGGGTGGGGTGCTTCACCGACGGATTTCTGAAGCATCTCTGTTAATTGAATTCCTTGCTGTTGCATGAGATTCTTCACATTTACCATAACGGCTAAACTTGCTTGCGAACGAACCTGGCTATTTGCCATTACGACTGACATTGCTGCAATGTCCATGAAATACCTCCTCTATATGTATACAATTATATTATCATACATAGCGTCAAGAAAGCAGAATAATTTTCATACCTTATCAGCCATCTATTTTTCAGTATAATAAAAGCATAAGAAGCTAAAATTAGACTGAATGACCTATTTTGTGATTTAATTTTATTGTACTATTACTAGCAAATTTTGCTAACAATAGATTCAAATGATAAAGGTATGGTGAATTGAATTTTGGACATTCCACTGATATCCATAGGAATTGTACTCATTTTGATTATTGCAAATGGTATTTTTGCCATGACAGAAATTGCAATTGTTACATCAAGAAAAGCAAGACTGCAAAGAATGGAAGAAGATGGCGATAAACGAGCAACTTTTGCATTAAAGCTTGCGGAAGAGCCAAACCAATTACTTTCTACTATTCAAATTGGGATTACATTAATTGGGGTAGTAACTGGAGCGTTTGGTGGTGCAGCTATTGCAAGTAAGTTAGCCCCACTAATAGAAAAAATCGATATACTTGCTCGATTTAGCTCACAGATTAGTATGTTTATCGTGATTGCAATAACCACGTATCTTTCTTTAATCATAGGGGAGCTCGTACCGAAACGGATTGGTATGAATAATCCAGAAAAAGTAGCACTTACCGTTGCCAAACCGATGTATTTCTTTTCGAAAATTGGTAAGCCACTTATTTGGATTTTAAGTAAATCCACTGAGCTCGTATTGAAAATTTTCGGTATTAAGCAGAGCAATGAACCCGATGTAACAGAAGAAGAAATTACCCAACTAATTGAACAAGGCGTTTTTAGTGGTGTTGTTGATAAGATTGAGCATGAAATGGTGGAGCAAATCTTCTACATGGGAGATCAGCGTCTAGGTGATATACTCACTCCTAGAACATATTTAGAGTGGATTGACCTTGAGGATCCACTTGAGGAAAATTTGGAGATTATGAGCTCAAGTAGCCACGAATCTTTCCCAGTTGGGGCGGGAAGCCTTGACAATTTCCGTGGTGTCCTGCACACAAAAGACGTTTTTAAACTTTTAATAAATAAAGAACCCATTCATTTAGAAGAATGTGTCGAGGAAGCACTGGTGTTACCTGAGGCGATGATGGCATTTCAAGCTTTAGAGAAAATTAAAGACAGTGGTAAACATCAAGCTGTTGTCATTGATGAATATGGTGGTATAGAAGGATTTGTAACACTCCATGACTTTATTGAAAACATTGTTGGTGACATGCCAGATCTTGAGGATGACCCGAAAATCATTCAGCGAGATGAGAACTCATGGCTTGCAGATGGCCTAATTTCATTGGAAACATTCAGACGTTACTTCGATATTGATGAACTAGAAGAATTAAGAAGTGAGGCCCACACCCTTGGTGGATATATCACTACCTATTTGGGTGACATTCCAAAGGCGGGCGACTTCATTGAAATAGAGAACCTAAAGCTAGAGGTAGTCGACATGGACCATGTACGGGTAGACAAAGTTATGATTACTCAAATGGAAGTGGAAAATGCCGAAGAAGATGATGAATAACTGAAAAACCTTCTGACTCTCCAATTATGGAGAGTTTTTTATTTGCTTCTACAGAGCTCAATAAAATGCAACTAAAAAACTGAATTTGAAAGTGAGGAGAAGACAGTAGCAATACAAATGCCAGGATTTCTATCCGAAGACGTTACGAAATAGTACTATTCATCCTTACTAGAGTTCACTGTTCACATATCCTATATGCTCCTTTGTAGCTTTATCTAGTTGCTTTTGGTTAATGCCTTATTATAGTGAGGAGGCATCATCGTGGAGATTCATGAAAAGGAATTATTGAAAATTAAATCACTGTAGGCAGTCTATACTTCTATAAAAAGGGTAATTATTAGAAGTACAAAGGAGGACTTGTTCAATGAAAAAGTGACTATTTCTTATTGTAATCATTGGTATGCTAGGGTGGTCCATTTTTGATTTTAACCATTCTAAAAGACATTCGACACAACCATTTGAAAAGGTAAATGAAGTGAACGTAGATAAATCTGTTCAAGAAACGAAAGCGCCAATAATTGGGCTAGATGTCGGAAACAAGGCACCTGAATTTGAGCTAAAAACCTTAACAGGGGATCAAATTAATTTATCAGATTTCCGTGGGCATCGTGTCATGCTTAATTTTTGGGCAACATGGTGTCCCCCTTGTCGAGCTGAGATGCCAGAAATGGAAAAACTCTATCAAGATAAGGATATTGTCATTTTAGCAATTAACTTAACTGATACAGAGATTAGTATAGGTGATGTAGAAGATTTTACTCATGAATACAATTTAACTTTTCCTATCCTATTAGATCAGAACATAGATGTAGCTACTCTATATGCGATACAACCAATTCCTACCACCTATATGATTGATTCTGTTGGTATAATCCAATATAAAGCATTTGGTGCAATGAATTATGACAAAATGGTACAGGAATACGAGAAAATGGAATAATTTTATGTGAAATCTGTGCGGTTGACATTTTACCCATGGGGGTATAATATAAAACATAGGATTGGATTTCTCAAGAGGAATTGATGGTAGCTTTCTGAGCACATTGTTATAGGCACAACTTTTTTTACGCATTAAATATACCCGTATGGGTATTAAATTAAAGTAAAGGAGTGTTACATCGTGGGAAAGCGAATTTTAGTAGTTGGCGGGGTAGCAGGTGGAGCATCTGCTGCTGCAAGAGTGAGAAGAATCGATGAATATGCAGAGATAATCATGTTCGAAAAGGGACCACAGGTTTCAATTTCTAATTGTTCTTTACCTTATCATTTAAGTGGAATTGTAGAAAATAGTAAATCCTTGGTATTAATGAATCCAGATTCGTTTAAGAAGCGTTATAATATTGATGCAAGAGTTAATACCGAAGTAATAAAAATTAATCGAAAGAATAAGACGATTACAGTTAAGGATTTGGTAGCTAATAGTATCTACGAAGAGGCGTATGATAAGCTGATTCTTTCCCCTGGAGCTTCACCTATTCTTCCGAATAAGGTTGAAGGTATAAATAAACCTAACGTATTCACCGTTCGAAATGTAGTAGATATTGAACAATTAAATAATTATTTGAAAGAAAACAGCGTTGAGAATGTTGCAGTAATTGGTGGGGGATTTATAGGTATTGAAGTAGCTGAAAACCTACGCTTAGCTAAATACAATGTATCTGTTGTGGAATTTGCTAATCAGATTATGACACCATTTGACTATGATATGGTACAAATTCTTCATAAGGAATTGGTGGACCATGATGTGAATCTAGTCGTTAATGATGGATTAGCTAAAATTGGGGACGGTTTTATCGAAACGATGTCCGGTGAAAAAATAGCTGCAAATGCAGTTGTCTTAGCAATTGGTGTTAAACCAGAAACAAGGCTAGCAGAAGAGGCTAAACTTGAAATTGGTGAAACAGGTGCGATAAAGGTGGACAGCAATTATTTAACAAGTGATCGAGACATTTATGCAATTGGCGATGCCATTGAGGTATATCATCGTTTATTGCATAAACCAACACGTCTAGCATTAGCCGGGCCAGCTCAAAAACAAGCAAGGACTGTAGCCGATCATATATATGGTAAAACTAACCGAAATCTAGGTGTAATCGGATCATCCTCTATTCACTTATTTAATCTAAATGCGGCATCAACAGGATTAAATACAAGAACAGCTGAAGCGGCAGGATTTACCTATGATTCTATCTATATTATGCCTACAGATAAAGTAGGACTTATGCCTAATAGTAATGTCATGCATTTTAAATTAGTTTACGAAACACCGACCGGTAAAATCCTTGGGGCACAAGCGATTGGAAAAGGCAATGTTGATAAGCGTATTGATGTTATTGCCACCATAATCATGTTGAATGGAACCTTAGAAGATCTGAAAGACTTAGAATTAACGTATTCGCCTATGCTCGGAACTGCAAAGGATGCTGTGAACCATGCAGCACTTGTTGCATTAAATCAATTACACGGACAATACAGAGAAGTAAAAGTCTCTCAAGTTCGCGAACTAGTCGAAAATGATGCTTGTATCATCGATGCCCGTGAAAAGAATGAGTATGAAGCAGGACATTTAAAGAATGCGATTAATATCCCGTTAAGTGAATTTAGAAATAGACTGGCTGAAATTCCAACAGATAAACCAGTATATATTCACTGTCGCTCAGGACAACGAAGCTATAACATGGTAATGGCTCTTGAAAATTTAGGATATACGAATGTCTATAATATCTCTGGCTCTTATTTAGGTATTAATTTGTACGAATACTTTAATGATTTAGTGACAGGAAGAGAAAAAATTGTAACAGCTTATAACTTTAACTAATATACCCTGCTGGGTAAATGCTTTTAATTACAGGTGATGAACTTGAGTACCTATTATATAATGATTGTTGTCTGCATACTACTAAGCATTATGTTTTACAGACGATATATTCCTGTGCTGGGTATTCCTTGTGAAAAAACTGGTCATGATAAGACAAGCACTGTAGTATTAGACATTAGGGACTATACTATTGATGACAATCAAAATCTAAGTGATATGCGAATACCATACGCCTATTTGAGACGATTTATTCAAGAAGTCCCAAATAAAAAAATACATGTGATTGCTAATGATCGTCTTGAATTAAATTTAGGAGTAAGATATTTATTAAAAAAGGGATACCACGTTGCCAGTTATCAACTAAACGACTGTCCGTGCACAGATAAGGAGTGATTAGAATGGAATATGATAAAGCGGTAATCAATCGACTTAAACGAATAGAAGGACAAATTAAAGGCGTGTTAAGTATGATCGAGAAAAACCAAGATTGTAAAGATGTGATTACTCAATTAACTGCTTCACGTAGTGCAATAGACCGTACCATTGGTTTGATAGTTAGTATGAATTTAGAGCAATGTGTTCGGGAAAACATCGAAAAGGGTGTAAACACAAAACAAGTGGTTAAAGAAGCAGTAGATTTATTAGTTAAGAGTAGATAAGTTCAGCAATTCATAAAAAAGGAAGAGTTGATGAGCTTTTCTTTTTCTACAAAACCATACCCCTGTGGGTATAAGATAAACTATTTGGAGGTATTTAACATGAAAGAAATTACAGCAAAGGAACTAGAACAAAAATTAACTGCTGGGGAAAAGCTAACAATTATTGATGTAAGAGAAGATGATGAGGTAGCAACTGGTAAAATACCTGGAGCAAAGCATATTCCCCTAGGTCAGATTCCAGAACGATTAGGAGAATTAGATAAGAATGAGCATTACTACATGGTATGTCGTTCTGGTGGTAGAAGTAGTAATGCATGTGAATTCTTAATCCAAAATGGATACAATGTAACAAATATGGTAGGAGGAATGCTTGCCTGGGAAGGAGAAATGGAGTAATTACTTCTTTTCTCTAAAATCATTATAGAGGAGTTATAACATGGGTATTATCGAGTGGATTATATTACTATTTATCATTGCATTTTTCATTAGTCGCATTATGCCAGTAAAAGGGATCACGAATATTAGTGTTCAAGAAGCAAAGGATAAATTTAAAGATAACAATGTTCAATTCATAGATGTCCGTACACCTAGTGAATATAAAGCAGATCATCGTAAACCGTTTAAAAATATCCCTCTAGCAAATCTACTGAGTAAAATAGATACACTAAATAAGGAAAAAGAAGTAGTTGTCATATGCCAAAGTGGAATAAGAAGTGCAAAAGCTGCCAAAGTCCTTAAAAAGCAAGGCTTTCAAAAGGTTTACAATGTTCGGGGTGGAATGAGTGCATGGGTATAAGAAAGGAAAACGATAATGGCAAAACAAGTAACACAAGAAGAAGTAGTCGAACGTCTTACGAATGGTGAAGAGGTAAACGTAATTGATATTCGTGAAAGCAGTGAAGTAGCATCTGGCAAAATTCCTGGTGCAAAGCATATTCCTCTTGGACAGCTCGTATTACGTCAGGATGAACTAGAGAAGGAAAAAAGGTATATAATTACTTGCCAGACCGGCAATCGCAGTAAAGCAGCTTCTGGAATTTTGGAGGCATTAGGCTATAAGGTTGAGGACATGATTGGCGGGATGAATAACTGGCAGGGTGAAACGGAATAAATAGACTTCTTAAGGGAGAGTAAGCTTGTTTCTATACAATTACAATACAGGAAGCTATACAATCACTTGAGGAAAGCATCATGGGTCTGCATAATGTGAGGAATAGGAGATAATCAGGATGAATCAAAATATAACACTCTACACAACTACGATGTGCCCAGTATGTGGCATAGTAAGAGATTTTTTAATCATTATGAACCTCACATATAAAGAAGTGAACATAGATATAAATCCAATAGCAATGATTAAATTAATTGGTATTACGAGAAAGTTATCCGTTCCCCAAACGAATATAAATGGTGAATGGGTCTTCGGCTTTGATCCAGTCTGCATGTTAGAGTTGCTGAATGGAGAAGGCTAATGAGCTACCGGTTCAGACTTTATTTTTGGCTTAAAATATACCCATAATGGTATATGGATTCATATTTTACTAATTTTGGAGGTTTACTATGGAGAAGAATATTACTGTTTACACAACAACACATTGTCCCTACTGTACCATGCTTAAAGGGTTCTTATCACAAAAAAATATTCCATTTAAAGAAGTGAATGTGGAAGAGAATCCAGAAATGATGTACAAGATTGTAAAGCAAACAGGACAAATGGGTGTTCCCCAAACAGAAATTAATGATAAATGGGTTATCGGTTTTGACCCAGAGAGCATCATTGCAGCACTATAGTAATTTATGTAAAGGAAGGACGAGTATAAATCGCCCTTCCTTTTGTATGCTTAGGATTTTTTACGTAATAATTGGCTAAATTCCTGAACGTCAATGGAATATCGATTAGTATCAACCGAAGTTGGTAAAAACTCAGCTAAAATCTAGAAACCAAATTCCAACAAACGTCCCCTACAATTGTCCTCTCTGTTTCACTCCGGCACTTTTCTTAATAACTTGGTTCAGTACCTCAGAGAACATTAATCCAATAGCAATTCCACCAGCGAGAAGCATTACTTTTGCAGAGTATTGCACTGCATTGTAGTAGTCATTTTGTACAAAGCTACGCATCGCTTGGTAGGCCATTCCTCCAGGGACGAGGGGGATGATACCAGAAACGTTAAAAATGATGATGGGTGTTCTATATATTTTTGAAAAAATACGACTAAGGACGGCAACGAGCATAGCCCCGATGATGGTTGCAGGTACAGCATCCATTCCATATAGTACGAATAAATAATAGACCATCCAGCCCAATGTGCCGACAATACCACATTGAATGAGTACTCTTTTCGGTGCATTAAATAAGATGCCGAAGCCGCTTGATGCAATAAAGCTAGTGATAATTTGAGCCAAAATAGCCATGGTTACCAGTTCCCCAATCTGTTCCGTTCATCGTTTGCAATTCTTATTTTAATCAAATTACCATGGATTCGCAAATATACGTAATGTAGACATCCATTTTCAAATTTTAACACTCTTTGTCTGTAGGTATAATGTTTTGATTTTGCCTCAAGATCATATTATTTTTACCGCCTATTCTCTCTACATTTTTTTACAAAACGTGGCATTATGTTATTGAATATGACACTTTGTTAAACACTATACATCGTGATTTGACAGAAAACTATTTAAAATAAGGGACCTTTATACTATAATTTTAACTAAGTAGTATCGAATTTTTTAAATATTATAAAAGGGGAGCTATCATGGCTAAGACTAATTCGACACAATCCGATACATTAGGATTATTATTTAGTAACAGTGTACATAGCAATATTAGTCAGGACGCTCAATTAGCATCAATGGTACTTAGTTATTATACGTCATTAGGACATAATCATCCTGATTTAATCATGGTCTTCTCTCCTAATGGGGATTTGCGTACTACGAATCAAATTCCAAAGGGAATTTTTACTGAAATTCATAAAGTTGCGGACTTCCAAAGGATTCTCTTGAAGAAGTCTTATGCAGAAATTGAAACGGCTTTTCAGCAAGCTCTAATTGGAAAATGTAAACAATGCATCGTTCAAATAAAATGGAAAAATCTATATTTCGAAACTACTGTTTACCCACTCAGTGGAAAAGAGAATAGGATAGTTGGTATTGTATTAATTGCAAAAGATGTCACTGAGCATAGAATACATGAAATCAATTTAAAAAATGAAAACGAGAGCTATCGATTAATATTTGACCATTTAAATATTGCGATTTGGGTCAGTGAATATAAAACAGGGAAGCTTGTTTATGCCTCGCAAGGATTATCTGATTTATATCAGTATCCACAAGAGGACTTTTACCGAGACAAGCTTGATATACGTATGGTCATTCGGTCTGTTGTACATCCAGAGGATAAGCGATATGTCCGAAAAAATGCTCTTAATATTCTTACCAATGGTGATCCGATTAATATTCGCTACCGAATAAAATGCCCGGATAGAACAGTGAAATGGGTCACGTGTAAGACTACACCGTATTACGATAAAAATGGAAAAATCACCCACATATTTGGTTTGCAAACCGATATTACAGATGAAGTGAAATTAGAGGAGCAGCTTACATTTATTGCTAATCATGATTTACTTACAGAGCTACCTAACCACCGAAGTTTAGAAGAAAAGGTAGAACATATTATGGAGTCAAAAACACCATTTGCTTTGCTGTTTTTCAATCTTGATCGTTTTTCGGTGATAAATGGTGCACTTGGTTACCAAGTAGGAGACGAAGTACTGAAAACAATTGCAAATCGTTTACGATTAATTCTTCCAGAAAGTAGCTTTATTGCTCGTCTGAAAAGTAATGATTTTGTGATTCTAATTGAGAATTGTCAATCACTTGAAAATATCAAATGCATTACGGAAAACCTTTTAAATGATATTAAACAACCTCTTTCGATAAATGGCTATGAAATTAATATTACCTCAAGCTTAGGTATTAGCTTGTACCCACAGGACGGGACAACCAAGCAAAGCTTAATGGATAAGGCACACTCTGCGCTTAATCATGCGAAGAAAAGAGGTCCAAATACATATTTAATATATTCATCCTCTGAAGATGTTGCTTTTCAGCGCAAGCTTGCGATTGAAAATAGTATAATTGAAGCACTTGAAAGAGAGGAATTCGAGCTTTATTATCAGCCATTAGTGGAAACACATACTGGTCAGATACTTGGTGCTGAGGCACTTATTCGCTGGAATCATCAAAGCTGGGGACTAATATCACCAGGGGAATTTATTCCAATTGCCGAGGAGAATCAACTGATAAATGAGATTAGTGATTGGGTAATTAAAAAGGCATGCTCTCAAATTAAGGATTGGCGTGATAAAGGGCTTACTCCTATTCCAATATCCGTCAACATTTCTCCAATTCGTTTAATGAAAAAGGGCTTAACCGAGTATGTACGAACACAGCTTGAAGCCAATAATGTGCCAGCTGGTTATCTCGGTGTTGAAATTACTGAAGGCTCCTTGTTAAAGAGTGAAAAAGTAGTTATTGATACGTTATATGAGTTGAAAAGTCTTGGCGTTCGAATTGCTATAGATGACTTTGGAACGGGGTTTGCTTCTTTAAATTATTTGCGTGAGTATCATGCAGATACCTTAAAGATTGATCAAGTATTTATCCAGAGTCGAGATGGGCAGGTGGAAAAAGATAATATTATTGTGGGTTCTGTCCTACAGATGGCAAAAGGCTTGAAAATGCGTATCATTGCCGAGGGGGTAGAGGAATATGGGCAGTATCGTTTCCTTAGAAACCGTGATTGTGATATTATTCAGGGCTACTTATTCTCAAGACCTTTACCAGTACTGCAATTTGAGGCATTACTAGCAAAAGGTACCTTAGAACCAGATCCAGAAAAAGTTGAAAAAGATAGACAAAGAAGGTTACTTCATTAAGAAAGAACAGCCGTTGTCTGAAGTGCAAACACATAGAAATTATCACTTATTTAGGGCAGAAGGATTCAAATTTGAAATTACTTCTGCTATTTTTGATAGAGGGAGAAAACGTTAAAAGGAGCAGTTGTAACATGACAACAATCATTAAGCAATGTACTCATAGAGATTTATCTAAGCTTCAGGAAATCAGTATTCAAACCTTTACTGAAACATTTAGGGATCAGAACACACCGGAAAGTATAGAAGCCTATTTGGAAAGAGCATTTAATTTAGGGCAATTAGAAAAGGAGCTATCCAATACGTCATCTCAATTTTACTTTGTCTTTGTTGGTGAAGAAGTTGCTGGCTATTTAAAGGTTAATATGAACGAATCTCAGTCCGAAGAAATGGGAAATGATGTCCTTGAAATCGAAAGGATTTATATGAAGCGTAATTATCAAAAAAGGGGCCTAGGTAAGTATTTGCTTAATAAGGCGATAGATATAGCAATAAAAGAGAATAAAAAGAAAGTCTGGCTAGGTGTATGGGAAAAGAATGAAAATGCTATTGCTTTTTATAAAAAACTGGGGTTTGTCCAAACTGGTTCACACTCATTTTTTATGGGGGATGAGGAACAAACAGATTTTATTATGACTTTATCAATTTGAAAAACGCGAAGGATGGGGGAGAGGAATGTATATTCCAAGTTACTTTAAGGTCAAACAGGTTGATGAAGTTTGGGATTTTATTGAAAATAACTCATTTGGTACCGTTGTCACGACTGAAAAAGGAAAACCAATTGCCACCCATATACCGTTACAGCTGATGAATGAAGGGGATAGTTACTATATAACGGGGCATATAGCTTATGCAAATCCACAATGGAGAACAATTGAAACGGTGGAGGATGTATTGGTTATTTTCCAAGGACCACATGCTTATATATCGTCCTCCTGGTATGCAGAAGAAAATGTGCCAACATGGAATTATCAAGCTGTGCATATTTATGGCAAAGCTAGTATTTTAAAAGACGAGGAGTTAAAGCAGGACCTTACAAAGCTACTTCAAAAGTATGAAGAGCATCGCGATAACCCAGTTTTATGGGAGAATCTCTCTTCTGAGGTCTTAAGACAAACAAAGGGAGTCGTAGGGTTTAAGATTAGGATTCGAGAAATTCAAGCGGCTGATAAACTAAGTCAAAATCGTAATGAAAAGGACTATCGTAATATCGTAAATAAGCTTTATGAAGAAAATGATGTCAATTCTGTACAGATGGCGAAGCTAATGGAAAGAAAATTAAAAAATAAGCATGGTTCTAATTAAAGGAACCATGCTTATTTATTTTAATATAAAGGACTTAAAGTCTCTCCATGTGTAAAACGTATCTTATTAGGTAAAAGCCAATACAACTGCAATACCAGCTCCTATAGCAAAGGCAGTTAACAATGCTTCCACACCCTTGGATAGACCAGCTACTAAATGTCCAGCGAGCAAATCTCGAACAGCATTGGTAATATGTAATCCAGGGACCAGTGGCATAACAGCACCAATAATAATTTTATCAAGCTCATTTCCAAAGCCAATTACCACAAAAAGAACCGCCAAAATACCGATGATAAATGAGGCAACAAATTCAGAGATAAAACGAATCTCCACTAGCTTATCGAATAGGATAAAGCCCAAGAAACCAATACCACCAGCTAATAGCGCTGGGAGAAAATCAATCCAAGGACCACCAAACATAATGGTGAAACAGCCACTAGAAATCGCAGCTACCAAAACTAGCATTGTACTCGAATAAAGAATTTTTTCTCTATCAAGCTTTTTTAGTATTGTTAAAGCATCTTCAATTGCAATTTCCCCGGCAGCTATTCGCCGTGAGAGAGCGTTAACTTCTGCTATTTTATTCAAGTCAGTTGTACGTTTTTCTATCCGCATCATATTGGATGCCTCAGCTATATCAACGGAAAAATTAATCGCCGTTGGTGTTGCATAGCTCTGCGGGTTATTGACACCATATGCACGTGCTATCCGATTCATCGTGTCCTCTACACGATAAGTCTCTGCACTAGACTCAAGCATAATCTTACCTGCCTGCATACAAACCTTTGTAACTAAATTATGATTCTCCAATTGTATCCAACCTTCCGAACAAAGACATCATTCATTATTATAATAGGCTTTGGATATAGATGAAAGGAAAAATGGTTAACATTATCTTGGAGACCTATTACTCCTAAACAATACGATTGTACTAGAAATCAAAAGTGGATAAGATTTAGGAAAATACTTGTACATTTCTAATGCGAAATTTTCGATAAAATTTGCTACAGAAAATAGACTATCTATAGAAAAATCGACAAATAAACAAAAACATAAGGATAACAATGGATAAATAAGTAGGGAAAATGTCGTATTCTCATGGATAAAAGGGGATTGACATTACACATGGCAAGGTTTACACTACTTGGACTAGGTGATATAAAGAACAATAAAAGGTGCAAAGTACCACCTCTTTCCTGAAAAGAATAGATACTTAGCACCATGGATGACTAGGCTAGTAGATTGTTCATCAGGGCATTAACATAATAAGAGAAATAAATGATATCAGTGGAATCGCATTTGCTAGTGCCAAACCTATCATAGAAAATGTTGTAATAGCTTGCTTGGATTCTTCTGGAGCGCCAACGAACCGCTGCAAGAAAATGAAGAATGGTGCAAATATCAATGCAAAAATGACGATTATCCCAGGAACTAACAACTCATTCAATGATTCAACTGGTGTAAGATTCATCATGCCGAAGACAATTAGTATGATAGGAATCACTTCTGAGATAGCAACGCCGATAAAAAATTTCGTTTGAATAGAACCGATTTCACTTGGATTTTCTTTGATTTTTTCCATGTTTAGCTTAAATAAAAAAAGAATTGGAAGTACTGCCAAAATAGCAGCAGCTGCAAATAGAAATGCGGTGTTCATCGTATCTCCCCCTAGTTTCAGAAAATTTTAAATCAAACCAAGAGTATCATAGCATATATTATTAAAGTAGCTCAACTGCAAAAAGATATTTGCCAGACATTCTATACTTCGATATAATTCAAATGATGGAAATTTTATAAGGAGAAATGCTATGCTTAATTTTTTAGACTTAGGAATTGCATTTACCATAGCTTTACTTTCTTCTTTGGTGTTAACGTACCCTATAAAAAAATTAGCGAATATGATTGGTGCAGTAGACTTTCCGAATGACCGTAAATTACATAAGAAGGTTACACCAAGATTAGGTGGACTGGCTATTTTTTTAGGGTCCCTGCTTGGTGTATTGTATCTACAGCCACATGATGAACATTTACTAGAGATTATTTGTGGGGCAATCGTAATAGTTATTACTGGTGCTTTGGACGACCGCTTTACACTTCGTCCAATTCCAAAATTGACAGGTCAATTAATTGCAACGTCATTTTTAATATCTGGTGGATTAATCATTGAAAGAGTAACTTTACCATTTATTGGTCAAGTTGAATTAGGATTTTTTAGTGTGTTAGTAACTGTACTTTGGGTGGTTGGAATTACCAATGCAATTAATTTAATTGATGGTTTGGATGGACTAGCAACGGGAGTTTCTACTATCGCATTGATTAGCCTATTTATTATGGCGATCATCGACACTCGAATACTAGCTGCATATTTTTGTATTGTCCTAATCGGTGCAAATTTAGGATTCTTATATCACAACTTTTATCCTGCTAAGATTTATATGGGAGATACTGGATCTAACTTTCTAGGTTATATGATTGCAGTTATATCCATACTCGGCTTATTTAAAAATATCGCCTTGTTTAGCTTCATCATTCCCATAATTGTTCTAGCAGTTCCTATATTTGATACCTTATTTGCGATATTAAGACGATCGATTAATAAACAAAATATTATGACAGCAGATAATAAGCATATCCATTATCAGCTTTTATCGGCTGGTTATAGTCATCGGAAGTCTGTTCTGATTTTATATTGTATTAGTGCTATTTTTGGAACGCTTGCAATTATATTTTCAGAAGCATCGATCACAGCTAATTTATTTGTCATCTTTGTATTACTCATTCTATTGCATATCCTAGCGGAAATGGCTGGAATTGTATTAGGAGGAAAACGCCCAGTAATGGACTTTTTCAAAAAGTTATTTAAGCGAATCGGACAAAAACAGGAGCAGCATTAAAGAAGTATATGAAAATAAAAATGGGGCTGACATAAAATATCAGCCCCGCTTTTTAATTAATTTGAATTAAACCAATTATATAGTTGCTTGGACTCTATTGATAAGAATGGACCAAGAGTTTTGTTAAACTTGATTACTCCATTGACCGAAGTATCGACCGTGTTGGATCTCCACAGCTGACTATCACTTGCATAATATTCGTTATCAGAGTAAACACGGTACCAATGTACGTTGCCTTCCACAGATTCTACAATCCGAAGATTTCCAACCTTATCTTCAAATTCGCCTTTGCCATCTCCCATGTTGATTTCAATTATCTTATTCCCATTTTTATCTAAATAAAAATTAACTTCTTTATTGGACGTAGTTCTTGTTGATCCGTTCGGTGTTGCCTTAAATTTGACCTCACCAGTAAAATATGGAGGTCCTTCTGGATCAGGATTCTGCCCACCATCTTCATCATCTACCTGGGTTGCATTAACCACTAATTTGATATTTCCTAGTAAAGATTGAAAATCAATATCGTTGTCGCTATGCGGCCAGTCTACTAAAATGCGAAACTTTTCTATATTTTTTTTAGGCTTAAATTCGGTATGTAATCCAACACTCTCCCATTTGCCATTAACTTCTTGCTGCAATGTTATCACAACAGGAGAACTATTATCTGCAGGAAAGAGTTCCCCACTAGGAGTAACCTTCACAAAATATTTAACTGGAACCTCCGTGTTGTTTTTATTAATACGGAAATTGTACAGCTCAATTGTCTCCATCCCTGGGAAAAGCTTCTGATTAAGTGATATCTCCTCGTCGCCAATTGTAGTACCATTCGAATTTACCACATCGACATCAAAGGTTGCGGCAGTAATTTTATTGTTGTCACTAGAAAACTCCTTTGAAAAGTAGGCAATCGTTCCTCCAGTTGCTAAAACGATTAAAATAGTCACAAATGTAATTAACAGAACTTTCTTTTTCAAGTAAACCCCTCCTTATTATTGTTCTTTTTAAAGAACATTCAACTTATTATAGAACTATATCAAGAACGAGTCAACACTATTTTGTTCTTTATGGTGAACTGAACATTCGGATTCTACTTCTCTTTACCTAATTAATCTCTTGTTATAGAGATAAAAGTAGGGCAAATTCCATTTAACCAGGACTTTTGAACCTTGTTCGTTTTCGGAAAATTATCTATTATATAAATACTAGGTTTTTAGATTGGTAGATTAGTAGGGCTAGAAACTTAAGAGGGAAAGTCAAACTTAATTAGAGGAGGAAAGAGATGTTAAAAAGAATATCGATATTATCTATCATCTTTCTATTAGCATTTAGTACTGTATCCCATGCAATGACAGGAGACATCGCTGTTAATAGAGATCTTCAGAAAGGTAATCTTTCAAAAGATATTGGCGAAAAAGTCGATGCAAACGAAGTAGTGCGTGTAACGGTTGAGATGGAAGGAGACGCACCTATAGCGATTGCTACAAAGAAAAACGTTAAGTTTGGCGATTTAAGTGTAGCTGAAAAGAAAAAGCTGATAAAAGAAGCCAAGGAAAAGAAAAAGAAAGCAAAGACAGCGATGAAGGACAAGAAGATAAATGCAAAGTATCTTCATGAGTTTGATATTGTTGTAAACGGCTTTAGTGCAGAAGTGAAATACGGAGACATTGAGGAAATTAAAAAACTCCCTAATGTTAAAAAAGTAATGATCTCCAATCAATATGAAAGACCTATAGATCAACCAGACATGGTATACAGTAAGGAATTAGTTGAAGCACAGCAGGCATGGAATGATTATGGATACAAGGGCGAAGGAATGGTGATAGGAGTTATCGATTCTGGAGTTGACCATACTCATCAAGACATGGTGCTTACTGATGATACTGAAGTAGCCCTTACTGTGGATAAAGTAAATCAACTTATCACGGATGGAGGATTACCAGGGCTATACTATACAGAAAAGGTTCCTTACGGCTACAACTATATGGATAAAAACCATGAGTACACAGACAATTACCCAGGTGCAAGCTCACATGGTATGCACGTAGCAGGAACAGTAGGTGCAAATGGTGATGAAGCAAATGGAGGGATTGTTGGTATCGCTCCAGAAGCACAAATCTTAAACTTAAAAGTATTTGGTAATGATCCAGAAATGCAATATACGTATGGTGATATTTATATTGCTGCAATTGATGATGCGGTGAAGCTAGGTGCTGACGTATTAAATATGAGTCTTGGTGCATCAGCTGGATTCGTATCACAGGATGATCCAGAACAACAAGCAGTTACTCGTGCAGTTGAGAATGGTATTATGATGTCTATTTCTTCCGGTAACGCTAATATGTTCGGGGATGGATTCTTCTATCCATATGCATCGAACCCTGACTATGGTGTAAATGGTTCACCGGGAGTTGCATACGATTCCCTTCAAGTAGCATCCTTTGAGAATACATTTATGTCCATTGATAAACTTGAGTATTCAATTAATGGTGGCGAGAATGTTGCAGCCGGCTATATGTCAGCAGGCAGTGTTGCGCCAACAGTAGGGGCAACTGTTGAATTAGTAGATGCTGGCCTTGGTAAACCAGAAGATTTTGAAGGAAAAGATGTAGAAGGAAAGTTCGCGTTAATCCAGCGTGGAGAGATAGACTTCGTAACGAAAGCACTAAACGCACAAAGCGCTGGTGCAGCAGGTGCAATTGTTTATAACAATACAGATGGTATGGTAAACATGGCATCAGATCCTGCAATTGTAATCCCGCAGCTATTTTTAGCAAAAGCGGATGGAGATGCTTTAGTGGCTGCATTACGTAATAGTCAAACAGCTACCATCACATTCTCTGGCGATAAAACAGCAGTTCCAAACGCAGAGGCTGGAAAAATGAGTTCCTTCTCATCATGGGGATTAACACCGAATCTTGATTTCAAACCAGAAATTACAGCTCCTGGTGGACAAATTTATTCGACCTTAAATAATGGTGAATATGGTGTGAAAAGCGGTACATCTATGGCAGCACCACATGTATCTGGTGGTAGTGCACTAATCCTACAGCGTGTGGATGAGGCATTTAATCTAGTTGGACGTGACCGTATCGCATTAGCTAAAAAACTATTAATGAATACATCAGTTCCAGTTGAGCTTGAGGGAGTGCCTGTGTCACCACGTCGTCAAGGTGCAGGCTTAATGCAGCTTCATGCCGCATTATCTACTCCTGTTATCGTGACGGAATCAACTACAAATGAACCAAAGGTTGCCTTAAAAGAGGTTTCTGAAAATGTTGTTACCTTTACATTAACAGCGACAAACCTATCTGATGAGGCAGTGGCATATGAAGTAAGTGCAAATGCAATGTCCGATATCCCAGTAAATGCTGGTGGTTTTTATGTAAATCTACCAAATGATTATGGTTCCCTAGATCTTGAGGGGGTTGCTACGGTTAATGGTGAAGCTGTTAGCATGATCAACGTTCCAGCAAATGGCACTGTATCATTTAATGTTACCTTAGATGTAAGCGGATGGGATTCAGCCTTAAAGAATTATTATGAAAATGGCTATTGGTTAGATGGATTCGTAACACTAAAAGATCCAACAGACAATCACCCAACCTTAACCGTTCCGTATGCAGGCTTTAAGGGAGAGTGGGATGCTGCACCAATCTTTGACTTACCAATGTGGGACGCGATGTCTTACTATGGTATGACTGGTGTTGTC
This sequence comes from Ornithinibacillus bavariensis, assembly GCF_050433565.1. Lineage (NCBI taxonomy): Bacteria > Bacillati > Bacillota > Bacilli > Caryophanales > Bacillaceae > Ornithinibacillus > Ornithinibacillus bavariensis. The sequence goes on from NZ_JBNPWZ010000001.1 coordinate 259,114, forward strand.
ACGTCACTAGGTGATGGCGATTATGGTTTTATTGGAGAAAATCCTTCTGAACTTGTATTCTCGCCAAATGGTGATGGAGTCCTTGATGACGCGGGGCTTATCCTATCCTTCATGAGGAATGCAAAGGAAGTATCATTTAATGTGTTAGATGCACATGGTAGACTAGTAGATACTATTTATACAGAATCCTATATTCGGAAAGATTATTATGATGGCGGTAATGGTAGCTACTATAAGCTTTCCTCTGACTGGATGTGGGATGGAAAGATTAATGGTAAGAAGGCAGCAGATGGCCAATATTACTTACAAGCTGTTGGTATAATTGACTATGAAGGTGCCGAAGCACAGTCTATTGAAATCCCGTTATTATTAGATACAACTGCTCCGAAAATTGATGCCGACATAAATCGCGGAAAACGTAAGCTAACTGTATCAGTTGATGATGGTAAAGGAAGCGGAGTTGCAGCATGGCAAGTACTAGTTGATGGAAAGGATGTAACAGGTATACTAACCGATGTAAGTGAGTACGAGCTTACTAACATCCACCCAAGTCAAGTAGTAACCGTATATGTAGAAGACTTTGCGGGCAACTATTCTGCAAAAAATGTAATGGGACCTCAAGGCAAAGCGAATGGGAAGTATAAGAATCTATTGAAAGCAAATTAATTAGTGAGAAAATAATCCCTTATCGGGTTGGTACTGTCTACAAAAATCAGAGTAAAGGATCTGACTTTTGTGGGTCATCATCTTGGTAGGGGATCGTTTTTTTTGTGGGAAATAGTAGAAAAGGATTCTCTTATAAATGGAAAATTTTGTGGTTTCTATACTAAAAATTAACAATAAATAAATACCAATTATTTCCTATTGCTCCAATTTAGTTAGAAGCGTAATATTAATAATTGAAAAAAGTTAATATTACTTTTTTGGTGAATATACAAATTTTCATGGAGTAAGTTCAGCTATTCCAATCTTCTAACTCAAGATTTAGACTGCTCTATGCGGATAAACACCATGAATTTTTGCAATATTAATAAATAACAGATAGGGGCAAAAGATAAAGAGATAGTCATGCCATGCTTTTACATCGACCCAAATAATGTAAGGAAGGTTTACCCATAAAGAAAATTTAAGAAGGTGCCAACATGAAAATCAACAGAATGTTTAGGTTTAATTCCATTAAAAAGAAACTGATTACTATTTCTGTTATGTTATTAATCATTCCAATGGTCATTATAGGCTACGTTAGCTATGAGAAGAGCTCTAGAAGTTTAGATGATTTGGGTAAAACAAATTTGAAAAATAGTGTAGAACATACACTTGCAATGATTCATTCCTATCAAGATGAAGTGAAAAGTGGAACAATCTCTTTACAACAGGCACAAGAAAAAGTAAAAGTGGCTATTTTAGGAGAGAAGGATGAGAAGGGAAAACGACCAATTAATAAAGAGCTTGACCTAGGTGAAAACGGTTATATGTTCATCCTAGATAAGGAAGGGATTGAGGTTGCCCATCCTTCTATTGAAGGAGAAAATATTTGGGATAACGAGGATTCTAATGGCTATAAATATACACAAGCCATCATCAATAAAGCGAAGGATGGTGGAGGATTTGTATATTACGAGTACCCGCTTGTAGATAACGCTGACCAACTGGAACAAAAGGTTGTATATGCGGAGACGGATCCAGACTGGGGCTGGGTCGTAAGTGCTAGTACGTATATGATGGATTTCAATAAGCCTGCTAAAAATATTTTGACCATCATCGTAGTAATTACGGGGCTTGCATTGCTAATAGGTATCACCTTGATATGGCTCTTTGCTAAGAAGATATCAACACCTATTGAGAAGGTAACACAACATATGGAGCTTTTAGCACAGGGGGATTTATCCAATAATCTAGTTCGGGTACAATCTCAGGATGAGACAGGCAAGCTTGCAGATGCGCTGAATCGTATGCAAAGTAACCTGCAGGAAGTCATCAAGCATGTATTGGAGACATCCGAATTATTAACAGGTCAAAGTGAAGAACTTAGCCAGTCTGCCAATGAGGTTAGAACTGGATCGGAGCAAGTAGCTGCCACAATGCAGGAATTGGCAACAGGAACGGAGACACAGGCAAACAGTGCAAGTGATCTTGCCTCAATCATGAATAAATTTACTTCTAAAGTAAAAATAGCAAGTAATAATGGTAATCAAATAAGTGATAATTCCAATGAGGTTCTTGTCATGACAAATGATGGCACAAAACTGATGGAGAGCTCAACAAAACAAATGAAAAAAATTGATCAGATTGTCCAAACCGCCGTTGAAAAGGTACAAGGATTAAATAAACAGTCACAACAAATCTCAGAACTAGTTACTGTAATTAAGGAAGTTGCAGATCAAACCAATCTACTTGCTTTAAACGCAGCAATCGAAGCAGCAAGGGCGGGAGAACATGGAAAGGGATTTGCAGTAGTGGCTGACGAAGTAAGAAAGCTAGCTGAACAAGTTTCTACATCCGTTTCGGATATTACACAGATTGTTAAGGGTATCCAACAGGAAGCAGGTATAGTTGCAGAATCACTTGAGGAAGGCTATAGAGAAGTAGAAAAAGGCACTAGCCAAATTGAAACAACAGGACAAACATTCCATAGAATTAGTCAAGCTGTAACAGAAATGGTGCAGAATGTTACCACCATCACAGAGAATCTAGCGGAATTAGCTACAAACAGTCAAACCATGAATACATCGGTAGAAGAGATTGCCTCTGTATCAGAAGAATCTGCTGCCGGTGTTGAACAAACATCAGCATCCGCACAACAAACAAGCAGTATTATGGAAGAGGTTGCAAAGAACTCAGACAGTTTAGCAAAATTGGCTGAAGATCTTAATGAACTAGTCAATCGATTTAAGCTTAAATAGCAGAGTGAACAGTATTTCTAATATAGTTTTACTGGACAAGTAAAGAAAACCCGCGGAACTCATCTGTTTCCGCAGGTTTTTTTGTGATAAGGTTAAAGCTAATTAAAGTCTTAGAAGTACTATTATTTGTAAAGCTTGACATTTATATAAGCCGATTTGAGGTAATCAAGACTTTCTCCAGAAATTACTTTCGGGGATGTTACGGTATTAGCTTCTAGAGCATCTCTCTTCTTAATGGAAGCCCAGTAGGAAAAATGGTATTGCATCCCGAAAATGCTCCCTACGTAGAAATTCGGTAGCCAAACCAGTAAATAGTATCTGATGTTATATTCAGTAACAGTGAGTGTCATCAAATGATTTACTAAGAAAATCCCCTGCAAGGTCAAGGTCCGTATCACTTTGTTACACGAATTCAATTCTACATGTCTACCAGACAATGAAAGAGGCAAATCCTCTTAATGCCACCTAGCTGGGGACTTGTCCGTTTTGTAAAGTGATTTGACCATATTTTTACTGGAGCTCCCAGTGGAATACTGATTCCATTCTGCTGCAAATGTTTGGATACGTTTCAGATCAAACTGGCTATGTTCGATAAGTTCGATAATCTCATCTGTATTTTCTACTATTGGTCCTGGTACTAGCTTCTCATAGTCCTCCCAGAAACCTCTTTCTTTACGGTAATCCTGCAAGTCATATGCATAAAAAATCATAGGTCTTTCCAATAGAGAAAATTCAAACGGAATGGATGAGTAGTCTGTTATAAGGATATCGGTTATGACGAGTAGATGATTGATGTCATATCCTTTTGAAACATTGAATACAAATCCAGGAAAATCATTTTCAAAAGCAGCATGGACAGCAGGATGTAGACGCAATAATAGAATGTATTGATTACTTAATTTCTTATAAAGCGCTTGGATATCCAGCACAATTTCTGGGTTTACTAAATGATCATTTCGAAAAGTTGGAGCATATAGAATTACTCGCTTTTTACCGATAACTGGAATTTCTTCCTTCAGTAATTTATCTGCTTTTTGTTTTTCCAGGCTATTAAAAAAGAAATCTGTTCTTGGAATTCCGACACGGAGCATACGGTCATCGGATAGACCAAAGCTCCGCTGGAATATTGTTGCCATACGCTCTGAACCAACGGCAACATAATTAAAACGATCATAGACTTTTATAAATCGTTTTATGGTACCTGGTGTGCGTTCCTTAATAGAAGGATCCTCTAAGCCAAACTTTTTAATAGCTCCCGCAGCATGCCATAATTGGATACACTGTACGTTTTTCTTAAACCGTGCAACAGACAAAAAGCCAAAATAGTTATCTACAAAAACTTTTTGAGAAGTTGCGAGGTGGTAGATGGAACGAAACCATCCAAGCAAATGACTTACTTTAAATTCTATAACCGTCCAGTTAGGATCATCTTGACGAAAGTCCAACTTACATTGGGAGTCTTTTAGAATAACAATCTGATCATCAGTTTGTTTAGCAACTTCCTTAGCTATAAATAACGAATTATCTCCAAAGGATGCAACAAAAACAGTTTTCTTCTTTTGAGGGAAGAGTTTAAAAAAGGTAAATGGTATTCGAAAAGTAGTTAGATAGAGAAAAATTAAAAGTTCCCTAAACATTTTTTGCTTTGTTTAAATCTGCTTTAATTTTTGTTGTGGATATCCCTACTGTTCTTGGCAAATAAATAACCTCACAGTAGTCCTTTAGGAAGTCGAATTTACCTTTCCAATCGTCTCCCATTACAAAAACATCTACATTATACTCCTTAATGTCATCTACTTTTTGTTCCCAGTTGTTTTCTGGAATAACCAAATCCACATAGCGAATAGCTTCTAAAATCGCCTTACGCTGTTCATAGGAATAGTATGCTTTTTTTCCTTTAATGGCATTAAATTCATCAGTAGATATAGCGACAATTAAATAATCACCGAGCTCCTTCGCGCGACGCAGTATATTGATGTGCCCGGTATGCAATAGATCGAATGTTCCATATGTGATTATTTTTTTCATCTTATAACCTCTTTTGTTCTTATTTTTACTTTATAAATACTCTCTTAATCTTATTGAATGTATTATACTATAAAAACTGTGGTAGTTAAACTGATTGTTCTATATTAAGTTACTATTATAATGAGGCTATGAGACAATGCTATAAAAGAAATTTACACGGATTTAATCTATTTTTTATAGTTCATTAAGATATCGAATAAATAACCTGTTGAGAAAGTAAAAAGCCATAGGTAAATTCCTATGGCTTTTGTTTGAGCCCAATCTCACTATAAAATTCATCTAAAGCTTTTCTATTATACTCTACATAGTCAAATTTATTATAGATTGGCTTTTCTTTTATAAACTTAATCATACCATTAGAAAGCCCGTGAGAGCTATTTTCTACCAGTTCACCGTATCCACCTTCCAAAATTCTTCTAGGTCCAGGAATATCAGTTGAAATGACAGCTTTTTTTAGAATTAATGCTTCTAAAACAACTAATGATTGCCCTTCGTAATTGGAGGATAGGACAAAACAATCGCATAAGTTAATTAAGTTAAATGGATTATTAAGAAGCCCTACTAAGAAAACATCATTCTCTAAATGTAACTGCTTAATTAAGTTTAGGATTTGCTTTTTTAGTGGTCCATCACCCACAATGTAAAGCTTTGTGTTTGGGAATTGTTGATGAACTTGATGAAAAGAAATTATTAACTTTTCATGGTCTTTTTCAGGTGACAGTCTTCCTACATTTATAAAATTTATATTTTCTATCGATGGCTTTATTATACCTTTAAATTCGATAATACCATTTTGATTAATAAAGTGAGTCAAAAGGTAATCTTGACCATCAAACGTATTAATATTCTCTGACTTGATGCTATCAAATATTTCTTTATAATTAATTGCATTTGTAACATTAAATATCTTATCCGATACAGAATAAGTTGATAATGACTTTTTGTTGATTTCGCCAACATCTCTAGAAACTGAGAATAGTTTATCAAAATATCGGTACATATTAAAAATAATAGAAAAGTTTTTTTGGAATGTTTTATTTCGTTTAGAATCCGAAATCATATCGGAATGTAGATAAATAATTTTATTATTAAAATCTCCAAATGCAAAAACTAAAGTCCAAAATGGAACATATCCACAAAAATCTATACAAGTATCAAAATCTGTATTACCAATTATTCGGTTGAGCTCCCTTTTGTATAATTTAACGGGAATTATCTTTCTCAGCCATTTATTATCCAACCCAAATTTATTGATTAATTTATGTTTATATGCATCGAAAATAGAATAATTTAATGTTCCTCCACGATAGATTACCTTAACATTAGGATTGATTCGACGCAGGTTCTCTTCAATTGAAGGTGTTAATTTACTTGAAAAAGTTAGTGCAATTACATGTTTAGAATAATCTAGATTATTTAACAAGTTAATTAAGGATGTGGTGATACCATTAGTGGTAAATCCACCACCATAGAGTAAAATTTTTAATTTGTTAGAAGTGTATGGCCTATATACGTATTCATTTTTTTGATTACGAAAAATAATGTCAATGGCGCGTCTGGTAGCATTACCATCGTCATTATAGGATAAATGAGAAAGCATTTTATCATATTGATTTCTATATTTTTCCTTTGTTTCCTGAAGTGAGAGTATTTCTGATATAACAGACTTTACTGACGGGCATATAGGCCCTGGTAACTCTTCAGAAGGTATATAAAATCCTCTTTCAGTTTCATATTCATTCATATCATATGCTAAAAATATGATTGGTTTTTTAGTATGAAGAAAATCAAAAAATATACTCGAATAGTCTGTTATTAGAATATCAACACATGATAAGAGCTCATTGGTATCAATAAAATCTGGTACACAATATTTACTTAAGCCTTTTTCTTGAAACTTTTGAAAAACAAGATAATGCACCTTTAAAATTATCTCGAAACTTTCCGGAAGATGTTCTTTTAATTCAACAAAATTTTGATATATTTCTTCAGTAGCTTTTTCAGTACCTGATTCATTACGCCAAGTAGGAGCGTATAAAATAACATTCTTGTCCTGAGGTATATCTAATCTTTTTTTCATTTCATTTGGATTAGTATGAAATGTTAAATCAACCCTTGGATAACCGGCATCAATTACTTTTCCTGTATATAAGTCTTCAATATCGAAGCTTGATGCAAGTTTCTCAAATGTAAATCTATTTGGCATCACCATGTAGTCAACGTGAAGAAAATTATGTTGCAAATTACTATGAGAATTTATTTTACTAGACTTAATATCTCTTCCTAATGTTTTTAAAGGAGTTCCGTGCCACGTGTTAATGTACACTTGATTTCTCCTCTTTTGGAATAGCTGAGGGAAAGATGTATTGTTAATTAAGTATTTGGCTTTTGCCATGTACTTTACATAAGATATTGTATTCCGTTCTATTACTTTTACTTTGACACCAGCAGTTTTTGGGAGAAATTTTGCAAATTGTTTTTTGTCATTTACTGCCCAAACATGCTTGACTTTTTTAAAATCAGGATCTTTTATCAGTTCCTTATAAAACGCATATGGGTTCCCAGAAATATTTTTCCCCTGATAAGATTCGTATAAGATTAAATTCTTATCAACAGAAACTAAACTTAAAAAATAGGCGTAAAATGTCCTTAATTTATAATTTTTATTTTCAAAAATAGAAATAAGTGGAGATAAAATAAAACGTATAAAAGAAAGTAAAGAACGTAGCATAATTCAACCTCATTTTTAAATATTTTGTCTTAAAGTTTTTGTCTTAAATAGTTATACCAAATATAGAACGGAATTAAAAGGTAGAAATTCATTTTTCACGGGGAACTATTAATAAAAAGTTACCTAGAGTATATTATATCAGATTTAGTATTAGATGCTAAAATAGATCAAAATGTTTTTGTAGGAAAAGGGTGATTAAGGAAAACGAAATTAGTATACTATAATTATAAAATAATAAAGAGTCTATATTGAATATAAATCGAAAAAATTACATTGCTTGTGACATCAAATATGACGTTGAAGATATTTTTAGTAAAGCAATTAATCATTTGAAAAATTATATATTTTAGATACGTTACTACTACTTAATATTTAGATGGGTCAAAGGCTAGGAAGGAGAAAAATGATTAATATTAAAAAAAAGATTAAAGACAATTTGCTTTTGTCAAAAATAATTATAGGTACTTTTAAATATATCTTTAAGCTTTTGGGCTGGGCTTTACCTCAAAACAAAAGAAGGATTGTGTTTGAGAGTTTTATGGGGAAACAAATAAGCGATAATCCTAAGGCAATTTTTGAGTATATCTCTTTGAATTTTCCAGATTACAAATTATATTGGAGTGTGGAACAAAAAGATTTAATTGAAGATTCTAATCACCTAAATTTGATAAAAAGATTTTCTTTAAAATGGATATACTTTATGGCTACTTCGAAATATTGGATAAGTAATAGTAGGTTGCCACTTTGGCTGCCAAAACCCAGAAAAACTATCTATGTTCAGACGTGGCATGGTACACCGCTAAAAAAAATTGGGATTGATATTGATGAAGTCCATATGGTCAAAACAAATACAAAGGAGTATAAAGAGAGCTTTTTGAGTGAAACGAGTAGATGGGACTATCTCATTTCACCAAACCAATACTCAACAAGGATTTTTAAAAAAGCATTTAACTTTAATAAGAGGATCATTGAAAGTGGATACCCAAGAAATGACTTTTTAGTAAACTTTAATTACGAAGAAGAAATAAAGAGACTTAAGTATAAGATGAAGCTTCCGTTAGATAAAAAGGTAATTCTCTACGCCCCAACTTGGAGGGATAATCAATACGATTCAGAAGGGAAATATAATTTTAAAATAAATCTTGATTTAAAGAGAATGTATGATGTATTGGTTGAGGATTATATCATAGTTCTTAGATTTCATTATTTAGTATCAAATAATATAGATATAAGGGAACTCGAAGGATTTGTATATGACTTCTCTAAATATGAAGATATTAGAGAATTATACTTAATCTCAGACTTACTTATAACCGATTACTCTTCAGTATTCTTTGATTACTCTATCTTAAAGCGACCAATGCTGTTTTATATTTATGACATAGAAGAATACAAAAATGACTTGAGAGGATTTTATTTTAATTTTGAGGAAAAAGCACCAGGACCATTAGTTCAAACAACTGACCAACTTCTTAATGCCATAAAATCAATAGAGGAAAAAGGATATAGTCCTTCCAAAGAGATAGTTGAATTTTATGAACAGTTTACCAGCTTAGAAGATGGTAAAGCTACCGAGAGAGTGGTAAAAGCACTCAATTTGTAGTAACTTTATGTTAATTGTATTTTATATAGTTTGTTTGTATAATTTAAATGGATCACATTTTACTAAGTAATTGAAAGGAATTATTATGAAATATGCTTTGAAAGTTATTAAAGAACAGATAGATAATTTTTATTTAACAAGGCGACTATCTTTATACGAATTGAAAAGTAACAATAAGAGCAACTATCTTGGGACGTCATGGGAAATAATTAATCCATTAATACAGATACTTATCTATTGGTTTGTTTTTGGAAGTATTCGTCAAAGAGCGGAAATAAATGTTAATGGTGAAATAGGTGTGCCGTTTATAGCCTGGTTATTAGGAGGCTTTATATTATGGATATTCTTTTATCAATCTACTATCCAAGGTTCAAAATCAATTTATTCACGTTTAAGATTACTTTCAAAGATGAATTTCCCGATGAGCGTCATTCCTAATATAGTAATATTTTCTCAGTTATATATTCATTTATTTATGCTTTTAGCAACAATAATAATATTGCATTTTATGGGTTTTTATATCAATATTTATTACTTACAGTTAATTTATTTTATTTTTGCAGCATTTTTTTTAGTGTTTTCGATATCTTTAATTACTTCTACACTATCCACTATTATAAGAGACGTCCATATGCTTTTAAATGCAACATTAAGAATGCTGTTATATTTGACGCCAATATTGTGGCCAATATCAGAAATAATTAGTAACAATTGGGTTCAAATAGTATTGAAACTTAATCCATTGTATTATTTAATAGAGGGATATAGAGCAGCATTGTTTGGTACTGGATGGTATATAGTAGATGAATGGCAATATACTTTGTATTTCTGGGGTCTAACACTTATTTTGTTTTTGTTTGGTTCAATACTACACATGAAATTTAGAAGACATTTTATAGACTACTTGTAATGGTTGTGATTGAATGGAAAAAGCTATAATTGTAAGGAACATTACTAAAAAGTACAAATTATATAAAAATAATAAGGAGAGAATTCTAGACTTGATTTCTCCTAAAAGCATTGGTGAGGACTTTTACGCACTGTCCAATGTAAGTTTTGAAGCGGAAAAAGGGGATATAATCGGCTTTTTAGGAATAAATGGCTCTGGGAAATCCACTTTATCCAATATTATTGCAGGAATTGTTCCAGAAACGAGTGGCCAAGTAAAGGTTAATGGCCAAGCATCGTTAATTGCAGTATCTTCTGGCCTTAAGGGAGAGCTGACTGGTCGAGATAATATAGAATTAAAATGTCTAATGCTTGGATTTAATAAGAAGGAAATAAGTGAATTAGAACCTAAGATAATCGAATTCTCTGAGTTGGGTAAGTTTATTGATCAGCCTGTCAAGTCTTATTCAAGTGGAATGAAGTCAAGATTGGGTTTTGCCATCTCAGTGAGTATTAATCCGGACATACTAATTATAGATGAGGCGTTGTCTGTCGGGGATAAATCTTTTGCTGAAAAAAGCTTGAACAAGATGAAGGAATTTAAAGAACAAGGTAAAACTATGATTTTTGTAAGCCACTCCCTAGGACAAATGAAAGAATTTTGCGAGAAAATATTATGGCTTGAATATGGAACGGTAAGAGAATTTGGAACAGTAGAAGAGGTCATTCCGAAATATGAAGGATTTTTAAGGGATTTTAAAAAGATGTCAAATAAAGAAAAAGAGGAATATAGAGATAAAGTGATCAAACTTAGAAATAGTAAAAAATAACTTTATTTACAATTATCAGTTGAGATATCAGTATATTATCAGCTGATTTTTTTATTTATTTCTTTTTCGAGATTATGCTTTAGATGTATAGGTAAGTAGTTATTTATCTATATTTAGAGAGTTTCCAGACTGCCTCTATCAATATATTTAAAAGACAAAATCTGCTTTACATTATATGGAACCATCTAAAATAGACAGATTTCTTCTTTTTACCTTCAAATTATGATTTTGTTAATGTATTATATAATAATGTAGATACTAATTGTCTATTACTCGGTCAGAGTAACTATTAAATTGTGGAGATAAAAGTTATATATTTTGTGAATCCTTATTAAATCTAATTAATCTAGACATTGGAGGTTTCAAATGAAAAAGGAATCAATATTGATGTTTGTAGTAACATTAATTACCTTAGTAGCTTTTAATGCTTCTAGTTCAATAGTGAATGCAGATTCTATTGAATATGCTAATACTAGTAAACTAGGACATATGAAAAGTTCTGAGGTGAAAATCTATAGAGAGCTAGCGGACTCCTCAACATCATTTAATACAGGAGAAACCTATTTAAATGAAGTGTTCTATATTAAAAAGCAAGCTAAAATAAATAATGAACTCTACTATTTAATTAGTAAAGAGCCGAGTAGTCAGAATGGAGTAATAGGCTGGGTAAAATCTACTGATATTGAAAGTCGAGACCATGTAACAATTGATAAATCTGAGAAGATTTTATATATCACTGGTACAGGAACAGCCTATAATAAAGCATGGGGTGGATCAAAGAACTCAGTATATGGAAGCTTATTTCCATATAAATCTCGTGAATTTAAGATTCACCTTACAGAACGTGTGGGAAATGAAACATGGTATCGTGGTATCTTAGATGGAAAGACAGTGTTTATTTCCGAAAGCAATTTATCAATGAAGGAAGAAAATGCTACTAGTAAACTAGGGCATTTAAAGAGTTCAGGAGTAAAAATCTATAAGCAATTGGTTGAACCATCAACTTCATTTAACGCAGGAGAAACTTATTTAAATGAAGTATTTTATATTAAAAAGCAAGCAACGATAAATGATGAACTCTACTATTTAATTAGTAAAGAACCCAGTAGTGTGAACGGAGTAATAGGCTGGGTAAAGTCGAGTGATGTAGAAAGTCGAGACCATTCTACGATAGATAGATTAGACAAAGTATTATACATTACTGGTACAGGATTGGCTTACAATAAAGCATGGGGTGGATCCAAGAACACAGTATTTAGCAATTTATCTACATATAAGTTACGAGAATTTAAGGTTCATCTTACGGAACGCGTTGGAAATGAGATATGGTATCGAGGCTACTTAGACGGAAAGGCAGTTTTTATTAAATCAGATTTTCTATCTTTTGGTAAAGAAACAACTATTAGTAAACTTGGCCATATTCGAAATTCAATGGTTAAAATTTTTCAAAGTCTGGGCCCTGAACAAGAATATATTGAGGCTGGTGAAACATATACAAATGCAGTTTACTATATTAAAAAACAATCTGAAGTAAACGGTCAAATATTTTATTTGATTAGTAAGGAACCTAGTAGTACAAACGGAGTAGTGGGTTGGGTAAACTCAAAGGATCTAACAACTTATGATCATGTTACTATTAGTAAAGAATCTAAGTCTTTTTATGTAAAAGGTACGGGTAGTGCCTATAGTAAAGCATGGGGAGGAAGTAAGGATGCAGTATATCCTAATCTTTCCATTTATAAATCACAAGAGTTTAAGGTTATTCTTACCGAAAAAGTAGGAAATAATACATGGTATCGCGGTATATTAGATGGAAATACTGTGTTTATCCACGAAAGTTACTTAACAACAAAAGAAGAAAGTGCAACTAGTAAATTAGGACATTTGAAAGGTTCTGAAGTGAAGATTTATAAAGAGCTAGTAGATACATCAACTGCATTTAATGCAGGTAGCACCTATTTAAACGAGGTTTTCTACATAAAAAAACAAGCAGCAATATATGATGAACTCTATTACTTAATTAGTAGGGAACCGAGTAGTGTGAACGGAGTAATAGGCTGGGTAAAATCTACGGATATAAACAGCCAGGACCATGTAACAATTGATAAGTTGGATAAAACATTACATTTTACAGGAACAGGTTCTGCTTATAATAAGGCATGGGGTGGATCCGAGAACACAGTATATGAAGATTTGTCCCCATATAGGTCGCAGCAATTTAAAATTCACCTTACGGAACTCGTTGGAAATGAGATATGGTATCGAGGATTCTTAAATGGAGAAGCTATATTTATTCATGAAGACTATTTAACAACTAAAGAAGAAAGTGCAACTAGTAAACTAGGAAAATTAAAAAGTTCTGAGGTTAAAATTTATAAAGAGTTAGTAGATCCCACAACAGCATTTAAAGCAGATGAAACCTTACTAAGTGAAGTGTTCTATATTAAAAAGCAAGCAACCATAAATGATGAAGGCTACTACTTAATTAGTAGAGAGCCAAGTAGTGTGAACGGAGTAATAGGCTGGGTAAAGTCTACGGATATAGACAGTCGGGATCATGTAACGATAGATAAGTCGGACAAGATATTGTATATAAAGGGTACAGGCGTTGCATATGATAAAGCATGGGGTGGATCAAAGAATATAGTATATGGAAACTTATCTTCCTATAAATCTCGAGAATTTAAGATTCACCTTACAGAACGTATTGGAAATGAGACGTGGTATCGAGGCTTATTAGATGGAGAATATGTATTTATTCATGAAGACTATTTAACAACAAAAGAAGAAAGTGCAACTAGTAAACTAGGACAATTAAAAAGTTCTGAGGTTAAAATTTATAAAGAGCTAGTAGACCCCACAACATCATTCAATGCAGGCGAAGCTTATTTAAATGAAGTATTCTATATTAAAAAGCAAGCAACAATAAGTGATGAACTCTATTATTTAATTAGTAAAGAACCAAGTAGTGTGAGTGGAGTTATTGGCTGGGTAAAATCAACCGATTTAGAAAGTCGAGACCATACAACAATTGATAAATCAGAGAAAATATTATATATCACGGGTACAGGTACAGCCTATAGTAAAGCATGGGGTGGATCAAAGGACGCGGTATATTCAGATTTATCAATATATCAGTATCAAGAGTTTAGAGTGCTTCTTACAGAACGTGTTGGCATGGAGACATGGTACAGAGGTATCTTAAATGGTAACCCAGTGTTTATTGAATCTAGTAATCTAGTAAATAGTGTAGAGTTTTCTACTAGTAAGTTAAGTCAAATACGTAGTTCAGATGCTAAGATATATACTAGTTTAGATCCAGATTCACCATCATTCACGGCGGGAACGGAATTTACTGACACGGTTTTCTATGTTAAAAAGCAGGCTAAGATAAATGGAATTACTTATTATTTAATTAGTAAGGAACCTAGTAGTATAACTGGATTAGTTGGATGGGTACAAGAAAGTGACCTGAAATCTTATGACCACACAACTATCGATAAGTCAAAAAAAATACTGTATATAAAAGGGACAGGAAGCGCCTATAGTAAAGCATGGGGTGGTTCAAAGGACGCAGTATATTCAGATTTATCAATTTATAAGTCCCAGCAATTCATAATAAATCTTACAGAAAAAGTGGGCAACAACACTTGGTACCGAGGAACTTTAAACGGTAAAGCCGTGTTTATACATGAGAGCTATCTAACTACTAATGAAGAGAGTACAATAAGTAAATTAGGGCATATAAGAAATTCAGGTGTAGTAATCTTCAAGGAGCTTGGTGTTCCTTCTACTTCATTTAGTGCTGGAGCAACTTATACTAATGCTGTTTACTATATAAAGAGACAGGCTAAAATTGGTGATGATCTATTTTATTTGATAAGTACTGAACCAAGTAGTGTTTCTGGTGTTGTTGGTTGGGTGAAATCAAGTGATTTATCTACGTATGACCATACAACAATTAGTAGAGAAGAAAAGGTATTTTTTATAAAGGGAACTGGAAGCGCCTATAGTAAAGCATGGGGTGGTTCAAAAGATTTAGTCTATGAAGATCTTTCCTTGTATAAAGCACAACCCTTTAAGGTTACTTTAACAGAAAAAGTCGGAAATAATACTTGGTACCGAGGTATACTAAGTGGTAAAGCAGTTTTTATACATGAAAGTTATCTAGTTAAGCAAGAAATTAATATGGTTTATACGAATTATGATTTAACGCTTTCACAATTTGCGGATATTCAAATGAAGGCCATACCACAAACTGACAAGAGGTATAAACTTTGGATCCGTGAGGATGCTTTTAAAAGCGTTGGTAGTGGTAAAGGAACTGTCAATGAGTATGTATGGAAACTCAGAAGAGGTCCTGGAACTGATTATGCCGAGGGTGGAAAAGTACAGCCCGGTACGGTTCTAAACTTATATTCAAGTGAAAAAGGATTAGATGGTTATACTTGGTACCATGTTAGTTATACTTCGGGATGGGTATTACCAGATAGAGCTGATCTTGAATATTATATAAATAGTTCAAATTTCACTAATAATACTCAGAGTTCATTGCAATTTATGAAACTATCACAGAGTTCATATGTTGATGTTGCTGAAGTAAATGAGAAGATCCTTAAGAATAAAGGGATACTATCTGGACAAGCTCAGACGTTTGTGAGGGCTGCGGAATTATATGGTGTTAATGAAATTTATTTAATATCTCATGCCCTTTTAGAAACAGGAAATGGTACTTCTAAGTTGGCAACAGGAGTTAATTATAATGGAAAAACTGTTTATAATATGTATGGTATAAATGCTAAGGATTCCTGTCCTTTGGATTGTGGCGCTAAGTATGCTTATGAAGCTGGTTGGTTTACACCAGAGGCTGCTATAATTGGAGGAGCTGAGTTTATTGGAAATTTGTATATTAAAAAAGGACAGGATACATTATATAAAATGCGTTGGAATCCTGACTTTGCTAATACTAATGGTTATGCTTCTCATCAATATGCAACAGATATAGGATGGGCATATAAGCAAACTTCAAGAATGTATGAATTATTGAGTTTACTAAATGGATATAGCTTAACCCTAGAAATTCCTAAATTTAAGTAGCTTATAGAACTATATATGTAAAAAATAAGAAATTAAAAACTGCAATACTACCGGTTGAACTGTAGTATTGCAGTTTTATTTTTCTTCATTAAAGAGAAGCAACTTATTTCTTTATCCAGTCATTATAGTTTATTTCAATCAATTCAACATCACGAGGTATCTTATATAGGTTTTTAAATCTTATTTGTTGTTGAGAAGGGTCCCCCCTCCAAATAAACTGAGAGTATGGAAGTTTTGAAATTTGAATCTGTGTTTCATTATTTTCTAAATTCTGTTTTATGATTTCTAATCGTTCATTAGCCGAAACACGTATTTGGACAAAAGCAAAAATATAAACACTCATAACGATAATAGAAGAAACTATTAACGTCTTACGAATAACTTGTGGCTCTAATTTTATCTTTAAATATGAGCGTATATAGTAAATCAATTCTATTACTATTATTGAGAATAAGATATATTGAGTGAAAAAGTTTCTGGGTCCAAAAGGCTGAGCATATAATAGTGGACCACTTAATATTAATATGGATAATAAATACCATAGAATCTTATTTTTTAGTACAGGAACATCAATATAAATAAACACTGTTAATACTAAGCCTATAAAGAATAAAATAGAGTAAATGGCTTCAAATTCATTTGTATAATTTCCAAAGATATTAACTTGCAGCATGTCAATTACAATAGGTTTATACAGAGAATAAGAAACGAACAAAATTAGCAAAGATGTTTTAAAGGTTTTCTTACTGCTTTTGTTGATTATAATAAGACAAACTATTGATAGTAAAATGTTTAAGAAAGTATTGTTCATAAAAAGTAATCTATACATCTGCTCTGAGTAAACATCAAAAGCATACTTAAACATGTTTGTAGATTCACTTGCAACAGTTATTGTTCTGGCACTATACTCATCATTTCCATTTGCAATCGAAGAATAGGCACTATTTGAAAACATTATAAGTGCGCCAGCTATAGTTGAAATTAGCATTATGAAGTGAAACATAAATATTTTTTTATACTTAATGAATGTATATATCATTACAAGTATAGAACTGGCAACAAAATATAAAGTTATATTTTCTATAAAAAGCTGGGAAATAATTAAAAAAGGTATTGCAAATAAATATATTGACCAATTTCGATAATTAGGAATACAATTTTTTTCTTTAAAGATATCTTTAATTAATATGAAAAAAACTATAACAGCTATGGTAGCTGGTACATAATTAGCAAATCCTGCAGTCCAGGAAATAGTTTGCTGAAAAATGTTAACGGGTATTAATAAGATTAGAATAAAAGCTAGTAAGTAACTATTTTTTGTTCTATTTTCTCCCTGCTTTACCATCAAGAGAATAAGAAGTGTAATCAGTAGAGCTTTGAGCAAGACTCTTAGCCAACCGATTCTAGTTAATAACATTACAAATAAATTACCAGCATATCTCCCGTTGTAGCCATCAAACCAATTATTTAACCATGAAATGGCAGTAGAACTACCCCAAGTCCAATCATCTCCTGATAAAGGGGTCAAGTATGCTATTAAAGCAAAATAGGTAAAAACAACGAAAATGAAAGCCATTGAATATTTATTTTGTTTTATCAAATTTTTCATCATATTTTATAACATGCCTCTCTGTATGTTCCAAATAGAATGTCAATTACTATTTTCCAATTTAGTCGAGCTTCGAATATTTTTATTCGTTAATATCCACTTAGATAAAATAAATGTAAATGGAATAGGTATGATTGATGCTAATAAAGGTGCAAAAAATTCACCCCAATTAAGTAGATCAACAAATATAAACAAAGAAAAAGTAGTAACTGAATAATTCACGATATAAGTTAAAGGGAACTGTAGAAACTTTTTAAGTGTAGGTTTCGTTTTATAAGTAAAATAGCAATTAAGGTAAAATGATCCTACCATACTAATTAAATAACCTAAAGAGTGACTTATAATATATGGACTATTTATAATCACTAAAAAAAATAAATAAATAATATAATAATTAAAAGTATTAATAAAGCCCACTATGACAAAACGAATAAAAGTTTTATATTTATTCAGTAGTAGATATATCTTTTTCAACATCTCTCTTCATCTCGGTTCTAGAGTTATTTTTACTATGTGTCTTTTTAATGTTTGTTTCTTGTACTATAAATTTAGGGCGGTTTTTAACTTCGTAATAAATCCTTCCAATATATTCACCAATTACTCCGGTACAAACTAACTGAATTCCTCCAATTAATAATATTGCAGAAATAGTGGTGAAGTATCCTGGCTGATCAATCCCAAACAACATTATACTAGTAAAAGAATAAATAATATATAGTAAACCAAAGAGTGTTATTATTGATCCGAAATATATAATGGTTCTCAATGGCCTATTATTAAATGATAATATCCCATCTATTCCATAATTAATTAAGCTTTTAAAGTTCCATTTACTTTCTCCTGCAGATCTCTCGATATTTTCATAACTTATAACTTTTTCTTTAAATCCAATCCAGGAGAATAGACCTTTTGAAAATCGATTATATTCTGGAAGAGATAATAGTGCTTCTACTGCCCTAGAACTTAATAAGCGAAAATCACCAATACCATCAATTAGTTCTACATCTACAATTTTATTAATTAAACGATAATATAGTTTTGATATATTTTTACGTATTAACTTTTCTCCAGTTCGATTTCTTTTGGCGATAACTTGATCATATCCCTGCATGTAATAATTTATCATTTCGGGAATTAATTCAGGAGGATGCTGTAAATCAGCATCAATAAAAATAACGGCATCTCCACAGCTGTATTTTAACCCAGCTAGCATTGCTGCCTCTTTTCCGAAGTTTCTACTAAACGATATATATTTAACCTTACCATCTTTATTTGCTACTGTTTCGATAAGAGTTAAGGTATCGTCACGACTTCCATCATTAATAAATATTAGCTCATATTCATAATTTTTATTTTTAGAATCGTTTGAAAGAACTTTTGTTAAATGTGAGTACGTGTCAATCAATGTTTCTTCTTCATTATAGCAAGGTATTAAGATTGATATTAGCATAATTTACGGTCAACTCCACCAACTGATATTAAATGATAATCTTAAGTAGTAATTTTATCATAGAAAGTAATTATTAAGAAGAATTTTCAGGGATATTTTGTAATTCTTAAATAAATAGTTTTGAAAAAGATAAAATTAGACTTAGAGTATTTCAAGTTTATTATATAACTAATTATGTTTCTAAACCTTTGAAAATTTAATTTAATTGACAAACTTTCTCATAAAACATGTTCATCGCTTTGTTTTGATATGCTTTATAGTCAAATTGATTGTTCATTTGATTATTGTTTTTCAAATACGCGTTCATCCCTTCAACTAACCCGAAAACTGAGTTTTCTACGGTCATACCGAAACCACTATCCTCAATGATACTTCTAGGTCCTGGAATGTCGGTTGAAATAACTGGCAAACCTAAAATTAACGCTTCTAGCAGCACAATTCCCTGTCCTTCATAATTAGACGATAGTATAAAGCAGTCACAATGGTCTAATAATGGATACGGGTTTTCTAAATGTCCGGTAAAGATGATTTTATCTTCAATGTTTAATTCCTGAACTAACTGTATTAAATCTTTTTTCAAGGATCCATCTCCTACTATATATAATCTTACGTGATTATGGACAGCTGATACCTGAGTAAAAGCTTTAATTAGTTTTTGATGATCCTTTTCAGGACTGAGCCTACCAATAGTAATGAAATTAACATGTTTGTTATCAGGAAATGGAAAGCCTTCTTGAATATCTCCTCGATAACTTGTAGATTCCGTTTTTTCCTTATTTTCAAATTGAACATTATTATTTCGAAGTGAGAAGATCCTCTTATAATCAATTGGATTAATGACATAATCCATCTTTGATTTGTGATTAACATATTTTTCTAGATTCTTTAAATTTTTATTATGAGTTAATTCAGATACGGACAATACTTTATCGAATTGATTATATAAGGAGAAAATAACTCCCAGATTTCGTTTATGAGGATATTTATTATTTATTTTTTTATTCACTTCCCTTTCCATATCGGAATGGAGGTAGATACATTTCTTTTTAAATTTTCCATATGCGAAAAAAGAAGACCAGAATGGATTATACCCTCCAAAGTCAATCCCTATATCGAATTTTGAGAGTCCTACTATTCGACTATATTCTCTTTCATAGATATGAACAGGAGCATACTTTTTATTTCCAGTGTAAAGAAATAATGTGTGTCGGAATATATCAAGTAAGGATGCATTCCAAGTCCCTCCACGAAAAATATGGTGTACATTTTTATTCACTTTCTCCATATTTGCCCATTTAATTTTATTTTTATTAGTACCGTGGTCGATTAGGGTTATATCATATTTATCATAATCAATTGAATTTAATAAGCTTATAATAGAGGAAGTAATTCCATTATTTAGGAATCCTCCTCCATAAATTAATAACTTTTTCTTGTTTGTTTCAGCTTTATAAGTATTTTCAGTTGGTCTTTGAAAAAAAACAGTATCCACAAATCGAGTAGTGGCTTGACCATCGTCATGATAACAATACCTTTTTAAAAAGGTATCATATTCACTTCTGTAAATACTTTTTACTTGTTCTATATCATTAATACAATTAATAACTTCCTCAATGTCTTGACACAAAGGCCCAGGAAGATTTTGCATAGGAATGTATAAGCCACGATCTCTTTCGTATTCTTTCAAATCATCTGTATAAAAAATTACTGGTCTCTCCGTAGGTAGAAATTCAAAAAATATACTGGAGTAATCTGTAATGAGAATATCAACAATACTTAATAGTTCGTTACTATCCATCGAATTAGGGACTGAAGTGAATGTATTTCCCTGTTCATATAAATGATTACTTTCAAAGTAATGAGACTTCAACAATAATATATAATCATTACTAATATGTTGGTGAACTTTTTCAATATTTTTTTTCAATGTTAAACTTTGGTCTTCTTCATCTCCGACTTTACCTCTCCATGTTGGGGCATAAAGAATAACCTTTTTATGCGAGGGGATATTTAGTTCCCTTTTAATCTTATTCTTATCTGCCTTATATAATAAATCGACTCGGGGATAGCCAGTGTCAAGCACCGTACCACCATAAATATTATTTATATCAAAAGCATTAAGCAGTTTTTCAGCAGTGAAACTGTTGGGAGTTACGAGGAAATCTGAATATAAAAAGTTTCGCTGAATATTTTGGTGATCTACAACTCCTCTTTGCTTTATATCCAACCCTAATGTTTTCAGTGGCGTTCCATGCCAAGTGTTTACATAAATTTGTCCATCTCTTTTTTGAAAATAACTAGGGAATGATGTGTCATTAATAAGGTATTTTCCAATGGCAAGGTACTTCACGTATTCTACACTTTGATATAATACAAAGGTTACATTTGGTAGATTTCTAACGTGACTTGGGATAACTGTGTCTTTTCGTACTGCCCAAATATGTTGAAAGTTTTTAAATCTTGAATCATCTATTAAATAAGAAAATATAGCATAGGGATTACCAGTAATATTTCTTCCGTGATAAGCTTCATAAAAAATAATATGGTCGTTAATAGGAAACTCTTCCCAGGTCTTTGTGTATATAGATCTTAATCGGATATTCCTTTGTTTTAAATGATTTAAAAGGGGATTTAGTAAAAAACGAATATTGTATGGAATAATTTTTTGTATAATTTTTCTTATTGTCATAGTTTCCTCCAAGAATCAATTATAATTTTAATTGTAAGTATTAACATAAAAAATAGACCTCTTAGGTTAGGTACGAGTGAGGTCTATTCCTTACTAGAGAATACCCCATTTGGTGGGGTATAATTAGTTGCTAACAGAAGAAACAGGATATCTGCAATCTGTTATATGACATCTAACACTGTTACAACTTTATTATATCACGAAAATTCAGTTGGCAAACCCAAATATATTCTTAACTAGGATCATTATTTCGGTCATGAGTGGTGTCCATGATAAATAAAAGAAAGGTAAAGGAATATTTTAATTAGATTTTAAAATTGAAATTTAATATGAGCCCACCTTAACCGCAATATTAGAATAACTCGTACAATAAAATATAAGCTTCCTAGATTCATACTTGTGAACAAATTCTCTATTCATCAGTTGTCTAACATTCACCTTCATATAATCGTTGTACCGAATGAAAATGGAATAATTTGCAGGTACTAGATCATTTAACTGATCTAAGGGAAACGTTATTATACCTTTACCATTTTCTTGGATTGATACAGGTAATACAAATTCATTATAAGCATTTTTTAAATCCCGAATTATTACGTCATTTATGTTATGAATGTGATCACCATATAACTCTACATATAGAAGGCAATGACTGCCTTTGCAGAAATAATCTGAAAAAGTGACATATAATGGTAAGGGAATATATTTATATTTTTCTTCTAGAAAAGGTACGACATGATATGGCTTATTATTCTTAAGGATAACTTGTTTTACCTTTTCTGCTTGATCCCAGTTCAGAAGTCTCGTAACCGTACTATACCTTCCTTCTCGAATAAGATTAAAAATAATCTTATGAATGGGCTGTATAAAATTCTCAGACAAATTATAGTTGAAGGTCTTAGTAGTCCTCAATATTTGCTTGAACTTCATATAGTAGAATAGCTTTAATTTCGTTTGTTGAAAATGTGGTGTAGTAAAAAGTCCCCTTAATAAGTCAAATTCATAAATTCGATTTATAATCATTTTTTCTAGTTCTAAATGATATTTTTGATTTAAAATATAACGAGCGACTTGAAGGTTATAATTAGTCTTCTGTAATATATTCGTTTGATTCGTTAAGCGAGTCTCCTTTGTTTCATTTAAGCGATTAACGTAATAAATTGGTTTCGTTGTTGTAGAGATTGTTTCACATTTTGCCAATACATCCATGAAAAACTGTTTATCTTCTGCAAATTTCATTTCCGGAAACTGAATTTGTTTCTCTTTTATGAAACTTGTTCGGATCATTCTAGCCGTGGGACCAAGATGGTTAAAAATATGTGGGATGGAAATAGGAGATACACTTCTTCTTTCCTTACAACATTGGTGCTCACCGATAATTCTGGTACCAGTGTTTTCCACCTTAATGGTTCTGCCTACAGCATAGGAGTCTCCTGTTTCCTCCAAAATTTCATATAATACCTGTAAGCCTCTTGGGTCCAGCCAATCATCGGCATCTAAAAAGGTGATATAAGGGGAACTTGCTAATTCGATACCAATATTACGAGGGAGTCCAGGTGATCCAGAATTACAGTCCAATGTCACTACAGTTATATTTTGATATTTCCTTTGATAGTCTAGTAAAATCTCTTTCGATTGATCGGAGGAACAGTCATCTATCAGTATGTACTCTATGTGGTGAAATCCGATTGATTGGTTAATAACAGACTCTATCGACTTAATTAAAAATTTTTCACCATTATAGACAGGGGTAATTACTGTAACCAAGTACTCCATCTTTGGGTCAGGTACCCGTTTATGGATTTCATAAGATGGTCTTTTTTTAGGATGACGGAAATTCATAAATAACATATTATCCAACAAATTATATTTCTTAATCATTCTTATCATTATTTTATAAAACTCCTTGTTTGGATTGGAATTTATCTCTAGTATGAACTAGATACTTGCCGAATATTCGGAGGGGGTGTTTGTACCTCTTCGATTTAGGTTAAAAATTTAGAGTCTACTCTGTAGAGAGGGAAATTATTCCAATAAACCTAGGGGAGAACCGAGAAAAAAGAATAAATTACTACACATGTGTATGAGTTTTTTTCTATTGCATTTCATATTGGAGAATTTCTTGAACGACAAAATAATCTAGAAAATAAACTGAATTGCAGAGTTGTTTATCCGAAGTATTATAATATCTATTTAGTTATGGTTTTGAATCACTTCTATCAGTAATGGAATAGTAAGTATTTAATAAATCCTCTTCAAGATTATTTGGTGTTTATTTAGTTTCAAGTTGGTTGTGGTAAATTACAAATTCTGTCTGTTATTTTTTATGTCATATTTCGTGAAATCGTGGAAAAGCAGCGTCAGTATAATAAGGATGCCTTGAAGAGCATTAGAAGATATTAACGGTATAGGTAGGGGATAAGCAGTTTTGAATAAAATAGGCTCTACAGAGGGTTCGCTCTGTGGAGCCTATTTGTATTAATATCTATTAAACTCTAAAGTGGTTGTGAACAGAGGAATAGGTTCCCTACAATTTAAAGTGTCGCACTAATTCATTCAATTCCTCTGCTAATTTTGAAAGTTGCTCAGAACTTTCTGCTACCTCTATCATAATACTGCTTGTCTGTTGGGA
The DNA here is from genome assembly GCF_050433565.1 of Ornithinibacillus bavariensis. Lineage (NCBI taxonomy): Bacteria > Bacillati > Bacillota > Bacilli > Caryophanales > Bacillaceae > Ornithinibacillus > Ornithinibacillus bavariensis. Next base: position 283,574 of record NZ_JBNPWZ010000001.1, read on the forward strand.
TGATGCAGAAGTTTGTTCCACGCCAGCAGCAGACTCTTCGGAAATGGATGCAATTTCTTCGATGGAGCTATGCATTTCTTGCGTACTAGCTTCAATATCAGACAAATTCTCTGTTATCTTTGTTATGTTATTTGCCATTTCTGTTACAGATTCACTAATCATATTAAAAGTTCTACCAGTAGAGTCAATTTTGCTTGTTCCTTGTTTAACTTCTTGATAGCCATTCTGCAATGACTCGGCAACAACACTAGATTCATTTTGTATATTCGTTACTATATCCGTTATATCAGTCACTGAAACGGATACCTGTTCTGCAAGTTTCCTAACTTCATCTGCTACTACGGCAAATCCTTTACCATGTTCTCCAGCCCGTGCAGCTTCAATCGCAGCATTCAATGCAAGCAGATTTGTTTGTTCCGCAACATCTTTAATTACTGTTACAAGATTAGAGATTTGTTGGGACTGTTTGTCCAGCCCTTGTACCTTATGAACAGCATCTTGTACAATTTGGTCAATTTTATTCATTTGTAAAGTGGACTCTTTCATTAGTTGTGAGCCTTCATTAGTCATCGTTAAGACTTCTTTAGAACTGTCTTCAACTCGACTACCATTCTCATTTGCTTCTTGTACTTTGATTGCAAATGTACTCATAGATGATGCTAAATCACTTGCACTATTTGCCTGAGTTTCTGTTCCCGATGCTAGCTCTTGCATTGTCACCGCTACTTGCTCAGATCCAGCCTTTACCTCATTAGCTGATTGGGTTAACTCTTCACTATGACTTGTTAAGGTCTCTGAAGACTTAGAAACATTTTCCATTACCTTCTTCAAGCTAGATTGCAATTGATTTGTAGCATTCCCTAATTGACCGATCTCATCTTTAGTTTTAATCTGTAACTCTTCTTGAGTCAGGTCACCACTTGAAAGGACCATCATGTGCTCGGAGACCTTTTTGATAGGTTTGGAAATATTATTGGCAAATAACCAAACAACAATTATACCAACAAGTAATGCAATTCCTTCCACAATCAAAATTACTTTTAATAAATCATTTGCAGGTTTATTGAAATCCATCATGTAGGTTCCCGCTACAACAGTCCAGCCCCAATTTGAATCCTTTTGGGAATAGGAGACTTTTGGTTTAATTTGATTTTCATTTCCAGGTAGAGGCCAGTCAAAATAGGTCAATCCCCCACCGTTTTGTGCTTGTTTTATAATTTCCTGGGTGGACTTGATACCATTCGGATCCTCTGAATCCCAGCTATTTTGACCCTCTAATTTAGGATGAGCAATCTGGTTGCCTTCATCATCCAGAATAAAAATATAGCCATTTTCTCCTAAATCAATATTCGTATTGATTGGCCGAGTCCCATCTGCCTGTTTTTCTCCCAATACTAATATCTTCACACGTTCCTGGGCTTCATCTAATGACAATTTACCCATTTCCACCTCTGCATTCAAGGCTTCTATCATTCCAATAGTCATTTCAACACTGTTTTTTAAGTTTGTTGCGCCAAGATCATTTAAACTGTTTTCACTTTTTTGATAACTAAATATACCTAATACTGCTAATGGTGTTAATAATAGCATTACTGAAACAAGAATCAATTTCGATTTAATAGAATTAAAATTGATTTTCAAGTTCTTCATTTTGCACCTACTTGTCAATTTTTTTATGTATATAGTTGGAAAGGACTCTATCTAAGGCATCGTATATCTGACCAACTAGGTCTATATTACTATAAACCAAGATAATTATACAGAGTTTTACAAAATTTAACAAGATGAAAATGAAACAAGTTCTTCTCTATTTGGTAAAGGGTGAAATCTGTCGAGAGTCAGCGTTCCTACTTGAAAAATGATGTGAAGGAGTTTATAATACAAATGTACAGTATATTGTATTTTGTTCTTAGTGAGAAGGTTAGGATTCCTGTGGTGGCCATTGATTTCCCTTATGTAAACGCTTATAATAAGTGTACAAAAAATAGTATTTTGAGTTGAGGTATCGATGACAATGTGGGAAAAGTTATATTCTAAAAACGGGCTAACAGCTAAAAATATTGCAAAGGAATTGTTAGATGTTGAGATTGGGGAAAAGATTCCAAGAGTAGCCGATTATAGTGAAAAATTATCGATTGGTAGAGGAACAGTTCAAATAGCCCTTGGATTATTAGAAGAGTTAAAGGCGATTAGATTAGAAGCGCGGGGGCATCTAGGTACGTTTTTAATTGATAAGGATATTGAGCTATTACAAGAAATTGCTGGTATATCGCCATTAATTGGAACGATGCCACTTCCATACTCAAGAAAATATGAAGGGTTAGCAACTGGTATGGTTGAGGCTTTTGAAAATGCTGGTAAAAAGATAAATTTATCGTATATGCGTGGTGGATTAAACCGGATTGAAGCAGTTAGAACAAAGCGCAGTGACTTTGCAATTGTATCGAAATTAACAGCAAATAATAGCCTAGAGAAATATCCCGGTTTACAGGTGATGAAGCGATTAGGGGCGAATAGTTATGTTTCAGCACATAAAGTTTTCCTAGCTGATTCGGAGGAAGACAGTATACGCAATGGCATGAGAATTGGTGTCGATATGGATTCACCTGACCAGAAGGAATTGACCTTCAGTGAGTTTAAGGGGATGGATGTCGAATATGTCTATATCAATTATATGCAGCTTTTTGACATGCTACAGACTAAGCAAATAGATGCAGCTGTATGGAGTATGGATGATAAGCGGTTGAAGCAAATGTTTACGTTTGTTGACTTTAAATCAGAGGAAGCAAGAAAAACCTCAAAGGACACATCTGAAGCAGTTATTGTTATTGATGGCGCTAGAAAAGAAGAAATAGTAGATAAATGGGGAACTGTTGCAAATGAGGATATCCTCTCCATTCAAAATCAAGTAGAAGAAGGTACGAAAATACCTAGATATTAAAAAAATTCTTTGCCAAGTAATCTAGTAATCTATTAGATTGCTACTTAACGTTTCAACTGAAAAGGAAAAGAGTGAGAGATATGTTACTAGAGGGAATAACGTATATGCATGAGCATACGACAATAGATCTTTCTGAAGTAAAGCGCAATGAGGATTGTCAGCTTGATGTTTATGAAGAGACCGTCAAAGAATATAAGAAATTGTATTCGAAGGGCGTACGTAATATTGTGGATGTAACGAATTTTGGTATGGGTAGAAACATCCCATTTGTTCAAAGGGTTGCTGAGGAGAGTGGCATTAATATTATTCATGCTACTGGATTTTATCAGGAAAAATTTTATCCAATTCAGGTTTTCAGAGAAACGAAGGAAGAACTAGCAGAGCGCATGATTCGTGAAATACAGGAAGGAATTAAGGGGACAGATGTAAAAGCACAAATTATTGGTGAAATTGGTACCAGCCACAATGCATGGACTGAGGCAGAACGTAAGGTTTTCGAAGCAGTAGTAATTGCTCACAAGGAAACCAATAAGCCAATAACAACGCATACTTCCTTAGGTACATTAGGACATGAGCAAGTTGCCTTTTTCAAGGAAAATGGGGTTGATTTAAATCGAGTAATAATTGGGCATGTTGATTTAACAGGGGATGCTGATTATATCATTCATATGCTTCGAGAAGGAGCCTATGTAGAATTTGATACGATTGGAAAAGAAAATTACATGCCAGATCAAGTTCGTGCCGATATTTTGAAACAAATTCAGGAGCTTGGCTACATCGATAAAGTAGTACTATCTATGGATATTACGAGAAAGTCACACCTAGAGTACAAAGGTGGTCTAGGTTATTCCTATTTATTAGACACCTTTATTCCAATCCTCGAAAGAACTGGTATTACCGATGAATCAATTGAAAAGCTATTAATGAGGAACCCAATCACATTTTTTGCAGGTTAACTGGCTGAAAGACCCTTAACGAGAAGAATTTAAAAGAAATCGAGAAATCGCAAGTGGGACTTTGGCAGCAAGTAAACGCTAGATTCGTTTACTAACATTCAGTGGGGAGGAAGGGAAACCCTATTGAATGAGGTTTCACTTTATGAAAGGTAGGTGGCAGGATGGAAACAACACCATTAGAAAGTATTTCTTTGGAGCAGGCACAGGCGAAACAATTTGCACTAGTCGATGTCATTACGAGACATTTTCAAGGCAATGAAATTTTGTCACTTGGTGACCTAGGTGTCGTCAAAGGATTAAATAAACCAACCTATACGAAGAAAGTAGAGGAGGTTCTTGCTGAATTTTTTGGTGCGGAAAAAGCAAAATTAGTTCGTGGTGCAGGAACTGGTGCACTACGATTCGGATTTATGAGCATTTTAAAACCGGGTGAAAAAATACTAGTGCATGAAGCACCAATTTATCCAACTAGTAAAACGACAATAGAATCGATGGGAATTGGTGCGGTTTATGCTGATTTCCATAAGAAAGATGCGATTGAAAAGGTAATCCTTGAAAATCCCGAACTAAAAGGCGTGTTAATTCAATATACCCGTCAAAAGATAGATGATCATTATGATATGGGAAAGACCATCGAATACATTAAATCGTTAAACCCTTCCTTACCAATCATTACGGATGACAATTATGCAGCAATGAAGGTCGAAAAAGTTGGAGTACAGCATGGAGCAGATTTATCTACATTTTCATTGTTTAAGTTATTAGGTCCTGAGGGTATTGGATTAATCATAGGGAAAGCAGCTCTAGTAGATAAAATCGAGAAATTTAACTACTCGGGAGGAAGCCAGGTCCAAGGCCATGAGGCAATGGAAGCATTACGAGGCTTGATTTATGCACCAGTCATGCTGGCAACGCAAGCACAGGTAAATGATCAATTAGTAAACAGACTAAATCAAGGTGAAGTGCCTGGGGTGAAGAAAGCATTTTTAGCCAATGCACAATCAAAGGTATTATTGGTCGAGCTTGAAGAGCCAATAGCCGAGTGTGTACTGGAGCATGCGATGGAGCTTGGTGCAGCGCCAAACCCGATTGGAGCAGAATCGAAGTATGAATTTGTTCCGATGTTCTACCGAGTCTCGGGAACATTTTTAGCAGCAGATCCGTCCCTTGCAAAGAAAATGATCCGAATTAATCCATTACGAAGTGGTCCCGATACCATTATCCGAATTCTAGCAGACAGCATACATCAAGCAAAGAAATAGTCGAAGCATAGAGGAGAGGGACATGATGAGTAGAAGAGTAATCATATTAATATTAGATAGCTTGGGTGTCGGATATATGGAGGACGCAAAGGACTATCATCCACAGGACATTGGCGCCAATACTTTCTATCATATAATAGATAAAGTTCCAACCATAAAGATTCCTACCTTCGAAAAGCTGGGAATCAATAAGATTATTAATCATCCAACATTACAAACTATCGACAATCCGAGTGCTAGCTATGGATGTTTAAATTTAATGCATAACGGTGCGGATAGCTTTGAGGGACATAATGAAATCATGGGTACCAAGCCGAAGAAAACCTATATGGCTCCATTTAGTGACAATATTGATGAGGTAAAGGATTCATTAGAGAACAGAGGCTATAACGTTAAAATTCCAAATGAAGATTTACCATATTTACTAGTGAATGACCTAGTCATTGTCGCAGATAATATTGAAACAGATTATGGACAAATTTATAATGTTAGCGCTCCTTTAGATTATATTCCATTTGATGAGGTTCTTAAAATTGGTCAGGCTGTCCGTGAAACAGTTAAGGTCAATCGGGTCATTGCCCTTGGTGGAGAAAATGTTACACCAGAGCATTTACAGGAATCGGTTGAGAGGCGCGAGGATGGTCTAGTTGGTGTAAACTCACCGAAGTCAAATGTATATAAACGGGGATATCAAGTGCGACATTTAGGATTTGGTATAACACCAGATTATCAATTACCAACCTTAGCTAAGAAAGCAGGATTGGAAGTGTCACTTATCGGGAAGATGCAGGATGTCATTTTTTGTGAAGGAGCTCGAAAGTTCCCTGGTGTCGATACGGAACAAGTAATGAAAGATATCATTAGTGAGATGGACCATGTGGAACACGGTGTAATAGCAGCTACGGTTCAGGAAACAGACCTAGCAGGCCATGCACAAAATCCTGAACGTTATGCAAACCGAATTGAGCTAGTGGATCAGTATATACCTGCACTGCTTGAAAAGATGACCGATGAAGATTTACTAATTATGAGCGCAGATCATGGTAATGATCCAACAATCGGACATAATCAGCATACAAGAGAAAAAACGTATTTACTTGCTTATCAAAATACGGCTAGGTCAGTAGCCATCGGAGAAAGAGATACACTCTCTGATATTGCTGCGACTGGCGCGGATTATTTAGGACTAGATAGAACGGAAAATGGCACGTCATTTCTTCCTTTACTTGAGAAGAAATAGAAAGGAGAGAGACTATGTTTTTACAGGCAACCATGAAACACAATAGAAAATTGATAGATGCAGCAATTGAACTACACCAAGAAGGACTAATCTCACCAAACACCTATGTGCTAGATGTGGATACCGTTCGAAAAAATGCCGAAGCTTTAGCTAGAGAAGCCAAAAAACAGAATATTGAACTGTTATTTATGACCAAACAAATCGGTCGTAATGAACTCATTTCGAAAGCGATTGTGGAAGCAGGTATTGAGAAAGCAGTAGCAGTCGACCCATGGGAAGCGTTGACATTACATCGACAAGGAATAAAAATTGGCCATGTAGGTCATCTCGTGCAGATTCCGAAGTATATGATCCGTACAATACTAGAAGTTAATCCTGATTATGTTACAGTATTCAGCTATGAAAATGCAAAAAACATAAGTGAAATTGCATTAGAAATTGGCAAGAAGCAAAAAATTTTTCTACGTATAGCGGAGTCAGGTGACTTTCTATATGATGGTCAAAAAGGTGGCTTTACACTAAAGCAGCTATATGAAGACATCGATAAGCTGACCAAGCTATCAGGGGTCGAAATTGCAGGATTAACAAGTTTTCCTTGCTTACTAATTGAGGACAGTCAAGCTAAGACAACTCCAAATGTATTATCAATGCAAAAGGCCAAAGCATTTTTAGAGGAAAAAGGGTTTAAGGACCTTGAAATGAATATGCCAAGTGCGACTTCAACTGCCACTATGAAGCTACTAAGGGAAAGTGGTGCAACACAAGGTGAGCCTGGGCATGCATTGACTGGAACTACTCCTCTACATGTGTCAGGTGAGTTTCCAGAAAAACCTGCAATGGTGTATGTGTCAGAGGTTTCCCATCTATATGAAAAAAAGGCGTATGTATTTGGTGGTGGATTTTATCCAAGGTCACGTATGGAGAGGGCACTGGTTGCCCCGGATAAAAATACTATCAAAAGTGTTGATGTAATTGAAAATGATCCCGCGAATATTGACTATTATGGCACATTAGATACAACAGATGTATCCATTGGTGATACGGTTATTTATGCATTTCGCACGCAAATTTTCGTTACGAATGCCCATCTTGCTGTTGTAGGTAGCCTCGAGTCAAGTCCAGAGCTACTAGGAATATATGATTCTACTGGAAATAAGGTTCGTTAAAATTTACAGTGTGGGGACAGGAATCGGCATTCTATTTTAAATAGGATATTGAATTATCATAATGAAAGCGTTATAATTACAATATACAATATTCTGTATAAAGGGATTCCAACGCTTGTATGAACATGATTGGAGATGATACGGGATGTCTATCTCGAATAAGCTTAATCTTGCACAACGTGAATTAGGTAGGTCTGTCATTCAAGTGAATCCTCACCTAGCCGAAGAAGTTAGAGGCAAAAATAGTGAACGCTTGTATTTTGGAATGAAAGATACGATCCAAATACCTGATAAACTGATCCAGGTTTTACGTGCGAATCCAAATTATGCTTGGTTAACCATTGATAAGGCAGCAGATAAGGGAAGAGCATTGGATACGGATTTAATCAATCCACTTACATATCGGGTGATGACCGGCTCATCTAGTGGTGGACCAATAAATATTCTAAAAGGTATAAATGATTTTGCTATTGGAACGGATGGGGGAGGGTCAGTTCTAGCACCAGCGATGAGCTGTCAATTACCTTCCATTATCGGCGCAGGGACTGGTTTATTTGTAAAAAATAAAAAGGTATCAACAGACAACGTGGAATTCACGGGTAGTGTTGGTGTTATTGCCAAGAAAATCTCCATTTTGAGGAATGTGATGGAGACAATGCTGGGGACGACGCTTTCCTCGAATAGAGAAAAGGCACGCATCGCTATCCCCAAGAAGGGGTCCCTTCGTACACCAGATGGTAAAGATATGTTTGACAAAATACAACATTATCTATCAAGTATTGATTGCTCATGGTATGAATTGATCGAAATAAATATGAATGGAATCCAAAATCGTCACGTCGGGATAGAACTCATTCAAACTTGTTTCAAAAAGCATGATATTGATATGATTCTAACCTGTGAAGGCCCGGTTGACGTATATGGTTATGGGGAAACAATTCCAATGCATTTTGGTGAAGTTGGAAAGGAAATTACTGACAACCATGGGAAATATCTTATTAGGGCAGCCAATATTGCAAAGACAACAGCTATTACCGTTCCAACCGAAACGCTTGCCAGTGGGATTGTCGTTATTGCAAAAGAGGGTATCAAGCATTGTCAAGTAGCACTTGATTTCGCAGAGAAGTTAGAGGAGTCTATCAAACTACCAAAGGTATGGAGTAGATATTTTCTTGAAAATGATGAAAAATTTACAAAGTTATCTTTTTAGTGAAATATAGTAAAGCGTATTCATGAGAAAACAAAGTATTTTATAGGGGGAATATACAGGTGAACTTAGAAGAGTATAATCAGCGTTTACAATTACTACTTGAGGAAAACATCATTACAAATGAGGCTCATACTGTCGCGGAGAAGGTCTTTATGAATTTTATAGCTGTGGTAGGAAAAGAGGAAGTAGATCACGCTGAGATGCTTTTTACCCACTTACCAATGGCCCTTACTCGTATTCAAAATGGAGAAGAAGTTGAGAAGCCGTCAGCATTAATCATGAAGGAGATTGAAGAATCAAGTCATATTTCCTGTGTTAAAGAACAAGTAGCTTTTATTGAATCCTTATGGAATAAACCACTACCACAAGGTGAAAAAGAGTACTTATATATGCATTATGTAACCGTTTTAAATGCAAATTGTTAAAAAAAGAAGGAGGAAATACGATGAAGATTGTAATTGGTGGACAGGTAGAGAAAAAGGAAATTGAGCGATTGATTAAGGAGTTTGATCCTTCAATCGAGACAGCTGTAAAGTCTGATTTAGAAGCGGCAATGGCAATGAAAACTGGTCAAGCGGATTATTATTTAGGTGCTTGCCATACTGGTGGTGGAGGTGCGCTTGCAATGGCACTTGCGATGCTAGGTAGAGGCCAATGTGAAACTGTATCAATGCCAGGAAGAAAGCCAAATGAAGAGAATGTTTTGGAGGCAGTGAAGGCTGGGAAAAAAGCTTTTGGTTTTACTGGTGATCATGTTGAAGCTGCAGTTCCAATGATTTTAAATGCAATTAAAAACAATTCATAGGTAAGGGAGGAATAGGTAATGGAAACATTATTTGTCGTACTAATTGGTGCAGTAGCAGCTGTTTTAGCAAATAGAAATATTGCTGTATTTAATGATGGCCTGCGTCCAGTCGTTTCAGAGCATATTGAAGGTAGTTTGAAACGTAGAGAACTAGCTTTAACAGCATTCGCCATGAGTTTTGGCCTTGTAATCGGCTTCGGTATTCCATTCACATTATCAGCAAGTATCATTCTCATTCATAGTATTTTACTTGGTACTGATATTATTGGTCTACTTGTACCGAAAAATAAATGGGGTACACCAGTAGCTGCTGTTGTGGGTGGTGTTTATGGTTGGGGACTAATCGCTGGTCTAGAAGGATTTGTGAAATTATTTGATTATTTACCAGTTAATTTCTTAGAACCACTTGGTGAGGTTGGAACCCCAGTTGTTGTAACTTTTATGGCATTCCCTGCATTAGCAGTTGCATTGCAATTTAGTATTAAAAAAGGTATTTTAACATTTGTTGTAGCTGCAATTGTTAGACAGCTTGCTGTATGGGTAAATACCGAGGGCTTCCTTAAAATAGGAGAAAATACCGTTTCTTTAAACCAAGAAGGAATGGCTCTAATCGTTGGTATGATTTTCTTATTCGCGTATGCAATGAAAGAAAAACCAGAAGGTGCTTCTATCGACTTAGCTTCTTTATTCAGTGAAAAGGTAAGTCGAATTAAGAAAAATGTTGTGTTCTTTATGGTTATTGGTGGATTAATTGCTGGTGCTACTAATCTACTATTAATGGCTGGTGATCCGATTTCACTAAATCTACTTGCTGAAGGCAAGCAGACAGATGCAGGTATTGCTGCAGCAGCAAGAGCTATCGGCTTCATTCCATTAGTAGCGAGTACTGCAATTGCAACAGGTGTTTATAGTCCTGTTGGGTTCACACTAATTTTTGTTGTAGGATTATTTGTCCCAAATGTTTGGTTTGCCGTAATTATTGGTGCATTAGTTATTTTCTTAGAAGTAATGCTATTAAACTATATTGCTAGATTCCTGGATAAGTACCCAGGCGTTCGTAACTCTGGTGAGAATATCCGTAGTGCAATGACTAAGCTACTAGAAGTTGCCTTATTAATTGGTGGTGCAAATGCAGCAAATACAATTGCACCTGGATTCGGCTTCTTCTTCATCGCAGGTTTCTACCTACTAAATGAAATTGCAGGACGTCCAATTGTTCGTATGGCAGTCGGCCCTGTCGGAGCAATCGCAGTAGGAATCATAGCCAATATCCTTGTATTATTAGGAATTATGGATATTCCTCAGTAAGGGTAAATCAGGAACAGGTCCCTTTTTCACCTGCAGACAATGCAGTGAAGGAAGGGACCTGTTCTTATTTTGCTAGTATTTAAATTTCTGTATGCTGTTTTCCATTTCTTTGGATAGTGTTGCTAGGTGTTCACTTGCTCTTGATATTTCTTCCATGGAAGCGGATTGCTGTTCCATGGAAGCAGAGGCTTCCTCTGTTGCAGCAGCGTTTTCCTCAGAGCTAGCTGAGAGATTCTCGATAACCCCGATAATTTCGGTTTTCTTTTCTCCCATTTCTTCACCAAGCTTCGTAATATTTTGAATAACGGCTTTCATGCTATCTAGTGAAGTCGATATTTCCTCAAACTTATCATTTGTAGTCTTAACACTATTAGCCTGTGATTGAACGATATCTCCAACCTGTTCAATCGTATCAACAGCAAGCTCTGTTTCTTGTGTTAATCTCTGAATAATGGTTTCAATCTCTTGGGTAAATTTGTTTGATTCCTCGGCTAGTTTTCTAATTTCATCGGCAACAACAGCAAAGCCTTTACCAGCTTCTCCTGCACGCGCTGCCTCAATACTAGCATTTAGTGCAAGTAAATTTGTCTGCTCTGCAATACTCTTAATCATTTGGCTTGCTGTGGCAATTTTTTCAGCACTTTGGTTCGTATTATCAATAACATCTTTAATTTCTCCAGTAGATTGATAAGCCGAATTTGTCTTTTCATTCAGGTCTTGTAATATGTCTAGTGCGTCATTCTTAATTCTATCTACATCCCCTGCAGATACATTCAATTCCTGGATATATTCAAGATCCTTCGTTATCAAATCACCGAACTCATTAATATTAATCGCACCTTGCTCTGTGTCACGTGCCTGTACACCTGTACTATTGGAGATTTCTTCAATTGTATGACTTACTTCCTGTGCAGCTGCAACTGATTGCTCACTCGTCTCCATTAATTCATGTGAGAAGGCTGCAACTTCTTTAGAAGAATTCGATACATTTTTAATAAGATGTACTAAATTCGTTTGCATATTATTCATATCTTTAATAATATCGCCTATCTCATCACCTAAACGTAGGTAACGCTCTGGGATTTCCTTTGTAAAGTCACCTTGTCCCAATAATTGGATATGTTCCGAAGCAAATTTAATAGGCTTCGAAATTTTGTTGGAGACAACATACGATACAAGGAAAGAAATTATTGTAATGATGATAATGGAGACAATAACCATAGCAAGAATTTCATTTGAACTATTTGCCAGTTCATTTTTATCGACTAAAACGATGTAACGTAATCCAACCTGTGAATTAGTAGAGTCTACAATCTTTATATTGTAAGCCTTTCCATTTAATTTGGCGTCAAATGGCTTATCTGGTAATTTAGTGGGGTCTTCTAATTGTTTAATCCCTAATTCAGATATACTAGCGGATTTTTCCAGGTTTTCATCTTTAGGATTAGCAATAATATTACCGTTTTTATCAGCTAAAATAATATAGCCTGAGTCACCGATTTTTAGCTTTTTAATCATTTCTGTTAAGTTGGTTAAATCCACGTCCACACTTAGTACTCCACGAACGTTATTACTTGTATCTTTTACTGCTTTAGCGGCAAAGATGACAAGGTCACCACTAGATGTTGTATATGCATCGGAAAAATTAACTTTGTCCTGATTTTCCAGTGCTAGCGTATACCAGGAGCGTTCTCTTGAATCGTACCCTTCATCCCGGTCACTGCCTGGATATTGAGTGAAACCACCATTGGCTTCAACACCAAGGCTTGCAGCAATAACTGATTCATGACTAGTTACAAATGACTCGAAGGTTCGAAAAATATCTGCCTCATACGGATCTCCTTCAAGCGGCTTCATAGGAATTTTTCCATTGACACCGGTTTTATCTATAAAAGTTGTAATACGCTCATCTGCTTCACGCAAATTCGAGAACGTACTCAACATATTTACATTCGATTCAATATCTGAAAAGAAGTTGGACAGACTCAAATCAACCTGATTTATTTGTTGTTCCATGGAACGGTTGAAGTCGAGTTTTGTTTGTGAGTTTACTTTAAATGCTACAATAACTCCACTTATCAACAATGAGATGATAGTAATAGATAATATTGCGACCTTTAATTTTGTATTAATTGTATTTAATCTAAATTTCCTTTTTTGATTTTTCTTTGTTGCCAAATCTATTCTCCTTTTAATCCAAATTAGTAATTTAGTAGAAAAGCAACCTATAAAAAATCAACGATCCCCCCTTGATCTAGACTCCTATGTATAACCAGTGCTGTATCCACTCATTTTCAATAGGGCTTTAGTACTATAGGAACATTATACTGAAATTTTTGAGATTTGGGTAGGGGGCTTGTAGCTTCTGAAGATCTCGATTAAGCCGAGACTTTCCAGAAGTTGGCAAACCCTCCAAAAACCAGTATTTACATTTTCTCTATAACACCCATGCTTTCTAATAGAATCTTTGCATCGCTATTTAAATAATCTAATACATCGTGACGTAAAAGTAACTTCGGGTTATTTTTAATTGCCAATTTGACACCACTAAGATTAAACTTTTTTGCTGATATATTAATGGCATTAATTGCTGCCATCTCTATTCTAGATAAAGGCTGAAGTCCCGATTCAAACCGTTCCGAAACAAAAGACAGTATTTCTCTAGCATTTGTGTTGAGTCGGTGTTTTTGATTCTTTAATAACTCGTAATTGTTCTCTACATAACGCCTAGCAGTTCCGAAGTCAAGTTCCTCTGTTGATTGGTTAATTTTATTGATGATTTCTTCTAGTTGCATACGAATACATTCCTTTTTCGAGATAATTTTTGCTTATGGAGTATTTTATTATAAATATAGATGTTTTTCGAGTTATTAACTTATAGAAGGATTGCTGAGATTTATTTTACTCGAAATAATGAATTTAAGTAAACGAGACAGAATAAGATACCGATAATAATAGAGATGTTAAAAAGGTTGAGAGAATATAAATGGAGGAAACTAAATGAAAATTAAATTACCTATTATTCTAGTAGGCATTGTTCTTTTACTTACTGCTTGTTCAAGTGATGATAGTGAGAAACAAGCAGACATAGAAAAGGAAGAGAAAACTATATCTAAGACCGTTAATAAAGAAGAGGAAAGTGCGAAGGAACTAGAACCTACTCTTGATGAATCATGGTTTGGTGATTGGGTATTTTTAAGTGATGATATAAATGGTAGTATTCAAATTCAAAAAGAAACAGATAACCAGGTCTCTGTATATATAAAAGGATCAAGTATAAGTACTGTTAATAATAGCTCTTATGGTAATGCTATAGAGGGAAGTGGAACGATTGAAGATAATAAAATGGCTTTTAAAAGGACTATAGATGGTACATGTACAGGAACCTTGGAAAAAAATGATAATATGATCACACTAACAACAGACAGTGAAGCCTGTAATACTCCCCAGATCTATTTGGATGGGGAATATATAAAGGCAGATTCCATTGAACAAGAACCATTAATTACCGAGGAAAATGGTGAGTTTTTCGTTTACGGAGTAACACTAGGTGATTCGCCGTCTTTTGTGAAGCATATGCTTGGTAATCCAACATTTGAAGGACCAAGTGAAGATGGATTTTACCCATGGGTGCTAGAGTATGATAAACCAACTGCAACCATCTCAATATTTGAGGGTCTAATGAATAGTATTATAGTCGGAAATATTAGTCTTGATGAATTCACTAATGGCATACCTGGTGAATTTACTGGAAAGTTTTACAAGACTGAAGATGATACTACTTTATATTTATACAATCCAGAAAATGAACATTTATTAATCTATCGTGCTGAATCAGAAGATTTGTCAACAGGAAGCATCTTATTCCAGCACGCGGACGGCAACTTCCATGTAGGGGTTGAAAATGGATGGATAATAGAAACGGACAGTAGTTGGGAATAATAGGTCTGAATCAGAAGAAATGCTAGGAGGCGTTGTGAAGTGGTACCACTTCACAATGTCTTTTTTGATGCTAACTGCACAAGGTAACTTATTTGGTGAAGGAGGGTAATTCGTATAAGGAAAAATCAATTTTTCGTTTTTCATGATTGGCTAATCCTCTGTGGTGGAAATAGCAAAATTGGCATTAACACTGCCGTCATCGCAGAAGAACTACAGAAACTGGTAAATGGGTTTCAGCTTAGCAAGGGCGGCGAGGTACTCCTCGAAATAACTTGATTTCGGTTGAAAAAATAATAATTAAGACCTTGCTACATGTGGTCAAGGTCTATTTATTACCAAATGGACGGAAGTACTCAGTCCCGACATCCCACAAGAACTTATACCTAGATTCTTGCATATAGTACTTCAAAGACTTCTTGAGGATGAATATGATGCATATTACAATCAACTTATACAATTTCAAGGTTAATAATATTTCTGGTAATGGCTCTATCACTATTGGTGAAGCAATCCATAATAGTCATACGTCCAAAATTAAATCCCAGGGGGCAAACTCATCCTATGGTGATGCATCAAACAATGAAGCAATGATGGAAAATATTTATATTGATCCAGATGTAAATGATATGACAGATATCGGAAATGCCGATTCAGCAAATATTGGGTTACCAACACTGGAATTAGGTCAATAGAAAGGTATAGAGTTGTTTGGTCGTACCTGTAAATATGCGGAGAGGATGTAATCTCGCAAAGTTATAAGAAGTAATTTCAGTCAGTATCTCATGATCCAGAAGCATGTAGTAGCTTCAAAAGACATAATGAATGCGAGATTCATTAAAGAATTATGATAAAAGGAGAATTCGAATGCCATATCAGATAAACATTATAGGTATTAAGGTTAACGGCATGACACAAAATGGAAATCTTGATATTGGTCCAACTGTTCATAATAGTCATACCTCCAATACGAAAATGTTTGGGGCTAATTTTTCTTTGGGAGATTTGTCTGCAAATGGCTCACAGCTAAATACATTTATTATTGATCCTGATGTTAGTGATCAAGATCAAATTGCAAACCCTTCTCTACCAATGGTTGGGCAGGTCTAGTCGAGTTTTAATGGGGTGATGTCATGGATATTGAGAAAGTTAAAAAGTGGGTAGACTTTACTCAAGATTTTCAAAAAAGCAGCTTATGGCCAAATAAGAATGAGCAATATTCACCCGAAAAGTTTTTCAAAGGAAATGAAAAAAAGGACCGTCCTGTAGTTTTACAGAAAGAAACAGACTTCCCTAAAGTCGATGTATATCGAGACGACACTTATGTTTACATGCTGATTGAAGTTCCTGGAATCGACCCAAAGGCATTGCAAATTTCCCTACAATCCAAGCATCAATTAATTATAAAAGGAAATGTTCAGCAGCCATTCATTTCACCAGAAACTGCTGTTAGAAAAGAACGGTTTTATGGTAGCTTTGAACGGATAATCCAACTTCCCGAACCAACCGAACCACAGCTAATCCAACTAAGCTCATACCAAGGTGTAATACAAGTTATATATCCCCGCTCGAACGAGATAACTCCACTACATTTTAGTTGGTGAATAAGGTGCTACTTCGATAGGGAGGTAGAATTAGAAAAAGGCAGACTTGAGAGTGGGTAAAGATATAACGGAGGATTTTACCTACTCTTCTTCATTTTTGTGAACGCTATGAACTTGCTCAATGCTAGAAGAAATAAAAAACTATAACTGTATGTACTTTATTCCTTTTATGTAAAAAATAGAAGGAGGTTGAGCTTTAGTTTATTATTTATCTTATTACCAATCGTGAAGAAAGAGGCAGGAATAAATAGAAGTTTATTTATGTTTTCAAAAGTAAGATTACCATTGTATTATTTTTTATTAGTCCTAGCCTCTGTATGATTTAATCAATAACACTAATTAATTATTATTTAATTCTTTGTAAACAATTACTTTTAAAGCTGTTAATTCCTCTTCCGTAAAATTCCTCTCTATTTCTTGTAACAATTCCTCTTTGGTAATTTCCCCTTGCTGAAATTGAGATTGAATATTTTGTAGTTCTTTTATCCCTAGTTTTTTAATAATTAATCTAGTAGCTTCTTCTTTACTAGTAAATGGCAAGTCAGATTCATCTACTGATTTAGCATCCTTTAAAAAAGCTTCAAGCTCAGGATCATTTTCAATTGTTTGCTTTATTATTTCTATTTCTCCACTATTTAGTAACTCAGAAGATAAAACTTCCATGAGTTTTTCTGATGCCAATTTCGTTCCAAAGAAGTAAACGCCGTAGCCAAGCCCAACTAAAGCAATAATTACTATCAATAAATATTTAAGTAATCGCATAGTACTCCTCCTTTTTATAAATATACAATACTTTCAAATATAATTGGTGAAATAAAATTAATAAAAATCAAAATTCTTTGCTGTTGAGTAAAGAACTATATCATGATAGTTTCTAGCCCTGATGCAGCTGATAAACAAAAAGTAGTACCTTCAAATTTATCAGTTATACTGCTAAAGAAAAACAAGAGTAGCCCATTGGCCACTTTATGGTGGTCAGACTGCTCTTGTTTTTGTTGTATTGTCAATGTTTTTTGGTTAATTAATATTGTTATTTGTCGGTGTTTCAACTCCACTACTTGTGGAAACTTTAGACGATATTTCAAGATGCTCCTGTAAGACTCTCTTTGTTTCTTCTAGCTTTTCTTGATCAAGTACCCAGTAGTATTTCTTTTTCGGTACATATTCCCAGTAATCAGAACCCTCTAATGAATAGGTGTCGATATTTAATCCACCTGAAGTTCCATAAGAAATAAAGCTCTTCATTTCATCGAATTTCATATTGGTTGTCATGTTCTTACCAACAGCTTTTATGATATCATCATATTTTAAAATGGAATTAAGAGAGATTGTCTTTTTAACTATTGCTTTAATAATTGTTTGTTGTCGTTTTCCGCGTTCGATATCGTTATCTAGCTTCCTTGTTCTGGCAAGTGCTAATGCTTCTTCGCCATCTAATTCCTGTTCACCTGCATACAAATGAATGGCATTAGCAACATCCTTAGAGTTTTGTTCATAAAATTCATATGGGACGTCAACTGTAATACCATCAACAGCATCCACCACATCGATAAAGGCCTCGAAATTTACCTTCACCCAATAGTCAATTGGAATACCGAGAAGTTTTTCAATCGTGTCAATTGTTGCTTCAGTTCCACCAAATGAATGTGCATGATTTATTCGATCCTCATAGCCGACTTCCGGAATGTAAACCTTCGAATCACGTGGAATGCTTAGTAGTTTAACTGATTTATCTTTCTTATTTAATGTAGCAACCATTAATGTATCTGTTCTTGAGTTATCTGCATTTGCACGAATATCGCTAGCATCAACTCCCATAATTAAAACAGAAACATTATCTTTCTTCGGATCGACCCTAGCATCACGAAGTGCTGATTTCTCCCTACCATCTTCTTCATGTGAATCGGAAAAAACGGTCTCTGCAGTGGCATATAAATGTATCATATAACCTATAACCGAAATAAATAGTATAATTGGTATTAACAAAACATATACTCTACGTCTAAGCTTTCTTTTTCGCTTTTTTTTCATTATTCTTGTGTTTGGTGATGTCTTACTAGACATAATATTTACTCCTTCGTTGAATAAAGTAAACCTCTATTAAAATAGCAACTTTAATTTTTGAATTTTTATAAATAAAAACTAACTAGTATATTGTACTATGAATCTGGTTATTCGTAAATGATAAAAACAATCTGCAATGTGCTTGATATCTTCTAATAATAAGTCTATTACATTTGAAATATTTTACATACAATTTATACATATTATAGGGAAAAAGTAATAGTACATAATTTATTTTTGTAAAATATATGTTGATGTCTTATAATTAGACGAAAATAATTGGTGATAGGATTCGTTTTTAGTGAAAATTATTATTTCAATATGTTTGTAGATAGGATCTTACATAAGGACTTGAAAAAATTAACATAAGAAAGGGTATTAGGTATGGGTGCCTTTAAAACAGTATCGGTTATGGGAATTGATTTCATTAACACAACGAAAGAAGAGTTTTTAGAAAAGGGTCTTATTCCCATTTTAAATAGGAATGAAAAATGCTTTGTCGTTACAGCAAATCCTGAAATTGTTATGAAGGCAAATGAAGACCATGAGTTTAAAAGGATTATTCAATCGGCCGATTTCGTTGTTCCGGACGGAGCGGGAATTTTGATGGCGGCGAGACATAAGAAGCAGCCCTTACAGGAAAGAATAGCTGGAACAGATATTATGATGGATTTGTTAAGCTATGCAAATGAAAAGGGATTGAGTTGTTTTTTTTTAGGGGCCTCTGAGGCTGTGAATGAAAAAGTTGTATTAGAAGTAAGAAAGCAGTTCCCTTTTGTTAAAATTGCTGGTTCTCATCATGGTTTCTTCCCATTTGATGATACAACAATTGTAGAAGGGGTTAGGAAGGCGAATCCAGATCTAGTATTTGTGGCAACTGGTTTTCCCCGTCAGGAAAAATGGATTTCACAAAACCTTGATACGTTTGAAAAAGGGATATTTATAGGAGTAGGTGGAAGCTTTGATGTACTTTCTGGTGAAGTCAAGAGGGCACCTGAGACATGGATAAAGTTAAATTTAGAATGGCTCTATCGATTAATAAAACAGCCATTTCGCTTTGTTAGAGTATTAAAGATATTTAAATTTATGTTTCGAATATGGTTTAAAAGAAGTTAGTTTTGTTTTGATTCTACTAACTTCTTTTTTATTTTGTAAATACATTTACTTACATGCTACAGTGCATTGATAAATATAAGTATTTAATAATAGAAATGTGAATTAGAGTTAATCATCTTCTCCTGCAAACTTGGAAGGATTCCTTCCATCTTCTGGTAAATTTAAGTGATGGCGAAGCTCATTAGCAATTTTCCACTTGCTGTCTTCTCTAACATTATAATACCAAAGTCCGTCCTCACCATACCCACTATCTCCTTCAAAATTAATGGTATCAATAGTATATGGATACTCAATACCGTAATGAAATAATGTTCTTATCTCCTGGAAGGTTAAATTTGTTTTTAGGTTGGTGCCAACTGCTCGAATAATATCATCTATTTTGAAAAGATTGGGAAGAGATGTCGATTTTTTTGCGATTTGTTTCATGATATCTTGTTGTCTTTTGCCGCGCTCAATATCATTATCATATTTTCTTGATCGGACAAGTGCTAGTGCCTCTTCACCGGATAATGTTTGGTACCCAGGAAATAAATGAACAGCATTCTTATTATCATGTGAATCTAACTCACGGATTTCATAAGGAACATTGTAAGGGATTCCGTCTAGAGCTTCTACAACGTTTATAAATGCTTCAAAGTTTACTCGAACATAATAATCGATTGGTATATGCAAGAAATTCTCAATAGTTTCTATGGTAGACCTAGGACCACCATAGAAGTGGGCATGATTTATCTTCGTTGTACGATCGATTTCTGGTACATAGACGATGGTATCTCGAGGTATACTTAGTAACTTGATGGATTTATCCTCTTTATTAAAGGTAGCAAGCAGTAAAGCATCTGAACGACTAGCCTCATGATAATCTCTTTCTTCTCCAGTATCTATTCCAATAAATAAAATGGAGATATTATCTTTTATTGGATCCACAGAATAACTGCGAAGACGTGACTTCTTATTTTCCCTTTCAATATCCTGGTGAGATTGGGTGAGAATATTTTCTACAGTATGGTATAGATATGCACCGTAGCTTATGAGAAATATAAGGAGTATAGGTACTCCGAATATAAACAACCATTTTAATGAACGTACTAGTTTTTTGAACATGGGCAATAACTCCTTACTAGCTTTAAAAGGCAAATATCCTACCTCATAAGAACTAGTTTTTACGACGGTGTTATGAAAGATGTTACGTTTTATTTTCCCTGACAATGAAGAAGCAAAAATCTATTCCTAATCCATTTTACAAACTTTTTCGTAAAACATGTTCATTGCCGTAGCGTGATAGTTCTGATAGTCGAACTGACTACTGCTCATTCTTTTTCCACTGAGATATTCCTGCATTCCATTGGCAAGACCAAAAACTGAGTTTTCTACTATTAATCCATAGTCAGTTCCTATTACACTTCTTGGACCAGGTGTATCGGTTGCAATAACAGGCTTACCTAATATAAGTGCCTCTAAAAGGACGATAGCCTGTCCCTCGTAATTGGAGGATAGTACAAAACAGTCGCATTGGTTCAATAAAGGATAAGGATTTTCTAAAAAACCAGTGAAAATGACTTTATCTGCTAGGCTCATTGAATGAACTTGTTGTGTTAGTTCTTCTTTAAGTACTCCATCCCCAACGATATACAACCTCACTTGCTGATTATGAGTTGCCACTAGAGAAAAAGCATCAATTAGCTTTCTGTGATCCTTCTCGGGACTTAGGCGACCAATCGTTATAAAATTGACGTTGTCATGATGTGGGAATGGAAAACTATCTTCACTTCTTGTTAATTGGTTATTACTAGTGGGTATTAATTCTTCCCCTAATTCAAATTGATAATTATTTTTATTTTTTAATTGGAAAATCTGTTTATAATCAATGGCGTTTATTACGTAATCCATTTTCGATTCTTGGTTCAAATATGGTTTCAAACTCTTACAGTTTTGCTTATGAGTAAGCTCAGAAACAGACAGTACTTTGTCAAATTGATTATATAAAGAAAAAATAGCCCTCAAATTTCGTTTATGTGGATATTTATTATTTACAACTTTATACATTTCTTGTTTCATATCCGAATGTAGATAGATGCATCTCTTTTTGAAATTTCCAAAGGCAAAAACAGATGCCCAAAAAGGACTATAACCGCCGAAATCAATCCCAATGTCAAAATTAGAGAGTCCAACCAAACGGTCATACTCACGCTCGTACATCCGTATTGGAGCTATTTTTTTGATTCCGGTAAACAGAAAGAGTGTATGACGGTATATGTCTTTTAAAGATGAATTCCATGTTCCAACACGAAAAATATGGTGAACGTTATTGTTTACCTTCTCCATGTTTGTCAATTTTGCCCTACTCTTATTCGTGCCATGATCGATTAATGTTACATCATATTTCTCGTAATCCATTGAATTTAATAAGCTGACAACAGCAGAGGTAATACCATTGTTTAAAAAACCTCCGCCATACATTAAAATCTTCATTTTATTTGTTGAGGTACTGTAAAGGTTTTCCATACTCTTCTGTAATAAAACAGTATCTACAAATCGTTTTGTTGCCTGACCATTATCGTGAGAACAGAACTTTTTCACGAAATCGTCGTAGATACTTCTATAAGTGTTCTGTACATCATCTATATGATGAATCTGTTGAATTACTTCCTCCAGGGTTTGACATATAGGGCCAGGCAGTTCATGCATTTGTATATATAATCCACGCTCTTCCTTGTATTCATTAACATCATCAGCATAAAATATAACAGGTTTTCCTGTCGGTAAATATTCAAAAAAGATACTAGAGTAATCAGTGATCAGTATATCTACTATACTTAACAGTTCATTACTATCCACCCAATTGGGAACACATAGATGCTCCATATCTTTTTCAGCAAAATATTTACTAACAAAATAGTGGGATTTTAGTAATACTACATAGTCATCACTGATTAGTCGGTTTAATTGTTCGACAGCTTTTAGTAATTCTAGACTTTGGTTTTCCTCATTTCCAACCTTCCCTCTCCAAGTAGGTGCATAGAGAATTATTTTTTTATTTAATGAAACACCTACCTCGTTTCGAATTCTTTCTTTGTTTGCATTAAACATCAAATCAACACGGGGATATCCAGCCTCTAATACTTTTCCTCCATATATGCTTTCGATATCGTGTGATAGTAACAATTTTTCTGTTGTATACTGATTAGGGCTAACGAGATAGTCAGCAAACAACAAGTTACGCTGAATATTTTTATGATCAGTTAGCCCCCTATTTTTAATATCCATTCCAAGTGTTTTAAGTGGTGTACCATGCCAAGTATTGGCATAAACTTGTTCTTTTCGTTTATGAAAAAATGTAGGAAACGACGTATCGTTGATAAGATATTTAGCAGTGGCAAGATACTTTACATATTCTGCACTTTGAAATAAGACAAATGTTACATTTGTCAGGTTTTTCATTTTTTGGGGGATAACGGTATCTTCTCTTATTGCCCAAATATGGTGGTAATTATTAAAAGCAGATTCGTTAATCACGTAATTAAAAATAGCATAAGGATTCCCAGTTATGCTTCTTCCGTGGTAAGCTTCGTAAAAAATCAAATTGTTGTTTACGGGGAGAGTTTCCCATGCTTTGGTATAAATAGCCCTTAGGCGAAAGCTCCGATGAAATAAGTGTTTGAAAAGTGGATTTAATAAGAAGCGAATATCATAGGGAATAACTTTACGAATGAATTTTCTTATTGACATGACTTCCTCCGACAATACTAGATAATATTTTAGTTTTATTAGTATTGGGAAGAAATTAAGGAAATATAAGCTTGAATTTGGATAAAGTGATAGGCTAAAGACAGAGGTATGTTGATTAACAATCACATTCCCCAACCATTAGCTCGATGCTAAATAATCAGCAAGGGAAAGGTGTAATGAATTTAACTTGTTGTAAAAGGGGAGACTTCTGCTCGAGATGACTTCAAAGTTTCTGCTATTTCCTGTTAGAGACTCACTACTTTTCTTTTACTTCGATGCTAATGAATTGTTTTAAGTCTCAGCCTAATTTTCTTTGGATTTGTTACGAGGACCTACTACGGTAGAGTGAATATCTCTGGGTTATTGGAAAATACCCCGTCAACGCCTAGGTCTATTAACTCCTTATACCGTTCCTTATCATTTACAGTATAAGGATAAATTTTAAGCCCTAATTTTTTGCTTTCTGTAATAAGCTCTTTATCAGTCCAGCTTTGAAGCGGGTGGATACTATATAGATTTAGCCCACAATTTTTTGCGTAAGTCCATGGTTTTAAAATACGGTAATATAACAGAAGTCCAATAGGAATATCTGGTGCAAGTGTTTGAAATTTTTGTAGAGCTTCGTGATCAAACGAGGAAATGATTAGGTTGTTTAATCGGTTATGGTTCTTCAAGCAGTTATATAATAATACCTCGATTCCATCATATATCACAGGAATATTTTTAATTTCGATATTTAGAATCGTATCAAGTGGACAAATCTCTAAAATTTCATCAAGTGTAGCAAGAGAAACACCTGTAAATTCTTCTGAAAAAGTGAAGCCTACATCTATAGTTTTAATTTCCTTGAGAGTATAATCCTTTACCAGTCCTTTAGCAGTTGAATTAAAGCGCCGAAAATTATGATCATGAATAACCACTAACTGGTTGTCCCTTGAGAGTTGAACATCTAATTCAATCGCCCTTGCTCCATGTTCAATTGCCTTTTTTATAGCAGGTAAAGTATTTTCTGGTGCCTCTGTTAATGATCCTCGATGGGCAAAATTTAGTACCAACATAAATCCCTCCATAAGGTAGAAAGTGGATTGGAATACCAACCCGTTACCACTATTATAACGATATAGGGGAAGGTAATAAAGATATCTTATCTATATGTAAAGTGAAAGTTTTTTCAAAAATGATATAAATTAAAAATGCATTTGTTGAATCTACAACATAGCAAAAATAGACAAATATGTATATATCATTCACTCTATAAAACTTATTTGCTCAATGGCATCACTTGCAATAGACCTTTGATATTTTTTTAGAAAAATGTTATTCTACATTTAGAAGTTAAATAGGATCACATGTTACTGATACGATCAGGCATGGTGGTAACTGTCGGGATAGGTTTTTCCTATCTTTGTTACCCCATGCCTTTTTTTGTTGTGTGATTAATATACCATCAACCGTGACAATCTCATTCTTTTGGTTAAATGAGTTGCTTATGAGAATACTAATGAACATCTAAATTATACAGAAATAGGGAGGAAATATTTATGTTTAAGAACCTTTTTAAATCTAAGGAGAAACATACAACAAATGGGATAGAGGTTTTTGCTCCAATTACGGGTAAATTTGTTTCAATTGAAGAGGTGCCTGATCCTGTGTTCAGTCAAAAAATGATGGGAGAAGGCGGTGCTATTATACCTTCTAATGGACAAGTTGTTGCACCTGTTAGCGGTGAAATTATTCAAGTGGCGCCGACAAAGCATGCAATTGGTATTTTAGCTGAGGATGGCTCGGAATTATTATTACATATCGGCCTAGAGACGGTTGCAATGAGTGGGGAAGGATTTACTGTTCACGTCAACCAGGGTGATAAAGTGCAAGTTGGACAGCCCTTATTGGATTTTGATTTAGTATCGGTTAAAGAGAAGGCAAAGGATAGTATATCACCAATTGTATTTACTAATAGTGGTGATACTGGTAAGACTTATGAGCCGGTACATGTATCCGAATGTCAAGCAGGGGAAACAGTAATTTTTCAAGTAAAGAAATAGGATATTGACTTTCTATGCCTTTTTAATAAGGAGGTGAGGAATGTGAAGATAAAGAAAGTCCTAAATAATAATGCTGTTATTATCGTGGATGAGGGACAAGAAAAGATTGCTATTGGTGCAGGTCTTGCTTATGGCAAGGGAAAAAATGACTTAGTGAATATCACTAAAATAGAGAAGCTTTTTATTTTGAAAGAAAATGAAAAGCTACAGCGATTATTAGAAAGAATTCCTGAGGAGCATTTTATCCTTGCAGAGGAAATTATTTCCCATGCAGAAGAGGAGCTGAAAGGAAAGCTGAATGACCATATTTATCTAGCATTAAGTGACCATATTTCCTATGCCATAGACCGTCACCAACAGGGAATTGAAGTGAAGAATAAGCTGTTTGATGAAATTAAAGTCTTGTATCCAAAGGAATTTTCCATAGGTTTGTGGGCGATAGACTATATAAAGGACAAAATTAGGGTCGAGCTTGCTATTGATGAAGCGGCATTTATTGCACTTCACATCCACACCATGAAAATTCAAGGAGGTGATTTACGTACAACGGTTCGGCAAACGTCTATTTTAAAGGATATGGTGGACACGATTCAGGACTATTTAGGTATTGCTATTAACGAACACCATTTATCCTATGAAAGACTCATTACTCATCTTCGCTTTGCTTTAGTGCGATCAGAACGCCGAGAAAGAAATACGATGGATGAAGAACTGCTTATCATGATTAAAAAGAAGTTCAAGGACTCGTTTCGTTGTGCTAAAAGGGTTGGTGAAGAATTATCCTCTGTTCACGGTATACATTTACCAGAGGAGGAGTTAGGTTATATTGCCCTTCATATTGAAAGGATTAAAAATATTAATAATTAGGAGGAAAAAGACCATGATGAAATATTTACAAAGACTTGGTCGCTCATTAATGTTACCGGTTGCAGTATTACCTGCAGCAGCGGTTTTAATGGGGATTGGGTACTGGATTGACCCAGATTGGGGTACTGGTAGTGCTTTTGCTGCCTTTTTAATAAAAGCCGGTAGCTCTATCATTGATAATATTCCAATTCTTTTTGCAGTAGGTGTAGCACTTGGAATGGCCAAAACCCGTGATGGTTCTGCTGCATTAAGTGGTTTGGTTGGTTTTCTAGTTGTAACAACATTACTATCACCTGATTCGGTCGCTATGTTAAAAGGAATTGATGTCGAAGCGGTTAACCTTGCATTTGAAAATATTAAAAACGCATTTATAGGTATTCTTTCGGGATTAGTTGCAGCAAATATGTTCAACCGATTTAGTGAGGTGCAATTACCAGATGCCTTGGCATTCTTTAGTGGAAAACGACTAGTTCCTATTATGACATCAGCAGTAATGCTAGTAGTTTCTGGTATTTTATTCTTTGTTTGGCCAATTGTATATGGATGGCTTGTTGCGTTTGCAGAAGCAATTGTTGGTTTAGGTGCTGGTGGTGCAGGTTTATACGGATTATTTAACCGTTTATTAATTCCAACAGGATTACACCATGCCTTAAACTCAGTATTCTGGTTTGATGTTGCTGGAATCGCGGATATTAATAACTTCTGGTCTGGAAATGGTACGAAAGGTATTACCGGTATGTATCAGGCTGGATTCTTCCCAATTATGATGTTTGGTTTACCTGCAGCAGCACTTGCGATGTATCATACTGCTAAATCAAAGCGTAAAAAGCAAGCAGCTTCCTTATTAATGGCAGCTGGATTTGCTTCTTTCTTAACTGGGGTAACAGAACCACTTGAGTTCTCCTTTATGTTCCTTGCTCCAGCACTTTATGTTGTACATGCTGTACTTACAGGTCTTTCACTATTTATTGCAGCTGCATTCCATTGGACTGCTGGATTTACCTTTAGTGCAGGATTAATCGACTTTTCATTAAGCTCAGCCTTACCATTAGCAAACCAGCCTTTTATGCTATTACTTCAAGGTCTTGGATTTGCGGTAGTGTATTATGTGTTATTCCGTTTCTTAATTACGAAATTCAATTTAAAGACTCCTGGTCGTGAAGACGATGAAATGATTGAATCTGAAGAGGACGAAGTAGCTACATCTATAGGCGATAGTAAAAAAGATCGTTTTGCTACAATGGCAGCGCAAATTTACGCAGGTTTAGGTGGGGATGAGAACGTTACTTCCTTAGATAACTGTACAACTCGCCTACGATTAGAAGTAAAAGATATGGATAAGGTTGACCAAGCGAAAATCAAAGCAACCGGTGTACCCGGAATTAATGTTATAGATAAACATAATATCCAAGTTGTTGTTGGAACTAATGTTCAATTTGTTGCTGATGAAATGGAGAAGTTACGTAAATAATTTGGGTAGCAGGATAAGAGAAAAATCTCTTGTCCTGTTTTTTTGTTAGTAGGATAGGGGCGACTTCCAAAGAGGACTTGCAGATGTTTTTATGACTATCTATGAATAGCTGCTGATGGTTAAAGTTTATTGAGATAGTGGCCCAATAATGGAATGGAGGTTTCTATGCATTATCTTGAAGAGAAATTTGAAACGAAATAACGAATATCGATTCTCTATGCATCATTATGGGGAGGAACTTAAAACGAAAAGATGCGTAGCGGATCTCTATGTATCATTTTGAAGAAAGATTTGAAACGAAATGACGAATAGCAGGTGTCTATGCATCATTTTGGAGAGAAATTTGAAATGAAAAGATGCATAGCGGATCTCTATGTATCATTTTGAAGAAAGATTTGAAACGAAATGACGAATAGCAGGTGTCTATGCATCATTTTGGAGAGAAATTTGAAATGAA
>NZ_JBNPWZ010000001.1:311851-485186 GCF_050433565.1 Ornithinibacillus bavariensis
AAAAGATGCATAGCGGATCTCTATGTATCATTTTGGAGAAATATTTGTAACGAGATGAATTATAGCAGGTCTCTATACATCATTTTGAAGAGAAATTTGAAACGAAAAGATGCATAGCAGATCTCTATGCATCATTTAGAAAGTAAATCTGTATCAAAATGAAGAATTACGAATTTCTTCGGGCATTACTTAGCAAAAAAAATGATGTTCATTGTAACGTTTCAGCTTAACAAAGAAAGAACACTACACGCTTTTCTTCCCTTCGCCACCTTAGTCGTCATTCTTTCGATTATAGGGATGAAAGGAGGTGTTAAGAATGGCAGTAGCTGATTTAATGAATACGCAGCTGCGCTTAGTACTTTATGATGGGAATGATCCATCCTCTGGTGAACCTATTTATAAAGTAAAGAGCTTCAATGGTGTGAAGACAAGTGCAACTGCAGATCAATTATATGCAATTGCTAATGCTTTTGCTGGATTACAGCAACGCCCATTAAATATCATCGAGCGTAAGGATAGCTCAGATATTCGCCAGGCTTAGAAGGGTGTTGAAGCTGTAAAAGTAAGAAGTGGAAAGGAGGGAGAGTTATGAAAAGACTAGAACTAAAGTTTGAGAATGAAGAAGGAAAGATTGTTACGTATTCCTTGGAAGAACCAATTGAGCCAGTGGATCCGGTTGCGGTAACAAGTGCAATGGATGTTATTCTTGAACAAAACGCTTTTTCAACTAGTGGTGGTGATTTAGTCGCGAAAAAGGGTGCACGTCTAGTAGAGAATAATGTTCAGGATATTGAAATCATTTAAGACGAAAGGGGGTTATCATGGGTGCTATCCTAGTGGTGCCCCCTTTACATATGCAGATATAGTTTAATGAGTCTGATTTTATTATCGAAAAACTTGATATAGTTTGAAATTTCGTGTCATATTAATAGATAATAGTAAAAAGAACTGCTGGTGCTAGACCCTCCTTTACTAACTATGGAATAAGGAAGTGAGAGAATTGATTGATATTCACACACATATTCTTCCTGGTATTGATGATGGTGCCAAGACCATGGAAGACAGTCTTGCAATGGCACGTGCAGCGGTTGAGCAAGGAATCCACACAGTTTTTGCAACGCCACATCATCAAAACGGGTATTATATGAATAAAAAACAAGATATCGTAAACAAGGTAAAGCAATTCAGGAATTGTTTACAGGATCTTAATATTCCACTTACTATACTAGTTGGGCAGGAAACGAGAATACATGCTGATTTTATGGCAGAGCTAAATGAAGATATCATAGCACCCCTACAAGATACATCGTATATTTTAGTTGAATTTCCTTCTTTTGAAGTTCCTCGTTATGCTGATAAACTATTATTTGATTTACAAATTGCCGGTTTCATGCCTATTATTGTTCATCCTGAACGAAATCAACAAATAGCTGAGCATCCGTCCATTCTTTATGATTTTGTCAAAAAAGGTGCCCTTACACAGATTACTGCTGCAAGTCTGACAGGTAGATTTGGAAAGAAGACGCAACAGTTATCCTATCAGCTCATTGAGCACCATTTAACACATTTTATTGCCTCAGATGCACATAATACTTCCTCAAGAAGATTTATTTTGCAGGAAGCATTTCAACTCGTAAGGAAGGAATTTGGATGGGATGTCTATTATACATTCATGGAAAATCCACAGCTGTTACTTGAAAATCAATATGTTCATCGCATAGAGCCACTTCTTGTTAAAAAGAAAAATAGTATTTTTAAAATTTTTCCTTAATCGATTGTAAAAAATTACTTGTCACCAATCCTTTTATCGTTTATGATGTTATTATGTTCTTTATAATGAACATTATTCGCGAGTTATTTTAATATTTTACTTTCGAAATATTTTTTTTAAACATAACGTTCTATATAGTGAACAATAAAAAGGAGTACACACTGGTCATGTCTACAAAACCGTTATCAAAGTAGGCACTCGGTCATTCTGTGGGTTGAAATAGACCTTAGATGCAAGTCGTCGATGGAGTGATGTGAGGGAGGGTTAGATGCCCTTATACTATCCATACAAATCAATAGAAGGGGGGAGGAAGTAAGAGTTGAAGTGTTTAGTCGTTACGAATACAGATCGTATCATTAAGGTTTTTTTTATTCCACATATCAGACTACTACAGAATATGGGATTTGAGGTATCTGTCGCTACTGCCGTAACTGACGTGAAAAGTTTGGAAAAAGCATTACCAGGGGTTACATTTCACCATATACCCTTCCAGAGAAACCTCAATCCTTTTGATAATGCAAAAGTCTATTTCTCTTTAAGAAAGCTGCTAAAGCAAATGGAATATGATCTTATTCACGTGCATACACCAATTGCTTCTTTTTTAGTTAGACTAGCTGCACAAAAGGGGCAACCAGTAATCTATACGGCACATGGGTTTCATTTTCACGATAATGGTTCTCGGATAAGTAATTGGCTTTATTTAACTATTGAGCGTGTAATGGAGAGAAAAACAACAAAGCTAATCGTTATCAACGAGGAAGACTATTTGCAGGCTAAAGAGATATTTCCACCGGACAAAATTTACTTTATAAACGGCGTAGGTATTGACTCATCAGTATTTAATCCGGAAAAGTATACCAACTCTATGAAAAGTAGCATAAAAGAAAGGCTCCACATAGATGGACATAAAAAGGTAATTACTCATTTGGCAGAATTTAATTCTAATAAACGTCAGATTGATATTGTTTTGGCTGCAGAACAATTAAAGGAATATAATCAGGAGTTTATATTTCTACTACTTGGGGATGGACCATTAAAAGATGAGATACAAAATGAAATCCAGAGTAGAAATCTAGAACCGTATATTCGTTGTTTAGGATATCGAACAGATATAGAAGATATTTTGAGTATTACAGATATTGGCTTACTAGTTTCGATTCGGGAAGGCCTGCCGAAATCTGTCATGGAAATGATGGCAATGGAAATTCCGTTAATTGTAACGGATATTCGTGGAAATAGGGATCTTGTCCAAAGTGAAAATGGTTTTATCATCCCAATACAAAGTCCGATTGATCTGATGACTTCGTGTCTAACCTTGATTCAAGATGAAAACTTACGACAAACTATGGGGAGGGCAGGTAGAAAAAAGATCCTTGAGAGGTTTGATTTGCGCATCATTTTAGAGGAGTTGCAGACAGTTTATGAAGCATCCCTATATCCAATGGCAAGGGGAGTAGTATATGAGAGGCAAAGTGATCTCAAGCAACTTCCTTAATGTAAAAAATTGGTGGTGATGATGTGAATACTAAAGGCATATTAGTAATATCCTTGGATTTTGAATTAAATTGGGGGGTTCATGACTGTTTACCATTAGAAAGATATCAGGATAATTTACTTGGTGCAAGAAAGGTAATACCTATGCTACTAGAAAGATTTAATAAAAATGAGATACATGCAACATGGGCAATTGTTGGATTCTTATTTTATTCGAATAAGCGAGCTTTATTAAAGGATATTCCCAAGAGTCTACCAAACTATGATAATGAGAAGCTTTCTTCCTATTTACATTTAAAGAGTATCGGTGAAAATGAATTCGTTGATCCGGTCCATTTTGGCTCCTCTTTAGTTGGGCTCATTAGTGAACATGAAAATCAGGAAATTGCAACACATACTTTCAGTCATTATTATTGCTTAGAAAAAGGGCAAACCATTCAAGATTTTGAAGCGGATTTAATGCAAGCAATACATGTAGCAAAGAGAAAAAATAAAACGATTAAATCCTTTGTTTTCCCCCGAAATCAAGTGAATTCCGCCTATTTAAAGATATGTGAAAAACATCAAATAACTGCGTATAGAGGCTGTGAAAGGCATTGGTTATATCGGGCAATGCCAGGTGAGGACGGGGGATTGAAGCGAGCTATTAGACTTCTTGACAGTTACATGAATATTACTGGGGACCATACCTATTCTTTTACCGAGTTAACACGAGAATCGAAACTCATAAATGTTCCATCTAGTCGATTCCTTAGACCATATTCCAAACGATTTCGTTCTCTTGAAAGATTAAAATTAAAAAGAATAAAGGATAGCATGACAAAGGCAGCAATAGAGGGTGGCCTGTATCATCTTTGGTGGCATCCGCATAATTTTGGTGTACACATAGAGGAAAATATGCAAATGTTAGACGCCATTTTGGACCATTTTCTCATGCTAAAGAAGCAATATGGCATGGAGAGCTTAACAATGGAAGAGGTCAGTGAGAAAGTAAGAAGTAAATTGAAGCGTTTATCAGAATTAAGGCTGTTTTAAGGTGAACCTATTGGAAAATAATTTAAAACGTGGTGTTACCAAATGCATTTGTTAATACGGAGAATTGATCTATTCTTAATCGGGCTCCTAATTTGTTGTATACCGTTTATGTTTCATTTGAATTTAATCATTGAATGGAATGTGTCTTATGGTGATATGTTGATGGTTGCCATTCTCATTTGGTTAATCGCAAATAAAGAAAATAACGCGATTATAGCGATTGTTATAAGAAAATATTACCTCATTATCTTGTACAGTCTACTGCTTATTTATTGCTGTATCTTAAGCATGGTGAATTACTTTACGAATATATTCGTTGATATTCCCTATGGTATATCCTCAGTAGTAAAGTTAACCATTAACTTTTTATACATAATTGTTTTCTTGATTTTTTTGGAAAAATATAAAGAAGCATTGCTACAACATATTCTTCGCTGGTGGAAATATACTGCAATCGCGATTTCTATTATTTGTATTGGAAGTGTTATTTTATATCGAATGGGTATTGATAACGGGCTAACCTTAGATGGACGTGCACAGGCAACATTAAATGATCCAAATTTAGCAGCCTTATACTTAATTGTTTCTTTTTCTATTATCGCTCTTTCCTCCATCTATTTACAAAAAAGAACGGTGATTAATCCTTCCATGGTTATTGTGTTAGTAGCTTTATTCTCAACAGCATCACGTGGTGGAACTTTGAGTATTATGCTTGGTCTAAGCTTTGTTTTGTATCTATGCTTCATATCAGGGAGAATTAAGGAATTAATTTTGTTTATCTGTGTTATTGGCATATTTTCTTCTGTAATGTATTGGGTCCATTCCACATCTGATGTTATTAGCTTTGCGATAGAGAGAGTGTCAAATATAGGATCCAATGGAGATGGAACGTCTTACCGAATTTTTTTATGGAAGTCTGCACTTGAAATGTGGGCAAAAAATCCTTTTCTTGGGGTAGGAATTGGTCAATATATTTCCTATTCACCTGAGGTTTTTGGATATTCCTTAACGAACATCCCACATAATACCTATCTTTCTTTCTTATCGGAAACGGGGATAATCGGGTTTAGTGCTTTTATTTGGTTCCCGGTATATCTCATTACAAAATTAATAGTGGGGCTCATTAGCTATGGAGAAAAGAAGTATTTCTATTTACTGATAGGATTAATTGCAGTAGCCATTCAGGCATTATCAATCAATATTGAAAATATCCGTTTTATCTGGTTATTTATAGCAATTTCCTATGTAGTCGTAGACAAATCATATATACCATATACAAACCAGTAGACAAACTATCATGTCAGCTGACCCTATTGTAGAGAAAATGGAGGTGAAATTGTGAAAGATACCCTTACTATTCAAGATATTGCTCAACTACTAAAAAAACGCATCGTACTAATCGCAGCTCTAACCATTGGTTTTATCGTGATTGCTGCAATTATCAGCTTCTATCTCCTGACACCTACATACAAGTCATCCTCACAATTTATCGTCAATCAACAACAAAGTGATTCGATTCCATTTAGTGTAAATGAGATCCAGACAAACTTAGAGTTGATCAATACATATACCGAAATTATGAAGAGCCCATTTATTCTGGAGAAGGTTATTACCGAATTAAATCTAAGTCTTACCCCAACAGAACTAGGGAAAAAAATTGAAGTCATTAGTAATGAAAACTCTCAAGTAGTGAGTGTTTCTGCTTTGGCTGACACCCCTGAGGAAGCGGCCGAGCTTGCTAATGTGATTGTTACTCAGTTCAAGAATACAATTCCTTCTATAATGAATATCGAAAATGTATTTGTCTTATCAGAGGCAAACCCAGTCTTATCACAGGACCCTGTGTTTCCTAGGCCATTTATTAATATGATTATCGCAGGAATAATAGGAGCAGCAACGAGTGTTGGATTAGTATTCCTTCTAGAATTTTTAAATACAAAGGTAAAGCTAGAAAGCGATATCGAGGTACTAGGAATAACCGTACTAGGAGTCATTTCGAAAATGGCCAGAACAACGCAAAGAAATAGAGAAGCACATAATGATTTTGCTAAGGAGGAGAGGAGCCTTGAGGCGTAAAAATTTGAAAGCTGCTAGAGGTAGTCTAATGACAATAGAAAATAAAAACAAACAGGGTCTAGAACAATTTCGTAGCTTAAGATCAAATATTTATTTTTCCTCTATTGATAAAGAATTACGAACTATTGCTGTATCGTCGCCTAGCTCTGGTGACGGAAAGACGATGACTGCATCTAATCTTGCTGTTGTTATTAGTCAGGAAGGAAAAAAGGTCTTATTAGTAGATGCTGATTTGCGAAAGCCAAGTGTTCATCATGTATTTTGGCTAGAAAATAGATATGGACTTAGTAATTATTTAATTGGACAAAAAACTCTACATACTATCATACACAGTGCGTATCCCAATCTAGACATTATTACCAGCGGTATTGTACCCCCTAACCCATCAGAATTATTAGGGTCTATTCAAATGAGTGAGTTTATACAAGCAGTTAAAGAGAAATATGATATCGTTATTTTCGATACACCACCAGTACTAATTGTGACAGATCCTACATTAGTAGCTAGTAAATGTGATGGATTGCTACTAGTTGTCCGGGCAAAGAAAAATGATATGAAGGAAGTAAAAAGGGTGCAGGAGCAACTAACCTTTGCTGGAGCAAATATAATTGGAGCGGTTTTGAATGGAAAAAAACAACCAAAGGGCTCTTATTATTATCAATAGAAAAGGAGTTAGTTAAACATGGTAGAGGTTCATTATAAGCGCGGATTCATTCACATGATGGATCTATATGGTTCTACTAATATTGAACACAAAAGGGAAGTAGACATTATTATTGCACAAGAGGTGTTGTTTCCGAACAGAGAGAGTGTGAAACATGTATCTCCAAAAGGCTTTTTACATAGCTTTGGTAAAACATTAGTAATTAATTTGAATCGAACAGAAAATGAGATTTTTTCGGATATACATAAAAATGCTAGATATAAGATTAATCGTGCTGAGAAAAGAGATTCTATTAACTATCATGAATTAACGGCTCCGACAGATGAACAAATTTGGGAGTTTAAACAATTTTTCGATCAATTTGCAGCGCAAAAGAAATTACCAAAGGCAAACTATGGAAGATTAAAGAGTCTAAGAGATAAAGAAGCGCTTATTATTTCATATGCCACAGACGAAGATGCTACGGTTCTTTGCTATCATGCGTATGTAAAAGTAACAGGCTATTGCTCCCTTTTATATTCCGCATCTGCCAGATTTCATAATGGGGAGATTCGTAATAAGATTGGTAGAGCGAATCGATATCTCCACTGGCAGGACATGAGAAGCTTTAAAAGAATGGGTCTAATATGGTTTGACTTTGGGGGATTGTTTGTTCATGCAAGTACAGATGGGGAAAATCATATAAATCGATTCAAAAAGGAATTTGGTGGAGAAGAAGTGGATGTTGATAAAAGGATTTATCCTCAGTCCATGATTGGGAGACTAGTAGTCTTCGTATTTTGGTTAAAAATGAGGAAACGATCTGAATTTTTGAGGGCGAGAAGATTAGAGAACAACCGGACATATGTTACGAAGAAAACGTAATAATTTATCGAATCCTATTTTAAAGTGATTGAGGGGAACGATGTGGTATTAAAAAAACTATCATTGAAAAAGAATATTGCCTGGACGTTAGCCGGCAGTATTATATACTCAGTTACACAATGGCTTCTATTAATTGTAATCGCTAAGTTAGGTACTCCAGAAATGGTCGGGCAATATGCCCTTGGGTTAGCAATAACTGCTCCTGTTGTTATGCTTACTGACATGAAGCTTAGACTTTCCCTTGTTACAGACGCTAAAACTAGCTTTCAATTTGAGCATTATTTAGGCACGAGAATTTTTTCTACTATCATTTCCCTCATTATTTTTATACTGATTGTTCTCCTTTTTGGATATGAATTTCATACCTCTATGATAATTATTTTAATTGGTTTGGCAAAATTACCAGAAGCAGTAAGTGATATATTTCATGGTTTATTACAAAAACATGAACGGATGGATTTTTGCACCATTTCAAATATTATTAAAGGGGTTTTAACGGTTATCGTATTTGCAATCATTTTATATAGTACTCAGGATCTAATTTTAGCTATTATTGGTCAACTATTAGTTTGGACACTGATACTACTTTTCTATGATGGGCGAATTGCAAAACAATATACAGCTATTAAAATTAGCTTTCATTTGCCTAAGATAAAAGAGTTAACGAAATTAACTATACCATTAGGGTTTATGGGGCTATTAACCTCTTTTAATACGAATATTCCAAGTTACTTCATTGAACATTTTTTAGGTAAAGAAGAGCTAGGGTATTTTGTTGCTCTTTATTATATTTTGTTAGCAGGAAACCGAGTAGCAAATTCACTCAAACAACCAGCAGCTCCTAGACTTGCGGTCTTATATCAGATAGAAGACAAAAGTGGTTATAAGAAGCTGCTTATTATATTAATTGGCTTAGGGCTTCTTATGGGATTAGGTGTGCTTTTTATTGCTTATGTATTTGGGGATATATTGTTAACCCTTATTTATACTCCTTCGTATGCAGCTTATACTGGGCTATTTATAGCTCTTATGATTGCAGGGATTTTTAATTACCCGTCAACGTTCCTGAGTACAGCAATTATTGCAACAAGACATTTTAAATCTCAGCCATATCTAGCGGCTCTATGGGTCTTCGTTAGTGTGATTGGTTGTATTATTTTCATCCCGCTATTTGGTGTAATTGGTGCTGCACTGGCTGTGATATTGTCATCGTTTATTGAAGCTTTTAGCTTACTTATCGTCTTAATCAGTATTGTTAAGAAAGATAAACCCGAGTTAGGAAATAAAAGAAAGGAGTCCACGTTACTTGAGGAGGTGTCATATTGAAATATAAGGACGTTATACGGCACATGAAAAAGGATGAAGCGAATAATTATTATACGGTTTTAAAAAGAAAATCCGGTGCTATGTTAACCTGGGTAATTTTAAAGCTCTTCCCATCGATTTCCGCTAATTTTGTTACTTTGAGTATGCTGCCATTAAATCTACTAGCTGCTGGCATGCTTTATTATGCAATTGTTTCCTTTAACCTATTGTTTCTATTTATTTCGTTATTGATTTCATTTTTTACGCTTTCCCTTGATTCTGTGGATGGAAATATAGCAAGAATCAAGAAAACTGCTTCAATAAAGGGGGTCTTTTTTGATAGATTAGTTCATAATATTTGCCACCCTTTATATTTCTTTATTATTGGTTTTGCATTTTACGAAACAAGTAATCAAATTGCCTACTTAATCATTTTTCTCATTGTTGGCTTATTAAGTGAGCTATCACCATTCGATATTTCACAGAAGGATGTAGAGGCGTTATTTATTAGGCAGGCTGTTTATCATAACACGATTACCTATAATTATGAATCACATAAAAATAGGGATTATAAAAAACAGCATACGACCAACCACTTTAAATCAACCGTAAGAAAGTGGATAACTACTATACTTATGAATGATTTTTTCTATCTCATGATCCTATTGGATATGTTGATATTTGATAAACAATATTATTTCACCGTGTTCTTGGCGTTCGTTGATATTATCGGTATGATCTATGTCCGAGCAAATATAAACCGTTGGGAAAATAATCTTAGTGAAGTACTTGAGCGATTAACCGTGTATAAAAATTAATTGTACATAAGGGATGGGTGGTGATCATTTGGCTGTTCTTGTTACGGGTGGTGCTGGTTATATAGGAAGTCATCTATGTATTGAATTACTTGAATCAGGCTATGACATAATTGTTTTGGACAATTTTTCTACGAGTAGCCCTGAAGCATTAAAACGTGTTCAGAAAATTACTGGAAGAACATTACGTGTCTACAATGTTGATCTAAATAATAAAATGAATTTAATGCGGATATTTTCTAAGGAGTCTATTGATTCGGTTATTCATCTTGCAGGATTTAAATCCGTTGGCGAATCGACGTCATCCCCGTTAAAATACTATGCCAATAATATAACAGGTACGATTAATTTATGTGAAGTCATGGAGATTTTTAATGTTAAGAAGCTAGTATTTAGTTCCTCTGCTACGGTTTACGCACCAACTAATGATCATATGCCAATATCTGAGAACCATCCACTTGGAGCAATTAATCCGTATGGTCATACAAAGCAAATAATTGAAGATATGCTTCGAGGATTATATCATTCTTCCCCTATGTGGAGTGTTAGTATTTTACGATACTTTAATCCAGTAGGTGCACATGATAGTGGGTTAATTGGAGAAGATCCAAAAGGTGTACCGACGAATCTTCTTCCATATATAGCGGAAGTTGCAGTCGGTAATATTTCGACTCTATTTGTGTATGGAAATGATTATCCAACAAAGGACGGAACTGGGATCAGAGATTATATCCATGTAGGGGATCTAGCAAAAGGGCATAAAGAAGTGCTTAAGCGTACAATGGATACTACTGGCTTTGAAACATTTAATCTTGGTACGGGTAAAGGTTATAGTGTCATGGAGATGATTCAAGCATTTGAGCGAGTATCTGGAAAAAGAATTAATTATCAAATAAAGCCTCGCAGAAAGGGAGATATCGCTTTTTGTGTTGCAGATGTTTCCAAGGCAAAGAATCAACTCGGTTGGGCAGCTGAGAAAGATATAAATACAATGTGTGAGGATACCTGGAGGTGGCAAAAGGCAAATCCGAGTGGGTATAAGCATAGGAATAACCTGTCTTTTGAAAAAGAGGTAATTATCAATGATCGGTGAAAATCTGAAAAGGGTAAGAATGGAAAGAGGACTCAGTTTATCGGAACTAGCAGAAAAGGCAAATATCTCCAAGTCCTACCTAAGCAATATGGAGCGACACTTAAATGAAAACCCGTCTATACATGTAATCATTAAAATAGCAGAAGCACTAGACGTAACCATCCCAACGTTAGTCGAAAAATCACCAAAAAGCAACATAATCGAAACTGAATGGATCGAATTTATCGAGGAAATAAGAAAACTAGGAATACAAAAAGAAAAAATCCAACAACTCCTCCCAATAATTGAGTTCATCAAATGGCAACAAGAAAAAGGTATTGGAGAGAAAGTAGAGGAAATCAAGCAGTGAATAACCGAAGTAACATCTCACTAAAGATGACAAGATGCATGTTATTTCCTCGGAAATATTCGACAAAAATAGCCTCCATTCAAATAACTACTTTTTAACATTATCTACTTTAATACTTGTTTATGTATAGGAATCTTTTATAAAGTCATTCATTGGAAAATAGAAATATTGTAAAGGAAAAACCATTTCAGCTTACAATATACTGA
This sequence comes from Ornithinibacillus bavariensis, assembly GCF_050433565.1. Taxonomy (NCBI): domain Bacteria; kingdom Bacillati; phylum Bacillota; class Bacilli; order Caryophanales; family Bacillaceae; genus Ornithinibacillus; species Ornithinibacillus bavariensis. Next base: position 323,524 of record NZ_JBNPWZ010000001.1, read on the forward strand.
AATGGTTTTTCAATAGAATGTTATAGCATTCGGGAATAGATAAGACCTATGCCCACCACATTTCATCAATGGAGTCTTTTACCATGATTGGTTTTAGCGTTTGAATCGCTTTCGTGAATCCCTCGTTTATGGACATAAGGCCATCTTCGTGTTCGATGCTTACAACATAGTCATATCCGTATAGCCTAAGTGTGCTTATTATGTCTGCCCACACCTTTGATTCGTGTCCAAATCCTACTGTCCGGAAGTACCAAGCCCGATTTTGCATATTAGAATAGGGAGTCATGTCGGTTAACCCGTTTCTGTTAAGGTTCGATTGATCGATTATAGTATCTTTTGCATGAAAATGATGAATAGCATTTTCTTTCCCAAGTATTTTAATAGCTTCTACTGGATCAATTCCTTGCCACCACATATGGCTTGGGTCCAAATTTGCACCAATAGCTGGACCACATGCATCACGTAATTGTAATAATGTGGCAGGGGTATGTACAGAAAACCCTCCATGAAGCTCTAAACCAATCTTTACATTATACTTCTCGGCAAAATTTGCTTTATCTGTCCAATACGGAATAATTTTTTCCTTCCATTGCCACTTTAAGATTTCTTGGTACTCGTTTGGCCATGGGGAGACTGGCCAATTAGGATATAGTGCATTTTCGTGATCACCAGGACATCCCGAAAATGTATTTACAACCGGAACACCGAGCTGACTAGCTAATTTAACGGTCTTTTCGAATAACTGATCTGCTTCCTGAGCAATTTTTTTCTGTGGATGAAGTGGATTGGAATGACAACTTAGTGCACTAATCATTAAACCGCGCCTGTCAATGTTATCCATGAATTCTTTCTGTTTTTGCCCATTGTCTAATAATTCATCAACATCGCAATGAGTATTTCCTGAATATCCTCCTGTACCCAACTCTATTGCTTCAATTCCGCTTGCTGCTACATGATCAAGCATTTCTTCAAGCTTCTTGTCTGAAAATAAGACTGTAAAAACTCCTAATTTCATCCTAAACCCTCCTTAAATGTAAACCATTACATTTATTATACATAATTTTTTTAAAAATAATATATGAATTTACTGTATTCTAAATTTATTCATAATTTATCATTGACAAATAATTCGTTAAAATCTACAATCAAATTGTAATCGATTACATATTTGAAAAGGTAGGAATCTTCATGGCGAATATACAACAAATTGCTAAAAGGGCGGGTGTTTCGATTGCTACGGTTTCCAGGGTGTTAAATAATGCCACTTCCGTAAGCCCGAAAACAAGAAGTAAGGTTGAAGACGCTATAAAAGAACTAAATTATGAACCGAGTATGCTAGGTCGTAATTTAAGAAATTCGGAAAGTCGTCTCTTATTAGTACTTTTACCTAATATTTCCAATCCCTTTTACACTGAAATTATTAATGGGATTCAGGATACTGCGATAGCAAGTGGTTATCATATCCTACTTTGTGAAACGGACTCTAAGCCTGAACGAGAAAATATTTACTTTAATATGGTGAAGAATAAGCTTGCAGATGGTGTTATCTCGATGGATCCGACTGTCAATATGCAAAAATTGAATGAGCTTGCCGAACATTATCCAGTTATTCTATGTAGTGAATATGAGGAGAACGGGGAAATACCATACATAACTGTAGATAGTGAGTTGGCTGCATACCAAGCAGTGAAGCATTTAATAAAACTTGGAAATGAAAAGGTTGCACTCATTACCTCCGATGAAAAATTTCTTTATGCAAGACTACGCCGTACAGGGTATGAGAGGGCATTAAAGGAATATAACTTACCGATTCGCGAGGAGTGGATTTACCATACAAAGGGACTCGATTTCCATTATGGTGTACATGCGATGAGAATGTTATTACAGAACGAGGATAGACCAACAGCGGTTTTCGCTATTTCAGATACATTAGCAATAGGTGCACTGAAAACGATCAATATGGAATTAAAGGATTCAGAGCCTATTGCAGTTGTCGGGTTTGATAATATAAGTTTTTCTAGTATGACCAATCCAACGCTTACTACGATTTCGCAACCAATGTACATGATGGGATGTCAGGCAACGGAAATGCTCCTCTCTAGAATTAAGGGTGAGAATGTAGAAAATATAGTATTGGAACATGAATTGATCATTCGGGAGTCAACGATGGAATAGGTAAGATTATCAAGCGATTAGGAGGTCTGAGCAAATGGGGATTCATGTAGGCATTATCGGTTGTGGTTCGATAACTAAATACCGCCATGCTCCAGAATATAAAGCAAATCCACATGTTGATGAAATTGTTTTTTTCGATAGAAATAAAGGTAGAGCTAAGCAGCTTGCTGAAGAATTTGGTGGGAGCGTAGCTAATACACTGGAGGATTTGCTAAATGATCCTTCCATTGTAGCTGTAAGTGATTGCTCGTCAAATGAAATGCATCATTTTTATACACCAAAAGCGTTATTAAATGGAAAACACGTTCTTTGTGAAAAGCCTCTTGCAATAAGCGTAGAGCACGCGATGAAAATAGTGGAAGCGGAGCGTCAATCAGGTAAGATTTTAATGGTTGATCATAACCAACGGTTTACAAAAGCACATCAAAAGGCAAGAGAAATGATTAAAAATAAAGAATTAGGTGAAGTTCTGACTTTTAGAACTACCTTTGGACATAAAGGTCCAGAGAGCTGGAGTGTATCAAAATCCAATTCTACATGGTTCTTCAAAAAAGAACGTTCATACAGTGGCGTTATTGGTGATTTAGGAATTCATAAGATAGATTTAATCCATTGGTTACTCGAGGATGAAATAGAAGATGTCCACGCATTTCATGGAGCTCTCGATAAAGTAAACGAGCATGGTAACCCAATTGAAGTTCCAGATAATGCAGTCGCAATACTTCGAACGAAGAAAGGGTACTTAGGGACGGCTTCATTTTCCTGGACTTATTATGGAGCTGAAGATAATTCAACAACGATCTATTGTCAAAAGGGAATTATTAAACTTTACCACCGACATGATGCGCAGCTTATTATTGAAATGAAAGATGGAACGAAAATCAACTATGAGCTCGAACATATGCAAACCAATGATAACCAAATGAAGACAGGTGTCATCGATGCCTTTATTGACTGTATTATTCATGGGAAAACTGCACCAGTAACCAGTAAGGAGGCTATTACTTCCTTGCAGGTAGTAGAAAAAATCTTGGCTCAACAAGGTTAAATTTAAATGTAATGGTTTACATTTAAATTTATCAATGAAAACTCAATCAAAAACGAATTGGGGATGATATCATGCAGCGAGTAGGGCTTGTAGGAATGGGGTTTATTGGAAAAGCCCATTTAGAGGCATATCAAAAAATCTCTAATGCTGAAGTAGTTGCCATTTGCACTCGAAATGGAGAAGGAGATGAGGAGCATTTCCCTGAGTATACCTTTATTGCTGATTATGAAACCTTCCTTATGCGTGATGATATAGATATTGTTGATATCTGTCTACCTACATATTTACATGAGGAATATATCATTAAAGCGGCAAGAGCCAAAAAACATATTATTTGTGAAAAACCACTTTCCTTGTCGGTAAGATCTGTGATGAGAATTTATGATGAGGTGAACAAGTGTGGAGTGAGGCTCTTTATCGGGCATGTACTTCGTTTTTGGCCGGAATACCAACTGATAAAACAATATAGTGAGACAGATATGCTAAGGAACATTGACATTGTGCATGCAAGGCGGTTAGGGCAATTGCCTAATTGGAGCACCTGGTTTCAACATCCCCAAAAAAGTGGTGGAGCATTATTTGATCTTCATTTACATGATATTGATTTTGTTTATTATCTTTTGGGAGAGGTTGAGCATGTGTATGCGGCAGGCTCTCAGAATGAATACGGAGCTTGGAATCATATAATGACAACGCTTACTTTTAAAAGCGGAGTCAAAGCGTTTGTGGAAGCATCCCAAAGAATGCCAGTGGGATATCCATTTACAATGGCATTTAGAGCACAAACTCCAAATAATACACTGGAATTCCAATTGACTGCTGGAGAGAACATTGAGGGTATTAATAGTCGTCAATTTGTTTTATATGAGAATGAGGAGATGACCGAAGTAAAGGTCGAGGAGGCGGATGCCTTCCAAAATGAATTAGCGTATTTTGTAGATTGTGTGGAAAGTAATAGGGAGAATAGGATTATTCCATTAAAGGATGTTCAGTATGTGATTAGACTATTAGAAGCTATTAATCTATCACTCGAGACCGGGCATGAAGTGTATATTTAATCACAATTGGTTTCATTATTTTTTACTATATCAATTCAAAAAATTAAGGGGGTTTTCGTAATGAAAAAGTATTTGAAGGTTTTAGTTCTGCTAGTACTCTTAATAGCTCCTGTACTTGCAGCGTGTGGTTCTGATGATGCATCTAGTAGTGAAAAGAAGTCAGAAAAGTCTGGCGACAAGTACAAGGTTGGTATTTTAGCACCGGCTGTAACACATGGATGGGTTGCTGCTGTTGCCTATCATGCAGAGGCACGTGCGAAAGAATTATCCAAGGAGATTGACTATCAAATTTATACAAGCAGTAATGCATCAGAGATGACATCTCAATTAGATGACTTAATTACTTGGGGGGCAGATGCGATTGTTGCATTCCCACAATGGGAAGGGATGGAAGTTCCAATCCAACGTGCTTTAGAGGAAGGAATCAAGGTGGTTAACTTTGACATTGTTATTGATGTACCTGATGTATATCGTGTCGCTGGTGACAACTATGATATGGGTGTTCAAGGTGCTAAGTATATCGTGGACAAGATTGGAAAGGAAGGCGAAGTTGTTATTCTAGAAGTGCCTTCATCTGGTTCCGTCTCAGAATTACGTAAGAATGGCTTCCTTGATACGGTAAAGGAGATTGCCCCTGATTTAAAACTTCACACGTATGCAACTCAATTTACAAGAGAAGATGGTTTGAAGGATTTTGCTGATATTTTAACAAGCTTAGATCACATCGATGCAGTTTATTCCTTGGATGATGAAACTTCAATTGGTGTCTTACAAGCAATTAGTGAAGCTGGAAGAACTGACATAAAGGTAGTAACTGGTGGTGGGGGTATGCAAGAGTATTTCAATATGATGCCAGAAAACGAGGATATTTGGATTCAATCAGCACTTTATAGCCCAGCAATGGTAAAGGATGCTGTAGATACAGCTGTTAAGATACTAAATGGTGAGTCCGTGGAAAAGGAAATCATCATCCCAACTACTGTAGTTGACAGGGATAATTATAAGGAATTCTTAGATGCTGAATCGCCATACTAATTCTTAAGTAGAGATGCTTTGGTTAATGGGAATGGATTACTTTTTAAGAAAAGTAGCTTAAGATATTTTAAATCAGCAAATCCCAAGTTTTCTAATTCGATTGCACCAAAAGGAGGGGTTATGGCTTAGCTGTAGCCTCTCTTTTCAAACATAGGAACTGCTACAATGTTCGCTTTAAAATTAGTCTGGAAGTGATTACATGAAAATAGAAATGAATACGATTAGAAAATCCTTTGGCAGCAATGATGTTTTAAAGGATGTCACTTTCTCTGTACAGGGTGGGGAAATCTGTGCATTGCTTGGCGAAAATGGAGCTGGAAAATCCACACTTATGAACATATTAGGTGGAGTTGTTCGGATGGATTCTGGATCTATTTTAATTGATGATAAGGAGGTTCAATTTGAAACTCCTGTTGATTCCTTAGAAGCAGGAATTGCATTTATTCATCAAGAGTTAAACTTAATTAATGATCTACCTGTCTATGAAAATATGTTTCTAGGTCGGGAGATTAAAAGAAAAAGAGGAATTCTTGATTTAGAGCAAATGTATGATAAAACCGTCGAGATATTTGAACGGATGAATGTAAAGCTAGACCCGAATACAATGGTTCGTGATCTGGATGCTTCCTACAAACAGATAGTAGAAATCTGTAGAGCGATGATGATGAATGCCTCTATCATTATTATGGATGAACCTACAACATCATTAACGGAAACAGAAATTGAACGAGTATTTGCGATGATGAGAACCTTACAAGAGAATAATGTTGGAATTATTTTTATTTCGCATAAGTTAAACGAAGTAAAGGAAATCTGTAATCGATATATCGTTTTAAGAGATGGAATTTTAGTTTCAACAGGAAATGTAAGTGATGTGACAAATAAGGATTTAGCAAGCTATATGGTAGGGTTTGATGTAAGAACGGAATCCTTAAGAAGAAACAACATACAAGAAAAGGATAAGGAAGTTCTACGAGTTGAAAGATTAACAGACAATCGTCACTTTAAGGATATTCATTTTTCCATTCATGCTGGAGAGATTGTTGGGATAACGGGACTTCTCGGAGATGGTCGTAGTGAACTGTTTCAAGCAATATTTGGTGCAAATAGCTATGAATCTGGAAAGATTTTTTTAGAAGGAAAAGAAGTAACGATTAAGGACACGTACCATGCTATTCAAGAAGGAATTGCCTATCTTCCTAGAAATCGAAAAGAAAATGCCATTATCAAGGATATGAATATAATCGAAAATGCTTCAATAGTAACTTGGCCGATGTTTTCTAACTGTGGCATTATCAATACAACAAGACATGAACAGCTATTTAAAGAACAACAGGAAGCTTTACGGATTAAAATGGACAAAATGACGGACAACATTACGAGTCTATCAGGCGGAAATCAACAGAAGGTTGTCCTATCGAAATGGCTAGCAGCAAACCCTAAGGTGCTTATACTAGATAACCCAACCCAGGGTGTTGATGTCGGGGCGAAGGAAGATATTTACGATATCATTTTGAAATTAGCAGAAGAAAATATTGCAATTATTGTATTATCCAGTGAAGCACAGGAGATCATTCGCGTATGTGATCGGGCACTTGTCATGTACCATGGAGTTATTAAAGGTGAGGTTCGTGATGAGATGATGAATGAACAGATAATAATGAGCTTAGCAACTGGTGGGGAGCTTGGGGAAGAGAAGGGAGTGCACCAGCAATGATTCCAAATAAGAAAGAAAACTATGATGATATAAACCCTTTGAAAAAGAGTTTCACGAAGTGGTTTAAAAACAAGTGGTCAAATGACCCGTTATTTAGTATTCTGATTGCACTTATTATTATGGTAGTATTACAGACATTAACCTTAGGTTTTGATTTTAATTCCTTTGGTGAGTGGTTCCAAGCATGGACCAGTAACTGGATTAATATTTTACGTAACAATGCTGGCGTTGGAATTGTAGCATTAGGAATGACATTTGTCATTATGACCGGTGGAATCGATTTATCAGTTGGTTCAACATTAGTAGTCACTGGTGCATTTGCAATGTACCTATTAGATACAGGCACACAAGGTATTTTGGGTATGGTAGGAATTACTGGTGCCCCAGCTATCCTACTAACGATTGTTTTGGTGTTAGCATTTGGATATGCATTGGGTGCATTAATTGGTATTACAATTACGAAAGGTATGGTACCACCGTTTATAGCAACTTTAGGTGCAATGATGATTTTTAGAAGTGTTACACAGCATTTTACACAAGGCTATAATACGACAGTGCCTATAGAATTTTTGCAAATTTCTAGTTTTAAAATAGGTAATCTTATGATTATGCCTATCATTTATTGGGCAATAATTGCGGCAATCCTCTATTATGTATCGAAGCGTACTACCTTTGGAAGACAGATTATTGCGGTTGGATCGAACGAAAGAGCTGCAAAGCTTTCTGGTGTTCATGTCAATAAGGTTAAGCTTCGTGTATATGCATTAATGGGATTACTAGTGTCAATTGCGGCTATTATTCAGGTATCACGTATTGGTTCCATGGATTTTTCTAATGCTGGAAGAGGGATGGAAATGGATGCAATCGCCGCTGCTGTTGTTGGTGGAACGAATATGCTTGGTGGCCGAGGGTATATTCTTGGTACAGTGTATGGGATGCTCATTATTGCGGTAATGAATAATTTATTAAACTTGTTCGGTGTACCGCCTTTCCTTCGTGAAGCATTTAAAGGAGTTATAGTAATTGTAGCTGTGCTATTACAAAGAAAAGAGAAAACTGCGTAATTTTAATGGGGTGGGGAATAATTTCTAGCCCCATTATTCTATTAATTTGGTGGATAGTGAGGGAATTCGAATGAAGAATGTCGTTTTTGCAAAATGGAATCGAATTGCTGCTAGCTCAAAAACAGCTGGAGTAGTTGATTCTCTTTCTCTGGATGGGAAGGAGATAGTGGTTCTTGATGTAGATAAGCTTTCATTAAGTGGCTTAGAAAAATATGATGTGTATGTCCCTGCTACGGTGATAGATACTATTCAGGGAAATAATGTCAAAGCTTATCATGAACTTATGCAATACCCCTTTTTCCAACGGACAAAGGAGATTATCTTGGAAGAATGTACTCCAAAGGGAGTTTTTCGGTTACGTAGAATGGTAGATAGTGTGAAGAATAATGCTGTTATCTTAAGTGACCTTTGTGTGCTAGCTTCTATGTTCGGAGAAACAGAGAAAGTAGTTATAAGGCACAGTCGATTGGGAGTAGTGCCTGCACATGTTATTGTACTAATTCGTTATGTTTGTGGAACAATGGCACAGATTGATTATACGTTTTCTGATAAAGAATTTGTTGAGCTTGAATGGAGTGGCATTAGGAAAATAATTGAATTTCATAGTGAAGAAGTGAATCCAGTGAAGCCAAGTTTATATCATCCAATAACGTTACAGTATGATATAAAGTCTATTTTGGAGAGTTCAAAAAGGTTAGATTTAGTATGGGAAGAGTTCCAGAGATATCGGTCATTAGTAGGAGGGGATGAGTCGTGAAGATTGGAATAATGAGCTTTGCACATATGCATGCATATAGCTATGCAGATTGTTTATTGAAGCTAGAGGAAGCAGAACTTGTTGGTATTTTTGATGATGACGTTTCTCGTGGAAAGGAGGCAGCAAACAAATACGAGACAATCCATTTTGGGGACCAAAAGGAATTTCTTGCGGAGGAAATGGATGCAGTCATTATTTGTAGTGAGAATATACGACATAAAGAAATGGTTATAAATGCTGCTAGGGCAGGTAAACATATTTTGTGTGAAAAACCGATTGCAACTACTATTGAGGATGCTCAAGCGATGATTGATGTTTGTGCTGATTGTGGAGTGACCTTACAAATTGCTTTTCCAGTGCGTTTTAGTCCCGCCATTCAACAAGTAAAACAGTTAATTGACAACGGTGAACTTGGGGAAATCGTTGCTTTTCGTTCAACAAATCGCGGGCAATATCCAGGTGGTTGGTTTGTAGATAAGGAACAAAGTGGTGGTGGGGCTATTCTTGATCACACTGTACATATGGTTGATATTATGCGCTGGTATCTCGGTATGGAGGTTGTTAAGGTCGACGCGATTCTGGATTCTTTTTTTCAAAATGGAGATATAGACGATGCAGGGTTACTTACATTAGAATTTGAAAATGGGGTCATTGCCTCCCATGATGTTAGCTGGTCTCGGCTTCCAGAATATCCAACCTGGGGAGATGCTACAATTGAAGTTATAGGGACAAAACAAACAGTGAAAGCAGATGGCTTTGGTGAGTATTTTCGGCTGTTTTCAAATGAAAGGAAATCTTTGACTCATGTCCTATACGGAAGTGATATAGACTTTGAATTAATAAAAGACTTCGTCAATTGCATTAAACAAGGAAAATCCCCTACCATAACAGGTCATGACGGATTAAAAGCGTTAGAAGTCGCTCTAACCGCATATGAAAATGCCTGCAATTTTTCGAGATAGAATTAACTTTTCGCAATGGATATAGCTGTTTGATTAAATCCATAATAAGGGCATACATAGAAAAAACCGCATGATTTCATGCGGTTTCATCTTGGTTACTCTGTTTCGTCGAGAAAATGTAATAGCTGGGAATAATTGATACCCAATTTCTTTTACAGTTTAACTCGGTCACTATACTTCTTAATTAGTTCTTCATTATGCTGGTCTGCGCCTTCGATGTTGCCACTTAGAAAAACAGGTGGGGTAAATCCGGAGCTTCCCATTATGCCAACAGCTTCAGCCAGAATTGCATTTAAAATAGTTGCACCAATTACAGTTGAGCTTGGAGCAAATTTGACTTCTACTTTGTCATGAGATAAGAGCGCATCTCCGACTGGTGCATGATTGTTAATGACTAAATCTACTGCGTCGAAAAGATGTTCACCACTCGTATGTCTGGATGGTTGACTGCTAGAATACTCGATGGAAGTAATTCCAATGATGTAGGCACCTTTTTCTTTAGCAATATGCGCAACATCAACTGGTACAGGGTTTCTTCCTGATGTGGAGATGACAAATACAACATCGCCTTTGCGAATGTCCTGTTCACCCATAAATGTTTTCGCATAATCATTTTTTCGTTCTAGGGAGGAAGAGCGAACAGCTCCTTCATGAAGCATTAATGGTTCATGTAAGATAGGATGGATTGGAACAAGCCCACCTGCGCGATAATAAACTTCTTCTGTTAGGATATGGGAATGTCCGCAACCGAATAAGTGGATAACACCATCTTGCTGAATGGCTTCTGCAACCTTCTCAGCAGCTTGCTTCATATTCATTGATTGTTCTTTTTCAACCGTTGCTAATAATTCACTGATTTTATGAAAATAATCATGAATCATTATAACCCCTCCACTTCGTTTAAGATTTCTTGTACTTTTTCAGGAATTGTTTCACCAGATTCTTTATCAATGGTAGTACCGAAAATATGTGGCATGAAGAATTCGATATCGATGTCCTTCACACCTTGGATAATTTCTTTAATATTACTTGCACTAATTCCACCAGCAGGTTCGAAACCACGAATACCTTTTTTACTAGCCACTTTTGTTACGTAGATAAGCTCTTCTAGATGCTGTGTACCTTTAACTGGCATCATTTTGATGCTTTCAATTCCTAAACCTGTAGCAACTTCCATGAATTCTTCAACAGCTAGAATTGTCCCTGAATTAGCTAATTTGATTTTACCAACTTCGCCAGTAGGTTGAATTAGCGCATTTACTAATTGCTTTGGGGTTCCGTTTCCATCTAAATAACCTTTTGAATAGGTTGCTGTTTCAAATGGCTGGTTGATATGACCAGGATTTGAAGCAGCTGCAATTTCTAGAACCTTCTTCCAATTGGCTGTGTTACCGCCACCGCCAAGTCCAATACTAACCATATTTGTTACCGTTTTTAATTCTTTTACTTTTTCAGCAGCTTCTTCCACTGTATTAAATTTATCGGCCGTTATACCTGGTACGACAAAGCCTTTTCCAGCTTCCATAACAGCTTCAGCATTCTTCTGGTCTTTAGCTAAAAAGTTAAATAAAAATTTCCCATAAAGTTTATCGTTCATTCCCACTCACACCTTCTTATTAAGTTTCTAATGTATAACAGGGAAAGATTGTTTCAACCTTTCCCCTCTATTACAGCTCTTATCCTTTTAATTCGTCAATCATTTTAACCATATTCTCTAAAGCGATATCAACAATGTATTTACCCTTATCTTCTGTTGCTAGTTTAGCATCGCCTAGTACAGCTGTTTCTGTGAATTCTTCCCAAGGAGTTGGGGTGAAATCAGCTGCCATAGAGATAATCGGATCTTCTGATAGTGCTTTACTCATGTCTACGTATTCTGGAGCTAGATAGAGCATATAAGATGTTTCGATTTCACATGCATGAAAATAGGCATTGTGTGCCGATTTCTTATCTCGGACTTCGGCTGCTGCCTTATTCATTCCTGGATAGAAGAAATAGAACACGCGCATTTCTGGACATGTTTCATATAGAACTCTGGCAGCCTCTTTTAATGCTGTTTGATTTCCTAAATGACCATTTACCATAGCAAAAGTTCGGAAGCCTTGTTTAAATAAACTTTCACCTATATCGACTAGAAAACTAATAAGAGATTCATTACTTACATTGATACTTCCAGGAAAATTACGAAGACTCCAAACCTGACCATATGGTAAGGTTGGTAGTACAAAACCGTTCACACGCTCTGCTAATTTTTGTGAAAGTCTTTCAGCAAGTAAATTATCAGTTCCTAATGGTAAATGGGGACCATGTGCCTCAACTGCTCCAATAGGTAAAATTGCAATTTTGGATTGATTAATTTTTTCCTTTACTTCAAAGGAGTTTTCATATTGGAATTCCATAAAATTTCACCGTCCAGCCTGAATTTTTCTTGATAGAAACAATATACACAGATGACTCCGTGTACTTTACGCTTTTCTTAGTGACCTTATTTCTTGAATGCAAAGCAACGTGCAGGGTTCTGAACGAAGAATTTATCGATTAGCTTATTGCCGTCAAAGCCTTTTTTATTCGCTTCATCTATAAAACGCGGTACCCATTTACCAATGATATTCTCAAGACCTAATCCGAAATCATAGTGTTTGTAATAGGATTTTCTTGCGGTATCACCACTTACCAAAATTTGATCCTCATAGCCTTTCTCAACAAGGTCTAAGATACATTGAATACGGGTGCTTTCCGGTGCGTACTTAATTTTAGAAATACCATCAAATGAAAGAAGTGCACCAGTTTTAGCAATTTGTTCATGGTAATATGGATCTGGGTTACGGTCCATATGACCGAAACTGATGTATTCTAAATTAACTCCCTCGCTTTTAAGTAGTTCAATTTGTTCTAATCCCATTGTACCTGCCTCAGTATGAGAATGTAGAGGAGCCTTTGTTTCATGATGAGCTCTTGCAACTGCACGTAATGTTTTTTCCTCTAAAGGAGTAATTCGGTTATAGCCAGTACCAAATTTAACTTGGCCGCCACGAATTGTAGTGCCTTCTAAGCCCTCTTCAATTTCTTTGATTACAAAATCAGCAAGTTCATTGATGGATTTTGCATCGATCCATTCATGGTACGTATCATAATCTCCAATAACGTTCTTTAGGCGCTCAGGAATTTTAGCATCCCATAAAAAGCTTTTATTAAAGCCAGCAGTACCAACGATTTTTACACCAGTTTCTTCAGCAATTTCTTTTACTGCTTGAACATCACGTCCATAGTCAATTGCAGTTGCATCTACAATTGCTTGTCCGCCTAGATTTTTGAAATCTAAGACATCTAATTTTGATTTTTCTTTATCATCAAGTAGTAAGTCGTCTGCCTCATGCTCTACCCAATATGGAGGTCTGCAAACAATATGCTCATGTGAATACGTAAAACCTAATTCTGATGGGTCTATATCTCCATGAAATGTTCTAATAAAACTCATATCAATCACTCCTATATAGATTCTTGTTGTCTTCAAACATCATGTAAGCATTTCTTTCTAAAAAAACTGACACCCAATTAGAATTGATGAAAGTATCAGGGTCATTCCTATTTATTCACCAATGGAAAGGGGGAAGTAAAAACACCTCCCCGCAATTAATATTCTTTAGAATAATAGCTGTGCTAAGAATTTAACAATTGGACCTAAAATAAACATGTCTGAATCTGCTGCCCACATCGCTGTATCTGGAACAGTATTAGGAAGTAACATTTTAACCATGATAAATTGTCCCCAAGCTACGACAGTAGATGTGATAAATCCACCAAGTATTGCACCACGGACACCACCAGTAGCGTTACCAAATACACCAGCTGTAGCTGAGTGGAAGAATAATACGATCATTGTTGGAACGAAGATATAACTTACCGTATTACCTAAAACTACTAACCAAATTAATGCTCCTGCAAATGAACCTAAGAATCCTAAGATAACAGCATTTGGAGCGAATGGGAATACAACTGGGCTATCTAGTGCTGGTCTTGCACCTGGAACGATTTTAGTTGCAATCCCTTTAAATGCTGGGACCATTTCACCGATAAACATACGTACCCCAAGTAATACTACTGCAATACCAGCAGCAAAAGTGAATGATTGGATAATCGCATAAACGATAAAGTTTTGATCACCTGCAGCAGCTACAAGTTCCTGTGCTCCTGGAGTGTTCTTAAAGGAAATAATGATTGCACCGACTAAGAATAGTAATCCCATTGTTAGTGCTGTAATAACGTTAGAGTCTCTTAAGAATTCTAAGCCTTTAGGTAACTTGATCTTTTCAGAATCATTTTCTTTGTTACCTAAAAATTTACCAGCTAGTGCTGCAAGTAAAGAAACGGATGCAGACGTATGACCTAATGCGATATTGTCATTTCCCATTATTTTACGCATGATTGGTTGCGTTAATGCTGGCTGAATAGTCCAGTATAGACCCATAAAGATAGCTAGGAAGATAACTAGTTTACCAAATGAAACGTCTCCAGCTGCCTGAACAACAATTCCTGCAAAAATAGTAGTTGTCCAGAACATCATGTGTCCAGTTAGATAGATGAATTTTAATTTCGTAAATCTAGCTAATATAACGTTAATGATAAATCCAAGTGTCATTGCCAAAGTAACGGCACTACCGAATTTAGCATTGAATTTTTCCTGACCCATAAAATCTTTAAGTGGTTCAGCTGAAAGGTTGAAAACCTCTTTCCATAGTGGTTCAAATACAGTTAATGCACCAACAATAACGCTTGAACCTGCACTAATGATTAAAAATCCAATTATGGCTTTAAAGGTTCCACTAATAACTTGGCTGGCACTCTTCTTTTGTAGTAATAGCCCTAGAAGGACGATTGCACCAAGTAGTATTGCTGCTTGTCCAAAAATGTTTGTGGCAATCCAAAAAATTACATCCATTATTTTTCCCCCTTATTTAGCCAGCGATATTTTCATCAATAGCTTTATTGATCTCATCCATATCAAAGTAGTTATTTACGATGAAAACTTTTGCGCTATGGCCAATTAGACTTTCAGCTAGCTCGTTACTAGTAATGATATAGTCTGCAGACATACTAGATGCTGTAGAAACATCTGTATGTTCCACATCAGCACTAATTCCTTTAGATGCTAGAGCTTGCTCCACATTCATTTTTAAAATTAAGCTAGTTCCTTGTCCTAATCCACATACTGTTAATATCTTCATCCTAATCTCTCCATTTCTAAAATGTTCTTAATTTCATCATAGCTTTTAGCATTTGTTAGTTTTTCTACATTTTCCTGATTATTTAATAGGCTTGTTAATTCTCGTAGTAATGTTAAATGCTCATCACTTGAAGATGCACCTAATCCAAATACAAGACGCACCGGATCATTCGATGCATGGCCAAACTTAATTGGATTCTTTAGCTGGACCATCGAAACGGAAGCCTCGTTTACTCCATCTTCTGGTCTTGCATGTGGAATTGCGATTTGCGGCGCAAGTACAAAATAAGGCCCATTTTCTTTAAAGGAATTCTTCATAGCTTCAATATAGGACCTTTCTACTAGTCCTTGGGTAAAAAGAAGGTTGCCAGCAGCTTCTATTGCGCTTTCCGCATCGGCTACTTCCACACCAACCTTAACAATGTTTTCCTCTAAAAACTTCATTTTCTTTTACACCTACTCCTTGTTGTTAATCTGAGTAGTCGAATAAGCTTGAATTAGGCTTAATATACGACTTCTATCCGTGGTGCTCATCATAATTTTTTTATGTTCCTTGTCGGTAAGTAGCTTGGTTAGCTGCTGTAGAGCTCTTAAATGCTGCTCATTGTCTCGAGACGCTAATATAACAAAAGCGCTTACCTTTTTCCCTAGCATGTCAACTGGATTCTCCAGAAGTAGCATACTCATACCTGTTTTGAGAACACCGTCCTCCGGATTTGCATGTGGTAAAGTGAAATTATCGGAGATAACCACATACGGTCCTAGCTTGATGATGTTTTGAATCATCTTTTCAATATAGTTTTCATTGATGAAGCCTTCTTTTAATAATGGCATAGAAGCGTAGCGAACTGCCTCTTCCCAACTAGAAATCTGTTTTTTAAACGAAATTCGTTCCTCTGGAAGTAGCTCACTTAAGTTTGGCTTCATCATTTCTGTTTCCGTGTTTTTCGGTGAGTAGAAATACCTTCTAAGCTCTTTCGATAAAGCTTCTGAATCCTCAATTTTTGCATATCTCCCGACAATATCCATTACTGTATCAACAGAATAAATCTGTTGCTTTGATGAATTTTCAAATAATGAATTTACTCTCTTTAAGAGCTGTTCTTTATCTTCATTATTTAAGACGGGATTTACGACAAATACTGGTACACCTTTATCTGGAAGAGGAATAGTCGATACGATAAAATGAACATTTAAAGCCATCTTTTCATAATCCCTTAAAGAGGTGACACCGACTATTTGTACATCGGAAATCAATCCTTCCAGTTGACTTTCTAGAAGTCGTGAAGTACCTAGACCGTTAGTACAGACGATTAACATTTTTTTTCGTGTTTTATCGAGTGTTACTCCCTCTTTACGTAGCCATCCACCGAAGTGCATGGTAATAAAGGCTACTTCATTATCATTTATTCTCTTCCCAATGACGTCCTCAAAGTGATGGACTACCTTTTTCGTAATGTGAAATACTTCTGGATAATTATTCATTACGGATTCTCGTAACGTATTTTCAACATCGATCCCATACTTAATTCGGTAGTAAGCAGGCTTCAGATGTAACAATAGATTTTGAATCATCTGCTCAGGGTTTTGAAATTCAATGGCTGCATATAATTGAAAATCGGCAACCATTTTTTCCACAACATTTCGCAAAGCCTTCTTTTCTTCCCCTTTTAGTTTTGGGCTAGAGTTGTAATTCACTTTGGCACTAAGAAGATACATCGCAAAATAGTAAATCTCATTTGCTGGAATCTGTATGTTTAGGCTTTCAGAAATACTGTTACATAGGAAGTCTGCTCCTACGTATTCATCGGTTTCCCAAATAATTTCCTTTTCGATCGAATCAACCTCAACAAATGCCTGCTGCATGATTCGTTTGATGAAAAAGTGAAACCAAACCACGATACTATTTAAAATGTCATCAGTAAGTTCTATCATATATCGCTGTTCATAATCATTTAAAAGTTTTCGTAATAGGTTTAGTAGTGGAACGTCAAATATTTTGTAAGGCTCAAGAGCACGGTCTTTCCTACCCTTTGTAGCGTTTTCTAAGTCCGCAGTTAGGCCATACCAGCCTTCCTTTGGAATTACCTGAGATAAGAAATAAATAAGTACCCTACGAATATCATCTTCATTTCCAATTATCTGGTATCCACTTTTTCTTTCTGTTGTAACCTGTAGCCTATAAGCAGCTAGGTCATTCTTTAACCGCTTAATATCATCAAGTGCTGTATTCCGACTAACTTGAAATAATTCCCGAACATCCTCTAAAAAGTAGGGCTTGTTCTGTCCAACAATATGGATATATATCCAAGCTTTTCTTTCATCGGGGGAAAATTCATAATATGATATTTCCGAGAAGGAGTAGCTATTCAATATTTCTTTTTTTGTTAGCTCATCTAAATACAATCCTTGAGCTCTAACCTGTTGAATCTCTGGTAAGTCATGATCCTTTAACCAATCATTTATTTTATCGAGATCATTATAAATGGTGCGTCGCGACACGTTTAATTTTTCAGCAAGCTCTTGAACAGAAATATATGAATCCCTTTGCAATAACTGATTAAAAACTGCCATACTACGTTGATCCATTATTATCCCCCTAATTCAATAGTTCATAAGTAGTATGTCCTATACCCAAATTATAGACCGATATGGTTTAAGGAGTAAGACCAAATCAATCACAACCGAATTTGCAAAATTGGACTGCAATATGGGTGGGTTTCTTAGACTTCCCCAAATTTGTTGTCTATAGTCGATTTTGAATAAATGCAAGGACGGGAATAACTACTGTAGGTATTAATTATAAATGAGATACTAGCTATTGGGTAAATTGGACGATTCATTGGGAATAGCTAATGATTTTGATAGGATACTAAATACACCCGAAGTTATGTGACCCTAATAACTTTCTATAGTTGTTCGGGATACTTAATTTGAAATTAAATGTAAAATTATCATGGGAACACTTAAGTTCGACAAAATAATATAGAGTCCATTTCAGCTTGCTAACTGAAATGGACTCTTTCGACAAAGTTATATTAAGAGGTAGAATGTTTACCGAATAAAACTGCTTTAAATCTTAAATCGTTCTGCAAGGTTTTGTAAATCTATTGCCATGTCGGCTAGTAGCCTTGTTGCAGATGAGACTTCTTGCATGGAGGCAGTTTGTTCTTCGGTTGCTCCTGCTACCTCTTGCATGTAGGTAGACGTCTTTTCAGATATATTCGAAACGTTCTCCATGGATGTAACTAAATCGTCCGTGTTTATACTAATTTGCGTAATTGCTTTGGAGACATCACACATTTTTTGAACAATGTCATCAATGGAGTCTGAGATATTTATGAATGTATCACCAGCAGTTTGCACTAATTCCGTACCTTTACCGACTGCTTCTTCTCCTGTTTTCATGGAATCCACGACCATTCCAGTCCGCTGTTGAATTTCATTAATGATTTGGGAAATTTGTTTTGTAGATTCACTAGACTGCTCTGCTAGTTTGCGAACCTCATCAGCAACAACTGCAAATCCCTTTCCATGTTCACCAGCTCTTGCTGCCTCAATTGCAGCATTTAATGAAAGTAGATTTGTTTGATTTGCTATATCATTAATGATTGATAGGATTTTTTCTATTTCTTTGGAACGAGCTTCCAAATCATAAATGATAGTCGATGTGTTCTTCGTATTGTCGCTTATAGCATGCATTTGTTCTACAGCTTGATGAATAATATCTCTACCTTTCCTTGCTTGAATCGAACTCCCTTCTGATGTTAAGGAAACAGCTTGTGAGCTTTTCTGGATTGCATTAACATCGTGCAATGTTCTATGCACAAAATCCATTGATAGTTTCATCTTGGAAAGCTGGTCATCTGTACCAGCTGTTACCTCTTGAATGGAACGAGTAATATGGTCAGTAGCTTTAGAAGTTTCCTCAGAATTTGCACTTAACTGTTCAGAGGAAGTTGCTACCTGTTCTGAAGTCTGAATAACGTTAGTAACTAATTCCTTTAAATTTATAAGCATTTTATTATAGCTAGATGATAATTGTCCTAATTCATCCTTACTAGTTGTTTCGACAATTTCAGTCCTTAGATCACCAGTAGCTAGTTTTTCCATTCCATGCTGGATCTTGCTTAGGCTACGATTAAAGCGACGAACAAATAAATAAACAAAAAATATTCCTATTAGAAGTGAAATGCCGCCAATAATAGATGTGTTTTTTATAATTTGCATCCGAACTAAACGTGCCAGCTTTTGCATATCAAAGTCTAAACCGACAACTCCAACAATCTTTCCATTTTCATCAACCATTGCTTTTGCCAAAGTAATGGTTGATTTTCCAGTGCCGGTGTCCATGTATGGCTCAGTCCAAATGATATCACCATCAGCTGCCTCTGCATTCATGTACCATTCCCGCTGTCTTGGATCAAACTCTGACAAATCAACTTCAACAGGAGGTATATTAGAAAGATAAAATTCACCTTCTAATGTTGCAAAATATGTATTCAATAAGTAATCATATTGCTTTTCGATGTTTTTTAAAAACGCTTCATAGAAGGCTGTCTTCACTGGGTCATTAATATTCGGCATATTTACTATATCATCTTTTTTATCGTTACTATAGGTATAGGATTGATAATCCAACTCTTCCATAGCAGCAATATCCGTGATAATTTTCTCATACTCAAGAAAAACCTTCTTAAATTTCCCTCCAATATTTTCCATTACCTCTTTGTTGATGACAGCCTGCTCTAGTACTTTCGTCTGGCTAAAGCTAAGTAAGCCGACAATTGACATTGGAATAATTAGTAACAAAGCCATCATAAAAGGAAGTTTAAATCTTATTTGAGTTAGCATTTTCACTTCAATCATCTCCTTTCGCATAGTAAACTAACTCAACTTCAACTTATAATTCGACAATTTTTTTACTTCTTTAGAACATTATACCTATAAACGATATATAATTAAATGATTATTTAGTAAATAACTACTATTTTGTTAAATAATAACTATCTAACAATTTATTTCGTGACAATATTTAATGTAATAACAATAAAAAAAACATCCATACTAAAATAAAAAGGAGGAATAGAATTGGCTAATGATGAGAATAAAGCACCGTTTTATAAGAGATGGTGGTTTTGGTTAATTGTGGTTATTGTACTACTCATTATCATATTTAGTGCCGGTCGGAATGACGAAGATAATAAGGATACTACCAATACTGGAACAGAAGAAACTACTAATGATACTAACAATAAGACAAAAGACAATAATAGAAAAAATGAAGATAATGATACCACAAAGGAAGAATCTGCGGCAGCAAAGCGTGATAATTCGTCAGCAAAGGAGACTACACTTAATGCCGGAAAATTTACAGTGGGTACTGATATTCCAGCAGGTCGTTATGTGATAACGGGTGAGGGTACAGGAAATTTATTTGTCTATGATGAGGATGGTTTGCCAGTAGTAAATGAAATTCTCGATAAAAGTGCTGATATGGGTGTACCGAATGTTACGACAGACATAAAAGATGGACAAGAAATTGAAATATCCGGACTTAACGCTGTAACCTTTACTCCTGCGAAGACTAAGTTATCTAACAAGCTAACAACAGGTACATGGATAGTTGGACTAGATATTAAAGCAGGGAGATATAATGTTACAACACCTAGTGGATCGGGAAATTTCTTCATATATAATAATCTTGGAGTTCCAACTACAAATGAAATACTAGATGCAACAGGTGAAATGGGAGTAAAACAAATAACTGTCACCTTGGAAGATGGTCAACAGATTGGTATTAGTGGATTAAACGAAGTTGATTTTACTAAGAAGTAAAATCATTATAGCCGCTACGGAATGTGGGGGCTATTTTTTTATTATTAAGCAAATGTGCTGGAGAAAAAGCAGATGCAGTTTATGTCTTGAAAATAACTATAATACTTGTATTTTTAATTAAAAGCGTTAATTTTGCTAACACTGTGATCGTTTAAAAATAAAGAGTTGATGCATATCTGACAAGTTAAATATGTATCAACTCTTTATGAATTATTGACTAAAACTATCATTTACAATGGCTGTGAGGTGATAGAGTGAAGAACCGACTAAAAGAACTAAGAGCAAGAGATGGATTGAATCAAACAGAGCTAGCCAAGAGAGCGAAAATTTCTAGGCAAACGGTTAGTTTAATTGAAGAAATGAATATATGCCATCCTAATTGATAGCGGTAAAAATTGCTAATGTATTTCAAGAGCCAATTGAAAAAAATTTCATTTTTAATGAGGTGGAATTGTAATGAAAATGATTGTAATTTATACACTAATGAGTGTATATGCATTACACAAACTAATTTTCGGCTATAACACTCAAACAGTTTCGGCAAATTTATTAATGACGGGAAAAGATTTGTCATATTAAAAGGTCTATTAAGCTACATAGGCTGGTAAATCTTAGGTTGATTATTTGATTGTTTGGATTAATGTTTTATTCTGCTTTCACTGGAAATTCACAGATAATTAGTATCGTGAGGATAGGTATTTTGCTATTTTTTATACAACTTAGTTTTATATTTAGTATGATGCCAAAATAAGGAGAGGTTATTAGCTATAATTTGCTATTCTCTTTTTAAACATTACTTTTTTGAAGGAGAAATACCTTTAACAATAAGCGGTTAGGGGGTCTATGTCACCATATATTCAATGGCAAGGAAGTAAAAGCTTTTATAGATAAGATCATAGGAGGAATTTAAATTGATTACAAGCTTATCTGATAAGGTAGTATTAAACAATGGTATTGAAATGCCAGGATTTGGCCTTGGTGTTTATAAGGTAGACGAGGGAGATACAGTTATTCGAGCTGTTCGCACTGCAATTGAAGTTGGTTACCGAAGTATAGATACTGCTTCCTTCTATAATAATGAACGTGGTGTTGGCCAAGGCGTTCGGGAGTCTGGCATTCCGCGTGAGGAAATTTTTATTACTTCAAAGGTTTGGAATGACGAGCAAGGATATGAATCGACACTTAGAGCATTTGAGCAAAGTATCGAAAAGCTAGGTTTGGATTATTTGGATTTATATTTGGTTCACTGGCCAGTAAGTGGAAAATATATAGAAACTTATCTAGCATTAGAAAAATTATATAAAGAGGGAAGAGTACGGGCAATTGGTGTAAGTAATTTCCATGTACATCATTTAGAGAGCCTTCTAAAGGACTGTTCTGTGAAGCCGGTAATTAACCAGGTTGAATATCATCCCCATCTAACACAAAAAGAGCTAAAAAATTATTGTGAAAGAGAAAATATTCAACTTGAGTCATGGTCACCGTTAAAGCGTGGAAAATTATTAACAGAACCTACATTAATTGAAGTCGGACAAAAATATGGTAAATCACCAGCTCAGGTAATCCTTCGCTGGAATATACAACATAATGTAATTACCATTCCGAAATCGACCAGTGCAGAACGTATTAAAGAGAATGCAACTATTTTTGACTTTGTCTTATCAGACGAAGATATGAAAAAAATTGACGGCTTGAATATAAATGATCGTAGTGGATCAAATCCAGATGATTTTTAGGTGCTTGTTTCAGGGGAGAGTTGTACATAACTCCTGATTAGAATGGTATGTAGATATGAAAAAATAGTTATTAGAATAAAATAAAAAATCCCAAGAATGAACATGAACGATTCTTGGGATTTTCTAATATAATGAGAACCTCTTATAACGTTATAAGATTGCTTCTACAGTTTTCACGACATTTTCTACTGTAAATCCATATTCCTCAATTATTTTTTCACCAGGAGCTGATGCACCGAAACGATCAATACCTAATACTTTGCCTTCTAGACCAACATAGCGCTCCCAACCAAACGTAGATCCCATTTCAATGGCAATTCGTGCTTTAACTTCCGTTGGGAGGATACTGTTCTTATATGCTTGATCTTGCGCTTCAAAACGATCCCAAGATGGCATGCTAACTACTCGTACATCAATCCCTTTTTCCTTTAGTGCATCCTGTGCCTGCATAGCTAAAGGAACTTCTGAACCAGTTGCTAATAGAATAGCATCGGGTACTTCCTTTTCTGAATTGCTAATAATGTAGGCACCTTTTTTCACGCCCTGATAAGCATGTTCTTTCGTCCCTTCTAAAGTAGGAAGTGCTTGTCTTGTAAGAACTAACGCAGTCGGTGTATCAGTTGATTCGACTGCTAAACGCCAGGCAGCAGCTGTTTCATTTGCATCAGCTGGGCGGATCACTGAAAGTCCAGGCATTGCACGTAACGCTGCCAAATGTTCAATTGGTTCATGGGTTGGACCATCTTCACCGACTGCAATTGAATCGTGAGTAAGTACATAAGTCACTGGTTGATTCATTAAAGCCGCTAAACGTATTGCTGGACGTAAATAGTCATTAAATACGAAGAATGTACCACCGAATACCTTTAGTCCTCCATGAAGTGCCATCCCATTTAAGGCAGCCCCCATTGCAAATTCACGTACACCAAACCAAATATTTCGGCCTGTATAGTCATGACGAGAGAAGTCTTTTTCATTATTAATAGTTGTCTTGTTTGAACCTGCTAGGTCAGCACTTCCACCTATGAAGTTTGAGACTGTATTAGCAATTTGGTTGATGACTTTACCAGAAGCATCTCGTGTTGCAAGCTTATCGACACCAGGCTCAAATACCGGTAAAGATTTTTCCCAGCCTTCAGGTAGCTCCCCATTTATAATGCCTTTTAGTTCTCTAGCAGTCTCTGGGTATTTTTCTTCGTAGTTAGCAAATAAATTGTTCCAGCTAGCCTCTTCTTTTTCACCTGCAACGATAACCTTCTCGTTAAAATCAGCATATACCTCTTCTGGAACTTCGAATGGCTTATGTTGCCAACCATAAAATTCTTTCGTGAGTTTTACTTCATCGGTCCCAAGTGGTGCACCATGTGAAGCAGCAGATGCAGACTTATTTGGTGAACCATAACCAATTACAGTTTTGACTTCAATTAATGTTGGTTGCTCTGTATTTTCTTGAGCTGCTTGGATAGCCTTTCTAATTTTTGTTATGTTAGTTCCATCTTCCACAAATAGGGTTTGCCAGCCATAGGATTGGAAGCGTTCTTGAATATTTTCAGAGAAGGAACGGTTTAAATCACCGTCTAGTGAAATATCATTTGAATCATATAATACTACGATTTTACCAAGACCTAGATGTCCTGCGAGAGAGGCTGCTTCATGAGAGATACCTTCCATTAGGTCACCATCCCCAACTAAAGCATAGGTGAAATGATCAATAATATTAAAATCTTCTCTATTATACTTAGTGGCGAGATGACGTTCTGCCATTGCCATTCCTACTGCCATTGCAATTCCTTGCCCAAGAGGTCCAGTTGTAGCTTCTACACCATCCGTGTGATTCACTTCAGGATGTCCAGGAGTTTTAGAGCCCCATTGTCTGAAAGACTTAATATCTTCAATCGATACTTGATATCCAGACAGGTGGAGAAGACTATACAGTAGCATAGAGCCATGACCAGCCGAAAGAATAAAACGGTCGCGATTAAACCATTTGGAATTTTTCGGATTGTGCTTCATGAAATCTGTCCAAAGTGTATATGCCATTGGTGCAGCCCCCATTGGTAATCCAGGATGACCAGAGTTTGCCTTTTCAATAGCGTCTATGGATAGTGTACGGATTGTATTGATTGATTGTTGTTCAATAGTATTAGCCATATCTAATAATCTCCTTTGTTAATTTACTAGTTTTTATGAAATTGCTTTCATAATCAAATAGTAAAACGAAATATGTCGAATAACAAGTCCTATGTTGTACAAAACTGTGAATAATTAATGTAAATACTTTGATTAATATTGTAAATCACAATATTGTACAAAGATTGTTCGGTAAATTGGGATGAAAACGGATACAAAACGTGTATAATAGGTGCTACAATAATACATGTCAAGGGGAGATAGAAGTGATACTAAGTGATCGATATAAAAGAATCTTAGATGACTTAATGAGTTATCCTAGTATGACAAGCATGGAGCTTGAAAGGAAATATAGCTTAACCCGAAGGCAACTCGGGTACGGCATTACAAAAATAAATGAATGGCTGAAGGGTCATGATCTCCCGGCAATTGAAAGAACAAGACAAGGTCATTTTGTAATTGATCAAGCTATATTAACAAAGCTCTGTGGAAATTGGGAAGCGATTTCTAAGAAAGTCAATCGAACAATTTTGAGGGAAGATGAAAGAGTGCACTTTATTCTAATGATGCTTCTAAGTTCAGAGGAAGAATTGTCACTTAATCATTTTACGTATGAATTGGATGTGAGTAAAAACACCGTTCTAAATGATCTAAAGCAGGCACAGACCTATGTGCACGAATACAATATAGTGATTCGTTATTCGAGAAAATTTGGATATGTACTTGAAGGAAAGGAATTCCAAATTCGAAAACTGCTTATGTATATGACATTTCAAATCCTGCAATTACGTGGTGGGGAAAGCTGGTTACAGAAGATAGCCAATATAAAAGCTGATGAATTAAATGAATTCAAGTTGCGTGTGGAAAAGGTTGAAAATCAACTCAACCTAAAATTCACCGATGAGAAGCATGATATGATGCCATACGTCTTGATCTTACTGTTAAGACGAATTAAAAAGGGCCATCAAATGGAAGCATTTTCAATTGAATATGAGGAGCTTTCAAATACTAAAGAATATAAGGCGACCGAAGAGCTTTTATACGATATGGAAGACATCCCGTTATCGGATCGCTTATTCATAACGCTTCATATTCTCACGACAAACATTTTTTCATCAGAAATATTGGAAGATGATCTGATGACGAACCTCTTACCTGCAATCGATAATATGCTAAGGCATTTTGAAAAGAGTGCTTGTGTTTATTTGCGGGATCGAGATCAACTGTTAGATAAGCTATTACAGCATTTGAAGCCAGCTTATTATCGAATTAAGTATCATCTTACAGATACCATCCTTTTTCAAGGTTCTCTAAGTAGAGAGTTCAAGGAGCTACACCATTTAGTAAAACGTTCAATTGGACCACTTCGTGAATTGATAGGTTCAGAGATACCTGATAATGAAATTGCTTTCATAACAATGCTTATTGGCGGATGGATGGATCGTCAAGGGGAAAGCATTGATAAAAAAGTAAAGGCTG
Source organism: Ornithinibacillus bavariensis (assembly GCF_050433565.1). Classification (NCBI taxonomy): domain Bacteria; kingdom Bacillati; phylum Bacillota; class Bacilli; order Caryophanales; family Bacillaceae; genus Ornithinibacillus; species Ornithinibacillus bavariensis. The sequence goes on from NZ_JBNPWZ010000001.1 coordinate 349,747, forward strand.
TTGTCGTTTGTCCACAAGGCATTTCTGTATCAAGGCTTATGTTTAATGAGCTGAGAGAATTGTTTCCTGAGTTTATTTTTCTTGATTTTTTATCGGTGCGAGAGTTCTTAAAATATCCTTTAGAATATGATGTTATCTTTTCCCCGATAAATTTGGAGACAAATAAGAAACTATTTGTGACAAAGGCTTTTCTAGGAAAAGAAGAAAAATATCGTCTTCGGAAACAGGTCATGCTTGGTATTCATGGCTATGTTCCTGAAAGTGTTAATATTGATTACTTATTGGAGTTAATTGCTAACTATGCGACGATTCATCAGGAAGCGGAATTAAAGCAGTCTTTAGTACAGTACTTGGATTTAAATGAAAATGGGAAATTTGTTACACATCATTACGTTGGGAATGATTTGAATTTAGAAGATTTAATCAATCCGGATACTATTACTCTAGTTGATTCGGTAGATTCATGGGAAACAGCTATTCGTTTAGGTGCAAATCCGCTGTTGAAAAAAGGGATTATAGAACCTCGATATGTTGATGCAATGCTCCGCTATTGTGAGGAAGACTCTTATATTGTAATTGCACCTGGTGTTGCTATTCCGCATGCTGCTCCAGATGATGGTGCTAAGCAGGTTGGAATGAGCTTTCTTAGAATCCGGGATGGTGTTTCCTATACGAATGATTATGACATCTATTTAATAATTGCTATTTCAGCGGTGGACAAGCAACAGCATATTCATGCTTTAATGCAACTCATGAATTTGGTTGGTTCTGAGAAGGAATGTAATAAATTAATTAACGCCAATTCAGTTCAAGAAATAGTTGAGATCATTCAACACTATTCCAAGGATTGAACTAATTGGCAAAAGGAAGTGGGAGTGACAACGATGAGTGACTTAATATTTGATGAATCTGTAATTCTATTAGATGTTGAAGCAGATACAAAGGAATCCGTATTAGAAATTGTTGCAAAAAATCTAGTGGATAAAGGCTTAGTGAAGGAGAGCTTTATTCCAGCAATTTTAAAACGTGAAAGTGAGTTTGCAACAGGCCTTCCTACTGCTGGAGTTTCTGTAGCAATTCCACATACGGATGTAGAGCATGTGAATCAAAAAACCATCAGTGTAGCTGTACTAAAACAACCAGTTGATTTTGTCATCATGGGAGACGATCAAGAAACAACTCCAGTACAGATTATTTTTATGTTGGCAATGAATGAAGCGCATTCACAGCTAACATTGTTACAAAAACTGATGCAGATTTTCCAGGATGAACAAACATTAACAACGATTGCTAATGAAACAAGTAAAACGAATATAAAAAAACTATTAGAAGAGAAATTAGACTTAGCAGCATATGAAGGAGGTGAAAGATAATGGCTAAAAAGACCGTTTTAGTAGCTTGTGGTGCAGGTATTGCTACTTCTACTATTGTAAACAGTGCAATTGAAGAAATGGCTAAGGAACATAATATTGATGTGAATCTAGTTCAAATTAAAATTGCAGAGGTTAATAGTTATTTAGATACTGCAGACTTATTAGTTACAACTGCTATGACAAAAACTGAATATCCATTCCCGGTAATAAATGCACGTAATTTCTTAACTGGTATTGGTATTGAAGATACAAAAAAACAAATCTTGGATGAACTTAAAAAGTAATGCGGGTTTGGTGGTCCTAAAGAATAGAGGTCGGCCTAAATTCCTTTAGTCTGACCTTCGTTTGGGACAATCTAAAATCTCTCTTCATTAGGAGGAAAAAGAATGCAATCATTTGTTGATTTTATACAAGGATTTCTAGCATTAGGTGCAACTGTAATTCTGCCTGTCGCAATATTCTTACTTGGTTTATTCTTTGGACAAAAGCCAGGGAAAGCATTCCGTTCAGGCTTAACAATTGGGGTAGCTTTTGTTGGTATTTTCTTAGTTATTGATTTGTTAACGACTAACTTAGGCCCAGCTGCTCAAGGTATGGTTGATCGTCTAGGAGTGGAATTGAATGTGATTGATGTGGGTTGGCCTGCAACATCTTCCATTGCGTGGGCTTCTGTTGTAGCTGCATTTATAATTCCACTAGGATTAGTGGTTAACGTTGTCATGCTTTTAACAAAGACAACGAGAGTAATGAATGTTGATATTTGGAACTACTGGCATTATACATTTATGGCAGCTGTTATTTATGCCATCTCTGGAAGTATTATTCAAGGCTTAATTGCTGCTGTTCTTTTCCAAATTGTATGTTTGAAAATTGCAGACTGGACGACACCAATGGTTCGTGATTTCTATGAAATGCCTGGTGTATCTGTTGCGACAGGAAGTACAATATCTTATGCTCCTTTCATTTTTTTAGTAAAAGGTATTCAAAGAATTCCAGGTCTTAAGAATTTAAAAGCAGATGCAGATTCGATTCAGAAGCGTTTTGGTGTGTTTGGGGATTCTATGGTAATCGGACTAATACTGGGTGCTGCTATCGGTGCATTAGCTGGTTATGATTTTGGTAAGATCATTAATATTGGTATGTCAATGGCTGCTGTAATGATTTTGATGCCACGTATGGTTAAGATTTTGATGGAGGGCTTAATGCCAGTATCAGAATCAGCACGTAACTGGTTAAATAAGAAGTTTGGAGATAGTGATATTACTATCGGTCTAGATGCAGCTGTACTATTAGGACATCCCTCAGTAATCGCTACAGCACTAATTTTGACACCGATTACAGTTTTAATTGCAGTAATCTTACCTGGTAATAATGTTTTGCCATTCGGTGACTTAGCAACAATTCCATTTGTAATCGCTTTTATCGTTGGTGCTGCTCGTGGTAATATTATTCACTCTGTTATTGTTGGTACCATTATGATTGCTTTATCTCTTTATATGGCTACTGATATTGCCCCAGTGTTTTCACAAATGGCTACAGAGGCAAGTATTAAATTACCAGAAGGCTCAGCAATGGTTTCAAGTATTGACCAAGGTGGTAACCTGATTAACTGGGTAATCTGGAGAGTATTCGATTTATTTAATTAATAATGAAGAGTGGGGCTAACTGGTTAGTCCCACTAAATTATTTGGACCTAGTTTCTAAAGGAGGAGACATCAATGAAATCATTAGTCAAAACAGAATTAGGATTTGGTCATCTTGAGGTACAAGATAAACCTGTACCAACATCTGGTCCAGACCAGGTAAAGATTGAAGTGAAATATGCAGGGATTTGTGGTTCTGATATCCATACCTATGAAGGACATTATAAAGTTGCTGTTCCAGTGACTTTAGGCCATGAATTTTCTGGTGTGGTTGTAGAAGTTGGCGAGAATGTAACCGAGTTTAAAGTGGGTGATCGCGTTACTTCAGAAACAACTTTTTATATTTGTGGAGAATGTAACTATTGCCAATCTGGTGATTATAATCTTTGTAACCATCGTAAAGGACTTGGTTCCCAACAAGATGGTGGCTTTGCAAAGTATTTAATTGCTCGGAAAGAAAGCGTCCACCATTTACCGGAAAATGTTGATTATCAATCTGCTGCAATGACTGAGCCTTTAGCATGTACACACCATGCAGTTGCAAAAACAGATATAAATCAGGGGGATGTCGTTTTAGTAACTGGTCCTGGTCCAATTGGACTTCTAGCTGCACAAGTAGCTAAAAGTCATGGTGCAACTGTAATTATTACGGGTTTATCAAATGATAAGGTACGCCTAGATAAAGCAAAGGAAGTTGGTATTGATTATACAGTCAATACACAGGAGCAAGATCTATCAGAACTAGTAAACAAATTAACAAATGGTTATGGAGTAGATGTTGTACTTGAATGCTCAGGTGCCGTTCCAGCAGCGAATCAAGCACTAGGCCTTTTGCGTAAAAAAGGACAATATGCACAGGTCGGACTCTTTGCTAAACCAATGGTTGAATTTGATTTGGACAAAATCATTCAAAAGGAGATTCGTGTGGTAGGTAGTAGAAGTCAAAGACCTGCTGACTGGGAGCCTTCTTTAGCATTGATGGATGAAGGAAAAGTAAATGCCAAAGCTCTTGTAACGCATATCTTTGATATTACTGAATGGGATAAGGCATATGAAGCAATTAAAAGCGGTGAGGCTATTAAAGTTTTATTAACACCAGTAGAATAATAGAATCTCTATTTTAACGGGGGGGGCAGTCAGAATGAATAAAGAAGAATTAATTTCCATTATTGATTATACATTGTTAAAACCAACAGCAACGAAAGAAGATATTAAGCTATTTTGTGAAGAAACAATTGAATATGGATTTAAAACAGTATTTGTTAACCCATATTATGTTTCTTATGCTCATCGTTTATTGTCTTCACATGGTATTAAGGTAGGGGTTCCAATCGGATTCTCACTAGGTGGAGCAACTACACATGTAAAGGTAGAAGAAACAAAGGAAGCAATTAAAAATGGAGCAACTGAAATTGATATGCTCATTAATTTAGGAGCACTTAAATCTGGTGAATATGATGTTGTACGTGATGATATAGCTGCAGTTGTGAAAGCAGCTAATGGACTAACAACGAAGGTAATCATTGAAACAGCCTTATTATCGGATGATGAAAAAGTAAAAGCTACGGAGTTAATTATGGAGGCTGGAGCTGACTTTGTAAAGACTGCTACAGGATTTAATGGTGGTGGTGCGACTGAAAAAGATGTAAAACTACTTCACTCTGTCGCTGGAGATAAACTTGGTGTAAAGGCAGCAGGTGGTATTAAAACCTATGAGGATGCTGTAAAAATTGTCAAAGCCGGTGCAACCCGCATTGGCGCAAGTGGTGCCACTGCAATCATTAACGGTGGAGTATCGACATCATCTTACTAAATGAAGTGCCAGATATTTCCCCATTTTTATCTGAAATCTTGTCATATAACAAGGAATAATGAAAATTATGGAAGGAAAGTGAACAACCATGGTAGATGCTCTTTTAGACTTTATGTTAGGACCTTTACGAGGTATTAGTCAATTTTATATTGAACACCAAATGATTATGAACACAATTGTCATCGGATTTGCTGTGTATAAAATCTTAAACAATAATAAAAAAACTGAGAAAAAGTCAGCTAGTTAACACAACAAAGAAAAGGGTGTTTGTTTTGAAGGCTTTAAATTTATATGGTGTAGAGGATCTACGATTTGAAGAGAATACACCGAAACCGGTAATCGAAGATGCAAATGATGTTATCATTAGGGTCAAATCTGTTGGAATATGTGGCTCCGACACTTCCCGTTATCGAAAACTTGGTCCTTATGTAGAAGGTATGACATTTGGTCATGAGTTCGCAGGTGAAGTGGTTGAAATAGGTGCTAATGTGACCAATGTAAAAGTTGGAGATCGTGTTGCGGGTTGTCCAGCATTTGTTTGTGATGAATGTAAAAGCTGTAAAAAAGGCGAGCCTGCTCGCTGTGAAAAGCTTTCTGTCATTGGTGCATACCGCCCAGGCGCTTATGCAGAATATACGAAACTACCAAATACACATGTCATCCCATTACCCGATAATGTAGATTTTGATACGGCTGCAATGGTTGAACCATCTGCAGTAGTTGCCCATGGCTTTTATAGAACTACCATTCAGCCAGGTGCTGAAGTAGCTATTATGGGTGTGGGTAGTATTGGATTACTTGCCATTCAGTGGGCAAAAATATTTGGGGCAAAGAAGGTATATGCTATTGATATCGACAACAACAAACTAGAAATTGCTAAAAAGCTAGGCGCTGATGTTGCTATCAATTCGTTAGAAAAGCCTGCACATGAACAAATTATGGATTATACAAATGGACAAGGAGTAGATTTAGCTGTAGAGTCAGCAGGCTCACCGATAACCTCTGCCCAGGTATTTGCATTGCCACGTAAAGGCGGTGAAGTAGTATTTTTGGGTATTCCATATGCAGACATTCATATTGAGCGTTTCTTCTTTGAAAAAATTGTTCGTAACGAGCTAACCGTCTATGGCTCATGGAATGCTATATCAGCCCCATTTCCGGGAAAAGAATGGAGCACCACCATTCATTATATGAGCACAGGACAAATACAGTCAGAACCAATGATTTCTCACCGTCTATCATTAGAAGAAGGACCAGAAGCTTTCCGAAAAATCATCCATCGTGAAATGGATTCTGTAAAAGTAATTTTCCATCCGTAATCCGAGCTTAGTTTCCATTGTTATTGATAAGATATAGTTAGGATTATTTAATATTAAAATAGATAGTCATTTATCCATCCAGCATTTATTGCTGGATTTTTTTTTATGTAATAACTAGGGTAGTTGTTTTCTAGCAGCTAGTAGATATCAATACTAGTATAGAAATCCTTTGTTACGATACAGGATACAAGTTATGTTGCCTAATATTAATCAGTGATTATTCCTGCAAAGCAAGGAATAAGTAATGTATAGTTGGTGACTTCTAGTAATTGAAGGGATTATGTAAAATATCTTTGTTTAATGGGCAAAGTAAATAGAGGGTTTGACAATAACATTGAAGTTGGCAAACACCGTAATCTCAAGGGTTTTATTTTATGTTTGTTAAATAATAAAAACCATTGTACCAATCATATCAGTTTACGTTATAATTAGGGATGGTATATTTTACATAGTGATAATGCTAACTCTGTTTTAGGGAATTTACATGGATATACTTTCATGAACGTATACAATAGAAGGTAATTTACTGAAGGAGGCTATTCATGCAAAACGTATTCAAAAAACTGGTACCTATAACCATATTTTTTGCATTGTTTTTAGTAATAAGTGCTTGTTCAACAGGGGATAGTGATAAGAATAAGGATGGATCTAGTAGCCAAGAAATTAATATACGAGTGAATAATGATCCTGATTTTCTTGATCCACATATGGCAGAAGCTTCGATTACATTTCAAATGCTTTTAAATATTTTTGATGGCTTAATGTTCGGGGATACAGACGGTTCACTTAAGCCAGCACTTGCAGAGGATTATACGATTTCTGACGATGGATTAACGTATACCTTTACCATTCGGGATAATGTGAAATTTCACAATGGCGATCCTTTGACTACGGATGATATCATGTATTCCTTTGAACGCCTAATGGGTAAAGGCTCTGGAAAGCCGCTAACTTCCAATTTTGATAATATTGCATCCTTAAAGGCTCCAGACGATAAAACCTTTGTCATTACATTGAAAAAACCGAATTCTGCCTTTCTATCGTATTTAACCGCACAGGATTCAGCTATATTACCAAAGAGTAATGATGGGAAACATAGTGAGGAGCCAATCGGTACAGGTCCATTTAAATTTAAAAGTTATAGTCCGCAGAATAATCTCGTATTAGAAAAAAATAAGGATTACTGGAAAGAAGGACTACCATATTTAGATAAAGTAACGTTTACCTTTCAGCCTGATGATCAGACTGCATTAATGTCTCTTCAAGCAGGTGAAATGGACTTAGTTTCCGTCGGGGCACATCGAGTTCCAGAGGTTGAAAATAATTTTAAACTAGAATATCAAAATAGTAATGCTACCTTATTAGTCGGATTTAATGAAGCAAGAGAACCGTTTAATGATACACGAGTTCGCCAAGCAATTAATTATGCGATTAATAAGGATGATATTATTGAAGCAGTGTTTTCTGGGTACGCAACAAAGATTGGATCGAATATGAGCCCTGCAATGGGAGCATTCTACGAGGAAGGCCTTGAAAAGATGTATGACCATGACGTAGAAAAGGCGAAGAACTTATTAAGTGAAGCTGGTTATCCAGATGGATTTGAAACTACTATTTCCATTTCTTCACATGCTGCAATGTATACAGATGTTGCACAGATTGTTGTGGAAAACTTAAAAGAAATAGGAATAAAAGCAAAAATTGAAGTTGTGGAATGGGGAATATGGCTTGACCGTATTTACAAAGGTAGAGACTATGATATGACAATTATCGACTTTACTGGAAAGCTTTCTCCTTATGAAACCATTAAACGTTATCAATCAGAGGATAGTGGTAACTTAGTTCATTTCTCCAACAATGAGTATGATGAATTAATGAAAAATGTATTGTTAGAAACAGATGAAAACCGTCAGATTGAGATGTATCATCGTGCACAGGAGATACTTGCGGAAGAAGCAGCTGCAGCATTTATCGCTGATTATCAAATCATTTGGGCGATGAATCCTAAAATGGAAGGTTATAAGCTATACCCGTATTTCTTCCATGATTTATCTGAAGTGAAATTGGTTGACTAGAAGGGATTGGCTGGCATGGCCTATTTTATTCGAAGGCTCGTTCTGTTATTTATTACATTAGTGCTTGTATCACTAATAACTTTTGCGGTCTTTCAAATTATACCTGGTGACCCCATTCGAATTATGCTAGGGCCAGAAGCCGATGAAACGCAAATTGAAACGTTAGAAAAAGAGCTTGGTTTAGATCAGCCCCTCCATATCCAGTACGTAGACTGGGTTGGTGGGGCAATTACTGGTGATTTTGGAAAATCTATTCGTTTTTCTCGTCCAGTTTCCGACTTAATTTATGACCGAATACCAATAACATTTTCTCTTGCAGTGTTATCTGTCATTCTAGTGGTAATAATAGCCATTCCACTTGGCATATATGTTGCTAAAAAGCCTAATTCATTGATGGACTATGCTCTTTCGACAGTAACTCAAGTAGGAATGGCAATCCCATCCTTTTGGTTAGGAATGTTATTAATCCTATATCTAGGGATGACATTTTCATTTTTTCAGATTAGTGGCTATGTACCATGGTCGGAGAGTATCTTGGGAGCGCTTGGAACCTTAATATTGCCAGCACTTACTATTGCTATTCCACAAATTGCCGTTTCTTTTCGATATATTCGTACCTCTGTACTAGAGCAAATGCAGCGTGACTATGTTCGTACCGCCCGTAGTAAAGGAATGCGGGAAGGTTCCTTGATGTATCGGCATGTACTACGGAATGCAATGATCCCAATTTTAACGGTCTTTGGCCTAATCTTTGCTGAAGTAGTTGCAGGTACGATTATTGTAGAACAAGTATTTGGCCTACCTGGTCTTGGTAGTCTATTAATAACGGCAATTAGTTATCGTGATTTTCCATTAGTACAGGGGATTGTCATGTATATTACCTTGATTGTCGTCTTCATTAACTTTATTATTGATATTTTATATTCTATTATAGATCCTCGTATACGACTATAGCTAGGAGGTGGACCCGTATGAAACGATTACGAAATGTTGGAAAACATATTAATCTATTACTCGGTGGGGCAATCCTAGTTTTTTTTCTAGTGATGATGACGGTTAGTTTCTTCTATACGCCATATGGTGTAGAGGAGATGGATATTCCGAACAAATTGCAGTCACCAAGTGCTGCTCACTTGCTTGGTACAGATGAATTTGGCAGGGATATTTTTAGTCGAATGATGAAAGGAACACAGACAGCATTTTTTGTTGGAATTGTTGCAGTAGGAATTGGCCTTGTTGTCGGTACGATAGTTGGTGGTATTTCTGGTTATCTTGGGGGCTGGGTCGATGAAATTATTATGAGGGTTATCGATGCATTAATGGCATTTCCAGGAATTATTCTCGCACTAATGCTTGTGGCAGTATTTGGTTCAGGAATGTGGAATACGGCGATTGCTCTTGGGTTAATGGCTATTCCAGGTATTGCTAGAATTGCACGTAGTGGATTTCTGCAGACAAAGGAGCAGGATTTTGTGTTGGCTGCCAAAGCGATGGGAATAAAGCCTATTACCATTATGTTTCGCCACATATTACCTAATGTATCCTCACCATTGATTGTTGCAGCTTCGATAGCTTTCGCAGTAGCAATTTTAGCTGAGGCAGGTCTTAGTTATTTAGGCCTTGGTGTACAGCCACCTGATCCAAGCTGGGGAAGGATGCTTAAGGATTCACAGCCCTACTTAGTAAGTGCTCCCTGGTATACTTATGCGCCAGGGGTAGCTATTACGTTAGTTGTGCTAGGTTTTTATATGTTGAGTAATGCAATCAGTGAGATTAGTGATCCTAGAATGAGGGATTAATGAAATATATATAGATAGGGAATAGCACTTATGAGAGAGTTTCATGAAGGTGCTATTCCCTTTATTCATTTAGAAAACATTTTCCCAAGTAATAGCTAGCATTGCTCCAACCAATGCTAAGTAATCACATGTAATCCTAAGCGTAATGAACTAGTTGGATATATTTACTTCAATTGGTACAGATACTAAGTTCCACTGTTTGCCGAGCATTTCAAATGTATGCATAGCAAATATTTGCGCTTGTCCAGGTGATAGAGCTGTAATGGTGTTTCCTTCAATTTGGACATTTTGTTCGTTCTCAGACGCAAAGAGTGTTGTTTCAATGTTTTGCTTTTCATCTACCCGATAGTTAACAAAAGTCTTAGCTTGAATGGTTGCCGTTTTTCCTACCTTTAAATTCCGCTTTTTAATTGGTGTGTCGATTTTAGTAGGCGCATCTGTTAGCCACTGTGTATAATCGGTTATTGGTCCAATAAGTCCTTTTTTGAGTAGTTCTTCAAAAGGCTCCTGACTACGGAATGTCCAGTGCATATTTATAATACCTCGTTGTCTCATATACGTAATAGATTCCTCGGAAAGACTACCATAGCTAGAATTTAATCTCGCGCCGATTGTTGTTGCATAATTGAGCATTTGTTCTGCATCCTGTATGCGCTGTTGCTCGGAACCAGGTACAGAGGCTGAATATAGATAGCCTACACTAATCCCCGGTGCAATTTCACGGAATTTCTTGACCGTGTCTATACTAAAGCTTTGTAGGACAACCATGTCTTCCATTCCTTCGTCCTTAATCTCTTGCAAAACTTGCTCTTCAATATTTTCAGCCTTTACTTCGATTAGAAGTATGATATCTTTGTCTTTAAACCCTTGAAGGAATTCACGGAAGGTTGGTACTTTTTCTCCTGCAAATTCAGGTCCGAATTTTATTCCTGCATCAAGTGAACGGATTTCCTCTAAGGTCAAATCTGCAACATTTCCAGTGCCGTTTGTCGTCCGATTGACAGTGGTATCATGCATTATAATTAGCTGTCCGTCTTTTGTTTGTTGTACATCAGTTTCAATAAGGTCTGCGCCTAAGTCGTATGCCAAATGATAGCCTACCATTGTATTCTCTGGGGCAAGGGAAGGTACGCCACGATGCGCGACAACAATAGGACGTTGTACGAATGTGTTTTCTGGATAAAGACTGTATGCTGTTACAGCCTTACTTGGATTTTCGGTAATAATCCCATCAACACCAGCGTGTAGTAAATCATGAATATTCTCCCCAATTCCCCAAACAGCAATCGCACGAGTATGGAAAAAGTAAACAGTTTTATCGGTTATAAGACGCTCTGGTAGAACAATACTCATTGAACGACTACGGTTTGCATCCGTAACGAGCTTTTTTAGATCGTGCTTATTTAAATGTTCTTTATTGTAAAGAATCGCACCACGTACTTGAGGGTGTGCTGCTTTAATTTGGTTAATAATTTCTTGATTGGAGGATATGATGTGAATATCTTTTGTGGAAACAGTGTCTAGAACTTCAATCACTCCATTTGCTACGTCTTGATTTTCTACTTGGATAGTTGGTATTGCTTTCCCTCTTATACTAGCAAGCATATCCAAGAGTAATATATCTCCAACTGTAATGTTACCGCTTTCATTTAATTGCGCATCTAGTAGCACATTGGAAGCACCTGATAATAGGTTGGTATCACTAGAAATAATTGTTGGTGCATTTACCATATTTGTGTCTGGTTCATCTGGTAAGAAGGCATTAGAATGTTCAATTGGTGGTAAATCATTTGCTCTGGTAGTTACGAGTACATTATCAAATTCTACAGTGGCGCCAGATACTTGAAAACCTAAATCTCCCTCTAACCATTGATTCGCAAGATCAGTATCAATTACTAGCTGACCGTTAATATATTGTTGAATACGTTCACCTTTTGCAATTACCTTAAGCCGATATGCTTGCCCATATCGAAAGTCCTCCGGATAGAACTTCTTTGCAGGTACACTCCATGTATTTGATTCTGTCCTTATTGCAAATTCTACTCCGTTTAAGGCAGAAGTTCCCTTACGAACAGCAAATTGGTAATATGGGTAGTTATCATTCTGTACGCGATACATGAGAGATACCCATCGAGCATTATCTACAGCAGATTTAAATGTTACATCTGCTTCAAAAACGTAGTCTCCGATTTTGTCAGGCACTGGAATTAATACTCTAGAAGGTGACGAAGTACTTGAAGATGATAAGATCAGCTTCCCATCTTGAGTGGTTGCATTTCCCTCTAGAATCTCCCACCCGTCTGGTAGCTGTCCGTTTGTTAGCTGATTAAAGTTCTCTTCAATTAGCTTATTTTCATTTGCGGAAGCATGAGGTGTCTGTAGTAAATAGGTAAGCATAAATAAAATTGCTAGCATAGGAATTAGATAAATAAGTTTCCTCATTAGAAATATTCCTCCTTACATATTGGTAAAAACTTACTTAAATACTATTTCTACGATTCTTTCCCCCTTTCGATATACGGTAGAAAAAAAGAGAAGAAACCAAATAGCCCTATAAATTAGGGGGATATTCGGTATCTTCTCTTGGACTCCTACCAGTATATAAAGTTAATAATAGTATATCCTATGGCGCATAGGATTCGTCCATAGGGAGAAGTCTTCATTCTATTAAACGGATTCTAGTAATTTAGAATTATATTTCTTTCCCAAGTTGTAGGTCCTGTAACTGGTAAGGATATAGATTACTCAGATTATTATAAAATACTGAGATACTATAATTATGTAATGAATTTAAAAATTTCCCTATTTACAAAAATGAAACCGTTTGCTAAAATTAATACAACCTTAATTGAATAGTTCTCAGAGAATATAAGAGAAGAGAATGAAATGAAGGCCCTTTCTTTTTGGAGAGGGGGAATTTTTCGTTCTCTTTTTTCTATCATGGGAATTTATTCACTTAAAATTTAAAGGGGGATATACATGAAACGAATAGTTTTGGCATTATTTTCATTAGTATTTTTAGTAGGTTTTCTTGCCGCATGTGCAGGTGAATCTTCTGGTGATGGAAAGGGGAAAGGAAAAGGGGATTCCTCTGATCCAATAACACTTTATTCACCAGAAACTCCTGATTTAACAAAGGAACTGGCTGCAAAGTTCGAGGAATTGTATGGACAAAAGGTAAACGTTCATTATGCTGGTACGAATGTGTTAGTAAACCAAATGATGGCGGAAAAGGGTAATCCACAAGCTGACGTTTGGTATGGTGGTGGGGGACTTCTACCGTTTGAATCTGCAGTTGATAAAGGTATCATTACGAAATACATACCAGAAAGTGCAGAAGACTGGGAAGTAGTTGAAAATGGTATAAAAATGAAGCATCAAGATGGATATTATGTTGGCACTGAATTATTCGTATTAGGTTTTGCTTACAATACAGATCTGGTAACTGAAGAAGAAGCACCAAAAACTTGGGAAGATTTATTAGATCCAAAATGGGAAGGGAAAATTCAATTCCCGAATCCAGCAGCATCCGGAACAGCGACACTTATGGTGTTAAGCCACATGATGCAGTATGGTGAGGAAGCTGGTTGGGAATATTTCCAAAAGCTAGCAGATCAATCAAACTCAATTCCTGACTCTGGTTCAGCACCTACAAAAGCAGTAGCAATGGGTGAAGCACATATCGCAGTTGGATTTGACTTTATGGCATATGAGCATAAAGCAAAGGGTGAAACAGTAGATTTTGTTGTTCCTGATAAAACTCCTATTCTTGTAAACCCAGCAACTCTTGTAGAAGGTGCTCCAAACCCTGAGGGTGGAAAGAAATTCATGGACTTTATGCTAGGTAAGGAAGCACAACAAATTCTTGCAAATTGGTATCATATTCCAATTAATAAAGAAGTAGAATCTAAAACACCTTTAAATATTGATTCTATCAAGGAAAATGCAGTTGATTTAGATATTGATTGGGTAAACGAAAATTATGATCGTATTCGTAATGAGTGGAAAAGTAAAATTAACTAAAGGAAGTTGATAATATGGGGTCAGTTGTAGTAGAACAGCTTAGGAAGGATTTTTCGGGTGTAACTGTACTTCAGAACATTGATTTGGACATTAAAGAGGGCGAATTCTTTGCTCTCTTAGGTCCATCTGGTTGTGGAAAAACAACGACAATGAGATGTATAGCTGGGTTTGAAAGTCCGACAAGTGGAACTATCAAAATTGGAGATAGGGATGTAGCAAAATTAGCACCAAATGAAAGAAACTGTGGAATGGTATTCCAGAGCTACGCATTATTTCCACATATGAATGTATTTGATAATGTCGCTTATAGTTTAAATATTAAAGAGCTACGAAAGGGTAACTTGTTCAAAAAGGTCGGGGTTTACACACGTATGCTCAATAGTAAATTAGTCAAATATCCTAAAGAAATCGAAAAGAAGGTTATGGATATTTTAGAGTATGTTGAGCTTACCGACCATGCAAAAAAATTGACGAGTGAGCTTTCTGGTGGACAACAACAGCGTGTTGCCTTAGCTAGAGCCCTTGTAATGGAACCGGAAGTACTATTAATGGATGAACCTTTATCCAACCTCGATTTAAAGCTACGTCACACGATGCGTAATACTATTCGACGTATTCAACAGGATTTGAAAATTACAACAATCTTCGTTACACATGATCAAGAAGAAGCAATGAGTATGGCAGACCGGATTGCCGTTATGAAGGATGGAGAAATATTACAGATCGGTACACCAACTGATTTATATAGTAATCCAAAGACACCATTTATTGCTGACTTCGTAGGAACGTCGAATATTCTTCCTGGTAAAGTGGTAGCAAGTGATAATGGAATTACTACTGTCCAGATTGGAAATCAACAGATTAAATCAGTTACGCAAACCGATAAGACGGATGTTCAAGTAATTATTCGTCCAGAAAATATCAATGTCTTAAATGGCGGTAGCGATGATTATGACAATGCTTTTGAAGGTACTATCCAGTTTGCTACGTATCTAGGTAACACCGTTCGTTACGATATAAAAGTTGGTGAGCATCAGCTTGTAGTGGACACTACATATGAATCTGGGGATAGTATTAAACGAAGCGGGGAGAAGGTTCGATTAGGAGTATCACCTGAAAGGGTGTTACTAATATGAGTAAATTAAAACGTTTTTTATCAGGAATGGGATTTATTAAGCTTCTTATCTATGGATTTTTCCTGTTGTTTCTCATTATCCCGTTGTTATCCGTGTTTTTGGTTGCTTTTACAAATGAACCAATAAATGTATTTGGCTCATTGATAAGTCTTGAGCAGATGCAAACTACCATCGAGCAATTCAAAAATGCGACACTTGATAATTTTAAGTCTATTTTTTCCTATGGGCATTATTTTCAAGGGTTACTGAATAGTTTAAAGCTATCATTAATCGTTTCATTATGGGTGCTTGTCATCTGTATCCCGATAGCATATGGTATTGCCCGCACAAAAATGCCATTTAAGAAAACAATAAGTGGGTTAGTAACTATTCCATTAGTTATTCCTACATTTATTTCTGCATATGCATTCATTATCATGTTCGGTCGTTCAGGCTGGGTAACGTATATTTATCAGCAATTGGGTGGAGAAGGGATGCTAATTGATCCGTATTCCATGACTGGAATAGCTATCGTGCAAATCTTTTTCTTCTTTCCTTATGCTTTATGGCCAATGGTAGCTGCATTCAAAGTAAGTGATGTATCGCTTGAGGAAGCTTCTCGTAATATGGGTGCAAAAAGTTGGTTAACCTTTATTACTGTTACCTTCCCATTAGTTATTCCTGGAATGCTTTCCACTGCTCTTGTGATTTTTGCAGTTAGCTTTTCAGACTTTGGAACACCTATTATTTTAGCACCAAGTGATCTAAATCTGATTGTAGTTGATGCATATCGTGAAATTGCAGGATTCTTTAACTGGGGTGGAGCGGCAATCCTAACCGTCATCATGATTGCAGTAGCTGGTGTGATTTATTGGCTGCAGAATTACCTTCTAAAGGGAAGGGACTATGGAACGCTTTCCGGAAAGCCTAAGAAAATTAAGTTAATCGAGAATAAAGCATTAACAGTTCCGTTAGCAATTTTTTCTGGCTTTGTAGTAATTATTCCTTTGTTAGCCATGGGTACAATCTTTTTACAATCGATTGCAACAACTTGGGGTAAGGATCCATTACCAAGTGGCTATACACTAGAACACTATAAAACGATTTTTACATCTTCATTAGGAAATATACAAAATAGCCTTGTCCTAGCTGGTGGGGCACTAGTGCTTAGTGTAATCATTGCCATTTTCGTATCCTACTTTGTTGTGCGCCATCGCTCAATAACATTGGATTTTATGACAACCGTTCCATTAATTGTACCAGGTATTGCGCTAGGTATTGCATTAATACAAACATTTAATACAGCACCTTTACAGCTTACTGGTACCGCTTTGATTCTGATTATTGCGTATACAATCCGACGATTACCTTATATGGTTCGTTCTACGGTTGGTACCATGAAATCTATTAAACAGGATATTGAGGAAGCAGCAGTTAACCTTGGCGCTTCCACCTTGACCGCTGCTGTTACAGTTGTTGGTCCGTTAATGTTACCAGGTATTGCTGCAGGATCGATTCTAGTTTTCGTAACGGTCATTAAAGAAACTAGTATTTCTATATTAATGGCTCCAGCAGAGTGGGCACCGATGAGCTTAGCAATTTTCCAAAATGTGCTACGGGCAGAGTACTACTCCGCTGCAGCGATGTCCGTAATCCTAGTCATCATGGTCCTTCTGCTACAGGCTCTTGCTAATAAACTATCTGGGGGAAATAAATCATAGGTCTGTATAGGAGGAGAAAGATGCAAAAGGGTTTTATCTTTGATCTGGATGGAACAGTTTATATTGATAACCAATTGATTGATGGAGCTGCTGAAGCTATTAAAGAACTGAAGGAACGTGGCGATAAGGTTGTCTTTTTAACAAACAAATCGATAGAAACGGTTTCTGCATATGTTGAAAAGCTAACAAAGCTAGGTATTACAGTAACCCGAGAAAATGTCATAAACTCTAATTTCTTAGTTGCTCGATATTTAGCTTCACGAATCAGTAGTGAGGAAAAGGTGATGGTTATCGGTGAGCAGCCCCTATTTGATGAACTAACAAATATGGGTATTAGCATATCCGATGATGAGGCAGAGGTTAGTTATGTGGTTTTGGGTTGGGATCGGGAATTCACCTATGCCAAGCTGAATCGTGCTTTTCAAGCTTGGCGTAATGGTGCTATTGTCGTTGCAACTAACCCTGATCGAACTTGTCCAGTAGAAGGTGGCCAAATTCCAGATTGTGGTGCAATGATTGGTGCAATGGAAGGGGCAACAGGGGAGAAGGTAGAACTAATTCTCGGTAAACCTTCCCCTCTTGCTGCGAAATTCATTGTAGAGGATATTTTAAATCTACCACCTGAAAATTGTTATATGGTCGGAGATCGATTAGAGACAGATATTCGAATGGGGAATGATTGCGGCTTACAATCTGTTCTCGTATTAACAGGTATAACTGAAAAGGGTATGCTTGAGCATACCCAACATCAGCCGAAATATGTACTGAACAGTATTAGCGAAATTCCTGAGATTACTAGATATTCAGATTCCAAAGCTTTGGATCACCTGAAGAAATAGCTAGCGCTCCGGCTTCTAGTCCGTTATTAATTTCAGTTCTATTACTTACTAACCCTCCTGCTATAATTGGTAGGTGGGTTAGTTTTGTTAATTTATCGATGATTTGTGGCATTACGCCAGGCAAAACCTCTATTGCATCTGGTTTACAAGTGTGAGCGATTTCAATTCCTTTTTTCATGGCATTCCTGTCAATTAAAAAAATACGCTGGATTGCCATGAGACCTTCTTCCTTAGCATATTTAATTAAATTACTTTTCGTCGTAATAATACCTTTCGGCTGCCATACTTCTGTTATATATTGAATTGCACTCTTCGTATTGGAGAGCCCGTCAATAAAATCTATATGAACAAAGGTTGTTTTATTATATTTCTTTAAACGGTCTAAATAATCCTTCGTTGTCATCAAGTCGCCAGTTAATAGGAAAATGATATTTGAATTACTGTGAATTGCCATATCTAAATGATCCTCATGCTTGACCGAAGCAATAACCTGGGATTGAACTAAATCTACTATATTGTCCACTCATTTCTCACTCCCCTATTTTTTGAATCGATTATACCATAACAATAGAGAGCAGGTACAGAGCATAAAACAAAAAACTCCCTATTTTTCGACAATAAATGACAGAAAACAAGGCAAAAGCAATCAATATCGATAAACTACAATCTGAGAAAAACAAAAGATGATATCCCTCCAAAAGCTAGCGAAAATTACCATAAGTGAGGTTCATAAAAATAAGCCTATTATTTGTCCCATGCTAATGCGTAAAACAATAAACATTGTATTTACAATTTTCCCCCCATTACAGCATGCATTGATGAGATTGGTTTGCAAAGTGAGTAGAGAAGGTCGTATTTCATAACAATTATTAACTCTCTATGACTAGTTATACAATCCCATCAAAAAAAGCCAACTCCTTCGTATACGCACAGGAAATCGGCCATTTTTAGGTTGAAGCTTTGCTTTTAAGTTTAGTAAAATTGCTTTTATTTTTTCCAGAATAGCTGCCATACCTCTAAAGCCAAATAAAAACGAGAAGTGCAACCGTTAGAGGAGGACCAATCAGGTAAAGAATACTATACAGTCGTACGACTAGGCTTTCACCTGAAAAGATTTCGGTATTTTCTTTTTGTTTAAGAAAAGGAAACCATTTGCTTAAGTAATCTTTACTATTTTCCATGAGGCTATAGCAACTAGTCATATTTTCGAAAACATAGTATAAATCTGTTTTCATATAAATACAGCATTGGTAAACCGTTTTTATACAAATATCAAAGATGATAATTGTAAGTATACTAGTCCAAAAGGTACCGCTTCCATTTAAGAAGATAGAGAGTAGTAAGGTGGTGCTTAAAATCACTTGTTCAAATGCCATACCACCTAGATAAAGTGTATTTCGTTTACGAGGTGGTAATTTCCAAGCGGAAGTTAAGTCTGTTTCCAGGACAATAAAAATTAGTCTATGTCCCACAGATAGTTTTGTTGGTAAATCGTAAGAACGGATTGCTAAAATATGGCCAAGTTCGTGTATCATAAGAAGTAAAAAGGATATGGCCGCATAAATAAGGACACTAAGAACAATAGAATCAACTAAAAAGATATCACGATAATGTGGAATAAATTCTGGATGAAAGATAATTAATGTAATATTCATGATGAAAAAAGCGAAATACAGTATAGTCGATATCTTATTAAAAAAAAGTTTTCCAAGCTTGGGTGAAATCCACCGCATCCCTTTTATTGAAGGTGTTTTTTTCACAACTGAAGTAGCTTGTCCATCTACTGTTTTAACTAGTCCAAATTCCATTAATTGATAGGCAAAATCAATAACTTCCACTTCTTCAGAAGAATATACTTGTAATAATTGATACTCCACCTCGCTAAGCTTTTTTCCTTGGTTGATTAGCTCGATTGCATCAATGCAAATCTGTGGCATTTCAAAAAACTCTCCAGTAGCTTCATCTTCAATAATGAAGTTCTTTTTATCTGGGTGTATTTTTAGTGGATATAAAGTAAGCTTAGACTCTGCATTTAGTTTCATGATTGGCACCACCACTTCTCTCTAAGTTCATAGAATGCTAGATTAGTTTAGTGGGAAAAAGATGCACCACCAGCAAGTTGCTTTAACTTCTTTTAGCTTACGGACTTTCATTTTTATACACCTCCTTTCAAATTTCCTATAGAAAAAGGAAAGCGAATGCCTTCCCACTTTTTTAATGCATTTCCCCTTTGGAAATGCGAAGTTATTTTGTTTGCTCATGATGTTGTTTATAATGTATTTCTTCCCAAGTGGGATATACTTGGATAAATATGTCGACTAGTTCAGGATCAAATTGAGTACCTTTTCCTTCTAAAATACGATTATACGCTACTTCATTTGTAAGTGCATCTCGATATGCCCTTGATGAGGTCATAGCATCAAAAGCATCTGCTATGGATGTAATTCTTGCAAGAAAAGGGATTTCTCTTTCCTTTAATCCATTTGGATAGCCTTTCCCATCCCAGCGTTCATGATGGTGTAAGATCACACCGAGGTTATTCGAGATTTCAACCACATCCTCTACAGCCTTAGCGCCAATCTCGGGATGTTGTTTTATTAAATCAAATTCTTCTTTTGTAAGCTTCCCTGGCTTTGTTAGAATGGCATCTGGAATACGAATTTTTCCAACATCATGTAACAGGCAAGCAAAATAATAGTATCGAAGTTCTTCTTTACTTAAGCTGCCAGTAGCTTTTGCTAGAGAAAGTGCATATTCTGCCACCCGTTCACTATGCCCACGAGTGTATGGATCCTTCATTTCAAGCGTTTGAATTATTGCTTTCACGATACCTTCTAGTCGGTTATCATATTCTTGTTTTACTGCCTCTAAATAACTCATAAAACGATGAAGAATGATATAAGAGATTATAGATAAGATAATAACAATTAACAATGGAAGGATTACAATAGAATCCTGAATCACACTACCGATAATTATGTATTTTAATAGGACTCCACCAGAAACTAAGTAAAAATAAGTTTTGTTAACAAAAATAGGACAAAACAAAACCATTACAATTTCTACTAGATTTCCACTGCTGTATGGAACATCCTTACCTTCATAAACCCAAATATCTCTTGCTATATTCATAACGATATAGCATATAAAGTAAATATACTTAATCGATTTGGGATTATTTGTTTTTATTAGATAGATAGAAAATGGTAATAGTGCAATCATGATAATATATAATACATAATCAAATGGATTTGTAATAATCATCATTGGAGCATTCCATGGCGTGTTTGGAAGTAAAAAATTATAAAATATATCATAAACAAAGAATACAATATAAAATAGCCATAAAAACCAAATTGTTGCTCGCTTCTCTTCTTGAATTAATGAAAGATGAAGTGATTGTTTCATCATTTTCTTCATTCCTGTCTTTAGCTCTTATATATGAGTTTATAATCCAATTGTTATTTCATCCACTAAGAAGTAGTTTTATCACAGTTAACTAGCAGTTAAAACTCACCGAATGAAGTTTCACTTTAGGGCAATAATTTTGCATTCTTTCGCGAATAATCACGATTCCAATTATAATGCTTTTCAATATAAGTGTAAAGATGACAGAAAAATGCAATTGTTATAGTGTGATATACAAGAGGCAAGATTTCTATGGATAAGTTTTATCCTTGCTAGTCGCTTTCTATGGCTGTATCGACTTTTGGTAGGTAATGCCTGTTTTGGCTACCGTTTCCCGTGGTTGTCTCGACTTTCGGTAACCAATAGTCGTTTTGCAGCCCCGTTTCTTATGGTTGTCCCGAAATTTGGTAACCAATAGTTATTTTGCAATCCGTTTTTCATGGGTGCCCCGAATTTCGGTAGCCAATAGCAGCTTTGCAGCCCGTTTTTCATGGTTGTCTCGAATTTTGGTAACCAATAGCAGCTTTGCAACCCGTTTTTCATGACTGCCCCGAAATTTGGTAACCAATAGCAGCTTTGCAACCCGTTTTTCATGACTGCCCCGAAATTTGGTAACCAATAGCAGCTTTGCAACCCGTTTTTCATGGTTGTCTCGAATTTCGGTAACCAATAGATGCTTTACAACCCGTTTTTCATGAACGTCCCGAAATTTGGTAACCAATAACAGCTTTGCAGCCCGTTTTTCATGGTTGTCTCGAAATTCGGTAACCAATAGCAGCTTTGCAACCCGTTTTTCATGGTTGTCTCGAAATTCGGTAACCAATAGCAGCTTTACAACCCGTTTCTCATGAACGTTCCGAAATTCGGTAACCAATAGCAGCTTAGCAGCCCGTTTTTCATGACTGCCCCGAGTTTTGGTAACCAATAGTCGTTTTGCAACCCGTTTTTCATGACTGCTCCGAATTTCGGTAACCAATAGTCGTTATACCTACCGTATCCCATAACCACACCCAAATTTCGGTAGCTAATATCTGTCTTACCTACTATTCCCTATGGCTGTAGTCGGTTGCTTTCTTTCCTACTATACAAGTGGGTTGGCGGTGATTGTATCATTAAATAATCACACTAATCAGCATTAGACATATTCTCCTCATTACTATAACTATCCGAATGTGGATTCCTCTAAACCAGAATCTATCAATATTGGCTTGAGACTTCGAGAATTCCATGATGTTAACCAATATGTTTTTTGGAGTGAGCCAGGACCTGAAAATAGTAGTATGATTTGCTCATAAAATTCTCCCTATTTAAATTTTGTCAGGAAGAGGAGTGACAAAAACACATTTAGATTTGGTTGTTTGGTAAGATGAAAGCGCTGTATCATTAAATATGTAAGGATTTATCTAATTATAATCAAAAATAGGGGTGATTACGATGACGGAACAAAAAGGCTTCCGTGCCAAGGTCCAGCGTTTTGGTAGCCATTTAAGCGGTATGATTATGCCAAATATTGGTGCTTTTATTGCTTGGGGACTTATAACAGCATTATTTATTCCAGATGGATACTTTCCAAATGAAGACCTAGCAGCACTAGTAGATCCAATGATTAAGTACTTATTACCTTTACTAATAGGTTTTACTGGTGGACGTATGGTTTATGATTTCCGTGGTGGAGTAGTAGGTGCTATTGCGACCATGGGTGTTATTGTTGGTGCAGATGTACCAATGTTTTTAGGTGCGATGATGATGGGACCACTCGCTGGTTGGATCATGAAGAAAATCGACAGCGTGTTCCAGGATAAAATTCGTTCCGGATTTGAGATGCTATATAACAACTTTTCTGCCGGTATACTAGGAGCAATACTTGCTGGAATTGCGGTGAAGGCTATTGGACCAGTAGTTGCAGGGCTTAATAAGGTTCTAGCTACTGGGGTTGACTTTATTATTGAGGCAGGTTTATTACCACTTGCCAACATTATTATCGAGCCAGCAAAGGTATTATTCTTAAATAATGCAATTAACCACGGTATTTTAAGTCCAATTGGTGTGGAGCAAGCAAATGAAAGTGGGAAATCTATTTTATTCCTCTTGGAAGCAAATCCTGGAGTTGGACTTGGAATTTTATTAGCATTTGTTGTTTTTGGCAAAGGTGCAGCTAAGAGTTCTGCATCAGGTGCTGCAGCAATACAGTTTTTAGGTGGGATTCATGAGATTTATTTCCCATATATTTTAATGAAACCAATGCTATTAGTGGCAGCCATTGCCGGTGGTATTAGTGGGGTCTTTACACTTACACTTTTTGATGCAGGGTTACGTGCTCCAGCCTCCCCAGGAAGTATCTTTGCAGTATTGGCGATGACAGCTCAGGATAGCTACATTGGTGTTGTTCTTGCAGTAGTTGTATCTGCAGCAGTTTCCTTTGCGGTTGCTTCTGTAATCTTAAAAACGGATAAATCGAAAACGAATGATTTATCGGATGCTACAAAGAAGATGGAAGATATGAAAGGAAAGAAAAGCTCTGTTGCAGATGTATTGAAGCAAAGTAACGAAGAGGCAGCAGAAGAGCTAGCAGCAGTTGTTCAAGAAGAGGTTAAAAAGATTATTTTTGCGTGTGATGCAGGTATGGGTTCTAGCGCCATGGGTGCTTCTCTACTGAAGAAGAAGTTTAAGGATGCTAATATTGATATTCTTGTAACAAATAGTGCAATCAATGAGCTACCTAGTGATGCTGATATCGTCATCACACAAAAGGAATTAACAGAACGAGCAAAGGCAAAACTGCCAAATGCACAGCATATTTCTGTTGAGAACTTCTTGAATAGTCCAAAATATGAGGAGCTTATTCAACGATTTTCTAAATAAACATTCATGAAACAGGAAAGGGGGTAAGCAGTTTGTATCTGACGAGTAGAGAAAGAAAAATAATAGAATTTTTGGCTCAAGAACAAGGAGTTGTTTCGGTAAAGGAAATTGCAACTGTTTTAGATGTTAGTGAGCGAACAATCCATCGTGACCTAAAAAATATTGTCGAGGTTTTATCGGATTATCAACTTGAAATCTCGAAGAAATCTGGAGCAGGTATTAAGCTTTCCGGGTCAATTGAAGCAAAGCATAAACTACTGAAAGCGATTGCTGGTTTACCGTTGATAGAATTCACGCCAGAAGAGCGAAGAGCTATCATTTTATCTACACTTCTCGAAGCAAAAGAACCGATCAAACTGTTTACCCTTGCAAATGAATTGTTTGTTACCATTGCAACAATTAGTCATGACTTGGACCAAATAGAGTTAGAGCTTAAGGAATATAATCTAGAGCTAATTCGTAAACGTGGGTATGGTGTAGAAATTATTGGTGAAGAGATTAAGAAACGTGCAGTTTTAAGTCAAATCATTACCAAATACGTTGAACCATTTACAATCGTTTCTTTAGGAAATAAAACCGAAGCTTCCAATAGAAATACGCCCTCGGAATATATTTCGGCTCGCTTACTTGAGTCCATTGACATGAAAAACATTCTAGTCATTCAGTCTGTAGTGGAAAAGGCAATCAAGAAGCTTCCACATGAGCTTGCAGACAATTCCTATATTGGCCTGGTCGTGCATCTAGCACTAGCAATAGAAAGACTACAAAAGGGTGAACAAATTACGTTCGGATCCGATTATTTACAGCAAATTGTACAAACGAAAGAGTATGCGATTGCAAAACGGATTATCCAAGACTTAAAGCTGACATTATCAATGAATATTCCAGAAGATGAAATTGGCTATATCACGATGCACTTGATGGGTGCAAAGCTGCAGCTTAATCAAGATTTTTTTATTGAAGATTCCAGTATGGATATTGCAATAAAAGCAGCAGAATTAATTCAATATATCGAAGTACAGTTGGAGCTGAGCTTAAGTGAGAATACGTCCCTGTTAAAGGACTTAGTTGCCCATTTAAAGCCAGCTATTTATCGATTAAAGCAAGGTATGCCAATAAAAAACCCCTTATTAGATGTAATAAAAAGGGATTATCAGGAATTGTTTTGGTTAATAGAGCAAGGGGTGAAGGATACCTTTTCTGAATTGGTTTTTCCAAAGGCAGAAATAGGATACCTTGTCCTGCATTTTGCTGCAGCCTTATTAGATAAGAGCGATACACCAATTCGTTCACTAGTCATTTGTTCGAGTGGAATAGGTACTGCAAAGATGTTGGCAACGAAGCTATTACAAAAGGTACCTGAGATAAAGCAGGTGGATCATAAATCCTTATTTGACATAGATGAGCTGAACCTAGAGGAATACGACCTTATCATTTCTACTATTCCATTAATGGATATTGGTCGTGATTATATAGTTGCCTCGCCAATGCTTACGGAAAGAGAAATTCAGCAAATCCAGAAAACAATTCGATCAAGGAAAATTCAATCCAGTAAACCAAAGGACTACCCTTTAACTAAAACAAGTAATGGGGCTGGACAATATAATTTTATTCACCAACTAAAAGCTACACAGATATATTCGAATATGATTATAGCGCTATTAGAAGACTTTCAGGTTCAGAGAATTGAAGAAAACCTCCATATGGAGGGAGTATTACTGAATATTTGCAAGCAGCTGGAAGGGTTACATATTGTACAGCATGCTTCTAGTGTCCATCGTCAATTACTAAAACGTGAAGAAATTGGTGGTTTAGGTATCCCGGGAACAACCTTGGCACTGTATCATGCAAGATCGAAGGAAGTGCTAAGGCCATGCTTTCATGTTTATCCTTTAAAACAATCAAAACGTATTAAAGGAATGGATGGGGAGCAAGTAGTAGTGAATACCGTTCTATTAATGCTTGCACCAGAGAATACAAGTAATGAAGTTTTAGAGATATTGAGTTTTATAAGTAATTTAATTATTCAAAGGGACGAGAATTCACGTCTATTTGAATCAGGAAATGAAGAGAAAATCAGAGAATTTCTAATTGAACAGTTTCAGAAATTTTTCAAGGAAAAAAATCTATTGTAGGGAGTGCATCATGATTGGTTAAAGAAGTGCTGTCAAAGGAAAATATTCATTTAAATATGGAATTTAACAATAAAGAGGAAGCGATTCGCTATACTGGAGAGATTCTTTATAAAAATGGCCATGTACAAAAAAACTACATTGAAAAAATGCTAGAACGGGAGAAACTATCCTCGACCTATTTAGGTAATCATGTAGCTATTCCTCATGGGACAGAAGATGCAAAATTGGAGATTGTGGAAACAGGGATTTCGGTTGTAACTGTTCCGAACGGTGTTGATTTTGGAAACGGCAATATCGTCAAAATTTTGGTAGGTATTGCTGGCAAGGGTGATGAACATTTAGAGGTGTTATCGAAAATAGCAATTGTTCTTTCGGAGGAATCCAATATTGAGAAAATCCTGACAGTACAAACCAAAAATGACATCTTACGATTATTCCAAGAGGTGAATTAAATGCTTGCAGTACATTTTGGAGCTGGAAATATTGGTAGGGGATTTATTGGTGCATTGCTTTATCAATCCAGCTTTCATACGCTATTTGTAGATGTGAATGGGAAGGTAATTGATGAGATTAATCGTAAACAAAAGTATGATGTTGTGTTAGCCGATGAAAAAAAAGAAGTACTTACAGTTCGAAATATTTCAGGTATTAATAGTATGATAGATTCTGAGAAGGTCGTTCAAGCAATTGTGAATGCAGATTTAATTACTACTGCAGTTGGCCCTAACGTACTAGAATTAATTTCGGAACTTGTGGCAAAAGGACTTCAGGAAAGGTTGCACAAAAATCCAAAACCAATTAACGTCATTGCTTGTGAAAATATGGTCGGTGGTAGCGATATTTTGAAGGAGCATGTTTATAAGCATATTGCAGAAAAAGACCATGGAGAATTGAATAGTTTAGTAGGTTTTCCGAATGCAGCAGTGGATCGTATTGTTCCAAATCAAATGAATCATGATCGATTAGAGGTCTTAGTTGAGCCATACTTTGAATGGGTAGTTGAAAAAACTGCTTTTAAAGGCAAGATACCAGAAATTACTGGAATTACTTATGTGGATGATTTAAAACCATATATTGAGCGGAAGCTTTTTACAGTGAATACTGGACATGCAGTTCCTGCATATATTGGTCACTTGATGGGATATCACACCATTTATGAGGCTATGCAGGATAGGTCGGTATTAGAAATATTGGAAGGTGCGTTAGGCGAATCAGGTGAGGCAATCATTCAAACATATGGGTTTAATAGGGCTGTCCATCAGGAGTACGTTTCAAAAATCATTAACCGTTTTAAAAATCCACATATATCAGATGATGTTGCAAGGGTTAGCCGGGGCCCTATTCGTAAGCTTGGTCCTAATGATCGGTTAATTCAACCTGCCAAAATGTACTGGGAAATAACCGGTAAAAGTCCAATAATGCTTGCAAAGGTAATAGCCGCAGCACTGATGTATTCACATGAAATGGATAGAGAGGCAGTTGAACTTCAACAACTGATAGAAAAGCAAGGGTATAGGCATGCGTTAGAAAGAATTTCAGGTCTAAAATCAGACCATGCCTTGGTACCAATTATTATGAAAGAAATGGAAAATATAAATGCCTATATACGGGGCTAGGAGTATAGAATATTAATTATTAGTTCGGTACAAAGAACGCACCAGAAATATACTACGCCCTTATTACCAGAGGCAACATCTGCTCCAAAACTATTAGACTTTGTACTACCCATGTGGTTGGTGAGCCTCCTTGTTCCTCCCTCCAAAGGGGTCTCACCGATGCCCTTTCTTCCGCTAAATCTTCTTATTTATCCTCCGAAAAAACAGTGGATTATTGGTCATCTGAGTTAATTGTTTTTGTTTTGTCATAGCCTCATCTATATGTTTTATTTTGAAATATAATTGTAATCAAATATGTCATTGCTTTTTGGGTAGAATGTTGTATGATTAGTTAGAGATTTTGAACTTCTAACGATAATGAAGACATAGGGTGAACACTTGTGGGACGAATGAATACACGCGAGTTTAATATTGAAGGATTTAATGACGAGATTTTTGAAGTAGTTCACCAATTAGGTGAACTTCGAGATTTAGAATTAGAGAACTATATTAGTGATTTAATCAGAAGATCCGATGCTGTTCGATTTGCTAGAGAAATTCTTCGATACCTAGAGATGATAAATGAGATTAGTACAAAGCTATCGGATAAAGATAAGGTAAGAAATTGTACATCGATTAAAAGTTTAAGTGAAGGTTTGAAATCAAGGAACCTTACGCCAATGGAGAGGCGCTATATTTACGAGGAGATATCAGATCTTATTCGTGATATGGAATCGATACGAAGCTACTGGAAGCAGAAAACAATCACTGGGCTAAAGTATATGGGGGCAGGAAGTGCAGTGATTGCTGCTGGGCTCTTTTTACGAAAGAAAAAGAAATAAAAGCCATCTTCTAGATATGGAAGGTGGTGTTTTTTATGTGAATAATAGGATACTAGAGTACATGTAGGCGTATCGAAGAAAATTGTTAGTGTAAGCTATCCCTTGATAGAGGCTCGTTCTTGAAACCAATCAGCAGTGCTAGGTAGTTCCATTTAAACATGAACATATTGATAGATTTCTTGAAACTGTAGATGTTGATTTAAATAAACAGCTATTTCAGATACTATTTCTATTGCACTATACTACCATTGTATGGTACTTTTTTACTATAGACTAAATATTTTCTACTACTGATAAAGGCAAACTATTTGAAAAAATAGGACGCAAAGCCTAGGGTCTAAAGCCATTTTTGGTTATGATCGCCTGGTTACCAAAGAAGTAAAACTGTATAGATACAGGGCTATTCTTTATCAGAATGGCCTTTTCTATTTTACGAACAGGGGGGACACAGAATGCAGGAAGAGAGAAGTAAAGCAATTACAAGCCTTCTTAATGGAGCAATTACAGCAGTTAAAAATACAATACCCATTCAGCATGAAATTAGCAAACCACAAATGTCTGAGAGTTTTCTAAAGCTTCACTTTGGAGTATTAATTGGGATTACCGGAGATTTGAAGGGAAAGCTGATCTTATCTGGGGAGTCAGCTGTTTTTAGTACGATTGGTGAATCGATGTTTGGTATGCCAGTTCAGGATGACATGCTTGCCTCATTTAGTGGTGAGTTAGGCAATATATTAGCTGGTGGAATATCGACAACCATTATACAAAGTGGCATAAAAACGGACATTACTTCACCTACTATTATAGAGGGAAGTACTACAATATCTGGTTATGAAAAAGCAATTCACTTACCAGTTATCTTTAACTCGACAGGTATTTTAAATATTTTCTTATTAGTAGATTAGTCGTAAGAAACGCAAGGTATATTCAAATACATAGGAAATGAAGAATAAACTTACATAAAAGGGGTTTACTAGCATGAAAATCAAGTTGAGCAGAAAAAGACATGGTGTACAAGGAAAACACCATTTTCGAAATATTTCAATTGGATGGAAATATGGACTAGTATTATCCGTAGTATTAGTATTGTTCGGCATATCCTCAATAATAGGGGCAGTACTTGTTTCTAATATTGGAAATAATGTTAACGCACTTGATCAAAGTGATAACCGTGCACTAAATATGACTGAATTAGGGTCATTAACCCGTGCGAAAAGTATCCGGATTGTAAATTTCTGGGCAACAGCAGATCCCAATCTTATTAGGGAATATGAAGAGTACAGCGAGGAGTTTAATGTCTTAGTAGAGAAACTCCGCCAAGAAATCAATGATAAAGGAAACTTGGAGCTACTTGAGCAAATTATCGAAAATGACAAATTACTGAATGAATTATTTACAGAAAATATTGTTCCTAGAGTACAGGAAGGTAATTCTACTTCTGCTGAATATCATGTTATTCAAGCCAACAAGATTCGAAGCGAAATGGTAATCATGCTTGATAACCTTAAGGAAATCACAATAAAAGATCGTAATGAAGTAGTTATAGAGACCCAAAAGAGTCAGCATCTAACCTTTATAGTACAGCTAGTTTCATTAATTGTATCAACTATCATTGGGATTCTACTAGTTCTGATTATTAGTAGAGCAGTCTCTCGAAACTTAAATAAGGTAGTAAAAGTTAGTGATCAGATTGCTTCGGGTGATCTTGCTGTGGAGCAAATAGATTATCAAGGGAAAGACGAGATTGGTAGATTATCCCGTTCTATTAATGATATGAGTACAAATCTACGCGAGATGATTAAGAATGTTACACATGTTTCTGAATTTGTTACAAGCCAGAGTGAGGAGCTAACACAATCCGCGAATGAAGTAAAAGTTGGTTCTGAACAAGTTGCGTCTACTATGCAGGAATTAGCAGCTGGAACAGAAACGCAGGCTAATAGTGCAAGTGATTTAGCAAATGGTATGTCACAGTTCTCTGTCAAAGTGAAAGAAGCAAGTGAAAACGGTGGAGTTGTAAGAGAAAGCTCACAAAAAGTATTGACCATGACAGAGGATGGAACGAAGCTGATGGAAGATACAACTAGACAGATGTTAAAAATTGATCAAGATGTGAGAGATACCGTTAAAAAAATGAAAGCGTTAGATGATAAGACGAAGAAAATTACTGAACTGGTAACGGTTATTCGTGATGTTGCCGATCAAACGAACTTGCTTGCCTTAAACGCAGCTATTGAAGCAGCACGAGCTGGAGAGCATGGAAAGGGTTTTGCTGTAGTAGCAGATGAGGTTCGTAAACTGGCAGAACAAGTTTCCGTATCTGTTACAGATATTACAGAAATTGTGAATGGTATTGAAGAGGAATCTAAGGCCGTATCTGAATCCTTAACCGTTAGCTACGAAGAGGTAGAACATGGAACTGTACAAATTGCTGCAACTGGGGAAACACTAATGAACATTAAGAAGGCTGTAAATGAAATGACTGATAACATCTCCACTATTACTAATAATCTGACGGAAATCGTAGCAGGTAGTGAAAAAATGCAACGTTCTATCGAGGAAATTGCAGCAATATCTGAGGAATCAGCAGCAGGTGTTGAAGAGACCTCCGCATCAACAGAACAAACAAGCAGTATCATGGAGGAAGTAGCAGGAAGCTCGGAGGAACTAGCCAAACTTTCAGAGGAACTATCAGGTTTAGTGCATAAATTTAAGTTGTAATGATTGATAGATTTAGACATCAGCGCTTAGCTTAAAATATTAAATAGAAGGAAGAGGGACCGTCATGGATACAGATCAATATTTAGAAGTATTCTTAGATGAGAGTCGAGAACATCTGCAAGCGATTAATGATAATCTACTAAGATTAGAAAATGAACCAACAGAAATTGATATTGTTCAGGAGATATTTCGCTCTGCACACACGCTAAAAGGAATGTCAGCAACAATGGGTTACGAAGATATTGCCTCGCTTACCCATCAAATGGAAAATGTTCTGGATAAAATTCGCCATCATGAATTAGAGGTATCTACAAAGGTTATCGATATCACTTTTTCAGCGATAGGAGCACTTGAGGAAATGGTTCAGTCTGTCAGTGATGGGAATGATGGGAAAAAGGATGTTACTGCTTTAGTATCTCAATTACAAGAATTAGAGAATGGGAAGGTAGCAACTACTGAAGTAAGTCTAGAGAAAGGTGAAGAATTACCTTCTCTTTCTATCCAGTTAGATGAATATCAATCAACAGTTATCTCGCAGGCAATTAGTAGTGGGTATCACCCTTACCAAATCACCGTTCAACTTAATGAGGATTGTGTATTAAAAGGACCTCGTGCCTATATGGTATTTGACAATCTTGAAAAAATTGGTGAGGTAATTAAAACGAATCCAGAAGTAGAGGAAATTGAAGAAGGAAATTTTGAAAATACCTTTACCCTTCTTTTTATTACGTCTGAATCAAAAGAAACGGTCAAGAAAACGATAGAACGAGTTTCTGAGATACATCATGTGGAATTACAAGATGTTTCCCTAGAAAAAAAGACGGAGAAGAAAGAAAATGAAACGACCCAGTCCTCAGAAAAGGGAAAACAAGAACAGAATAAGCCTAAGCACTCGAAAACAATTCGTGTCAATATCGAACGTATTGATGGACTGATGAATCTATTTGAAGAAGTCATTATAGACCGCAGTAGATTAGAAGATATATCCCATCGTTATCATGATCAAGAACTTAGAGAAACAGTAGAAAATTTAGCCCGTGTGACAGAGAACATGCAAGGTATGATGCTTGCTATGCGAATGGTGCCAATTGAGCAAGTGTTTAATCGTTTTCCACGCATGGTCCGTGATTTATCCAAGGAATTACATAAAAAAATAGCTTTGGAAATTGAGGGTAGTGAAACCGAGTTAGATCGTACGGTCATTGATGAAATAGGCGATCCATTAGTACATTTGATTCGTAACTCTCTTGACCATGGTATCGAATTACCAGAGGCACGAAAGCAGAGTGGTAAATCGGAAGAAGGAAGAATATCTCTAAAAGCATACCATAGTGGAAACCATGTCTTTATTGATATTGAAGATGATGGTGCGGGTATCAATCGGGAAAAAGTAGAGGCTAAGGCAATCGAGAACGGCCTTATTAGTCCTGAGAATTCTAAGCATTTAACTGATGAAGAGGTATATCACCTGATATTTGCGTCAGGATTTAGTACCGCTGATCAAATTTCCGATATTTCTGGTCGTGGCGTTGGACTAGATGTTGTAAGGAACAAGATTGAGTCTTTAGGTGGTTCGATTGAAGTGAAATCAGTACCTGGAAAAGGAAGTAAGTTTTCTATTCAGTTGCCTCTCACACTTTCCATCTTATCAACGTTACTAGTAAACGTTGGTAATGAGAAATTTGCGATACCACTTTCTTCTATTATTGAGACGGTGGCTCTTGGTGATAAGGATATTAAATATGTACATGGTCAAAAGGTACTGGACTTCAGAGGACATATTGTTCCTTTAGTGTCCTTGCAAGAGGTTTATGGAGTATCAGGGCAAAGTGAAGCCAGCAATTCTGCTGTCATCATTCAAAAGGGAGACAAGCAAGCAGGCTTATTAGTAGATTCGTTCTTAGGTCAACGGGAGATTGTTTTGAAATCCTTAGGTAACTACCTAAAGAATGTATTTGCTATTTCTGGCGCTACTATTTTAGGAAATGGTGAGGTTTGTTTAATTGTGGACCCAAATGCTTTGGTGAAATAAATGATAGGAGGCCTTGAAATGGAAGAAACAATGAAGGTAATTGTATTCAGCTTGAGCGGTCAACGGTTTGGGGCGAATATTCAACAAGTTATTTCAATTGAAAAAATGAAAGAAATTACTAAGGTTCCAGGTACATCTTCTTTCATAAAAGGGATTTTTAGCTTTCATGGTGAAACAGTTCCAGTGCTTGATTTAAAGGAACGTCTACAAATGGAACAAACAGCACAAACAGATTCCAATCGTATTATTGTTGTGAATATCGATAATATTCAGGTTGGATTGATAGTGGATGCTGCAACAGATGTAATAGACATTGAAATGGAGATAATCGAAGACGCTAAAGCAATGGGTGGCGTTATTCATAAAGATTATATCAAAGGTGTAGCAAAACTTGCGAATGAATTATTAATATTATTAGATTTAGGACGAGTATTAGCACTGGAAGAAAAAGAAGAGCTACAAGAAGTTTTAGCTAACTAAGTGGAGGTACCTCATGGCAAAAGTATTAATTACAGACGATGCTGCATTTATGCGAATGCAGCTGAAAGATATTGTTACTAAATTAGGACATGAAGTGGTAGGGGAAGCGGAAAACGGCCGTATAGCAATTGAACAGGCGAAGGAATTACAGCCAGACCTAATAACGATGGATATAACAATGCCTGAATTAAATGGTGTTGAAGCTACTAGAGAAATTAAAAAGCTCTTACCAGGCGTAAAAATTATTATGTGCTCTGCAATGGGACAACAGGGTATGGTAGTGGATGCCATTCAAGCCGGAGCGAATGATTTTGTTGTAAAACCATTTAATCTTGATCGGATTAAAGAATCCTTCGCAAAAGTATTATCTTAATTTTGGTTTGCTTTTTCATAAGCTGAACTAGATTAGACTATCTTCGTGGAGATTCCAGATAGTCCAGTAATACATAAAAGTACTGTCTAGATTAGTGAAGAATACAGCTCTCATGAGAAGTGTTGAACAGGATAGTTTTAGGAATATGTAAAAAAATACACTTAGGTAGAAGGTTGTTAAATACGATAAAGATTTGAAACCAATAAAAGAAAGTTAAACATCTGGTATTAAAGCCAGATGTTTTTTCTTTTTTCTGTAATAGGAATGGCAGAAAGAAATATAGTTATACATTATATTAGTATAAACCATTGAATTATCGAAAGATTGATGTAAAATAGGTATTAAGTAGCAGTAATTTAATAATAGAATGTTGAAAAAGGCAAACTATTCGAAAGAGTAGGACGCAAAGCCGAGGATCTAAGGTGCATCAAGCATGCCTATGATAGCCTAGCTGCCAAAACGTTTGTTTCTTTTTGGCTATTCACTTATTTGAATAGTCATTTTTGTTATATAGAGGAAGGTTTATAATATTGTATTTCACATAATTAAAAGTTTACACCCGGTTTCTTACGTAATTACGTTTGATTTGAAATGTTTATTATGTTATCCGTGAATAAAGCGGACTCTTTTACCTGGGGGTGAAAATGGTGGAAATAATTAATAACAGATATCGGATAAAAGAGCTACTAAAACAAGACAAGCTAGCCACACATTATTTAGTGTATGATATGCGAGATGATAATAAGGTACTTTTATTACACCTATTGAGTTCAGAATACTCACCCAAATCAATTATTGAATTTTTCATTGATAGGTTTATAGATATAAAGAACTTGACTAATAGAAGAATTGTTAGAAATTATAGCTTTAATTCCTTATCCTATGTAGATAAAGAGAGACAAGCAGAGCCACAATACTTCTATACTTCTGATTACCATGACAATGCAGAAGAGTTATTTACTGTAATTGGTCGAATAAACTTCCGTCAAAAGATGGATTTGTTCCTAGATTTATGTTCGGCGGTGTACTATTTGCATCAAAAAGGCTTTGTATATGGGGCACTGAATTGGGATAACTTGAAAGTCTTAGCAGAAAATGGAGAGTATCATATTCTACTTCAGGATATTGCTACTGTCGAGGGTAGAAAACTTCTCCAGGAAGAAAAGATGGAGTATACTTTCTTGATTTCACCCCAGGTTTTAGCGGGGATGAAGCCAAATGTCAAATCAGATATCTATTCCTTAGCTGTTATTCTATTAGCTATGCTTTGTGGAAAGCCATTTTTGTACAGTCCAATAGATGAGTTATCTCAGTTGTCATTAGAAACGAATGACCCCAATATATTACAATTAATTTCCTTACTTGAAAAATTGCTTCATAAAGAGGGATTTGAATTCGATTCTGTTTATGACGTTATTGAAGAGTTAAATTTATTATTGCATACGAATTACTCTATCGTTCATAAAGAGGAGTATGAGGGGTTGAACATTTACACCAAATTAATTGGTAGAGAAAATCAAGTAAATGCTATTTTACGTGCCTATGAAAAAATGGTTTCTTATCAGTCAGGAAATCGAATCTTTTTTGTGCAAGGTACCAATGGAATTGGGAAGACACGCTTGCTACAGGAAATTAACTTCTTGTTTGATCTTAGTAAAGCTAGCGTTTATTCGAGTTTTAGCTTGAATGGTCTTGCAGATGGCCACAATAAAGTCTGGATAGACATTTTTAAGAAGTTAATAATGGAAACGGATCAACATATTGTTGAAAAATATAGTGTTGAGTTAGGGAAGTATTTTCCAGAATTAACGGAGAAGAATGTAAATGTCCATCATAAGAATGAAGAGATATCCAAGTATCGCTTTTTAAATCGAATTTCAGGCTTTATTAGTGAAAGTATCCAAAACCGTCCGACAGCATTTGTTATCGATAATATACATTTAGCTGACGATCTTACCATTGATACATTTCATTATTTGTGTTCCGAGGTTCTAGAAAATACAAATTTAACATTGATATTTTCGTGTGACGACAGCGAAGCTTCCTGGAATTCTGTTGCCTTGGAATTTGTTAGTAATATGAAAAAGAGACCAGATTCGGAAACGATTCGGTTAGAGCCTCTTAATGAAGCGGAAACTGGTGATATGATTCAGTGTATATTGACAATGCCGTTTGTTCCGAAGAATTTGTCACGTAGAATTTATAGTCAATCCTATGGTAATCCTTTGTTTATCACCGAAATTATGAAGGATCTCTATAGTCGTCATATTATCTATATACATGAGTCTACAGCTAGATGGAATATTGATTTGCCGGAGGAAAGCAACTATAGCTTACTGGAATTACCAGATAGTGTAGAACAAGCACTAGTAAACCAGCTAAAGGATATTGATTCCTTTAGTATAGAGATACTAAAGGTTATTTCTATTTTTCAAAAACCAATTTCCATGGAAATGATTGAGCAGTTTATCTCTTCCTGCAACAGTTTAGAAGAAAGCTTAGAAATTCTAGGAAAAAGAGGTGTCATCCAACGTCTAATCGGTGATAGCTCCTATCTATATGATTTTCGTAGTAAGGTATTGAAAAATATTGTTTATGACAAGGTTTTGCCAGAAGAAAAAATTGAAAAACATCGCAAAGCAGCAGCAATGCTGGAGGAAAGGTTAGAGCTATCAACCCTCACTAATTATGATGAACTAATTTATCACTATGGTCAGGCAAATGAGATTTCTAAAGTGAAAGCCTACTATCGATTAAATGCAGCTAAAATGAAGTCTCTCCATAATACGAAGGCTCAAATTGATAACTTAATTTGTATTCTAAATTTAACCGAAAATCAGAAGGAAAAAACAGAGTTATTAATAGAAATTGGTGCACTACTTGCGGATACAGGTGATATTCCACTAGCACTTGAATATCTTCATGATGCGGAAGATTTATCAACCTCTGATAGATTTGCAAGAAATATCGTAGATGTGTATCTAAATTTAGCAAATGCTAATCTTCTCTTATATGCCAATGACAAGGTATTGGAGTATATTAATAGAATTGAACAGGTACTGGATAGTAATCCAGATGAAGAGGCTCGATTAGATATAAAGCGTATCCGCGCCCTATTATTATTAGATGAGAATTACCTTGCAGAGGCAAGAGACTTATTAATTGAGGTAATTGAAGAATGCGGAGAGCGATTTAATAAAGTAAAAGGTAATGCCTATCGAACGTTAGGGTTTATCTATGTCCATACCGGAAAGCCTGAAAAAGCTTTGGCAGCATACCATGAATCGATTCGTGCATTAGAGAAAATTGACTATACAAGAGGTGTATTACTGGCACTCAACAATATTGGTGCCGTTTACGCGGAGGTTTATGAAGATTTTGATAAAGCGATGGAATACCATCTGCAAGTTAAAAATTTAAGTGAAGAATACGGCATTTTTACTAGTGAAGTCTTTGGTCTTATTAATATTGCCGAAGCTAATTTGAATAAATATGATTTTGAAACTGCCTTTGATCATTTCAATATAGCACTTAAAAAGGCAGAGCGCTATAAGATGATTCAAGAAAAATTCATGCTTTTGAACTTTTTAACCTTAGTAAGCCTAGAAATGGATCGTTTTTCAGACGCCTTTCATTATTATAACCGTTTAAGACAGGACATAGAAGAAAATCCAAACAAAGGCTTTGATATTGGTAGTTTTTATAATACTTGTGCAAAGCTATTTCAAGTACTTGGCAATTATGAAGAAGCGGATTATTATAACAAGAAGGTAATTGCCTTTCATAGTGAACATGAGCATATTTCAAAGTATACATCAAGTTTGAATATGCTCATTAATCAACTGAGAAAGAGTGAAGGACGGAATCATTCCTATTTAGTGAAACAAATCCAGTCCCTATCAGAAAAAATTACAAATAAACAGATGAATATAGAAAGCATATGCGATGTGATCTTCATCCTTTGCCATAAAGGCGACTATACTTTAGCTAAAGAGCTATTAATCAAGGTTCAACAGAATATTCGGAGGGATTCACCTGGTCGATTAATATCCATTTTTCAGCATGCACAAGGTATCGTAGAGTTTGGTATAAATCCAAAGATGGCAATACGTTACCTTGAGAGCAGCTTAGAGTTGGCAAAGGAATCTAAAAGTAGAGAGCTTATTTCTCGTATAACAGCTGATTTAGGTGCATGTTACTATACCTTAGGAAAATATTACGATGCGGCTAACTATTTATTAGAAAGTGTTGAAAGTATAAAAACGTTATTAGGACAACTGCCAAAGGAAAACCGGGTGAATTTTATTAATGGGCGATATTTTGCTAATGTATTTTATCAACTGGAATTAATTGGAAGGTGGATCTTTTTACAGGAAGAAATTCCTCAAGAAAGTGATACGGCCCCTAAATTAGTTACTTCACTAGATGAGTTAGAGGATTTACTGCGTACGAATGACATATATGCATTTATTCATAATCATGAATTTATGTACTATATTCGTACGCGGCATATGAAACGGTTGTCAAGTGGCATTTTGTCAGAGCAAGATATTCTGAGAAATCTGGACAGTGATGACGTGAAAAATCTTGATATGATTGGAAAATATCTTGCTGGTGGAACCCTAGCTACGAAGGGATTAATCGTTTCCGCGGAAAATGGACACAATTTAACGGTTCTGTCTTCAACAGATGGTAATAAGCAGTTTACGGTGAACATGTCCATATTTAACCGTGTACGCACAACCCAAAAACCATTTCTATTCGCAGAATCGGAGAAGCAGGATAAAATGGAACATAATTTACTTCTGAATGATAAACGCGCTGTTATGTGTATTCCAATTATTAAGTTACAAGCAGGAAGGTTAGAGGAGCGCAATACAATTCTAGGCTATATTTATTTAGAAACGGATAAAATGGTTAATAATTTTAACCAACGCGGACTTGATTTGTGTACTGAATTAGTGGGCCTTTTAGCGTTATTATTAGAGAAACGCCAGTTAATGCTAACGGCATCTATTGATAAGCTAACAGGTGCATTAACAAGAAAATACTTAGAGGATACCTTACAAAATACGCTAGACTTTTCCAGGAAAAATGGAAGAGAATTTAGTATTATTATGTTTGATTTAGATAAATTCAAGGGTGTTAATGACAGATATGGACACCAAGTAGGTGACAAAGTACTAAGAGAGGTTTCCTCGATTATTTTAGACAACCTGACTGGAAATCGTACCCTAGGACGCTATGGGGGGGAAGAGTTTGTTATCATATTACCTACAACAGATGTGCTAGAAGCTAAGGAAGTTGCAGAATCGCTTCGAAAAAAAGTACAAGGTAGGCAGATTCTAGGTGATAAACAAGACATTACCCTTAGCATGGGCATTGCAACATATCCTGAACATGGACAAACAGTGAGAGAACTTATATTGAAGGCAGACCAGGCACTGTATGTTGCAAAGGAAAATGGTAGAAATAATTCACAAACATGGCAGAAAGATTTTGAGAGTAAGGCAAAGCCTGCAAATAAATTAACAGGAATTATGTCTGGTGATGAAATTAGAGATGCTCGGAATGTGTTGGCGCTTGTGGAGCTGATTCAGCTAACAAATAAAAATATTAGTCAGCAGGATAAAATATACAAGTTCCTCGGTCGTATGATTGAAATAATGGAAGCACAATATGGGTATGTTTTCTTAACAAGCAATAATTCCATAACTAAGCAATTTGGTAGAAAGACACAAGTAGAAGAATGGGTAGAAAACGTTGCTTATAATCAAGAAATTATACAAAAAGTTATTTTAAGTGGACAGGGACTATACCAGATTGATTGGGAGACAACGGATAAAATTAATATGGTAAACGGACTACCAGATTGGGATTCTATTCTTGCTGTTCCAATTATGTCAGCCGGGAACATGAAGGGCGTTTTGTATCTTTCTGCCCCGACAAGATTAAAAGAATTTGGTACAGATGAGCTCAATGTATTAAATGTGTATAGTGATTTAATTGCAACTATATTATAAATGGAGATTTTCTTATAGATTAAGAGGCTTTTACTGTTCAAACTTTATTAAAGGCTGTATGAGAAGGAGATACGTTCACTCCTACCCATACAGCCTTTTTATAATACTCTTTCTATCGTATAACCCTTTTCCTCTAAAATAGAGCGGATATGTGGCTCTAATAATAGATGTAGGCTTCCAACAATAACGAGATAAGTATCTCCACTATCTTCTTCTAAAAATCCCGCAATTTTTTCAGCCATTTTGTAGTTACGCTTGTCGTTTAATGCTTCCATAAATGCCTGTTCCTCTGCTGAAGGATTTCCATCCTCATCTATTAGGTAGGAAAGCAGCGCCTCACTATCCCCATTCACATACAGGGAGAATAATTTCTCCATTTGACTACCATAGTCATCGATATCAACTAACGATTCTTCAAGCATTTGTACTTGATATTCAGGAGTTGTATCTGCAAAAAGGCTTAACTGCTCTTCTACTGTTTCCAGTGCAATAATTTTCTTTTGATCACGTTCTGCACGATCTAGAAAATACATATCTACCCCTTCAATATAGCCAAGTTCTTCATTCATTAATTGTTGTATTAATGTAGAGTGAAACCAGGGCTGATACATACTAAACATATCTACCGAGGAATTTAGTTCGCTATACGTATTCTTCAGTTTGGCGTAAAGGCTACTAATAATATTATCTTCAATACTACTTCCGTCAGAATACGTTGCTAGCTCCAAATATAGTGCTTGAGTTTCTAATAGGTTAATATTATTTAAATCAATTTCTGGAACAATAATATCCGCTTCCGCATATGCCTCTTCTATTTTTTGATTAAGAGGGAAAAATGCTTCTGTTGCAATATGAATGGTGCCTTGAAGGTAGACGGTTGTATTACCGTTATCCACCTTCCATAAAAAGCCACCAGGTCCATCTGGCTCCCCTCTTACCGCAACCATTACCTTAGAATGAACGACGATATTTTTTGCCTCAAGCTTTGCGATAGTGGATTCATCATAAGGATTTCCGCCAATGCTTACCTCCTTAAGACTATCCATCTTCACTAGTGGTGAAAAATCTAATATTCTATTATTCTCTAAGTTAAGATTTGTTACTTTATCCAAATACTCAAGACCATCAATAGATTTAATTCGGCTATTGGATAGATTTAAACTGGTAATTTTCTGTAATGCCTCTAATTGGATATCGCCCTCCGGTTGATTGATTTCTTCACGAATGAGTTGCTCCAGCTGATAATCAGAAAAAAGCACCGAATTTTCCTTTTCATTTGCCTGACAGGACACAACAACAAATAGGATTAACAACAGTACAAGATGACTAAAAAAACGCTTCAAAAAATCTCCCCCAATCTGTTTAAAAATTACTAGTATTATTTCACATAACTATAACAGCCTCAGCAAAAGTGAGCAATAAACTGCAAAATTATTCATGGAATGATGCAGTTATCTTGAGCTGAGATATGTTTTCAAGTATCATTACACTTTAGTGAAAATTATTGGATCAAGACAGCGGAGATGATTAGATTGAAGGGAATATTTCAAACAAAATGGTCAGTAATAGCAATTGCCATTTTTTGTTCATTGCTATGGGGTAGTGCTTTTCCAGTATTAAAGGTCAGCTATGAGGAACTACAAATTGCACAGGATGATGTCATTGCAAAAATAGTATTTGCGGGGATGCGATTTCTTCTTGCCGGAGTTATCGTATTAGTATTTTTATTCGTACGTAATTGGAAACAATTATTGGTAACCAAGAAGCAATTTATTGTATTAATTTTACTAGGGGTTGTCCAAACCTCCTTACAATATTTCTTTTTTTATAATGGTTTAGCGAATGTATCTGGAATGAAAGGAGCAATATTAAATTCAGCAGGCACGTTTTTTACCGTAATTCTGGCACATTTTTATTATCGTAGTGATCGGATGAATTGGCAAAAAACCGTGGGGCTTCTTACGGGATTTATGGGAATAATTGTTGCGAATTGGGGGAAGGA
The DNA here is from genome assembly GCF_050433565.1 of Ornithinibacillus bavariensis. Lineage (NCBI taxonomy): Bacteria > Bacillati > Bacillota > Bacilli > Caryophanales > Bacillaceae > Ornithinibacillus > Ornithinibacillus bavariensis. Next base: position 391,940 of record NZ_JBNPWZ010000001.1, read on the forward strand.
TTTTGGAACTACCTTCCAGTGGGACGGGGAAGGCTATATGATTTTATCTGGTCTAACCGCTGCCATTGCAACAATTATGGCAAAAGAACTAGCTTCTGGCATTCACCCATTCGCGATTACTGGATGGCAATTATCGTTAGGTGGCCTTATCATGTTAATGGTTGGCGTACCCGTTATGTCTAAGGGTGCTATTATTTTTACGCAGTTTGGCTTTGGATTGTTTATCTATTCGGCACTACTATCCTCTGTAGCATTTACGCTTTGGTATTCATTACTAAAATACAATCCTGCGGGTGAACTAAGCATGTATAAATTTATCGTTCCTGTGTCAGGAGCAGTGATGTCTGCTATGACTATCCCAGGAGAAAAGCTAAACTTTTTCATAATCGTTTCTATCGTATTAGTTGCTATCGGAATAATTGTTGTCAATTATCATGGAAAGAATAATATCGGGCGAGCATCTTAACAATAGTTATATAAGAGTGAGAATTTTTTCTAATGTCACTTAATGTTGAAAAAACACTAAAAATAATTCTTTTGGACTATTTTTCTGACATTTATTGTTAGTTTATTGATTCTAAATACCCCTATTTATAGTGATATTTCCATTTAATGGAATGGTACAATCTGGTAAAAGTAAGACTTATTTACTATTAATGTTGGTATAGGAACTTTTACCCAATTGACACATTATTTTTTTCATTTAAAATACTAAAGAGTACATAAATAAAGGGGAATTGACAAGATGAAAAAAATACTTGGAGTTATTGGAATTATTTTTATCATGGTGCTTGCAGCGTGTAGCTCACCTGAAGCGGATGAAGTTTTAGAGTACCATAATGCTATGGCAGAAAATATTAATCCGAAGATAGACAAAATTGATGAACTTTATACAAAGGTTGCAGCAGCTGCATCTGACGAAGAGGCACTAGAAGTTTTTGATAATGAATTAGTTCCACTTATTGGTGAGATAAGAGATTACTATGATTCACAGAAGGTAGAAAGTGATGTTGCAAAGGAATATCATAAGTTGCATTTAGAATTAGTAGATGCGATGGATAATGTTGTTCAAAAAGAAAAGGAATATTTGTCTGCATTTCTAGATGAAAATTCTACGGAAGAGGATATTCTTGCACTTGAGGAAGAATTAGATGAATTAACGGAAGTTGCAGCAGAAAAAGACAAGGCTGTATCAGATCACTGGGATTCATTAATTGAAAAATATGACTTTATTGAGGAAGAAGAAGAATAAACAATTTATTTAAGAGACTGTTAGTCTGGGAGATACATAGGTAGCTCCTAGCTAATGGTCTTTTTTTAGTTGAGCAACCATAATATAATACCTATGGATAAAAAGAAAATTGAAGCTATAGTTCTTTGCAGGCTATCAAGCATTTGAGGCATGACGATATGACCATCAATATTTCTGAGTATTGATATTTTACTGAAAATGTGGGAAAATATGGTTGTAGTCTTTACCTTTTGCTTACGATGATGAAGAGGGGGAATAAAATGTTAGTAAAAAATGATTATGTTAATAAAAAGGATGTCGTTTTTGTAAGGGAAAATGACAGTTTAGAAGTAGTCACGAAGACACTGGAAGACTCTGGTTACCGCTGCATACCTGTGTTGGATGAAGCAGGTGAGAAGTATGTTGGAAATATCTATAAAGTGGATTTACTAGAGTTTGAGATTGACCACTCATTGGTAGGTACACTTCAACAATTAGTAACAGATAAAGAAGGCTACATAAAGGAAGATGACCCTTTCTTCAAAGTTTTTTCTTCCATCAAGAAATTACCATACCTTGCTGTCGTAAATGAATCGATGGAGTTCTTAGGAATTCTAACGAATGGAAATGTCCTTCAAGTACTGGAAAATGCCTGGGGAGTTCATAATGGAAGCTATTCGTTTACCATAGGAACTATTGAGTATGCAGGTGCACTTCAGAAGATGCTGAGGATAGTAAATAAATACTGTAACGTTCAGAGTGTAATCTCCTTAAATAATAACTCCCAATATGTTCGAAGGGTATGTATTGTACTCCCTATAGAAGTGGATGAGGAATTAATGGAAAAAGTAAAGGATGACCTGGAAAAGAATAATTTTACAGTAACAGATGTTGAGAAGCTAAACTAGGAATGCCCGAGGCTGTTGGAATAGACTCCAGCAGCCTATATTTATTCCTATATGGAATTTCACAGACTTCATATTGCTTTTCGGGCTAAATGATCGGCATGACTATTTTCTTTTTCTGGTATCCATTTAATAAAAAAATAAGGAAATTTAGCTGTCAACTCGCGAATTTTCTCAAGGAAGGGAAGAAATGTTTTATTCTTGGTAAAATCGTTATCGATGACACGAACAACAGTTTCTGAATCCGAACGAAAAGATAAGATTTCCCCTGGGAATTCCTGTAGACAAATTTCAAGTGCTTTTAATACTGCATAAAACTCAGCTTCATGATTGGACATTTCCCCAAGTGGAATGCTATATTCAAATGTTTTGTTTTGAGCTTTAATGTAAATACCTGCACCACTAGCACCTGGATTACCTCTCGATGCACCATCCGTGTATACCTCTATCAATATATACCATTCCTTTAAAATATCTTGATTTTTACAATGCAGTCTAATTCTAGCAAGTATTCAAGTCGTAGTCCAGTATACATGGCGGTCCTCATTTTAAGTGGAATAGTGGAAGTAAAAACACTTTTGTCTTTTTGTAAATATACTGAAAGTTAGGTTGATTAGGTTACACATTCAGAAGAAGCGGCTAATTATCGAAATCGCTTAATGATGGGAAAGTGGAACAGCCCTTATTCGTTTCATTATAGATGTGAGGGGTACTGGTATAATAAATACCAGTACCTTTTTTCTGAAAAATTATTTGACATTAATCCTAATACTTTTTTATAAAGCTTGAATGCAGGTATGCTTTTCGTGGTATTGATTTGCAGCTATTAACGATATTAGAAAAAAAATTAATTTTGCATAAGATAATATCGAAGGGAGCTTTTGTTACATCATGAATAGGACATATAAAACGATTAAACCAATGCTTCAAAAGATATATAGACATTTACATCAGCATCCAGAAATTAGCTGGAAGGAATATAAAACAACAGAGTATTTAAAAGGGTTGTTAAAAGAATTGAATTGTAGGATTAGGACGTTTGAAGACATGACAGGTCTAGTTGCTGAGATAGGTAGTGGGAGACCAGTTATTGCAGTTCGGGCAGATATGGACGCATTGTGGCAGGAGGTAGATGGAGAATTTAGAGCGAATCATTCCTGTGGACATGATGCCCATATGACTATCGTACTTGGCGTTTTGTTCACTTTGCTCCAAAATGGAGCCCCTTCCCAAGGTACATTACGTTTTATTTTTCAGCCTGCGGAGGAGAAGGGAGAAGGGGCACTTGCTATAGTGAAAAAGGGTATAATTGATGATGTAGATTATTTATATGGGTTACATTTACGACCAATTCAAGAACTGGCCCATGGTCAGTTTTCCCCAGCAATACAGCACGGTGCATCACGTTCACTTGAAGGGGTAATTACTGGAGAGGATGCTCATGGTGCGAGACCACATCTAAACGCGAATGCTATTCAAGTAGGGTGTGAGTTTTTTCAACACCTAAATAACATATATATTGACCCAATCATTCCTCATTCTGTAAAGATGACAAGCTTTCATGCTGGTGGTGAAAGTACGAATATCATTCCAGGAAATGCCACATTTTCTATAGACATGCGTGCTCAAACCAATGAGGGGATGGAAGCATTGATGGATAAGGTAAACCGCGTGGCAAGGATGCTTTCCGAATACCATGGGGTCGAGATTGATATATCAATTACTTCCGATGTAGTAGCTGCAGTAATCAATGAAGAGGCTAGTCAAATTATGCAGGAGGCGATTATTGAAACAGTAGGCAAGGAGCATCTTGTACCTATGATACGAACGACTGGTGGGGATGATTTCCACTTTTATTCGATAAAAAAGCCATCGATGAAGGCAACCATGCTAGCAGTTGGCTGTGACCTAGAACCGGGTTTACATCATCCAAAAATGACATTCAATTATGAGGCTATTGAGCCAAGTGTTAAAATAATGGTACAGGTTTTGTTAAAAACCCTAGAAAGATATCAGGCATAGGATTTTGATATAAACAGCATTAAAGTGAGGTTATAAGAATTGGTTATCCCGTTAAAGAAAATTATTATGCATAAGCTAAGGATGCGCCTAAAGGAACCATTTGCAACTAGCTTTGGAGTAATGCAGGAGAAGGAATTTTATATTATTGAAGTAGTAGATTCTGATGGGAACAAGGGATATGGGGAAACAGTTGCATTTTCTGTACCGTGGTATACAGAAGAAACCGTGAAATCGAATCGGGATATTATTGTAGATTGCTTAATTCCAATACTCCGCGAACACGAGCTTTATCATCCCGATGAGGTTTTCCCTCTTTTTGAAAAACTAAGAGGAAATAACATGGCAAAGGCTGCTGTAGAAGGTGCAATATGGGATCTATATGCCAAGCGGAAGGGCATTTCCTTAGCGACTGCACTTGGAGGAGAAAAGACAGAAATTGGTGTAGGTATTAGTATTGGTATACAACGGACCGTGGGAGAACTCATCTCTAAGATAGAGCAGTCATTAGAGGAAGGCTACAAACGTATTAAGCTTAAAATTAAGCCTGGACTAGATGTAGAAATTCTTCGTGAAGTACGAAGGCATTTTCCGGATACACCTATTATGGCGGATGCAAATTCGGCCTATTCACTAAAGGATATCTCTCTCTTAAAGGAGTTAGACGATCTGGACTTAATGATGATTGAACAGCCACTGCAGCATAACGATATTATTGACCATGCTAAGCTTCAGAATCAATTAAAAACACCAATTTGTTTAGATGAAAGTATTCATTCCTTATATGATGTAGAAAAGGCAATTGAACTTGGAAGTTCCAAAGTTATTAATATTAAAATTGGGCGTGTTGGAGGACTTTCCGAGTCAAAGCGGATTCATGATTATTGTAAGAAACAGGGGATTCCTGTATGGTGTGGGGGAATGCTAGAAGCAGGGATTGGACGAGCCCACAATATTGCATTGTCAGCGCTAGCTAATTTTACACTACCAGGGGACACCTCTGGTTCATCCAGATATTGGGAAGAGGATATCATTCATCCAGAGGTTGTAGCTGAAAAAGGTATCATTAAAGTTCCAACCTCCCCTGGTATTGGATACGAGATAAACGAAGATGCTTTAAGAAAATTCCGTGTTGAACGACAGGAATACCAAATATAGTAACAGTTATGACATTCAAGAAAGAAATAAAAGGAGCACCTGAATCAATTGATTCAGGTGCATGTAAATATGGGAGGGCCTATGTCTTGATAGTGTGCTAATTCTGATTAAAATAGTTTACTAAGCCATCAGTTATTGCTTTTGCAACCTTATCTTGGTATTCTTCGGTTTGAATTTTTTCAAAATCAGTAGGACTTGTCATAAAGCCTAACTCGAGTAATACAGATGGCTTCAGATTATTCACTAATACATAGTAATCTGCTGTCCGTACACCTCTGTCGGCCATAGGAATACCATCCATAAGTGCTGAGTGTATTTCGTTTGCAAGTGCTTTACTAGTACCGTGATTATAAAAATAGGTACTTACACCGTTTGCCTCAGGATCATTAAAGTAATCAAAATGGAGACTAATAAAGGCATCTGTTTGATGGCTATTACTCTTTTTTACCCGATTTTCTAAGGAAATAAACGTATCATTTTCCCTTGTATAATGTACACTGGCACCAGCCTGTGATAGTTTTTCCGCTACTTTTTTCGCAGTGGATAATGCTAAATTCTTCTCGAATATTTTATCTTTTGTTGCCCCTGAATCCTTCCCGCCATGACCCGGATCTAGTAAAATCTCAACACCTTCTAGTTCCTGTTTTGTTATCATAATCGTATTTTCCGAGATTTTCATTTCTTTAGCTTCTAAGTAGCCAGTCGGAATATCGGCATATTCATTATTTTCCTGTTTAATTGAAAATGGATTAGTAAAATTCTCTTGTGCATTTTCTGACACTTCTTTTTTATCGTAACTATTACTCTTCTGATGACTCTCTGCAGTAGACTTCTTATCCTCTACTTCTTTTGTAGCAGCTTGCTCTTCATCAAATTCTGGCTCTATTTCTTCAACATGTACTTGCTCTTCAATTAATGATATGTGCTCTTTCATAACCCATACAGGCTGTCCAGCGTAAAAAGTCTTTACCCAGCCATTGAATTCTTCAAATGTACGGAGCTTATTTCCTACCACAAGATGGCCGACAATTTCTGCGCCTTCATCAGGTGCTGTTCGCATCGTTAGAAATTTTGTTTTTACCTCAAATAATTGGTGATCCTCTTGCCCGTTTGCCTCAGCATGAACAGATTTGTTTGGAGTAATAAAGAACAGCACAAATACTGTTCCAATTAGTAAAAACATCAGTAATATTTTTCTCATATTCTATCAATCCTTCTCTTACAAATTATGAAACTAGTAGAAAGGATGACCACAAATTAATAGATTTATACTATTAAAATGAAAAAAATTATATAAGTACTGATGCTAGCTTATATATAGGACTTATTAAGGGTTTATTAGGAGTAAACCCTACTTTAGTAGGGGGAAATCTATTAAAAAGAATTAATTGGTCTTTGTTATTAGTTCATCTTATATAATGCTGAAATGGTAGAACTGTCGAACTTCGATATATCTTATTTACCTATATTCGTGTAGTTGTCAAATAGTTACTTATTATTTGTTCTTTAGACAATAATTGGTAGCTGACTAACTATTAAGTTAGGGAAGATAGACTAGTCGATTCGAACTAGTAGTGTATCTAATACTGACTAAGTATACAAATAAGTCATATCAATTATCCAGATTTAATTCTTTTCTCGACGATAAAGAACAGTTATCAAAGGAACAACGGAAAATTTCTACAGGATATACTGATTTATTCGGAAGGAATTAAATCTATCATCCTATTCAATAAATGGTAGATTAATAGGATTTGCAATTCGGACTTTTCTGTTAATATGGGTATACTGAGTCAACATGATGTGAAATGTTGGAAATTTTATGATAGAAAGGTCGGGTGATAATGAGGAAAATACTAGCCGTCATTCTCATATCAATCACAATCCTAATATTTGGAGTCATAACTGTTCAAGCAGAAAAATTCTTCCATAAGGAAAAGCTAGAGAGCTTAATAGATGCGATTGAAACTATGTTAATGGATCCTAAGGCAGCAGTGTCAGAATTTCTAAAGGATCGTCGTCAGGAAAAACACTTCAAACGTATGGAGGAGGAACTAGCTGCTGTGATTAGCAATACAAGAGAGAATACGACTAGCGGTGTCATCCAGTATAAGGGAAATTACGAAATGAGCCTTAAACAATTGGAAGAAGATATTCTTATGAGCACACAATATGAAGAATATATCAATCAGAAAACGAGAGAAATACAGTTGGAGATAGAAGAGGATATGGAAGATTACCTAAGTGAATTACTTGGAGGAGAAGGAAGCAACAATATTATTAAATAGAAAGGAAGAAGAAAATTGGAAAAAGGTAAAAAGCTGAAGATGAAGCTGGCAGCGGGAGTTATTGCAGTTGGGGTTATAACTGGTTCAGGAATAGCGTTTGCAAATACTGATGCAGGCACAAAGCTTCGTGAGTGGTATCAAGCGATGTTTGGTGAGACAGTTTCATCCATTGAAGAACAAGTAAACGCATATGGAGAGAGTAAAATCCCAGGCTTAGAGCAAGAATACGAGAGATTGAAGTCAGAAGCTCAGATTGACATTGATCTGTCAAGGGAGTTAGCAACTGGCCAGTCACTAGAAGAAATTATTAACGCTAAGTTAAGTCACTTGGATTCTTTAAGTGAAGAAGAACGTGCCATTTTAGAGGGGATAGGGCAAGAATTTTACAACGTATTCCTCGATGGCTATTTCGAAATTATCCGTCTGAAAGATGAGGGAATACAATTTGCTACCAATGATCTCACGAATTATACTGGTCAATTAGGTCAAGCAGCTATAAATGAAATGACAGCAGATATTAATACAGCTAGAGATCGAGCTGTTCAAGAACTGGAAGACGCAATTCGTCAAGCACAAGAGAGACTTGCCATGGAGCTAAATAATCAAGAGGAAATAACTGTTAGAAATTTAAAAAACCAAATTGATTGGCGCATCCAGGAGTTGAGAGAGGATGTAACAGCATTATTAGACACGCTTGTTGAAGAGCAGCAAGCCATTATTGTGGCAAAAGCACAGGAGCTTGAAGATAATGCAAAGGCTGCTTTAGATGAGGTTGTAAATAATATTAATTAATTAAAAAGAGGATGTCCCAAACTAGTTACCCCCTTAACTAACGGGACATCTCTCTTCTTTTAGGAGGTGCATTCATGAAAAAAAATAAAAAATTATTTTTACGATTAGCAGGAATGTCCCTAATCCTAATGATTATTTTTAGTGGGGTGAAAATTGCCTTTGCCGATCAGGATATTGGCTATATGATATCCAATTGGCTGGATAGAAAGAGAATAGAATCCTTAAAAGAAATAGACAATACTATTTCTGAAGAACAAGCAACTCAGACAAGCCGCTTAAAGAGTGAAATAAATAAAAAAATAAAGGCTGCAGAAGAACAATATCATTCGTTTATTGAAAGCGAAAAGTTAAAACGAGTTCAAGGCTTGGAAAAATATACCACACAGCTCATTGAAAAATATGAAGCCCCTGAAATATCAAGGGAGGAAACGATTAAGAAGCTAGAATGTATAAAACAAAAAGCAGAAATAGAAATGGATATTGTTCTGGGGAAAAAGGGGGAGAATGAGTTAATTAGTTGTAGCAATAATTGAGAAAGAAGGGAATAAATTCGGCTTAAGAAATCTGATTGTCAAGAAGTAGAAAATTGACAACCGAACATAAGAATCGGTATTTGTTCTAGGACGAGAGGTGGTTAATATAGCTTCAGAGGTGTTGGTTTTAAAAAAGGACACAAGGGATAGAGAAAAAGAAAAATTAGGATGGTTAAGCTGGATAGTTTTTCTTCTATTATTAGTAATCGTATTCATCGTTTTTCGTTTAGTTATTGGTTTTACTGTTATTGCAGGTGACTCGATGAATCCAACGCTAGAAGAAGGGAATGTCATTGTAACTAGTAATATATTCTTCAATATTGAACGTAATGACATTATCGTATACCGTGACCAAGACGGTTTTAATGTAATTAAGAGAGTTATAGGCTTACCAAATGATACAATTGCCATTCAAGATGGAGCAGTAATTGTTAATGGGAAAGTCTTACAGGAAACTTCTATTATCGGGGTTCCAAATGATTTTCAAGAAGTGATTGTCCCAAGAAATTCTTATTTTGTAATAGGTGACAATCGTACACCTGGTGAGAGTTTGGATAGCAGGAGTGAGAATGTTGGTGCCATTCAACAAGAAAATATATTAGGTGAAGTTATGTTCACCCTATTTCCGTTTTAGGAAGGATTTTATTTTTGATCACATCTCATAGGTGCGTGTAGTAAGGGAAATTGATATTTCCATACTACTCGCACCTTAATTGTTATTGATTTCTACTTGCTTGTTCGTTTATAATTATGATAATCATCCGAATTGTTGGATAATTCCAATTAAATAGATGGTACATGAATGGAGAGGGGAAAATGGAATGAAGTTCGGACGTAAATTTCTATTGCTTGGTATTTTGATTCTTTCTTTCAGTATATGGTTGCAAGCTTGTGGGACAGGGAATAGTAGTAATGGCTCGTCAGGCTCTAAGGACAAGCTAATTGTTGCAACAGATGCTACATATGCACCAATGGAATACATGGATGATGAAGGTAAGATTGTTGGGATAGATATTGATATAGTAAAAGCAATTGCAGAAGCGGCTGGATTTGAAGTGGAGTTTAAAAATTATGGTTGGGAGCCTTTATTTGCTGCAGTGGAGAATGGTGAGGTTGATTTTGCGGTATCCTCTATTACTATCGATCCTGACCGTGAGAAGACCTTCGATTTTTCAGATCCATACTTTGTAGCAAATCAGTTAATTCTAGTACCTGAAGATACGGATATTGAGAGTTTTGAGGATTTAAAAGATAAAAAGGTATCGGTGCAAATTAATACAACTGGTCATAAGGTAGTAAAAGGTCTTTTAGGAAATACAAGTTTAGACATCGTTGCAACAGAAACGATGCCACTTGCTATTACAGAGATGCTAAATGGTAATGCAGATGCTGCAGTAGGGGATAACTCTGTTGTGCTAGAATACGTGAAAAATAATCCGAATGTTGAGTTGAAAACCATTGAGGATGCAAGTTTCGAGAAGGAGTATTACGGATTAATGGTACAAAAAGGAAATAATGAAGTGGTAGACCTCTTAAATGAAGGAATTAAAAAGATTAAAGAGGATGGAACGTTAAAAAAAATCACTGGGTTAGACATTGAATAAGTATAGCTAGTTCCATACAAAGATACCTTTATTTCAAAAGATATATAGCTAAGGGCGTCTGGGCTATACTTCTAAACATACTGGAGGTGATTTCCATCGAATTCGATATTAGACTTGATATGATATGGAATTATAAGGAGCTCTTTATCACAGGGCTCTGGGTTACACTAGCTTTAACTGCAATCGGATATATTGGTGGTGTGATATTAGGACTGTTCCTTGGATTGGGTAAGCTCTCAAAAAAGAAATGGGTCTATTATCCTTGTAAGTATTATGTTGATTTTTTCCGAGGAACACCTTTACTGGTCCAAATATTACTTATTCATCTGGCTCTAATTCCATCAATCTTTGGTCATTCCTTAGGATTCTTTGTATCTGGATCGTTAGCATTAATACTAAATTGTGCAGCCTATAATGCAGAAATAATTCGTGCTGGAATTCAATCTATTGAAAAAGGACAAATGGAAGCCGCTAGATCCTTAGGTATGCCGAAAAGGGAAGCAATGAAGCATATCATTTTGCCACAGGCTTTTAGACGAATGATTCCTCCACTTGGAAATGAGCTAATAGCCTTACTGAAGGATTCTTCATTGGTCAACGTAATTGCAGCAACGGACCTTTTGTATGCAGGTAAAGTCGTTGCAGGTGCCTATGCACGCTTTTGGGAGCCTTATATTACTGTTGCAATTCTTTACTTACTTCTAACCTGGATATTTACAAAAATTATTGCCTATGTGGAAAATCGATACAGTAATAGCTATGTTCCTCCACAAAGACGACGGGTCTTTTCGTTTGGACGCACTTCAGTGGGTAGGTGATTAAATGATAAAAGTTGAAGGTCTTTATAAATCATTTGGCAGCCTAGAGGTTTTAAAGGGCATAAATTGTGAGATTCAAGAGAAAGAGGTTGTTTGTGTTATTGGGCCAAGTGGGTCAGGGAAGAGTACTTTTTTGCGTTGTATTAACTTGCTTGAAGATATCACCAATGGATCGGTTTTTATTGATGGAGTTCAGGTTAATGCAAAAGAAACAGACATAAACGAAATTCGCAAAGAGGTAGGGATGGTATTTCAACAGTTCAATCTTTTCCCACATATGAGAGTGTTAGAAAATATCACGATTGCACCAATCAAAATACGGAAAATGGATCAAATCGAAGCGAATGATTTAGCGCTTCAATTGTTAGAAAAGGTAGGATTACGTGATAAGGCAGATGCTTACCCTGAGCAGTTATCAGGTGGGCAAATGCAGCGTGTCGCAATTGCTAGAGCCCTTGCGATGCGACCAAAAATTATGTTGTTTGATGAGCCAACATCAGCTCTAGACCCGGAAATGGTAAAAGAAGTACTTGATGTGATGAAACAACTTGCAGAGGAAGGTATGACCATGGTCGTCGTTACGCATGAGATGGGATTTGCTAGAGAAGTGGGAGACCGAGTCTTCTTTATGGATGGTGGTATTATCGTTGAGGAAGGTACACCTGAAGAGGTTTATGGACAGCCGAAGAGTGCAAGAACACAAGATTTTTTAAGTAAAGTACTATAAATAGAAAAAAAGATGCGAGAAAATCGCATCTTTTTTCTATCTATTTCTTTTTACGTTTTGTAAGTCTACCTAATAGGAATGCACCAGCCGCCACCCCGATTACCGTGTTCGTTTTCTTATTGAATACTTGTTTGACTACTAGATTCATATTTTGTGGGCGCTCTGCTAGGCGACGCATATAATATCCATACCAGTCATCACCAAAAGGAACATATGTACAGAAGTTGTATCCTTCTTTTGCAAGCTCGATTTGCATTTCTTTACGGAATCCGTAAAGCATTTGAAACTCAAATTTGTCTAATGGAATATTGTTTTCTTGTACGAATTGCTTTACATGATTAATAATGCGATGGTCATGCGTTGCAATCGAAGTGAATTTGCCACTTAGTAAATGATATTCTATTAGTTTTAGGAAATTTTGATCAATATCCTTTTTATCCTGAAAGGCAACGGTTTCAGGTTCTTTATAGGCGCCTTTTACAATACGTAAGCGATAGTCCTTATACTTTTCAATATTTTTAATGGACTCATAGAAATAGGCCTGAATAACTGTTCCAATATTGTCATAGTCCTTAGAAAGTTCGTCTAACAAGTCAAAGGATGGTTTTAAATGGCCATAGTCTTCCATATCAAAGTTAATGAATATGCCATACTCATATGCTTTTGAAACGATTTCTCTCAAATTCTTCCTACAGAATTCATAGTCTATATCCAGTCCCAATTGTGTAGGCTTTAATGAAATATGGGCATCAATATCATTTATTTTGATAGCTTCAATTACCTCAAGAATTTGGTTTTTAGCCTTTAAGGCTTCCTCTTCCTCATAAACAAATTCTCCAAGATTATCGATGGTAGCGGAAATTCCCTGCGCATTTAATTCTTTAACCGATTGAATCATTTCTTGTATATTCGTACCCGCAACAACAGATTGTGCTCCTAATTTTAGACCATATTTTTTTGCAGCACTATTTAAAAATTGATTTTGAGACATTCCAATGAAAAAATCCTTTAATGACATACTTCATACCTCATTTATATTTTTTCTTTTATTATATCGGAAAATGTGGGTTTCTGTCACTTTTGATTTCAGATGCATCGCTTTTTATAATGCTTTTACTAGTCCACCGTCAACGAGGAGGGTTTGTCCTGTAACATATGTGTTAGCAGCAGAACATAGAAAGACAACATGCTTTGCAAATTCCTCTGGTAGCCCATAACGACCAATAGGAATACTGTTTTCGGTTTCTTTTCTCACTTCGTCATAGGACTTTCCAAGACTATTTGCACGGATTTGGTCAAGTTCTGCTACGCGATCAGTAGCTATTCTGCCAGGACCTATTGTATTAATTAAAATATTATCATGTGCAAGCTCTTGAGAAAGCCCTTTTGCTAATCCCACAACTCCTGCACGAAAAGTGTTAGAAAGGATAAGATTATCTAATGTTTGTTTGATAGAAGAGGATGTGAAATTGATAATATGACCACTTTTTTGCTCTTTCATGTATGGTATGACTTCTCGTATGGCTCTTACAAAGCTTAATAGGTTGAGTTCAAAAGCATGCTGCCACTCCTCATCACTAAACTTCATAAATTCACCTGCTGGTGGACCACCGGCATTATTAACAAGCACATCCACTCTACCATTCTTTTCTATTGCAAATTGAACCAGTTCTTTAATATCAGTAGGATTAGTGACATCACAAGTCTTAAAGTAAACATTACGGTTATTCGTCTTGTCCTGAATCGCTAATGCGACTGTTTTAAGTTCCTCTTCGTTACGGCTGGAGATAATAATCGATGCTCCTTCTGTTGCAAATGCTTCAGCTGTAGCTCTTCCAAGTCCTTTACTAGCCGCCAGTACAATGACAGATTTATCCTTTAATCCAAGATCCATTCTATCAACCTCCTATGTTAAAAATCATCGAAAGTCCAATATCCATTAGAAAAATCTAATGTAGGGAATCATTTATCGTTAGTCATTCTTAAATTTGCTACCAGTGCTTTTGGCACGAAGCTTTGCTAATAGATTTGATGTTTTTTCTTTCGCCTCCTGTTCTGCTATTTGATCAATGCCAATGATATGATATTTTTCATCAACTTTATCAATGGAGAAGACGGTGTTCACTTTGCTCCCGTACGGAAGTTCATTCATAGGTACAACAAGCTCTGCTTTTTCTTCTTCGATTAGAATGACAGCATTGTTTCCCTCTATACGATCGAATACACCTTTCATAATTACCTCCAAATAATTATTTTACACAGGCAAGTCCTTCTTCCTCGATATCCTTTATTCTTGCCGGTCCAATTCCTTTAATTCTAGTAAGATCACTAACAGAACTAAAAGGACGAAGATTAATTAAGTCCTGAGCTAGTTCTGGACCAATATGTTTAATACGCTCTACCTCTTCATTAGAAGCCGTATTAATATCAATACAGCTCCCACTCGATGTGGATTGCTTATTATTACTGCTAGAGCCTCCGCTTTTTTTCCTACTAGAGCTTGAAACTGAAGTAGACGGGGAACTTGCCCTATGTTCGGTGCTTTTTGGTTTAATGGTTCCCTGTTTTTTTGTATCAATCTTGTAATTAATACCATCTGTTGTGACGACAATCGTTCCATGAACATCTGTCCCATATAAGTCAATTCCCGCTTTTTGGATACGAGAAACTACTTCTGCATGTGGATGTCCATAACTGTTTTCCGCTCCGGCACTATAGATGGCGACCTCTGGACTTACAGCTTGTATAAAGGAGGGACTACTTGACGTATTGGAGCCATGATGCCCTAATTTCATTATATCGGCATCTAAATCGATTCCTAATTTCATCATCTGTTGCTCTGCGTTTTGGTCAGCATCTCCAGTTAGGATGAATTTAATATTTCCATAGGTTAAAAGCATGGCAATGGATTCCTCATTGGAAGCCCCCGTTATTGATTTGGGATTCAGTATCTTAATATCCATCGAGCCAATCCTATAATGTTCTCCAGATCTAGGTTCAGCATATTCTGCATCACTAGCTAATATCGCTTCAAGTCCTCGTTGGAAGGTTTGTGAAGTACTTTCGTTTCCTGATAGCCATACTTCCTCCACCTTAAAGGATTGCATTACATTCGCTAATTGACCAATATGATCAGCATCAGGGTGGCTACCAATAACTAAATCGATTTTAGAAACACCTAGTGAGGTTATGTAATCTACTACTTCATTTCCGCTCCAATCCCCTGTGTCAAAGAGAATAGCGTGTGTACCAAATTGAAAAAATGTGGCATCTGCTTGACCGACATCTAAGAAATGGACCTTTAATTCAGAGAGGTTATCCTTTTCCATCTCCTCTTCTTGCTTTGTAGTTCCCGTATTACTATGGGAATCATCTGCATTAATTTCTTGATCCATGCTCTGACCACAGGCTACTAATAAGATTGTCATAAGCACAGGAAGTATGAGCCTTTTATACATATATAATTTCCCCCAATAAAAATAAAATCCTTATTAATCGTAGCAAAAATACACAGGTAAATCTATATGAAGTAATCATAGCTAATGTAAGGAGAATTAGATATAGCTTCGAAAAAATTTTTAAAAATGATTGTTTCAACTGTTTAGTTAATTTTTGAAGGTGAAAATGCACATTAATATTAAGAAAATCAGTCATTTTGAACTGCATACTCCGATAAATTAGTTTTTTACCAAGATGAGATTTTTCTATCCAACTGCCATACTAATCTAAAAAGGATAAGGAAGAATGGCGATGCGATATTTCATTGAAAATAAATGTCGAGACACATGCATAACCACCTTAGTACTTCTTTACATACTTAGTGGATTCGTTAATATTTGTACCGGGAAGACGGTAGAAGTAAATAGGGAAAAATCGTTCAAACGGGAACATCAGGGAGTGGTTGATCGAATAGAAGAAAAGTTTTACATCATTCTTCTCGAGAATGATAATAGAGAAATCGTAGTTCCAATAGATAAAGTAGAGGAAGAAATTAATCCAAGTACGTGGGTATCCATATATTTCGAGGATAACCGTGTAAGAGGAATATCTGTTGATGATAATAAAACACGAAAGGAAAGAAGGCGGTTAACAGTATTACGACAACAACTAAACGAAAAAAGAAAATAAAAAAATATGCCTACTAAATTAAAAGGCATATTTTCCTATATACTGATTACCGTTACAAGCTTCGATGCTAATAATTCTTAGTGGATTGCAGATTTAAATTTTCCACCATGAGCTTCCTGGGCATCCACGATGGTGATGAATGCTTTCGGATCGGTTTCGTGTACAATTGACTTCAGTTTTGCAATTTCTAGACGGGTTAAGACAACAAAGATAACTTCCTTGTCATTTTCGATATACCCACCTTTTCCATACAATTTCGTAATCATACGTCCAAGACGATGCTGAATGGCCTCACCAACCTCTTCATGCTCATCCGAAACAATAATTGCTGCTTTTGTATCGCCTGTAAAGCCTTGTCCAACAATATCTATTGCTTTTGATGCAATAAAGTAGGTGATAATGGATAACATTGCTTGATCCCAGCCAAGTACAAAGCCTGCCCAACCAAAGATGAAAAGGTTAAAGAACATAATAAATTCTCCAACCGAGAAGGGGAACTTTTTAGATAGAAGAATTCCTAAGATGTCTGTTCCATCTAGGGCGCCGGCATTACGAATAACAATACCTACTCCGGTTCCTAAAATAATTCCTCCAAATACAGTAGATAATAACGGTTCATCCGTAACCGGTGGGATAGCGTGAAGTGCTGGTTCAATAAGTGCAAGTGCAATAATACTAAATAGAGAAGAGAATACGAAGTTTTTTCCAATATGTCGATAACCAGCAAATAAAAATGGAATATTGAAAAGTAAGATTAAAATACCAAAATTAAGGCCAGTTAGATGGTTGGTTATTAGCGAAATACCGATGACACCACCGTCAATAATTGAATTCGGTACTAAAAATAATTCCAGTGAGATGGCAGCAAGTAAAGCCCCAATTAACATCATAAAGTACCGAGCAATCAGCCTGGGAAAATTTTCCTTTCTATGCTGTTTCCCCATATATACACCCTCTTTATAAAAATATGAAATAAATGGTACTTTTAAAGTATACTAAAAAATGTCATTTTATGTTGTGCTAAACTCTCCATAATCATACTTTTTCTGTTGATTATGTAGAACTTTTCGTAGTTAGGGTTGGGGGGATAGATTCAATAATTGCTCATTTTATCGACAAATTTCTAGTTACATCCTTATAGTTATTTTTGAATTTTTATCTCCTTTGATTAATAGGCTCCCTCCATTATTGATGCAATAGGGAAATGTAAATGATTCCAAGCGTAGTTTAAAGAACTTGTGCTATCTACAATTTGATTGAAGTGGCTTCGGTTCCTTCCAAGTATTTTGAAAGGAACGAATTGCCCGATACTAAATTATTATAAAATCTAATAGATAATCTGCCATCAGCCTTATAGGGGTGATGGCAGATTTAATGTCTATTATTCTACGTAAACCGAATCAATGAGGGTTCGTTTAAAGGGGATTCCATTTTTAGTGATTCCGTCTATTTCAATGGTAATATTATATACTTCATCTCGGTTTGGAAAGGTTATTGATTGCGAAAGTGAATTGTTCTTTCCCGAAGTAGTGACTGATTGAGAAATAGTAGGATCGCTTGATTGGGTAATTTTGTAGGTAGCCTGTAGAGAACCTTCTCGCACGGCTTTCGGATTTCCGTCTATTTGATAAAGGAGGGAGGATTTATTTAGGGTGAACTTTTTACTTTGAACGAGTTTAGGTTGTAACTCATCATATGTTGCAACGAATAGGTAAGCATCCTCTTGTTCTGCTGTTACGTATAAGTTCCACTTCCCGTCTTGTGGAACCTTTAAAGTAATTTTGGTCTGAATAGCACCCTTGAATACTCCTTCTTCCACTTTGTTTACTTGGAATTTTGGAGCAACTTCATCTCCTGTAGGGGAAACAAGTTTTAACTTCATCCGTTCTGTAGAGGTCATCATATTTAGGTTAAGCTCCTGGACACCGTCTTCTACTACAAATGATATAGCAGCCTGTTTGTTAGCTGTTAAAGGTCCCCCGTCAACCCATTGATTAAAGGATGGGGAAACTTTGCTGTGAATCGGTTCTTGGAAGGAAGAATGAAAATAATCGTTATCAGATAAATAGTTTTGAAAGATAGGGAAGGTTGTACCTGTACGCACAGATGTATGGTTCCAATTATCTATAGCTAGTACTTGCCCATGTGGTAACTGACTACTCACAGTAGTCACAACCCCATCATTTGGACCATATTGGGATAAGTAAATGCCTCCAAACCATGTGGAAGAAAACACACTCCCCCAGCTTGTTCCGCCTAGCGTGTAATAATTATTGTAGTAAGCTTTCGGTTGAATATCAGTTTGGTTACGGTAATCGGCCATATATCCCATTTGCATTGAGAAGGTTCCATCCCCTGTTGCCCCTAATAAGCGAGCCAACCATCCTGCAGAGGAACTATAAGCTAGGTCTGCTAACTGGGAGCCATGATGTGGACTCGACAATGTAATAACATTATCCACATATTGCCATGCCCCATAATAGGTAAGGGCTGTTTGTGTATCTACACCACCTTTACTATAAGCGACGACAGTAATCGGTCTTCCTCCAAAGTGATTCGATATTTCCTTAATTTTATCTGCTAGAAGCTGTCCATTTTCCCACATATCAGCACTTGCTCCTCCAGCATCATAAAGCTGAACAAAGGTAGTTTGATAACCAGCATTATATGCTGTTTGATACATATCGTTATCTTCCCAAAAAATCTGTGCGACATTATTTAGTCCAGGAACAAATAGAAGAATAGGGGAATTTGTAATCAAATTTGGTGGTGTTTCCCCTATATACCATTCACCAGGAACCTCATTATTTCCATTATTCGCCTTACCAGATACCATGAAGTTCGGTTCAGCTTGTTTAACTGGAGTAGGATCAGCAAGTTCTGTAGTTAATATGTTTTTTTCTAAAGCGGATATAGAGCCTGGTATAGTAAAGAAAATGCTAAAAAAAACGAACAAAGCACAAATAGAAAAACGTCTGGTCATTATATTCCTCCTCATGAAATAGTCCTTCCATTTTATTCAATTGAAAGGGCTTTCATGAGGGGTTAAGGTTGGGAAAGTAGAAAAGTTAGTCAAACCAGCCTTTTTTCTTAAACCAAATAATCATGAAAATAGTGATTATAGCCATTACAGCAAGAATAATAAAGTAGCCATATTGCCATTTAAGCTCTGGCATATGGATAAAGTTCATTCCATATATACCAGCGATAAAGGTTAATGGTGCAAATATTGAAGTAATCACGGTTAAAATTTGTATTACTTTATTTTGTTGGTAGGAGTTTAAGGAGATAAAATTATCCCGAATATCATTTGTTATTTCACGATTGGACTCTATCATTTCCGAAAGTTTTAATAAATGGTCATAGATGTCACGAAAGTATTCCTTTCGTTCCTCAATTCCAACGAGATGATGTGAATTTAATATACGATAAAGTAAATCCCGGATAGGGTGAATCGCATGACGTAGTTTTAATAATTGATGACGGAGCTCAAATAAATAATCGAGAAGAATGTCCATCGATAAATCGTGTGGATTTTGCTCAACCTCGTTAATTTTATCCTCTAGCTCATAAATTATTGGAAAAAAGTTATCGACTATCTTGTCAAATAGTTCATAAAAAATACGGTATTCATCCCATTCACTTAGATCCTCTATTAATAAGAAGTTATTCCATACTTGATTAACCTCATTAAGATCTGACAGATGAAAGGTAACGATATAATTTGGACCGATAAAGAAGTTAAGCTCATATTGATCAAAATCCGTTGGACCGAGTGTATGGGTGACGATTAATGAATAATCATCATAATAATCTAGCTTCGCTCGTTGTTGGCCAAAAATGCAGTCCTCAATCGCTAATTGGTGGAAATGTAGCACAGAATCAAGCTTCTTGATTTCGTCTTCTGTTGGATTATTAAAATCAATCCACCACCATTTGAACCTATCAAAGTCAACACTCTCAATCGTTAAATCTGTTATTCGTTCATTTTTATTTGAGATAGCAATTACTTGAATCAATGGATTTTCCCCTTCAAACTAAAGTTACTTCATCCTCTAAGTTTGTGCATTTAGCAGTCTAATTATGTATAAATGCTATTGGCTTTAATTTTTACATTACTGAGCGGTTCTATTATTCAATTGTCATTAGGAAGTTCATGGGTGAATGTAAAACACCATATTTAGAAACCATGTACAGGCAAATAGGTGAATTATCATCCTGAGACTTAGAAAAAAGACAAAAAGGAATTTCGTAAATGAAATTCCTTTTTGCATATTGTCATTCAATTGGTAATGATACAGAAATGGTCGTGCCTTCATTTTCTTCTGATTCCACCTGAAAATCTCCTTTATGGAGCTTTGCAATCTGTAAAGCAATGCTCATGCCAAGTCCGGTTCCTTCCACTCTTTCATCTGTATTGGTGCCACGATAGAAACGATCAAATAAATGCTGTTTCGTGCTCTCATCCATACCAACACCATTATCACTAATAGTTATCATTATTTGGTCACTCTCCGTAACATCCACAACATGTATATCAATCGTCGTATTTTTTGGATTATGTTTGATTGCATTATAAATGAGATTATCCATCATTCTCTCGAAAAGTCTTTTATTCATAGACAAATAGACTTCATAATTCAATAAGTGGACATTAATTGCATAGTCCTCAATGGTTCGATCGTTAAAGTATTTTTCCGTGATCGCCTTCAGGAATGCGTTTAGTTCTACAGATTCAAACAAGAAATGGTTGTTATCATTTTTTAAATGAAAACTTAGAGTAAAATCTTCAATTAGCCTAACCATATATTCACTTTTATCATTAATCGTTTTACCGATTTCAGTTAGTTCTTCCTTCGTCCAATCGTATCCTTCATTTTCTAATAGTTTTCCGTACCCTTGCATTGTGGTTAGCGGAGTACGTAAATCATGAGATATTCCTACCATCCATTCTTCTCTCGATTTTTCTAACAGTTCCCTTTCCTTTTTCGAGCTATTTAATTTTTCGGCCATAGTATAAAAAGCTTGAAAAACTTCTTTATATAATCGATAGCGAAATTTAACTTTTCCATTACGTTTAAAAATTTGTTTCTTTTCACGAGATGTAAGTACTTCTTCATATTGCTCATCTCCAAGCCTACTCAGGAAATTAGTGAAGAT
The DNA here is from genome assembly GCF_050433565.1 of Ornithinibacillus bavariensis. Lineage (NCBI taxonomy): Bacteria > Bacillati > Bacillota > Bacilli > Caryophanales > Bacillaceae > Ornithinibacillus > Ornithinibacillus bavariensis. The sequence goes on from NZ_JBNPWZ010000001.1 coordinate 413,303, forward strand.
AAACAAAGGGTTCCCATATCGAAAACCATTCCAAATGGATACTAGGATCGTGATGAAAAGAACAATAAATGCAGTAACTGCAAAGGCAATTAAAACATTACGAGCTTCGTTAAACTCAATTTCCTTATTATTCTCATTTGGTGTGTAAAGTACCCATAATACTCCAGAATCTGGATCTTGATAGGTAGTTTCTTTAGTAGAAAAAGTATCTGGATATTCATCCCTTACAAAAACGTCTATCGGCTTTCCACTATCAATATCTTCGCCGATTGTTAGCTGTAATGTGTCACTTGAATCATAAATTTCTAGTTTTCCTTCGTTTTTTTCTAGTATAGCCTGTACGTAGGGGACATCCTTATCTGAAATATATCCCGCTCTACCATAGTTCTGTACAATTTGATGTAATAATTGATTCGCTCTATCCTCGTAGCCTAAAATAAATAGGTAATTATCTTTATATGTAGTTTCCAAATAAAAAACTAGTGAATATCCATAAAGCTCCTTCGACTCTTTTAAAGTGATTAAATCATTATGGCTATAAAATTTTGGAATATTGCTTGGCACATTTCCTGAATCAATGACATGTCCATCCTCATTAATTATTTGCACCCATACATTATCTTTGGAAAGGTTTTTGTCCCAGCCGTCAGTCATTTCTAATTCGGTGAAAGAATTCCCTGTATCCATGGAAATGGCTTCAATCATTGCTTGATAGTAATTATGTTGCGAATAATTTTGTGTAAAAAACAATACTGCAAATATTAAGGTGAATAAGATAACAAGCAGCATTGAAGCAGCAATTAGAATAAATTGCAGTAAAAAATTTAAAAATAAACGCCATCTTAACTTTTTCATGATATATTTCCTTTTACTAGTTTATAGCCAAGTCCACGAACTGTAACAAGATACTCAGGATTACTAGGGTCTTTCTCAATTTTTTCTCGAATTCTTCTAATATGTACAGAAACGGTATTATCATCTACATAGCTATCAAATCCCCATACTGCTTCCAGGAGGGTAGATTTGGATAATACAATATTTGGATGTTTACAGAAATAAAGTAATAGTAAATAGACCTGTGAAGGACAACTGACCACCTTTCCCGCTACGATCAATTCTCCAGCTGCTTCATCTAATACAAATCTTCCATATTCATATCGCTTCTGTGGAATAGAGGTATTTTGAATCTGACTTTCAGCCCTTCTGATATACGCTTTAATTCTAGCAGCAATCTCTAAAGGGTTAAATGGTTTGGTAACATAATCATCGCCCCCTGTTGCAAAGCCAGTCAGAACATCTAAGTCAGAGACCCTAGCAGTCAAAAACAGGATATAAGCGTTCGAAAGCTGTTTTATTTGTGGACAAAATTCAAACCCATTTCCATCAGGAAGCATGACATCAAGAATAATAATATCAACGGTATTTCCCTCTAAGAACTTCAATGCATCCTTTCCCGTGTGGGCTTTGTATACATAATGAAACCCCTCTTTATGCAACATTGTTTCTAGCATCGTTACGATTGATTTTTCGTCATCAACAATCAGTATAGATATATCTTTCAACTTCCTCACCCCAATTTATCATACCATTTGAAGTTTACGAGAAGTTGAACAAAAAATTATTACAGTAAGTAAGAATTCCATTAAGAATATGCCAACAACCCATAGAAAAGCAAAGGATCTCTCAATGGCACAGAATTATTAATAATTTATCTATTGGTAAACTTTTGTTCAATTTGTAGAAAACTGGAATTGCTACGATAACTTTAGAGATGAAGAAGGAGTAAAGAGAGATGAGAAGATTACAAATTATTGATGGGTTAAGAGGTCTTAGTTTAATAGGTATATTGATTGCAAACATGCTTATCTTTCAATATGGGATGTTTGGCAAGGATAGTATAACTAGCTTTCAGCTAACAGCATTTGATATGCCTGCATATGTGTGGGTAAAGATATTTGTAGAATCTAGCTTTATGCCTATTTTTTTGTTTTTATTTGGTTATTCTATTATTCTACTGAAAAATAAACTTGAATATCACAATAAAAGAACGATATGGCATCTAGTCCGTCGGTTCTTTCTATTATTGGTTATTGGATTACTGCATAGTACGTTTATTTGGGAGGGAGATATTTTATTTGCTTATGGGATGCTAGGTTTTGTGACTTTGTTCTTCTTAAATCGAAAGAAAAGGACACTTTTCATTTGGGCGATTGTTTTATTTACCCTAACATCTATCTTAGGACTAGGAGAATTTGAAAAATCAGCTAAGGAAATAACAAGTGCTGAAGCATATGTTCAGAAGGAAACGACAATTTATTCATCTGGAGGATATTGGGAAACCGTTGATTTTCGCTTGAATGCAGATCTTCCTTTAGGTATTCCAGATTATGCTTACTTATTTATTCTATTGTTGGCACCGATGATGTATTGTCCAATGCTTTTATTCGGGATGTATGCCGCTAAAAGTGGCTGGTTTACAGATCCTAGTCAGGAAAGAAAAGGGTATATCCGTTTTGCAGTAATCTTTTTAGTGACTGGGCTTATCTTAAAATCAATCAAATTCGTTTTCCTAGATTTTGCATTAGGTGAGAGTCTATATATGATTGGGGCACCACTTCTTGCAATTGGATATATCTTTCTATTCAGTATTCTATATACCGAAAAAAGGTGGAGCTTTTTATTGTTTTTTGAACAAGTTGGGCGCCTATCGATGACCAATTATTTACTTCAAAGCATCATTTGTACCTCTATTTTTTATGGATATGGTATAGGTCTATTTGGCAAGATCGGTGTATTTTATGGAATTATATTAGCTATCGGGATATATAGCCTCCAATTTATAGCTAGTTATTATTATTTAAGACTTTGGAAAATGGGGCCATTTGAAAAGCTGTTGAGGGTTTTCACCTATTTAACATGGAAAGGAAGGGTAAAGACCACTCTAAAGAAAAAGCAACATACGGGACAGAAAGCTGTGGGTAGTTAAAAAAGTATGGAGGGAGGATGGTAGTCCTCTCACAGTCTAACTTTAATAATCGATTTAAGGAGCGATATCTATTGGATAATACAGCAATGAAACTAATAAATCTGAAGAAATCAATAGGAAAGAAACAAATCATTAAAGGATTAGAATTTGAAATTAAATCTGGTGAAGTTTTTGGCTTTCTTGGACCAAACGGGGCAGGGAAAACAACAACAATCCGTATGATGGTAGGTCTAATGAGAATTACAGAAGGGGATGTGGTTATACAAGGTAAAAGTATAAAACATCATTATAAAGAGGCAATACGTGAGGTTGGTGCTATTGTAGAGAATCCGGAAATGTATCCGTTTATGACAGGCTTACAAAATTTAAACCACTTTGCTAGGATGATTCCTGGTATTAGTAAGGAGAGAGTTCAAGAGGTTATTTCCTTAGTAGGCCTGGAAAAAGCGATTAAGCAAAAGGTGAACAAGTACTCTTTAGGAATGCGTCAACGATTAGGAATTGCTCAAGCATTGTTACATAAGCCTTCTGTTCTTATTTTAGATGAACCGACTAATGGGCTTGATCCAGCAGGAATAAGAGAAATTCGTCAATATATTCGCAGGCTAGCGACAGAGGAAAATGTGGCTGTGATTATCTCTAGTCATCTGTTATCCGAAATAGAATTGATGTGTGATCGGATTGCAGTTATAAAGAATGGGGAGCTAGTCGCCATTCAATCGGTGAGTCCTATAGCAGATGACATAGAAGAACTGGTTTGTCGGGTCCAATTAGAAGCAAAACCAGCTAACAAAGCTATTAGCATTATGAAAGAAGAATTTGGAATGGATGGGGACTTCGATCGTGGATTGATTCATTTTCATTGTCAACGGGAACTCATACCAAACGTCATTCAAAGCTTTGTGAAAAACGATATCTCCATATATCAGGTAGAGGTATCAAAGGCAACCTTAGAAGATAAATTTTTTGATTTGATAGGAGAGAACACAATTGGTTAATTTTTGGCAGCTTACACAAAATGAATTAAAAAAGATTTACATCCAAAAGGCTACTTGGGTGATGTATATCCTTCTTACTGTCATTCTATTTGGGGCAGCATTAATTACAATTACTAGTGACTTCATAACGAGGGACTACAATGAAGACACTTGGCGTGAAGAGCTACAGGAGGAAAACAATAAATTAACGAAGGAGATGCAAGAAGAGGCAATTTTTCAGGAGTACAATACCGGTTTAATTGAACAAAACAATTATTATTTAGAACATGATATCATGCCACCAGGCTATGGTGCTTGGCAATATGTACACGAAAACATCATTCTAGTATCACTTATTAGCTTGTTCACTATTATTGTAGCGGCTGGGATAGTTGCTAATGAATTTAAGTGGGGAACAATCAAGCTATTGCTGATACGTCCTAGTTCTAGAGTAAAGATACTCTTATCAAAATATGTTGCAGTAATATTGTTTGCTTTGCTGACACTTCTTTTTTTAATAGCTTTTTCATGGTTGATTGGTGCTTTATTCTTCGGTGTTGATGGATTAAATCCCCATATGGTAATGGAGAAGAATAATGGATTAGCGTATGTATCAATAATAAAAGAAGTTTTAGTCGGATATGGTTTCAAGATGGTTAATCTAATTATGATGGCTACCTTTGCGTTTATGATTTCGAGTATTTTTAGGAGTAGTGCTCTTGCTATTGGTATAGCTGTATTTTTAATGTTAGCAGGAAACTCAATTGTCATGTTTTTTGCAGAACATAGCTGGGCAAAATTTATTTTGTTTGCGAATACAGATTTAAGCCAATATGTAAATGGTAACGAACCTTTCATAGAAGGAATGAGTCTAACATTTTCTATCATCATCCTATTGATTTATTATGCCTTTTTCGTAATCTCATCTTGGATTGTATTTGTTAAGCGTGATGTAGCTGGTACGTAAAAAGCTTATTTTAATCATAAAAAACCCTTTTACCCTTATTTACTATGGAAAAGGATAAAAAGGATTCTAGTTTAGAAAGATTTAACTAGAATCCTTTTGAAAATGTAAGGGGGATAATAAACACAGTAATATTGTAATCGAGGTACATGTTCGCTAATCTGTCTGATCTCGTCTTGGATCTTTTTTACGTAGCAAGGTTTCCTCGTCCGTCTCCTCGGCAAATTCCGTTTGTAAATTTCTTCCTGGTACATAACGCATATTATCCCTTTCCTTTTCCTCTCCGTCCTGTATATACGCATGTAGCAAAGGCTCTGTTAGGGCTAGGAAAAATGCAGCGAATAAGGAAGCTAATATAACAGGCATATCTGTGACGATTAAAAAGCTTCCAAGTACGGCAAGTGTTGCGAATGCCAAAACAAAATCGGCCAGTGTTGCCATTAGATTATTTGTTCTTGGTAGAATATACTGATCCCCAACGAAGTAAGAGACACCTGCTGTTAGGATACTGACGACTATTAAATTCATGATATTGGCGTGATAAAATATCCCAAAGATCGAGAAAACAACAATTGTACTAATGATTAGCTTAATCCCAATTACCTTCCAGTTCAGATTCAAAGCGAAACACATCCTTTAGATAAGTTTTAACAATAACTCGTCCACAATAAATGATGATGGTATTTCTCTTATTATTTGGCAAATCACTTAAAAATATGATATCAATACGATGGAAAATAAAATTAGAAAAGAGGAGTTTACATGAAATATTTTGCTGTATTCTTACCTATGAAGGACGAGGAGAAAAGTAAGATTCACAGGCCAGAGCATTTACGTTTTTTAGAGAAGAAACAACAAGAGGGTCATATATTTGCGAAAGGCCCCTTTACCGACGGAGCGGGTGGTCTAGTCATTTATAAGGCACAAAATCGGAATGCTGTCGAGGTGATAGTCAAAGAGGATCCCTATATTCAAACTGGTGCAAGAGGCTATGAAATCCATGAATGGGATATGAAACAGGCATAAATAGAAGGACTGTCCCTTTAGATAGGTGCAGTCCTTCACGCTTATTAGCCTCTAGCAGCAATTCGCTGATTTTCAATTATTTTAATTGCGACAGATTCTGTAAGTCGCTTTGTTGTTTTGGGAATTAACGATTTTAATACGGGATTAACCATTGGCCCCATTAGTCCTTTTGCAGACATTGTAAGATAACCAGTCATTTTCGTTTTATAAGCTGTTATGCTCTCTGCCTCGAAATAACCATTTCCTGTCACATTTTCACTGATTCCAGTTAACGTAAATCGGACACTCGTTGGTTTTTTCCACTCGGTAATATCAATTCGCATATTAACAGTTTTTTGGATTTTTCCGATATCTCCTTTAAACTTCCAAGTCGACTGTTTTTCATTAAGTATTTGATGGTCAATATACCCGGGTACTAAAGGTGCCCACTTATTCATATCGCTAACAAACTCCCAGATTTTTTCAATTGGTAAATCCAATTCCTTGGAATAGGTGCCTCCAGGCATAGCACAACCTCCTTTATTCTCTTATAACAACCCATATAGTAACGAAAGTCTGACATAAACTCCTTCTATTAGCTGCTTTGTTCAACTTAGGGTTTTGAAGAAATTGTTTGTATCCATTGGACAAAAATACAACCTTCACTTTAATTCATGTTACAAAGTATATTAGGATTATGGTTAATTATTCACGAAAGTTTTGCTACAAATGAATGAAGTTTAGATATTGTCGAAAAATGTAGAACGAATGCAAATAATTAATTTTCTTTTGAATTATTTTATCTAAAATGCCATTATGCAAAAATATTTCCAAGCAAACTTTATTTATTGTGTATTTTACCAGTCGATTTAGGTCGCAAATTTAAAAAATGAGTATTAGTCACGGTGTTTAAAATATGGTATTTATAATACAAGGGTATGAGAAGGAGGTATGATAATGAACCAAACAGAATTTCTTGAATTAAAAAGGATAGTAGAAAGACATGAAGAAACAATTGTACAGCTAATGGAAATTATTGCCGCAACAAATAGAAGATTGTCTGAAATTAGTCTAGCTAGATTTACATAATATAGCACTTCTAATCTTATTTCTGCAATAATCCTCTTATAGCCCTTTATGGCCCCTCTCTCCAAGGTTAACCTAAAGGAGTAGTCCATCCTCGGACTACTCCTTTCCTCTTTTTTACCATTGTTATAAGAAAATAGTAAATATACGATAAATACTATTTGTAGAAATATAAGGGGATTTGTCGTACTTTCTCTTGAGAATAAAGCATGAAATTGATAAAATTATTAGGTATGAATTGATATAGGCTTACTCATACATTATATATAGATAAATAATCTTATAGAAAAATGTTTTTCAATCCGAATAAGAGGAGATTATGTTTATGTGCGGTATTGTAGGATTTGCAACTAATTCAAATGATATAGATAAAGCAAGTGTTATTCAAGAGATGATGAATACCATCGGTCATCGTGGACCAGACAGTGACGGATATTTCGTAGATGGGAATATTACATTAGGTTTTCGTAGACTACAAATTATTGACCTGACAACAGATGCTAGTCAGCCCATGTTTAATGAAGATGACTCCATTTCAATAATTTTCAATGGAGAGATCTACAATTACCAAACTTTAATGGATGATTTAAAGGAAAAGGGCCACATTTTCAAAAGTCAAAGTGATACAGAAGTCATTATTCATGGATATGAGGAGTACGGAATTGATATTCTTCAAAAGCTACGTGGGATGTTCGCTTTTGCACTTTGGGATAAGAAGAAGGAATCACTAGTTATTGCTCGTGACTTTTTTGGTATTAAACCACTTTATTATACACAAAATACTACCGATAATTCTTTACTTTTTGGTTCTGAAATTAAGTCATTCTTGAAGTTTCCAGGCTTCCAAAAAGAATTGAACAAACAAGCATTAAAGCCATATTTAACTTTCCAATACTCTGTTCTTGATGAAACCTTTTTTAAAGGAGTATATAAATTAAGACCGGGTCACTATATGATTTACAAGAATGGTCAAATTGATATTAAGCAATATTGGGATATTCCATTTGATACGGAAGAAAATTCATTGGAATATTATGTGGGAAAAATTAAAGAAACGATGGAAGAGTCGGTTAAATACCATCGTATTAGTGATGTGAAGGTTGGTTCCTTCCTTTCTGGTGGAGTTGACTCAAGCTATGTTACAGCACTCCTAAAGCCAGATAAGACTTTCTCCGTAGGATTTAAGGATTATGAGGGAATATTTAATGAGACGAACATCGCAGCAGATTTATCAAAACAGCTTGGGATTGAAAATCATCAAAAGCTTATTAGTGTTGATGAATTCTTTGATGTTATTCCAACTGTACAATACCATATGGATGAGCCACAATCTAACCTATCCTCAGTTCCGCTATATTTCTTAGCAGAATTAGCAAGCAAGCATGCAACTGTACTCCTATCTGGTGAAGGTGCGGATGAAATTTTCGGTGGATATGCATGGTACGAGACATCTAAAGAAATGCGTGCCTATGAAAAGCTTCCATTCTTCTTAAGAAGAGCAGTTTCTAATATAGCGAAGAAGTTACCTGAAAATAGGATTACAACCTTCTTTACTAAAGGTGGTCAAAGGGTAGAGGAGAAGTTTATTGGCCAAGCTAAAGTATTTGATGAAAAGGATGCAATACATGTTTTAAAAGATGATTACAAAAATGCACCATCACCTGCAGAAATTGTCCGCGAATCATATGAAAAGGTTTCAGGAAAAGATAATGTGACAAAGATGCAATATGTCGATATGAAGCATTGGCTACCTGGAGATATTCTCTTAAAAGCAGATAAAATGAGCTCTGCTCATTCTATCGAGCTTCGCGTTCCTTTTTTAGATAAAGAAGTAATGGAGATGGCTGGAAAGATTCCTGCACATTTAAAAGTTAATGATATTGATACAAAATATGTACTACGGAAAGCTGCAAATGAGGTACTTCCTGACGAATGGGCAAACCGTCCAAAGGTTGGATTTCCTGTACCATTCCGTGACTGGATGAAGCAATCCAAATATTATAACCTTGTAAAAGAAACCTTTGAATCCGATATAGCAAAACAGTTTTTCCATACAGAAGAACTTGTGAAATATTTAGATGAGCATTATAACGGTCAAGTAAACCGTGCTCGTTATATTTGGACAGTGTATGTATTCCTCGTATGGTATAAGCGATTTTTTGTAGATATAGAAGATTAAATGGTGTATCAGAAATTTATAAAAGTGCATTCGCCGAATTTTTTGGCGAATGCTTTCAGTACACCTATGTAGATAGTAATTTTTTACTACTCTGTACAAATGGAAAAGTGTGACTTACCTACTAATTCCACATATTGCTTTCAAGATGCCTGCGAGATTACCAAGGAAGGTAAGTTGGTGATTCACCGCAAGCAAATAAACATTAGATCACTAACTTTCAGTGGGAGAAACCCCTTATTGAATGTTTGTTAATTTGCGGAGAAACTAGTGTTTTTGACCTATAAAGTGGTTATTATTTTTTAACAATGGACTAAAGGGAGTAGTTCACAATGAAGTTAATTTTGCGAAACTCATTCCTATTATTTATTGCATTCACAGGCACAATCCTCCTGATTACTCAGGGGGATAAATTATATGCGTTTGTGCATGATATTTTTGATGAATCTAAGGGAGTTATTACCATTGTAAATGTCGATTCTCATAATGGCTACCCGATAAATGGAGCAACATTTCAAATAATTGACCCAGAGACAAAGCAGAAAATAACAGAGCTTATTACATCTAGTGATGGGATAGCAGAATCAGAAAAGTTACCACTAAATAGGCAATATCAAGTAATACAGTCAAATGTCGTCCTGCCTTACCAAGTGAATGACGAAACCCTAATGGTGGAATTGAAAACAGAAAAAGAGACCATTGAATTTCAAAATGAGATATCCTCTGTAGTTACTGCATTTAAACGAAATGACAACAATGAATTAATACCAACAGAAATGAAACTTCCAGTTGAAGCAACACTTCAGCAGCCTGAATTGCCTAATGGCTGTGAGGTAACATCTTTAGCAGCTATTTTAACTTATTATGGGTATGAAGCTGATAAAACTGAACTTGCCGATGATTATCTTCCAAAGGTACCATTTGAGGTTATAAATGGTAAATTATATGGGGCAAACCCTATGGAAGCTTATGCTGGTGATCCAAGAAGTAAAAACCAAGGCTTTTATAGCTATGTCCAGCCTATTATTGAAACCGCGAATCTATTTTTCAAGTCAGTAAAAGGTGCTCATCAACCAGTGGATATTAGTGGGAGTACTGAGAAAGAATTGCTAAGCTATATTTTAGAAGGTATACCTGTAATCATTTGGACAACCATTGATCAAAGAGATCCATTATTTAATTATTCTTGGTATATCCGCGATACTGATAAACGTATAGATGTACTTCGAAACTCTCATACTGTAGTTTTAACGGGCTTTAGTGAGAATCAAGTATTTGTAATGGATCCACTCAAGGGAAACATAGCATACCCTAAAAAGAGATTCTTTGAAATATATGAGATGGCTGGTAGCCATGCGATGATAATACAATAATGCTTGCAATAGCTGAATAACCGTAAGAGGCTTGGACAATTTTATTACCTATACAATAGTCCTAATTATTGAGAGACCAAAATAAGCATACCACGATACTCTATGCTTATTTTGGTTATTTTTGATACAAAAAAATAAGTATATTAATCTGTTTCACTCAATAGCTTTTCGATAGCATACCCAACGCCATGCTCAGTATTTTTCTTTGTAACCATATCACATTGTTTTTTAATGTCCTCTTCAGCGTTTTCCATTGCGATACCAATACCAGCATCAAGTAGCATACTTAAATCGTTATAATTGTCTCCAAATGCAACGACGTCTTTCATATCAATTTGTAATGAATCTGCAAAAAACTTTAGAGCAATTCCTTTTTGCGCATGCACATGATTAAATTCAAGATTTATACTCCCAGAGGAAGTGATAGCAATTTGATTCTGATCCCTTAAGGATTGCTTCACTCTATTTAAGGCTGTCTCATCTAGTGAAAAAGCAAGAATCTTATATACTTCAATGGCAGGATCATGAAATAATGTATGATAATCCTCGGTAAATTTTACCCTTTCGTCTTGAAAGCGTTGCTCAACAGCAATTTGAATTTCTTCTTTTGTAAATGTTGGGTGGGCGGTGACCATTATATCTACTAATACATCCCGAAAATGCTCTCGACTTACGGAAAATATCCCTTTGTTTGTAAAAACTTCAAAATACATGTTTTCATTATGACATGCCTGTTGAATGGATAGACAAGAGGTCGGATCCATTGGAGTACTTTGAAGTAAATTTTCATGGAGATCGTGGATGTTTGCACCATTAAGGCTAATAATTGGAAGTTTTAAACCTACTTCCTGAAGAGGTTTGTATGCTGCTTCATATGAACGGCCTGTTGCTACAACTACCTGAACTCCTTTATTTAAAGCGTGTTTAATAGCGGTACAATTTTCTTCGCTTATTTTCCCATATTCATTTAATAATGTCCCATCCATATCAGTTGCTATTAATTTCATGTTTTATATCTCCTATATATTTTTGATGTACATCTATATTATAGCTGAAAAATAAAAAAGACCCAAAGATAGCTGCTGTACATAACCCTAGCCTAATAAAACGCAATTAATAATGTTCTGTCCAAGAGTACACTTAGAGAAAAGTGAACTTTAATTAATAGGCATTCAGATAACTAATTTCTAAAATGGTTAAAGAGCGTGGTGCTTAGTGAATTAAGTAATTAATAATGATTCATTATTAATGGTAAATATAATAAAAGGTATTTACTCAGTTATTAATTTCATATATAATTCTTATGGACTAGTTCAAAAGAAGGGGGGATAATTATGGAGACTAATCAAAATGTAACTGTTTCGAATCAGTCTAATGGTTTAGGAATAACTTCTATGGTACTAGGTATAGTTGGTCTTGTTTTAGTATTTGTTCCGGGATTACCATATCCACTTGGAATATTAGCTATTATTTTTGGTTTAATTGCAATGAAAAACCCTGTGAAAAAGGGGTTTGCAATAACAGGATTAATTACTGGAATCATTACTATTATTTTAAAAGTTCTTTTCTGGGCTGCATTAGCTTCAATATTTACATACTAATAATATTTAAACAAAAAAGTTCTTCCCATTTTAATATGGGAAGAACTTTTTTAATTATGGGTTACAAACTTACAATTCCTAGTTCATATCATACCATTAATAAAATAATATATTTATTTTCGGTCTAGGTTTATTCACCTATTCACATCCGATAATGAAAAGAATCAATAAGGGTACAACTTCCACCACCTGAATTTCAGTAACAGGTGCATTATTTATTATTCAGAAAAATCCAATAGTTTTATTATCAAAATCCTTAAGAATACTTTTAATATCTTTTTCATAAAGTATAGAATCAATTTCTTCTGCGATTAAAAGGTAATTTCCTATACTATCATCTGTTATATAGCTATTTTCTTGTTTTACTTGTATTATTTCTTGATCAGCAATTTTTTGGTGCTAAAGGCATTAATTCACTTCATAAATGTGACTTTATCTTTATTTTTTGCTAGTACTGTAGTTGGCAACGTAGTACTTAGTGATAATAATATAATTATGATATTGAATAGTTTTTTCTTCATGTAAATATCCCCCTTTTTTGCAAAAATTTGAATTACAAGGCGCCGCCAGTTACATATTAATTAATTTTCGGATTAGTGGAAAAAGACTTTCTGTTGGGAAATATAGCAATTGAGAAGCAAAAACTATTATTAAAATGATAGATTTTGAATAATAAGTTGTGTTCATTTTTTTTCATATACTCAAACTATTTATTTAAAAAATACAAATAACTTTTTTAATAAATAGAATGGTTTCTTAATCTAAACACATTTTTAGCTATAAGAATAGATAATACTTTGGAACTTTAGTTGTGATGCGCACTTGCGATTCTTATTGTATGATAACTTAGCAACTGCTAACATATACAATTTTATAGTAGTAATACATAGATTTTCAAATAGACAGTTATATAGTAGCTCAACAGTAGGGGGTACAATATGGTGATAAGAAATTATCAAAAGAGATTCCTTATTCTTTTCCTTATTGTGATGATTATAGGTATGTTAGCGGTTGTTCTGTTCTTCACTTTTGTTAAATCTCCCTCCAGTAAAGCAAAAGCCGCAGTTGAGGAATTCTACGCTTATGAACAGGATGGGAATTTTGCAGAGTCATGGAAAATGTTCCATCCATTTATGAAGGAACGTCTGGAGAAGAATCAGTATATAGAAGATCGTGTCCAGGCTTTATTTAATGACAATGGTGTACATACATTTTCATTTACAGTGGACGATCCAGAATTAATTAAAAATTGGCAGGTAGATGAAGACAGTGAGCCAATCGAAGAAGTATATAAAACAGAAGTGAGACAATTTTTTGAGGGCATCTTTGGAAACTTTGAGATTGTTCAATCGGTTTATGTTACGAGTCTTGATGGAGAGTGGACAGTACTTTGGGATTATAATGAATCAGAAGATTTCTTGAAAATGGATGAAAATTAGGTAATTTTCATCTTAACTTTTTAATGACTTTCTCATATGATAGAACAATAACTTGTCTATATTAAAAACGAATAGGAGGAAGGATTCATGAGTCAAAAAATTGCTATCTTGATTCTTCATGGTGCTGGTACTCCTGAGACAAATTTTGCAGATAAGTTAGTCAAGCGGATTAAGGAAACATTTGCAAGAAAGCTTCCTAAACAAAATGCAGAGGCTGAACTCATTTTTCAACCTGTTTATTGGTCCCAAATTTTTGCACCAGAGCAAGAGAAGTTGTGGGAACTTCTCCGAAAATATCGAGATTTGGATTATGCTCGGCTTAGGAAGTTTGTTATTGAGTTCTTAGCAGATGCTGTAGCATATCAACCTACCAAACAAGGCGGACAAAATTATGATAAAGTACATGCCTTAGTAGCAAAATCAATTCAGCAACTACGAGAAAGAGCAGGGAAAAAGGCTCCTCTATGTGTCATTAGTCATAGTCTAGGTACGGTTATTGCTAGTAATTATTTTTATGATCTACAGTATAAAAATCGTTATATTGGCCAAGAGACAAAGGAATGTATTGGCATCGAACCAATCGAACAATGTCAAACATTAACTTTGTTTTATACATTGGGTAGCCCAATGGCTCTATGGTCTCTTCGTTATATTGAATTTGGCTCCCCGTTAGTAGTACCTTCCCCTACACTAAAAAATTATTATCCTAATTTACAAGGCGAATGGCTAAACTTTTACGATAAGGACGATGTATTAGCCTTTCCATTAAAAGCAATAAATGAAGCATATAATCAAGCGGTTACAAAGGATGTTGCAGTTAATGCCGGTGGATTAATAACTAGCTGGAATCCGTTGTCCCATTTAAAGTATGATACCGATCAGGAAGTAATTCAGCCTATTGTTGATGGGCTAATAAGGACATGGAAGCACGTAAATAAACAAGTGAATATTCCATTTTCTTAAATACCTTACTACAAACTTATAAATCTATGAATTGAATAAAACATGTATTTAGCTATAACGAAAATGGTTATTATTGTAATCCTATGTTGGTAGTAGAATAATTGAAACTGCTACTCTATCGTTCATTATTAGGGCTTTAGATCTATTTGTCGTTACTAATCTCTATATAAATACTTAGGGAAATGAAGTTCACTAAGAATATCGAATAAGGGGAAATATATCCTATTTTTAATATTTTTATAAAAAATATACTAACGTATACATTACAAAACTCCTAGTTATGTGGTAAGCTTTCTCTTAAATTGATGAGGATTACTAGATTCATTATGCATAGATATTAATACGGTCCCCACCGATTAAATATGTTAGTAATGGAGGAATTTTCATGGGTCATGATGTAAGAATGCAAAAGACTGGCCAGAAAATTGAGAGTAATCATCCTTTGTACCATTTCAAACGGAAAGTTTGGAATGTGCATGTTGACAGGCATCCGGCCATTATTTTTGAATGCAAAAATGAAGCGGATGTGATCGAAGCAGTAAAATATGCACAAGAGAGGAATCTGAAGATTACTGTCCGTGGTGGCGGATTTCATCCTGCTGGTAAGTCTGTTAAAGATGAGGCTGTTTTAATAGATTTATCCTTAATGAATCATATTCATGTAGATGAAGTGACTAAGGTTGCGACAGTTGGTGCAGGTGCAAAGATTTATGAAATTGATGAGCTAACACAGGAATATGGCCTTGCTGTTCCACTTGGCAGTTGTGCCAATCTTGGTGTATCTGGATTAGCGCTTGGTGGAGGATTAGGTTACTTGAGGGCAAAATATGGGCTAACAAGTGATAATGTAATTGCAGTTCATATGGTAACTGCCAAAGGAGAATTAATTTATGTCAATCGCTTTGAACATCCTTCCTTATTTTGGGCTATTCGTGGAGCAGGGGCGAACTTTGGAGTTGTAACGAAATTTGAATTGAAGCTGTACCCTGTTGGTCAATATATTTTAGGAATTGATGTTGTGTATGACTATAAGGATGTACAGCAGATTCTGGAAAAAGTAGAGGAATATCGCAAATTCGCTGTAGATGATATTTCATTTAATGTGGTCATCACAAATATTGCCCCAAATGGAAAGGGGAGCATTTCTACCGTACGCTTAATAGGGATGTACATTGGTGAGTTGAGCCTCGAGGTAGAGGAAAAAATTATTCAACCACTGCTTACCTTAGCAGAACCAATTACAGATAATACTGAAGTAATGACTTATACTGATATGCAAAAGAAATTTGATCCTTTTGTTCAGGAAGGCTTTGCAATTGAAGGTATCTCTTTATTTTTTGATGAATTAAATCAAGAAGCGATCAATATTCTTTTAGACGAATTTAATAAAACAGACATTCAAGTGACAATACATTTATTGGAGCTTCATGGTCAAATAAATCGTATATCAACTTATGAATCAGCTTTTACAATCAGGGATGGTAGCTATCTCTTAATAGTAGACGCAGAAATTGGAGCAAACCCAGAACATACATCAAAATGGATCCGTCAAATTTATGAGAAATTACTACCATATTCCTATAACAAGACATCTTATTTAAACAGTTCCCACGAAAATGAGGAAGTATATCGAAATTCTTATAAATGTATTCATAATACCTTAGTAAGGTTGAAAAAAGAGTATGATCCATATAATTTATTCTGTTCTGAACATAAATTAATCGAGTAACAAATAAAGGTAAGCTGTTCGTAGCTTACCTTTTCAATGTTTGAAATGAATACTTTATTTTAATAATTGCATGATTCGCTTCGTAAGTTGAATTCTATTCTTTACATTTGCTTTTTGATAAATACGGCTTAATGCTTTTTTGACAGTAATCTCTGCTATATATAGTTCTTTAGCAATATCTAGGATTGTTTTTTCTTCTAGTAGTAGTTTGACAATTTCTTGTTCTCTTTTTGTCAATGAAAATTCCTCAATAATTACGTCTAATTCGTTTTTCTGTTTGTACTCTTTTAAAAATTGGTTGAGATAAGGAGCTAGCCTCGGACCACTGACATCCAATAAAAATGTAGGTGTTGGGTTATGTTCACCATAGTCATAATGTACTGCTTTTGGAACGGTTTGAAAACCAAACTTATATAGAAGATCTTGAAATAGCTTTAAAGGTGTTGATATAATAAGCCTTCCCTTTGAAAATATTAAAGGAAATAAACTATACAACAAGTGAGC
This sequence comes from Ornithinibacillus bavariensis, assembly GCF_050433565.1. NCBI lineage: Bacteria > Bacillati > Bacillota > Bacilli > Caryophanales > Bacillaceae > Ornithinibacillus > Ornithinibacillus bavariensis. Next base: position 430,106 of record NZ_JBNPWZ010000001.1, read on the forward strand.
ACGAGCAGCACTATCGGATGGATCCTTATAATTTTGATAACGAATAAAGTAACCAGCAGGTTTTTCTACTGGTACATTATAGTAACTTTTTTCCGCTTCTGTTAAACCTTTAAAGTAAGCTCTAGACACAGGTTCATTTTCCAAAAGTGGTAGTGTCTCTTTATGTATAGGGACCACAATGGATATTCCAATAACCTCTCCATTAATTCTTTTCAATAAATTAGATCCATCGTAGCCCATCTTTTTTATATATTCAGGTCCTATTAGCTTTAGCTCCTGCTTATTATGTTCTATTGATGCATCAAACTGAAAGGACAGGTTGGTAGTTCTGTTATAATAATTAGTTATACTTTCCGATATGTTTTCCTTTATGTACTTAAAAAAACTCTCCACTTCTTCAAAGTTGTATTCACCTATAGGTTCTAAATACATAGATGTATCTAATGCTGTATCTTGAAAAAATACCGATTGGATAACATCATCACCAATGTGATAAAAAAATGATGCTATATCTTCTTTAGTAGGGTAATTTATAACTCGATGATAATAATATTGAATAATTTTGTTAGTTAACGTTTCGTAACGCTCTGGATTTTTATGTTTTAATTCAATTCGAATGGTATCTCGGATTAGCTCTTGAATACTCCATCCTTTCTTTGCTTTATGCACAAAGGAAAGTGATATAAGTTCATTAAACTTTTTATTAGAGATTTCTTCTTGAAGAATTGTAGATATGACTTGTTGATCAAACTGATGAAATAATGCTGCAACCTCTATTAAACTTATTATTCGCTCGTTTGTTGCTTCACTTAACCATCTTTTAGTTAAAGCACCTAATAACTCGGAATCGGATTCATATTTTAAGCTAACCTTTGATGAAATATTGCTCATCGTTGCTAAAGAAAGTAGTAATGGATTGCCGCTTGTATATTTCCATATTGCTTGTATATCACTACTTTCAGTTATCTCATTTTTCGTGAGGAATAGGAGTGTGTCATCATAGGTGAATGGATTTAATTGAATTTGCTTTGTAATTTTACGCCACGCAGGAGACTCTACCCATTCGCCAGTCAATGGTTTTCTACCCGCTAAGATGATGTAAAAGTTTGGCCTTAAATAGCGTAATAATGTCTCGCGATACCACCTATCTAAAGTAGATAATTGCTCATAGGAATCAATAACAATAATAATTTTCTCCCCTAGTTGGTTGAGAATCTGTAAGCTGCTTTCTACTTTTGTTGGTGGAGAATAGTCCAATTCATGTGTTGCAATAAATGTTGTCAGGGAGGCTTGAAAATGGCTAAATAGTCCTTCGGCTGTATTGGGAAAATCACGAGCATCTAAATGAAGGAAGGGAATATGTTGCGCTGCAGCAATTCTAGCAAACTTGTTAAGCAAAAAAGTTTTACCAATTCCAGCACTACCGTAAAAATGTATGATCCTCTGTTTAGGGTTTTGTGCTGTTAAAAAATCACAAAAGAACTTCAACTCCTCATTTCTACCAACAAAATAAGCATCTTCTACTTCCTGAATAATTTCATTTATTCCTTTGAAAGATGTTGAAGAACCTTCATGTATGTTCAATTATATTCCCCCTCTTAGGGCAATTTTGAAGAGTTGGATAATTTAAATGTATTACAGGGGTAGGATAGTGTCAAGACAAGTGTATGACTTAGTAAGTATAGATTACATAATTAGTCGTACCTTAATAGAGGAACAGGTAAAACTTCTGTTCAATACCCACAAGGAGTGATCAGTTTTGGCAAGAAACAATAGTAAATTGTTAGTGCCAGGTGCAAGAAATGCAATGGAACAAATGAAAGAAGAAATTGCTAACGAGCTTGGTGTGAGGCCAGGAGCGGATACTACTGCACGAGAAAACGGATCTGTGGGGGGCGAAATGGTCAAACGAATGATCCAAATCGCCGAACAGAGTATGCAGAATCGAAGATAGTAGCATACTCGGATAGAAAGGAGTCCAATGGGCTCCTTTTTACTTTTTTGAGCTGCATTATAGATTCCTGCTAACAGAAACATTCTGTAGCTGGTTTAACCCCGGTAAAAAGAAATTAAACCATTGAATATCTAAAAATTCAAACTACTAATATAATATCTTCATTGGTACAATATAGGAAAACATTTTAGCATACGCTAGAGTAAAGGAGGTTTGAAGATTGAAACCAATTATCGGTATTATTACCTCAACAGAGCTTGATGAGCGTACTTTTTATACAGCTAAGGATAATACTTCAGCAATTTCGAATGCGGGAGGAATACCAGTTCTATTGCCGTATTATCAACATCGAGATGATCTTTATCAAATGGCTACTTTGCTAGATGGGCTTTATGCGACTGGCGGCTATGATATTGACCCGACCTTATTTGGTGAAGAGCCACACCCAAATTTAGGCTCGGTTATCCCAGCGAGAGATGCTTTTGAAATTCAGCTTATTCGAATCATGATGGATATGGATAAACCGATCTTAGGGGTGTGTCGAGGGTGTCAAACGCTAAATATTGCTGCTGGTGGAGATATGTACCAGGATATTTACTCGCAATTGGCTGGGGAATTATTGCAGCATCAGCAAAATGCCCCAAAGGAACATGGGTCCCATTATGTCGATGTACGCAAAAACTCTCTTTTGTACCGAATTACTGGGGAAACGAAGCTAAGGGTTAATAGTAGACATCATCAAGCAAATCGGAATGTAGTAACCCCGTTACAAATATCTGGTAAAGCGAGTGATGGTGTGATTGAAGCGATAGAAAGCAAAGAGCACAACTTTATACTAGGTTTACAATGGCATCCAGAGAGCATGATTGAATCGGGGGATATAGCATCTAAAGCTATTTTTAAGGCGTTTCTCGAGTCGTGTAGAAAGTAAAAAGAAAGGAGTTTTACATGAAAATTATTGATTTACATTGTGATGCATTGTTTAGGATGCAAGAATCTAGAAGAAACACATTGATGGAAGATTTAAGATTTAGAGATTCTAACGCACTGAATACGAACCTACAATATTTAAAGAAAGGTAGGGTCAAGGTACAGTTTTTTGCTATTTTTATCATGCCAAATGTTCCTGTTGAAGAGAAATGGCAGCGTGCGCTTGAGCAAATTGATTTATTTTATACAGAAATTCTCCTAAATCCTGAGATCAAGCATATTAAAAAATGGCAGGATATCCTCCAATTGAATGAAGGAGAGATTGGCGTTGTTTTAACACTTGAGGGTGCCGATGCATTTGGAAATGATTTAGCAAAACTACGTATGCTTTATCGACTAGGGGTGCTTTTGCTTGGATTGACCTGGAATAATGCGAATCTCTGTGCTGATGGGGTTGGTGAGATAAGAGGTGCAGGACTCACGACATTTGGCAAAGAGGTTATTGCATTAAATAATGCGAATCATGTACTTACAGATGTATCACATTTATCGGTAAAGGCCTTTTGGGATACTTTAGAATTGGCAGATTACCCAATTGCTAGCCATTCCAATGTATTTACTCTATGTCCACACCCACGCAATCTCCATGATGAACAAATTATAGCCATGATTAAACGGAATGCTATGATCCATGTAGTGTTTTGGCCACCGTTTATTAATCATGAAAGAGCACATGCAACCTTAGACGATTTGGTCAGACATATTGAGTATATTTGTGAACTTGGTGGTGTGAAAAATATCGGCTTCGGCTCTGATTTTGATGGAATTTCTTCATTTGTTACTGATCTAGAAGATGCCTCTAAGTATCAAAACCTGATTAGCTATTTGTTGAAGTATTATCGGGAAGATGAGGTAAAAGGTTTTGCTTATCAAAACTTTATTCATCATCTTCCTAGAAATTAAGGGTAAACATTAGAATAATCAGAAATATCTTCCATCTGTGTTTTGAATAGGTGAAAATATTTTTTGGTATAGTATTTTGACTTTTTTGATAATAGAGATTAGGATGTAATTGATTGAAAGGCAATAATTTTAAAGGGGGCATGCCTATAAGGAAGATGCTTAATATATGATTAAAAAAATTAAAATAAGGAAGGTGTAGTGGATGAAGATTCAATTTACAGGGGATGTAAATCAATTGTTATCAGGTATTACTGAACTACAAAATGATTATGATTTTGTTGTTTCTAATCATGCTGATATTATTTTACATTGCAAGGAAAATAGATATGAAAAAAATCTTCACATTTCGTATCAGGATGGTAGGGGAACTATTACTTATCAAAAGCCTAGTCACTTTTTTAGAGCATTTGGATTGCTCCTTGAACACCTGCAAAAAGGGGAAATAGCGTTTTTTATTGAGGAGATACCACAATTTGAAACAATTGGTCCGATGTTCGATTTATCTAGAAATGCAGTATTAAAAACCGAAACATTTAAGGACTTAATCCGTAAATTAGCCGTCATGGGATTTGATTCCGCAATGCTTTATATGGAAGATATATATGAGGTAAGGAATGAGCCATATTTTGGATACATGCGTGGAAGATATTCGCAAGTGGAATTAAAGTCCTTAGATGATTACGCCCATAACTTAGGGATAGAACTAATACCATGTATTCAGACACTTGCCCATTTGGAAGAATTTTTAAAATGGAATGCAGCTTATCGTTATAAAGATACAAGAGGTGCTTTATTACTGGAAAGTGATGATACTTATGACTTACTTGATACTATGATTCAATCAGTTACAGCTCCTTTTAGGAGTAAGAGAATTCATATTGGTATGGACGAGGCTGAGGAAGTAGGAAGAGGAAGGTATTTAAATCTGAATGGCTATAAGCCACGATTCGAACTAATGGTTGAACATTTAGAAAAGGTATTAGCGATAACTGAAAAATATGGCCTAAAGGCAATGATGTGGAGTGATATGTTTTTAAAGCTTGCATCAAAAACTGGGGATCAATACAGTAAAAATACTGAAATGCCAGCGTATATTATCGAGAAAACGCCTAAAAATGTTCAATTAATGTACTGGCAATATAATCAAACTGATGGAAATCATTATGAACAAATCATCGAGCAACATAAACGATTTAGTAAAACACCTGCCTTTGCCGGAGGAATGTGGATTTGGAATACTTTTGCACCTAATTACAATCTATCACTACCAGCAAGTAAGGCGGCACTTACCGCTTGTAAAAAGCACGGTGTGAAGGATGTCTTTGTTACCTTATGGGGTGATGATGGATTTGAGAATAATGTTTACACAGCGTTATTTGGTCTACAATATTATGCAGAGCATGCATTTGCAAAGGAAATTGATGAAGAGGCATTAAAGGACAGGGTGAAATTCTGCACAGGGATTGATCCAGAGATGTTTTTTGTCCTAAATGAATTAGATACTCCTCCTGGAGTGAGTAAAGGGAATCTACAGCAAACAAATCCGTCGAAGTTTCTACTCTGGCAGGATGTTCTACTTGGACTATTTGACAAGCATGTAGAAGGATTAGAAATGCAACCACATTACGAAAAAATTGAGAAGAGAATAAATAACTATAGAATAAACCATCATGGGAATTTGGACTATATTTTTTCTGTACCAGAGAAGCTAAGTAGGGTGTTAGCACTCAAAGCAACAATTGGTGTCCAATTAAAACAAGCCTACGATACTAAGAATATGGATATACTAACAAACCTCGCTAATGTCCTTCTTCCAGAATTGATTGTAAGAGTCAAGGCTCTACGCGTTGCACATCGCGAACAATGGCTTAAACTGAATAAACCGTTTGGCTGGGAAGTAATTGATATTCGTTATGGTGGGCTAATAAACCGAATTGATACTGCTATTAAGAGGTTAAATGACTATTTAAATCATTCGATTGATTCGATTGAGGAATTAGAGCAGGAGCGGTTATTTTTTTCGCCAGATGTCCAAAACTCTACTAGCTTAGGATGGTGCAGTTATTATTATAGAATAGCTTCACCAAACGTGTTTTTCCATGTTCTACCAATCTATTGAGTGAAGAGGTGGTCAAGGAATGAAAAAGTTACGACATGACCTTTTTGTTGGTTGCTATGGAAGTCCTCAAGACTCAACCATTCATTGGCTAGAATTCGATGAAACAGATGGTAGGCTTTATGAGGTTGCAACATTTTCAGGGATAGAGAATCCATCTTTTTTAACGATAGATAGAAACAACGGATTCTTATATGCCATTAGTGAAGTGGAACATGGCCAAGTAATTAGCTTTAAGATAGATTTTGCTGATAAAGAATTACAGGAGATAAGCAGACTTCCAACGAAAGGATCTCCATGCTATGTAGAGCTTGGCAAAGCAAATGATTTTCTTTTCACTGCTAATTATGGTGGTGGGAGTGTTATTGTTCATAAATTAAATCAAAGTGGAATGATTGTTGAGGAAATGGATATTATCTCTTATCAAGAACCGAATCTTCATAGGTTATCCAACCTGCATACGATTCGTAATATTCCTGGAACGGATTATTTTGTTGCAACGGATCTAGGGCTAGATAAACTATATTTCTATCAGTTTGGAAAAGAAAGTGGTGCTTTGAGACAAATCCAAGAGTTGAGCCTTCCTAAGGGAACTGGGCCACGCCATCTTGCTTTTCACCCATACCTAAAAAAAATATATGTTGTCACAGAATTTCAATCAACCATTTTAGCTATTTCCTATGATCATCCGTTATCAACTATACGAATTGACCAGGAAATAAGTATGCTGCCAAAGGATTATCATGGTAAGAGCTATGGAGCTGAACTACAACTGGCACAATCGGGGCACTATTTATATGCATCTAATAGAGGACACCATTCGATTGCTATCTTTCATGTAAACCAAGATGGGTGTTTACAGTTTTTATCATGTACGCAAACCATAGGGGAATGGCCAAGGCATTTTACCATTTCTCCACAAGGTAAATTTCTCATACTAGCAAATGAACATTCCAATAGTCTTCATGTCATGAACATACAATCTAGCGGAAAACTACAATCAATTAATGAAGGGGTGTTATCAATTAATAGGCCAGTTTGTGTGTGCTTTGCATAGGAAATTAGGATAACGTATTGAGTCAGTTAGAAGATTAAGGAGAGCTTAGAAAAGTAATCTATCAGCATAAAAGTGGGACTTTAGAGGTTCCATTTTAAAATTTTTCCATAAACATTATAATGTTATATTGACCTAATGTTATAATAGTGTTATTATTTTGAATAACAAGAAAGCGCTTACTACAGGATGTTAAAAGTTAGTACATATCATTAAAGAGGTGATGAAAGACAATATTTCAATTAGAATTACTTTTTTGAGTGCTTTTGGGGGAAAACGAATACTTGATAATTAGTAGATTACGAGGAGGTATAGTGTGAAGTTTAAAAAGTTATTATTATTCATGATGATTTTCATAGTTGGAATTGTACTAGTTGCTTGTAAGAGTGATGAAGCAGCAAACAATACTGATAACGGTTCTAGTAAAGTAAATGAGACTGGAATGCCAATTGTAGATGAGGATTTAGAATTGAAAATTTTTGCTAATAAGCCAGCACAAAATGAAGATAATGATTGGAATGATATTCTAATTTGGAATCATTATCGTGATCAAACTAATATTAACGTTAAATGGAATCTAATAAATCCTGATGCACTCCAAGAAAAACGTAATTTAGCTCTTGGTGGTGGTGATTTACCTGATGCATTTTTCCTTGCGCAAATTCCAAATACTGATTTATTACGATATGGGGCCCAGGGGACACTTCTTCCATTAAATGATTTGATTGAGAAGTATGCACCAAATCTAACAAAGCTAATGGAAAATGACCCAAGTATACGAAGTGCAATCACTTTTCCGGATGGAAATATTTACTCTATGCCATCCCTAATTGAGGAGGATTTCTTGTCCTTACGATTAAGTGCAAGACCTTGGATTAATGAAGATTGGTTAAAAGAATTAAATATGGATATACCCGAAACTACCGGGGATTTCTATGAATACTTAAAAGCAGTGAAGGAATTGGACCCAGCTGGCGGTGGAAAGACAATCCCTTATGGAGGAACAACAATTGTAGAATTAATTCAATGGCTAGCAGGATCCTTTGGTGTGATGAATCATGGACCATCAAATGCGAATATCGATTTAGACCCTAGCGATAATAGCTCAATAAGATATTATGCGACTACGGATGAGTATAAGCAGTTATTGGAATATATTCACCAATTATATAAAGAAGGGTTAATTGATCAAAGTATATTTACAATTGAATGGGGACAGTTCCTTGCCAATGCATCTGAGAATCTATATGGTAGTATGATTTTCTATGACCCTATTGAATTGTTTGGTGAGGAAATAGGATCACAATTTAATAGTTTAGCTGCTTTAGAAGGACCAGAAGGACATAAAAGCTATAATAAGCTTTCGTCATCTGTTTGGGATCCTGCCAACTTAGTCCTAACAAATAAAAATCCAAATCCAGCTGCAACGGTAAGATGGATGGATTATTTCTATAGTGATGAAGGTGCACAGTTATACTACATGGGTGTAGAAAATGAAACTTTTGAAGTAAAGGATGGAAAAGCTGTTTATATGGATCATATTTTAAATCCAGAAGGAGATATGACATTTGAACAAGCTATCGCCAAACAATTAACATGGCTTGGTTCAATTAATGGGATTATTAAAGCTGACTTCTTCCAAGGTGGAGAATCTGCACCACAATCTATGGCAGCAGCTGAGAAAATAGAGCCTTTTGTACCAGAAGAAATTTGGCCAAGATTTACTTTCACGGAAGAGGAAAATAAGGTTTTACAGTCAGTTGGTCAAGATGTAACGAAATATGTTGAAGAAATGCGTGACAAATTTATAACTGGTGACGCAGATTTCTCAGAGTGGGACAATTACGTTGAGACGGTTAAGAAAAATGGTTTAGAAGATGTAGTTAAAGTATACCAGGATGCGTATGACCGATATAAGGAAAATCAATAAGTTTATTAGGTTGCAAAAAGGGTTGTAAATAACATACCACCCATTCATATGGCTGGATTGGCTGAAATTATTGTGAAAAAATGGATTTCTACTAATCCAGCCTATTCTATTCTAGCAGGTAAACAAAAATACTCCATTGGTATAAGGTGAAATTAAGCCATTCACCATATGGAATGTGAATACCAAGTTTTTTAATAAAAGAAGGTAGAGATGGTAGGATGGAACAAAGAGTAAATAATGGTTATAAGATTAAAAAGAGTTTCATAAGAAATTGGCAATTATACCTATTCCTTTTACCTGTAGTAACCTATTTTATTATTTTTCATTACATCCCTATGTATGGTGTGCAGATTGCATTTAAGGATTTCTTTTATAATTTAGGGATTATGGGTAGCCCGTGGGTAGGATTTGAGCATTTTGAGAGATTTTTTAATTCGTATTATTTTTGGAGATTATTGAAGAATACAATCATATTGAATGCATATGGCCTGCTGTTGTTCCCACTTCCCATCATTTTTGCGCTTGCTTTAAACGAGCTAAGAAATGGATCTTTTAAAAAATGGTCGCAGACACTCACTTATGCACCACATTTTATATCAGTTGTCGTAGTGGTTGGGATGCTTGTTGCATTTTTAGATCCGAATACTGGGATAGTCAATCATGCACTTCGGGCACTGGGAATGGAACCGGTTTCCTTTTTAACTAGTCCCGAATGGTTTCGACATATCTATGTATGGTCAGGGCAATGGCAGTCACTAGGCTGGGGAACTATAATCTATTTAGCTGCACTAGCTGGTGTTAATCCAGAACTTCATGAAGCAGCTAAAGTGGATGGTGCAACAAGATTTCAACGTATTTTACATATCAACATACCCACAATAATGCCTACAATAATCATACTATTCATTTTAAACATAGGTAACTTTATGCAAATTGGTTTTGAAAAGGTTCTATTAATGCAAAACAATTTGAACGCTGAAACATCCGATATCATCCAAACATTTGTTTATGAAACTGGTCTTTTAGAAGGGCAATATAGTTTTGCAGCGGCAATCGGATTATTTGAGTCGATGATTAATATTGTTCTTTTAATTACAGTTAATCAAATCGCGAGGAAGGTTAGCGAAAATAGCTTATGGTGAGGGGGAATCAGGATGTCAAGATTTAGTTTATCAGACCGAGCATTTGAACGAATTAACTTTTTCTTTGTATTAATCATTACAATTATAATTCTATATCCACTAATCTTTGTTATTAGTGCATCAATTAGTGACCCTCAAGCAGTAAATTCAGGGAAAATGTGGCTTTGGCCAGTGGATATAACATTTGATGGATTTATAAGGGTATTCCAAAATAAAGCGATTTGGGTCGGATATAGAAATACAATAATATACACGATTATCGGTGTCTGTTTCCATCTATTTATGCTACTTCCAGCTGCTTACGCTTTATCTAGGAAAGAATTAATGGCAAAGAAGTTCTTCCTCTGGTTTATCCTGATTACCATGCTTTTTAATGGTGGATTAATCCCAACTTATTTAGTCGTGAAAAGCTTGGGAATGGTTGATACCATGTGGGCAATTGTAATTCCAGGTGCTATTGGGGCTTGGTCATTACTTGTTGCACGTACTTTCTTTCAGCAAACTATTCCTGACCAACTAGTAGAAGCGTCAAAAATAGATGGTGCAAGTGATTTTTACTTGTTTATAAAAGTAGTCCTGCCCCTCTCACTACCAATTATTGCGGTAATGGCATTATTTCATGCGGTCGCATTGTGGAACCAATATTTCAATGCATTGATTTATTTATCAAACGAGAATCTATATCCATTACAGTTAATACTTCGGCAAATATTAATCCTAAATGAGGTAAGTGCTAGCAGTGCTGCATCATTAGCCGGCGGTGCTCAGTCATTTGCTGAACAGGTCAAGACAGCTTCTCTTGTTAAATACGCAGTTATTATCGTTTCAGCATTACCACTTTTAATAGTTTATCCTTTTTTACAGCGTTTTTTTGTAAAAGGGGTATTAATTGGATCGGTGAAGGAATAACCGGAGAAAGGTAAAAAAGAAGAAGGTTGAAAAAAATGAATGGTATTGTAAATGGATATTACCGTTTTTCGGTATGGATAATGCGGTTTGCTTTATTAAATTTATATTGGCTAGCTTTTACAGCTCTTGGTTTAGTTGTATTAGGTTTTATGCCGGCAACAACAGCTATGTTTGCGGTTGTCAGGAAGTGGGTTAAGGGCGAGGAAGATGTACCTATATTGGCGACTTTTTGGAAAACATTTCATACGGAATTTTGGAAAACGAATGGTTTAGGACTGATTTTGTTCTTGATAGGTTACTTTTTAGTCATTGAATTAAATATTCTACGTGCCCAGGAAAGTATCGTTTATCTTATTGTAAGTTTTACTGTAATAGTGACACTTATTTTATATGTTATCGTCCTAACATTTTTCTTTCCAATCTTTGTCCATTTTCGACTTCGAATAGTAGATTATTTGATGTGGCCATTTATTGTTGGTGTAAAACACCCGATATTAACCGTTTTTATTTTTGTAGTTATAGGAATTGCATATCAAATAACATGGACGTCTATTCCAGCTCTTTTCTTTTTCTTTGGAGGGAGTTTAACGTCATTTTTTATTATGTGGGCGGTATCCAAGACATTTCCCTATTATGAAAAACAAGAGGCTTAGATATTCTAAGTGAACATTAAATATAGAGTCAAAGTATGGCTAAATGGTAAAGAATAGATCCTAATTTAGGGATAGTAGGAGCAAAGTATATGGTGATCATCGAAGGAGCAACACTAGTAAATGGTACGCAATGTAATATTGTTGTGAAGGATGGCTTAATTGAAGAAATAACGATAGATAATGTAGTGGGTGGTGATGTGATTTCAATCCCTAAGGGGGTATACGTTAGCCCAGGGTGGATTGATTTACATTCACATGCCTTTCCTAATTTCGAGCCATACTGTTCTCACCCTGATAATATTGGTTATACTTCAGGGGTTACAACTGTTGTGGATGCGGGAAGTTGTGGGGCAGATGACATTACAGACTTTTATGAGCTTGCTAAAGAGTGTCATACAAGAGTATTAGCTTTTTTAAATGTTTCAAGTATAGGACTTCGGGTTAGAAATGAATTGACCGATTTGTCTAACCTCTCATTTGAAAAAATTGAACATTCCTTTCAAAGATTTCCTGACTTTCTAGTAGGGCTAAAGGCTAGAATGAGTGCAAGTGTGATTGGCGAAAATGACATTAAACCTTTGAAGCTTACAATGGATTATGCGAGTAAACTAAAAAAGCCTGTAATGGTACATGTAGGAAGTGCCCCTCCATTACTAAGTGAAATTGCAGAACAATTAAGAAAAGGTGATATTATAACCCATTGTTTTAATGGCAAAGAAGGGAATACCATTATTGACGATGATTTGTCTATCAAGAAAGCAATTAGAGATGCAACAAATCGTGGAGTTTATCTTGATGTAGGACATGGAACATCTAGTTTTTCATTCGAGATTGCTAAGCAGGCTATGAAAGGGAGATTACCTTTACATAGTATAAGTACTGACATCTATGAACAAAATCGTCTTTATGGCCCGGTTTATAGTTTGGCAACAACCATGACGAAATTTTTAGCATTAGGCTATTCATTAGAAGATGTCCTAAAAAGCGTAACAGAGACTCCTGCAAAGATTCTAAAGAAACCTTCATTAGGAGTATTAAAAAGAGGGGCAATTGCAGATTTAACTTTTTTTACTATAGAAAATAAGAACGTGACTTTAATAGATTCGTTGGGCAACAAATTAGACTCCCCAATTCAAATTAAGCCTTTTGCAGTAATTCTAGGGGGAAAATATTATGAGTGTATCTAAATTAAATCTCCGAAGAGTTGTTAATGCTAGTGGTAAAATGAGCATTTTAGGTGTATCCACCCTTTCAGATGAAGTAGTAGAAGCAATAAAAGAAGGTGCGCAGCGTTACTATGAGATGGAAGAGCTTCACCATAAAGCGGGTCAATATATTGCGGAGCAGTTGAAGACGGAGGGAGCGCTGATAACTAACTCAGCATCGTCAGCCATTGCGCTAGCAATAGCAGGACTTATTACAAAGGGAGATTCTTACTTTGTAGAACACTTATATGAAATCAATCAATCGCTTCATCGAGAGGTCTTAATTATGATGGGTCACCTCATTAATTATGGAGCACCTATTAGTACCATGATTCAACTAGGTGGAGGAGAAGTTAAATCAGTAGGTTATGCAAATGGCTGTACGATGAATCAGATTGAAGCTGCAATAACAAATCGTACAGTGGCAATAGTGTATGTACAGTCCCATCATACTGTACAAAAGAGTATGCCACCACTAAAGGAGATTAGTTCACTAGCACAAAAACATAATATCCCATTAATTGTTGATGCAGCCGCTGAAACAAATATAATGGTATATTCAAACTATGCGGATCTAATAATTTGGAGTGGATCTAAAGCGTTAGAAGGACCAACATCAGGTATATTAGCTGGTAAAAAGAATTATGTCGATTTTGCCAGAATGCATAATCAAGGAATAGGAAGGGCCATGAAAATTGGAAAGGAATCTATTTTTGGATTATTACAGGCAATTGACCAATATAATTGGCAAGAAATTAGTAAGGAGCAACAACTAGAGAGGTTAAGTCATTTTGAATGCTTAAATGATTTAAATGGTATTACTGTATCCATCCATCAGGATGAGTCAAAAAGAGAAATATATCGGGCACGAATCCTAGTAGATGAAAAAAGTGTGTCCACACCTGCAACACATATCGTCAAAGCACTAAAAGAGGGCGAAATAGCTATTTATACGAGAGACTACCATGCAAACAACGGCTATTTTGAAATAGATCCGAGAACAATAGATGATCAAGACATACCTTTAATTATAAATAAATTTAAAGAAACGTTGGAGGCAAGGTCTCCCATAATCACCGATGAAGATTTCACATAAATTATACGATGAAAATAATAAAGTAGGGTGAACAAGAGATGGGGATGAAGGGAACAATTAAAGCATTTGGAGAGGTCATGATGAGGTTAGAAGCTCCTCATTATTTGAAATTAGAACAAACCCGTGAACTTAAGGTACTTTATTCAGGTACAGGACTGAATGTATTAAGTGCATTAAATAAATATGGTTATGATACTTCACTTATTACAAAATTACCATCGAATAGTTTGGGAGATGCTGCACTTAGCTATATTGGCTCATTAGGAGTTGGTATCTCTGATATCCTTCGCGGTGGTGAATATCTTGGAATGTATTTCCTTGAAAACGGTTTTGATATTAGACCTTCAAGAGTTACCTATTCGAATAGGAAGGAAAGTAGTTTCTGTACATCCAGCATAATGGAATATGATCTAAATAATATATTAAAGGATACTGCTTTAATTCATCTGTGTGGAATTACACTTTCTATATCTGATCAAACCAGAAGTAATGTGCAGTACCTTGTCAAAAAAGCTAAGGAATTCGGAATAACTGTAGTTTTTGATTTTAACTACCGTCCAAAGCTCTGGAAAAACAATGTTCAAGCTAGAAGCTATTATCAATCAATATTACAGCATACTGATATTTGTTTTATGACAGAAAGAGATGCACAATATATACTGGAAATGGAAACAAATCAAGTGGAACAGGAAAAGCAAATTGAAGATTTGATTCCTAAGGTGGCAGAAGCATACGATATACAGGTCATTGCAGGAACAATAAGAAATAAGCTTAAGGAAGGAAAACATACTATTCGTGGGTATATGTTCCATCAGCATTCATTTTACTTCTCTAGGGATTATAGCTTTTCATCACTTGAACGTATTGGTGCTGGTGATGCATTTTCCAGTGGAATTTTGCATGGGGTGCTTTCACAGTATCTACCTAAAGACTCCATTGAATTTGCAACAGCTGCATGTGCATTAGCCCATACGACGTATGGAGATTCGCCTGTATGTTTAGAGGAAGAGATTTGGTCATTAGTTAACCGAGATGAAGTACAGATAGAAAGGTAGAATGATATGAAATTAACATTAAAGAAAGGTCCACTATATATACAGGTACAGGAAATATTAAAGGAACGGATTATAAATGGTATCTATCCCAAGCATACGCTTATCCCATCAGAACCTGAACTAAAAGAGGAATTTAATGTTAGTCTAATTACAATACGAAAGGCCGTAGAACAGTTGGCGCTTCAGGGCTATGTTGAAAAAAGAAGCGGTATTGGTACGACTGTATTGGATAATCATGCTGTGTCGAAGCTATCGAAAGGACAAAGGTTCTCTGAGTACCTAATAAATAATGGTTATGACTTAAAGAAAGAATCGGCCGCATTATCCTTAATTAATACAGAGCCGGACACTTTATTAGCAGAGTATTTTGGCGAAGAATGCTATTGCATTGAACGAATTTATACCTTAAATAGTAAGCCATATATTCATTTTAGGCATTATATACACAAAACTGTAAAACTACCGAACGATACAACAAGTCTTTTAGACTCACTCTATGAGATACTATTTCAGCAAGGAATAAAATTTAATCGCTTTAAGGATGAATTTGGTGTGGAGGTGCCTGCAAAATATATTGCAGACATTTTAAAAATAGAACAAAAGCCTTTAATGCAACGTATTAGACATTCTTTCGATATAGATGATCGATTAATAGAGTATTCAATTGCATATTATAATACTGACATTCATAAATATGTTGTTAACTTTGATGTATAGGTCATATTACTCCCTTTAGGGCAGAGGGATTCGTAGGAATCCTTGCTGCTCTATTTATCATTATGTTAATAAAATAAGTTGACCATGAACAGCTACTAAGTAATAATTTATAGTAGACTTTTAATTTTGTGCCATTGGTCAAAAAAGAAAACCTGGTTGTTTAAAACTAAGTTGTTTCCCAGGATAGCCATGGAACTCTACAGAGGAAGCAATTGTATAAAATTTTAAGAGTAAGTATGACTCTAATGCAACAGAAAAATAATACTTAACAACTCTCGTCTTTTAATCTGTTCATATCAGAAACCTTATATTGTTGTATCCATAAAACCCCAAAAGCCAGTTTATACGCTAACTATTGGGGCTATTTTATAATGCTTTACATTTCTTTAAGTATAATCATTTATCTTTGTAACGGTCGGGGTTAGATACATTAATTATGTCAAATTCACCAATAACAGTTACACCATCGACATCATACAGAGGTATAGTGCGAACAACAACGGGAGTACCTGCTGCAACAAGAGCCATTTTCTTCTCAGTTTGCTTTTGGATCGCTAGGGCTTCTTCGGGTGTACTTGGCATTTCTCCATCCAGATCTTCACGGTATACATATCCTTCCTCACCGTTAACTCCAATTGCAACAATCAAGTCGGGTTCTTCTTGAGGAGACTTAGCCATCGCTGCTGAGCCATAAGTTTGCCCTGCTTGATTTTTAGGAAAGTTGTTGTTTTGGGTGGCAAATGCGGTTATCGCAGAGAAACTTAACAGTAGTCCTAGAACCAATGGTAATAAAAAGATTCTTTTATTACTCTTCATATAATCATCACCTTTCTATTGGGCTGTTTGTGACGGGCTAGCGAACGTTGTATAGGTAGTATATCCGTTCCCGTTATATGCTTGAGTGGCACCTTGGGAATAGTAAGAAGAGCCTTTTGTTGGAGTATAACTTGCAAAGTCACTATTCAAAATATTTGTTTTAGTTGAACTGTAAATAAAGGAAGTAGAAGCGACCAAAGTACCGCTACTATTGTACATTCTGGCACGAGCACCTAAGTAGCCAGCTGGTACTTCATTGGTAATAGGATTGGTCTGTGCCCTTGTCCAAGCGTTAGCGTAAAGTCTCCCAGATGTGGAACCGGTTGTAATACCACTGTAGTTTGAATAGTTATGCCCATAAGCTGAATAATATCCCGTCGGACTTGTGGACGTTCCAGCCCATACAGGGGTTGTTAAAACCAGACCTAAGGCTAGACCTAAAGCCAATCCTAAAAAAGCTATCCCAGTCTTTTTGATAATCCTTTTTATCATCAGAAATATCACCCTTTTCTTAATTTTTAGTATATTCAACACTAAACTAACATTATTTTCTAATCCTGACAAGTATTAGTCGTAAAAATACGCATTTTTACCTATGTTAGGGTAATGACAGCAAAATACAACGTTAAGTACATTCTAATAATAGAAATCCACAGTTCCCTTGTTTGAAAATAGAGAAACTGTGGATTTTTCGTTATTTCATCAAAAATGCTCGATTGTAAAAAAATTAGTTTACTTGACACTCATCTTGGAGCTAATAATAGTCTTTTTAACGGATCCTTTGAGGAGATGTTTTATTTTGAATCCAAATAAAATACAACAAGTTAGAACGGAACAGAAATCTGCAATAGGCTCCGCAATAATTACGGCACTTGTTTTTGAAGAAATAACCATCGGAAGTATGTACACCAATGGTATAAGCAAAATGATTTTACGAAGTACCGCAATGAAAATGGAAACTTTCGCTTGGCCTAAAGCGATAAAAACCTGCTGAAATGCTAATTGTATCCCATAAATAATAGTCCCTAAAAAGAATATTTTCATAAGCTCCATAGTAAGTGTAATTAATTCGGGATCATTAGTGAAAATCATAATCGGAAGCTGTGGCAGAAAAGTAAATACGCTCCAAATAATCAAACCGAAAATCCCACAGAAAACGCTACTATATTTTATCGTGGACTTTACTCGCTCATGGTCACCAGCTCCGTAGTTATACCCAATAATCGGCTGTGCCCCCTGCGCAAAACTATTCAACAACAATGTAAATAGTTGCATGAGGACGCTCATGATCCCCATTGCAGCAACGTAAAGATCTCCACCATAATTGCCAATAGAAGTATTGAATACAATTTGAATAAGGCTTTCAGTTGATTGCATAATGAACGGAGAAAGTCCTAATGCCAACACACCGCCAGCTATTTTAAAATTGATTCGTATGTGTTCAAAACGCAGCCGTAGATGTGCTCTTTTGGAAGTAAGAAACCATATTACCCATACAGCCGATATTGTTTGCGAAATAACAGTGGCTAATGCCGCACCTTTCACTCCCATATTCATTCCAAAAATAAAAATAGGATCAAGAATAATATTAACTGCTGCGCCTATACATATAGTTATCATAGCAGTTTTAGCAAATCCCTGTGCAGCAATAAATTGATTTAAGCCTAGTGATATAAGTACAGGAACCGACCCAATTAAGTATATGCCCATGTAATCTTCAGCAAATGGCAAAGTATCAGGGCTTGCTCCAAATAGGACTAATAGTGGGGATTTAAAGATTAGAAACGTTATGGTCAATACTGCGGAAGCAATCAATAACATGAAAAGACAACTTCCCAATAGTTCTTCTGCTTTTTTATTTTTTCCTTCTCCCATTTTAATAGAAGCTAGAGGTGCAGCGCCAAAGCCGATTAGCGCTGAAAATGATTGAATTATCATCATGATAGGGAAGACGATCCCAATACCAGTCAAGGCAAGGGTACCTGTTTCAGGTATTCTTCCGATAAACATTCGATCGACCACATTGTACAGTGCATTTATTAACTGTGCTACGATTGCTGGAGTAGCAAGTGAAAAAATAAGCTTCGGAATTTTCTCATTAGCAAAACGTTCATTCATATGATTGCCCAACCAGCCTTCCTCCTAGTTTTGAGTGTTTTAGTAGTTATTGAGTAATTAGTAGTGCTGAGATAGTAGAAGAAATTTAAAAAAGAATCACAGGTTCTAAATATCATGCTTTTACCTTTATAATTGTAACACAATTCAAATCAAAGGAGTATGTATTTAAATGTTAAGAAACACCTTAAATAACATGCCTAACATTCGATTTAAGGTGGTTTAAATGATAATTTAATGGAGTAGTACATGAAGTTGAATAATGGACCTTATATTGTGTTTATGGAAGTTTTGGAGGGGGGTTCTTAGGCTGGATTCTTCAAGTACACTAAAAATCGCTTAAACGATGTTAAAACCGGGGGTGTCATCTTGAGAACGGGATCAGCGTTGTATATTCGTATTTTACTGACGCCTCCCTATGTTAAATAATTTTCAATGATTGCATCCTCTATACAATTAGTTGATTTGAATTTGAAAGCCTATTTTTGATATTAGCTGATCCGATAGAATACGTATTATTATTTTTTTGTTCGAGTAAGCAAAATGGTTTCTATTTTCCTCTGCACTGTGATAATAATCCTTGAATTACGTAGGAACCTCACTTCCTAGTATGAAAGTGCCATTAATGTGCCCACTACCGATAGACCACCCATACCATCTATAAAAGTAGCAATTCTGCACCAACCTCTAATAAAAATTCTTCATTAGTAGAGATTTTGGAATGTATTTTTTAAAAGCAGAATATAGATATAGTAGAAAAATTGGTACATGCATCAGTTCTACACATAAGCCAATTTTCCTAAGAGGTTTTATCTATTTATTCTGAAGATAGGGGTGTGTTTATGTCTGAATTTATGGCGGAAGTAATTGGTACGATGATTCTTATCATTTTTGGGGGTGGTGTTGTCGGCGGAGTTGTTTTAAAGAACTCCAAAGCTGAAGGTGCTGGTTGGGTAGTAATTACCATTGGCTGGGGTCTTGCAGTTACAATGGGTATTTATGCGGTCGGAAATATCTCAGGAGCCCATCTTAATCCTGCAGTGACAATTGGATTTGCTGCGGTTGGGGAATTTGAATGGGTGAAGGTGCCATTATACGTTACCGCACAAATGCTTGGTGCTATCATAGGGGGAGCAGTAGTTTATTTAACTTATATTGCACATTGGCGTAAAACAGATGACCCGGCTACGAAGCTTGCTGTTTTTTCAACGGCACCAGCTGAACGAAGCGTATTCGCGAATTTTCTAACAGAGACTATCGGTACGTTTGTACTATTGCTTGGCTTAATGTTTATTGGAGCGAATGCATTTACAGAAGGATTAAACCCGATGATTGTTGGGTTATTAATCGTTGCAATCGGAGTGTCCCTAGGTGGGCCAACAGGCTATGCCATTAATCCTGCTCGTGATCTAGGACCAAGAATTGCACATGCTATTTTACCTATTGCTGGAAAAGGTGATTCTGATTGGGGCTATGCTTGGATTCCAGTGGCAGGACCAATATTTGGTGGTATTTATGGAGCTGTATTCTATCAGACATTTTTTGTAGGGGAAGTCACTGCCTTATTCTGGATTATGAGTGTTCTCATCTTAGCTTTGATTGCTGGAGCGATTCACGAAGATTTTAAAAAACGGGCAGAAATTGCTTAGATAGTATGTTATGGAAATGGATAATATTGTAATAAGGGAGAGAGTGTCACCGATGAAGGAAAAATTTATTTTAGCCCTGGACCAAGGTACAACGAGTTCACGGGCAATCTTATTTAATCATCATGGTCAAATAGTAGAAACGGCACAGAAGGAATTTGAACAATTCTTTCCACAACCAGGCTGGGTTGAGCATGATGCGAATGAAATCTGGACATCCATATTATCGTGTATTGCTGAGGTCCTTCGAAAAGCAGATGTTGCCCCTAGTCAGGTAGCTGGAATTGGTATTACAAATCAAAGGGAGACAACAGTGGTATGGGATAAAAATACAGGAAAGCCGATATATAAGGCTATTGTCTGGCAATCACGACAAACAGCTGACATTTGTAAGGAATTAAATGAGAAGGGCTATAATGAGTTGTTTCGTGATAAAACTGGACTTCTCATTGATGCTTATTTTTCAGGAACAAAAGTGAAATGGATCCTTGATAATGTAGAAGGTGCTAGAGAAAAGGCGGAAAATGGAGAACTATTATTTGGAACAATTGATACATGGCTAGTGTATAAGTTGTCTGGCGGAAAGGAGCATGTTACAGACTATTCCAATGCTTCTCGAACACTTATGTTTAATATATATGATTTGAAATGGGATGATGAGCTATTAGACATTTTGACAGTCCCAAAAAGTATGCTGCCTGAAGTTCGACAATCGTCCGAGATATATGCTCATACGGTAGACTACCATTTCTTCGGCAATGAGGTTCCAATTGCAGGGATTGCAGGAGACCAACAGGCTGCATTGTTTGGCCAGGCATGCTTTGATACTGGTATGGCTAAAAATACGTATGGCACTGGTTGCTTTATGCTAATGAATACCGGAGAAAAAGGTGTTAAATCTGAGCATGGTCTTCTTACTACATTAGCCTGGGGTGTTGATGGAAAGATTGAATATGCACTAGAAGGAAGTATTTTCGTTGCTGGATCTGCTATTCAATGGTTACGTGATGGGCTAAAAATTATTGAAAGCGCACCAGAAAGTGAAGTTTTTGCGTCTAAAGTAGAATCTACAGATGGTGTGTATTTAGTACCTGCTTTTGTAGGACTTGGAACACCATATTGGGATAGTGATGCCCGAGGAGCTGTATTCGGTTTAACTAGAGGAACATCTAAGGAGCATATCATTCGTGCTACTTTAGAATCGTTAGCATATCAAACTCGGGATGTGCTGGATGCAATGATTGCAGATTCAGGAATTGATTTGAAAACATTACGGGTAGACGGTGGAGCAGTGAAAAATGATTTCCTCATGCAATTCCAGAGTGATGTTCTAGGAGTGCCAGTAGACCGCCCTGTTGTTCAGGAAACAACTGCACTTGGTGCAGCATACCTTGCTGGTCTAGCAGTTGGCTATTGGAAGGATAAAAAAGAAATTGCCGACCAATGGCAAATTGATAGGACTTTTGAAAATACAATGGATACGGAAGTGAAGGACAATTTGTATAATGGCTGGAAGAAAGCAGTAGAAGCCACGAGAGTTTTTAAAGTGTAAATGGGTATTGGAACCTAAATAAAGTACTAATTATTGGTGGTGAGACATTAGTTAGTTCCGTCTACAAAATATAAATTACTATTGATTTTGATAAAACAACTTCAAAGAGGCCCTCACGATATAAACGTTGGGGCCTTTTCGAATAATGGAGGAGAATAAATGAAGAAAATTATAAATGAACCTGATCAGGTTGTTCAAGATATGATTGATGGATTGATTGCGGCAAATCCAAAATCGTTGAAGCAGGTTCCGAATACTTTTGTGGTAGTGAGAGCCGAAGCCTCTGTTCCTGGAAAGGTCGCATTAATCAGTGGTGGAGGCAGTGGGCATGAGCCTGCACATGCTGGTTATATTGGCAAAGGAATGCTTGATGCCGCGGTGTGTGGGGAAGTATTTACATCACCAACACCAGACCAAATACTGGAAGCGATTAGGGCAGTTGATGGTGGTTCTGGCGTATTTCTAATTGTAAAAAATTATACTGGTGATGTATTGAATTTTGAGATGGCTGCAGAACTTGCAGAGGCGGAGGGTATTCAAGTAGAAAAAGTTGTCGTTAATGACGATGTAGCTGTTGAAGATAGTTCTTTTACAACAGGTCGTCGTGGCATAGCCGGGACAGTTTTTGTTCATAAACTAGCAGGTGCTAAAGCTGAACAAGGAGCTAGTCTAACGGAAGTAAAGGCAGTAGCAGATAAAGTGGTGGCGAATGTTCGCTCCATGGGGATGGCTTTAACACCTTGTACGGTACCTGCAGCTGGAAAACCTAGTTTTGAACTGGCGGAAGACGAAATGGAAATCGGTATAGGTATTCATGGTGAACCTGGGATTAACAGAGGTACCATCTCAACAGCTAACGAAATTGCTACGATTTTAACCGAAAAAATATTAGATGATCATAATTTTTCTGGAGAGGTTGCAGTGCTCGTAAATGGGCTAGGTGCAACACCAGAAATGGAACTGTTTATCATGAATAAAAGAGTGCATGGAATTCTAGGTAGAATAGGGATAAAGGTTTATAAAACTTTTGTTGGTGAGTATATGACTTCTCTTGAAATGGCAGGATGCTCTGTGACCTTGTTAGCCCTTGATGAAGAACTGAAAGAATTATTAGATGCGGAGTCGCAAGCACCTGCGTTTCGTATGTGATAAGGGGAGCAATACTATAGAAATAACATGGCAAGGGGTAACAGGAAACGAGTCTATGAATCATTGAAAAGTTATGGCAATTAGAAGAAGGGGCTGAACGAGTCAGACCCTTCTTCTAATACGGGATATAGTCTCCTATACTTTCATCATAATAATACCAGAGGCCATCAAGTTCATTGTGGTAATACCAAGTTTCTTCATTAGCATCATAGTAATACCATTGATCTTCTATTTCATCGTAATAACTCCATTGGCCTGTTTCTTCATCATAGTACATATTCTCATCTGCTTCGGGATCATATGAGGGGTCATCAAAGTTATCGTACCATTCCTCATCAAACGATTTGTCTTCCATAAAGTATCCCCAAAATGCATTACCAAATTCCGTCCAAAAATCATCATAATCATATTCCCAATAATTGTAGTATTCATCATCCTCAGCGTAATCGCCACCATCAAAATAGCCCTCGCTCCATTTGTCATTGCTCGAATTAAATTGGGCAAGTATCTCATCTTCACTCATCGGTTGGCTTATCCAAGAATCAATAATGGAACGAATGGTATATAGTGGAATACTAAATCCGATGGATGCCTCTTCAATACTTTCAGCAGAATTGATCGCAATAATTTTTTCTGTTTCTTTTGATATTAAAGGACCGCCACTACTTCCTGGAGAGATTGGTGCAGATATTTGGTATAGGTTTTCATACACATATGGGTCAATAACAAAATTCCGGTTTTTTCCGGTGATATACCCCATTGTTGCGGTATTCTCTAAACCTAATGGGCTACCTAATGCAATAATCTCCTCACCAATTTTTGAAGTATCTGTTAGCTCAAGTGCAAAGGGATGAATCCCTACTAAATCTGGAACTTGAATAACTGCTACATCTGTTTCATTCGAATAACCGATCACCGTACCTAGATGTTCTGTACCACTAATCGTTTTAATAAATACCTCTGTTGCACCTTCTACAACATGAGCATTGGTAATGACGGCTCCATTTTGGTTATACAAAAATCCTGAGCCTTGACTATAATCCGTATAAACGGTATAAACCGTATTCTGTGCAGCTGCAATAATTTCTGTCAGGTCATGCTTTTGTTCTTCGTTTAGCTCTTTCTTTTCTGTGGCAGGACCTACGGCTTCAGCGATTTCTTCTGGTCTATCCGGGTCGATGCTTTTTTCGTCGATCTGATTTACCTCATCAGACGCCATAATATCAGGAAGCTTAGAATAAAATGTTGTTACAATCCAAAAACTTCCAGCGATTGTACTAATTAATAATAAGGAAAGAAATATAATGGTAAAAGGGCTCAATTTTTGCTTGTGTTTTGTACCACAATATTGGCAAAAATTAGAGTTTGGCCGTCTCTCTTTTCCGCAAGATTGACAGTACATATATTAATTCCTCTCTTCTGTATTAGTTCACTAGTCTATATGATTAGTAGTATTATAGCATGAAATGACCTGTCTTTAGTGCGAATATTAACTAAATTATTTTTGTGACAGCATTATAACGATATGTGTTCTACAGCGGAAAGAAATTGTTCGGAAATAAATTGTGATCAGGATATCGTAAAGGGTGTTTCAATCCATAAAACGATGAGCACAATACCCTAACGATTGCATCACAGTTTATATCCGGTTCTACTCTTAAATCGCTTCAATATCACAGAGCTTTCTACACGAGTAATTCCCTCTACTGAATAAAGCTCGTCATTAATAAAGGCTTCGAGTTTCTGAAAGTCTTCCACTAAAACATGCATGTGTAATGTACTAGGACCAGTCATTTGATAGATGCTTGCTACACTGGGATTATCCGCCAGGTTCTGTGCGACAGTTTGTAGGCGTTTTGGTTCAACATCGACCTCGAAAAAAGCAGAGACCTTCTTTCCCATTTTTTCCGAGTTAATAACAACGGAAAACTTTTCAATTATCCCTCTGTCCATGAGACCTTGAATCCGATCCTTAACGGCAACTCTGGATAGGCCTACCTTTTCAGCGAGCTCAACATAGGATAGTCTGCCATCCTCAGATAATAACTCCAATAACTGCTTGTCTACTTCATCATATTTCATTCATACCAACCCCGTTATAATTTGTTGATTATTATACTAGGAAATAAGACAAAAAGAAAGTATTATAGATATTTTTAAAATAAAAGTAAAGATATTATTCATATTTAGTTAACTTTTGTTTGACAGTTTACTATATATTTCGTATTATGAAGTAAATTAAAAAAGTACTCTCGCTTACTCATTTTTAATCCTTTTGAAACGTACATCATTCAACTTTATGCAATAGTGGAATGGTTATATGTCACAACCGTATGGGCTGTGGGCAATAGATAAAGAATAATATTGTGGGTAGAATATCGCTTTTCCACATCTTATGGCACAAGGTTTAGCTGAAAGAGGGCATTCTATATGAGTAGAACGGCAGCAAAAGAGCTTTTGCCGGGGGCATAAAATATGCGTGACCCTAAAGCAGGTGTGATATTTGATGGAAAAGCGAAGAGGACTAATACGACGGTGCTTCCTGGTAATTTGAAGTTAGGGTGAGGTTATAATTGAAAACACAATGGAATTTATTTTTAGCTTTTTTTAGGGCAGGAATGCTAGGTTACGGAGGAGGACCTGCTTCCATACCACTTGTACATAAAGAAGTAGTTGAAAGGTATAAGTGGATGACGAATGAGGAATTTGGTGATTTACTAGCGATAGCCAATACTTTGCCAGGACCTATAGCGACGAAGCTCGCTGGCTATGTTGGTTATCGAGTAGCAGGTATTGTTGGGTTGTTAAATGGTGTCCTTACATCCGTTCTTCCAACTGTTTTTTTATTAAATTTCTTACTCATGGCATTGGCGTCATTTCGCGAATTTGATTGGGTTAAAGGGATGACAGCGGCTGTTATTCCAGTAGTTGGAATGATGATGTTAACCTTGACCTGGCAGTTTTTTGACAAAGCAAGGAAGGGCATGGGTTGGGTACAATCTATTACGCTGACTATTATATTATTTTTATTCCTCTATGTACTTAACATACATCCAGGGATTGTTATTGCAGGATTAATCGTTCTCGCATTAGTCATTCAGGATAAAAAACGCAAAAAAGGAGTGAGTGATTAATGCTAGTGTATTGGCAATTATTTTTGGCTTTCTTTATCCCGGGAATATTGGGGTATGGGGGAGGCCCTGCATCAATTCCACTGATCGAAAATGAAGTTGTCGGACGTTATAGTTGGATGTCTGTTCAAGAATTTAGTGAAGTCCTAGCGGTGGCAAACTCATTACCTGGACCAATTGCAACGAAAATGGCAGGTTATATCGGTTATGAGGTTGGTGGTGTATTAGGTGCCTCTATCGGTATATTTGCCTCGGTTGCACCATCACTAATCATCCTGATGGCATTACTAAGTCTTTTAAATAAATACAAGGATTCACCAAAGGTAAAACGAATTACTCTATTTGTCCGTCCAGTTATTGCGATACTGCTTGGCTATATGGCATGGAGATTTTTCTTTGAATCGTATGAGGGTATTGGATTACTGCACACTATTTTTCTAAGCGTAGTGAGCTATCTGTTAATCGAAAGGGTCAAGATAAATCCAGCCTTTGTGATATTGGGTGCATTCGTTTATGGGGGATTCTTATTATAATTATACGGCGTACTCCGAAGCGGAATGCGCCGTATGTAATCAAAATAAATTATTTAATTAACCCTAATTGCTGTAAACCGGTAAAAATTCCAGCCTCTGATACTGCTGTTGTTTTATATTTGGCATATTGAAAAAGCTCTG
This sequence comes from Ornithinibacillus bavariensis, assembly GCF_050433565.1. NCBI lineage: Bacteria > Bacillati > Bacillota > Bacilli > Caryophanales > Bacillaceae > Ornithinibacillus > Ornithinibacillus bavariensis. The sequence continues at coordinate 456,913 of NZ_JBNPWZ010000001.1, forward strand.
GGTGAGCATTTCCCATAGCGAAGCTTGCCCCAACGGTCTCTAGCATTTCTTTGTCATTCATCCCGTCACCAAATGCAATCGCTTCGTTAGGTGAAATACGTAGCTTTTCTAGAACTAGTTTGACTGCTTCCCCTTTGTTCATCGATTTTCGAATAATATCATAGGAATCTTTTGCACCGTTCACATTAATTTGTGCTAAGCGAATATCATCATTCAGTACATAATGTGATGCTTCTTCTGATAATGCATTAAGAATGTTTACACCTAATATATCATCTAGCTTATCTTCACGAATCGCTTCTACTTTTTCCAACTGGAACAATTCAATGAAATCCTTCATTAAAATAGAATCCGTATTGGTTACATAGTTTGATGCCCTTGCTTGGAGGAGTACCTCATGATTAAACTTTTTAGCAATAGCTAGAAATTCTTTTACCCATTCTTCTTTCATTGGTGCATGCACGAGAATCTCTTCTTGATAGATTGTATATGCCCCATTGAAGCTAATTTAGGACTCTATATTTAATTCATCGGCGATTTCCTTTAGTTCATTTTCTGGTCTACCAGTAGCAAGGAAAACTTCAATTCCTTGAGAACGGACCTGCTCTATCGCTTCTTTCGTTTTCGGATGATAGGTATGGTCTGGGTTAAGGATCGTTCCATCAATGTCTAAAAATAAAATCTTGTATGTCATATGACTCTCCCTTTTAAACTATTTTAATTATAAGTGTAGCACAATAAAAAGATTCCGCTATAATTATAAGTGAACTAGTGAGAATATTAAACATATAGTAGTGATTTTAGTATTTTCCACTCTTTTTACAACAATGTTAATGACTATTAAAATTGTCTAACCTTATACATAAGGCAGGGGAATCATATGAACATTAGAAAACTATACAAAGATGAAGTACCACCACTAGATTTGCTTTTATTAGCAGACCCTTCTGAAGAAATGATTATGGGCTATTTGCAAAGAGGAACATGTTACATTGCAGAAGATGAGAATAGTGTCCTAGGTGTTTTTGTCTTACTTCCTACTAGACCGGGTACGATCGAGCTAGTAAATGTTGCCGTCATAAAAAGACATCAAGGGAAGGGGATAGGTAAAAAGCTAGTTATGTTTGCAATTGATAAGGCTCGGGAAAGTGGCTATCAGTCTATTGAAATTGGAACAGGAAATTCTAGTATCGGACAATTAGCCCTCTATCAAAAATGTGGTTTCAGAATAATAGGTATAGATCCAGACTTTTTTATTACTCATTATTCTGAAGAAATTTATGAAAATGGGATCCAATGCCGAGATATGATTCGTCTAAAGCTAGACTTGTAGAAAGGTATCATTTTGACAGCTTGCTAAAATTATAAACAGGAAAGCTACAGAAATATTTTTCTTACGAATTGTATGATTAGTAATTCGCTGGAACAATGTGATGGTAGGGTGTTCAATGTGTGTTATGTTGAGGCTGTTGGGATTCTAACAACGATTATTGATGTTGTGAAGTATAGGAAGTGCTAAAAATGTTTAATGAATTAAAATCAGATTGTAAAAATTGCTTTGGGTTATGTTGTGTAGCGTTACCCTTTGGGAAATCAGCTGATTTTCCTTATAGTAAAGAAGGTGGAATTCCCTGCCAAAACTTATGCTCCAATAATAGTTGTGCAATTCACGACCTATTAAGGGAAAGAGGCTTTCGGGGATGTGTTTCCTATGAGTGTTTTGGCGCTGGACAGCATGTTTCGCAATTTATTTATAAAGGTGAAGATTGGCGTCGAGATTCTGGATATGCCGGTGAAATGTTTGCTGTATTTCCACTGATACAACAACTTCATGAGATGCTTTGGTATCTTAAACAAGCTTTGTCCTTAAAGGAAGCCGAGTCGTTTAAAGCAGATTTGCAAGAGATATACGAGGAAACAGTTGACTTAACCCGAAGAAAGCCAAAGGAGATATTAGAAATTAATCTTGCAGCACATAGAAGCAATGTCAATGTCTTATTAGTAAAGGTAAGTGAAATTTATAGAAAAGACATCCATTCTCATAGCAATAAGAGAGAGATAAAGAAAGATAGTGACTTTATAGGGAAAAGTCTATATGGACGAAGGCTGCAAGGTGAGGATTTCCGAGGGAAGATAATGATAGAGTCAAACTTAAGCTATTGTGATTTAAGTAAGGCTGATTTTATTGGTGCCGATCTTAGAAATGCAGATTTAAGAAGTGCTGATTTAACAGATGCTCTATTTCTTACGCAGTCACAAATTAATTCAGCAATAGGAGATATTCACACTAAACTCCCAAGTTATTTAGAGATGCCAAGTCATTGGAATGGGTGAAATTAAGACCGACTTAATAAGTCGGTCTTTGTTCATATTATTCTTCCTAATTATTGAGGTTAATTAGGTTATTTTCCTTCATCCTTATTACAACTTTTTATCGTCTACAGCATCTAACCATTCCTCTATAGCTTTTACCGTAAAATCAATGGTGCCATCTTCGAACGGTGAAAGCAGGTTTGCTGCTTCTACTAAACCTAGGAATGGTTTTGAACCACCAAGTTTACACAGGTTTAGGTAATCATTCCAAGCTTCCTTACGATTCTCTCTCGAACGCTTCCAGAACTGGAATGCGCATATTTGAGCTAATGTATAATCAATGTAGTAGAATGGACTTTCATAAATATGTCCTTGACGTTGCCAAATAGCACCTGTTCCCCAATAAGGCATATCATCATAATCGCGGTGAGGTAAGTATTTTTCCTCTAACTTCTTCCAAGCTTCCTTACGATCCTCAGGAGTCCAATCCGGATTTTCATATACGAGATGCTGGAACTCATCGACTGCAACTCCATAAGGGAGGAAGCTAAGACCACCGGATAGATGAGAGTACTTATATTTTTCGGTATCCTCTTTAAAGAATAGCTCCATCCATGGCCATGCGAAAAATTCCATACTCATGGAGTGGATTTCTGCAGCTTCATTAGTTGGCCAGAGATATTCCGGAATTCCAATGCTACGACTTTGATAAATTTGGAACGCATGGCCAGCTTCGTGAGTTAGTACATCAATATCACCAGATGTTCCATTAAAGTTTGAGAATATAAATGGTGATTCGTAATCCTCGATAAATGTGCAGTATCCACCAGATTCTTTTCCTTTTTTCGCTTCAAGATCCATAAGCTTACGGTCAATCATGAAATGGAAAAATTCATTTGTTTCAGGTGAAAGTTCCTCATACATCTTTTTCCCATTTTCAATAATCCATTCAGGGGACCCTTTAGGGGTAGCATTCCCAGTATTGTATTGGAAGTTTTCATCGTAATATTTTAAGGAATCAAGTCCAATTCGTTCGCGTTGTTTATCAAATATTTTAGAAACTAAAGGTACGATTGATTCTTGAACTTGTTTTCGGAAGTTTGCAACCATCTCTGCATTATAATCGATACGCATCATACGAATATAGGCTAATTCTACAAAGTTTTTATAGCCAAGAGTTATCGCAATTTCATGCCGTAATTTAACTAATTGATCATAGATTTCATCAAATTTGTCTGCATTTGCTTCAAAGAATCCTGCTGATGTGGACGCAGCCTTTTTACGAACATCACGGTCTTTGTCCTGAAGAAACGGTCCTAATTGGGCTAATGTATAGGTTTTCCCATTAAACTCCACCTGTGCTGAAGCAACAAGCTTAGCGTATTCTGAAGTAAGCTTATTTTCTTTTTGCAACAGCCCCATAACCTCTGGTGAGAATGCTTTAATAGAGTAATCTGCAATCTTGAATAATTGTGAACCCCATTTTTTCTCTAATTCTGCACGATAAGGAGTTTTAATTAATTCCTTGTAAAAGTCTGTATTTAGCTTCTGTATCTCTGGTAAGATTTCATCCCAGTAATCACGCTCGTTTTGATAAAATTCATCATTTGTGTCAATAGAAGCGCGAATGTATACAAGATTGAACATGGTTGACAAGCGATTACGAAAAGCATTAATCTTTTCAATTGCTTTGTTCTGCTCTTCAACAGAATTTGCATTCACAAATGCTTCTAAAAGCATTGAAAATGTTTTCTTTTCCTGATCTAGCTCAGGACGTTCATATGTATAATCTTCAAATGTTTTCAATTAGTTTCCCCCTAAATTTTTTATAATTAATAACTTTATTCTAGTTTACACTATTTTCAGGAAAAATAAGATAATTTTAGTTTGAATGTGGTAAAAATACGTTAATTTGCCTTGAAAGAGTGGCTATAAATTTTAAATTATATCTTTCATTATAAAAACTTATTATTAATAAGTTAAAAGAGAACTAGCTTCATAGCCAGTTCTCCCAAATCATCGTGTTAGGCAGCTATTTGCTCAGCGTTACGTTCCGATTGCTCAACCACAACACTTGCTGCTGCATCACCCATTATATTTACAGTCGTTCGAATCATATCTAAAATACGATCAATTCCTGCTACTAGGGCAATTGCCTCAAGAGGTAGGTTTACTGCAGCTAGTGTCATCGTTAGCATTACCATACCTGCCCCAGGTACCCCTGCCGCTCCTATAGAAGCAAGTGTTGCGACTAATGCGACAATCACAAGCTGCCCCAGGCTTAAGCTTGTTCCGAAATATTGTGCTGTAAATACTACAGCGATACCTTGATAAATCGCAGTTCCATCCATATTAATCGTTGCACCTAATGGTAACACAAAACTTGTTGTTTCTTTGGATACGCCAAGGTTTTCTTGTGTATTTTTCATGGTGACGGGTAAGGTTCCAGAACTACTGCAGGTTGTAAAAGCAACAGTTGCAGCTGGTAAGATACCTTTAAAGAAGTGAAGGGGGTTCATTTTTCCAAGCGTTTTTAACACAATCGAATAAATAACAGCTACATGAAGAATGCTAGCAATAAGGACAGCTAGGATTAGTTTCATAAGAGGCATCAAAACATCCAGTCCATATTGGCCAACAATTGGTGTAAGCAATCCGAATATTCCAAGTGGTACGAGTGTCATTACGACTCCTGTAATTTTATACATGATTTCTGCCAGTCCATGAAAGAACCGCTCTACTGGTCTAGCTTTATCACCAACTAACGTAATTCCAATGCCGAGAAAAATAGCAAAGAAGATGATCTGTAGAACGTTTGCTGTAGCGAGGGATTCTACTGGATTAGTAGGAATAATGTTTAATAATGTATCGATTACACTTTGTGTTTCAACAGAGGGGATATTTTCTTCTTTTAGCTCTACATCTACACCAGTACCAGGTGAAACTAAGATGGCAACAACTAGTCCAATAGCAACGGCAATAACGCTTGTGGCTAAATAAAAAGCAATTGTTTTTCCTCCGAGTTTACTCAGTTTTTTCATATCACCTGCATTCGTAACGCCAATGATAATGGTTGCCAAAATTAATGGAACAATAATGAATTTGATGAGCCGTAAGAATAAGTCACCAAGTGGCTGAACATACGTCGCGCGTTCTCCAAGTAATAACCCTACAATAATAGCTAAAACAAAAGCTGCGAGTATCTGCCATAAATAACTCTTTTTCATAGATAAAACTCCTTTCATTTGGTATAGTAGAACTAACTATGTCATTTAAGTAAATATCACCACCTTTGAATACATTTGTTTCAATAGTATTCATACTAATCTAAAAATATATTAGTATATCAAAAAATTTTGATATTTACTATAAATAATTTGCAAAGTGAGGTGTAAAAATGTTAGTTCAAGCGGTAGTGACAATAGGAGCTGTCCTAGCAGTAGCAGCAATTATTTTAGGCTATATTTTCTTAAAGGTTTCTCGCGGGAATGGATATTTACCTTATTATCCAGGTGCAATTCTATTCTTTGGGGGAATTATTCTTGCTTGTTTTGCCACACCGGAAAAAGTAATGGTCTGGGAAGCGGGCCTTGGTGGCTGGGGAATAGCATTTATGTTTGCAGGGGGAATAAGTTTCCTAGTGACAAGTGTTAGTCATGCTTATCAGATACATGATAAGGCATAAAGAAGATAAAGAGCACATAGGATAACGAGTCTGTATGAACTAGATTCGTAATTAATCCTCTGTGCTCTTGTTATTTTTTATTCAGCTACTCCTATTGTGGACTATTTCAAATAAGTGTTTCCATCACGTTGTTCAATCTTGCCTTCTTTCATTAATCTTCCTAACGCACGCTTGAATGCGGCTTTACTGATTTGGAAGGTTCCACGAATATCATCTGGGTCGCTCTTATCGTCAAATGGGATGACACCTCCATGAGCTTCGAGGTGTTCTAAAATCATATTTGCATCATCTACCATACCATATTGCTTTAATGGACGAAGGGAAACATTCAATGTCCCATCATATTTCACCTCGATAACTCGCCCTTGAACAAGTTCACCTAGACGGGGTTCGGTTTTTCGTTCAGAGTGATGGATAAAACCTCGAAAGAATTCATCTGTGATGATAGCAGAACCCTCTCGGCTTGTATGATAGACTCGCCCGGATATTGTTTTATTTAGCAGCGACTCAGGAGCACGTTCAATCTCTCTCCAAATGATACCTTCTGTAGCAGGAATGGCAAGAAGTCTCCCTTTTCTGTCTTTCCCTAATGTAACAAAAAGTAAGTCTCCTTCTTTTGGCCAAACATTTTCAAATAATGGCAGATCATCCTTTGAAACAAGAAACTCCTTTGTCGTTCCAATATCAACAAAAACACCTAAATCAGGAATAACATTAACTACTTTTGCAAAGTCATACCGATCCATGACGACAGTAGGGAGTATCATCGTAGCTGTTACGTTCCCTTTTTTATCCTGATATAAAAATACGTCGATAGTTTGATCTACGTCTATTTCACCGGTAGTCTCATTATGGTGAAGTAGTGCTTCTGTAGTATCTTTTTTCACTACATAGCCAGTATCTATTTTTCGATCTACTGTCATTGCTTGAATAGTACCAATTTCGTTCAACCTTACCCCTCATTTCTTATGTATTGGAAAAGGGATACCCTATCCATTAGGGTACCCCTTAGACTTCTAAAGTAACACATCATTTATTTTTATTAAATCCCGAAATAATAACGGGTGGGAAATTCAATTTAATTATGTTTCGCAAAAGTTGTTACTCGGCAAATACCGTCCGAGTTTTTAGAATTTCACTTAAACCGCGGTAACTCTTCCACCTGGATTATTAGGTTCTGCCCCAGTGGCTTGCAGACTATTAGTTAACCCTATGTCTTCTAACCTAGACAACGTAAGCCCAACCTGCTCTTACGTCCTTGCGACCCTTTAGTCGCGCCAGTGTGAATAAGCATCAACAAAAACATTGTAGAATGCCAGATATGAATGTTACTTTAGTAACTAAAATATTATCGCATAAATTATGTTTTTTGTCAAATGACTTCCTTTGAAAATTGTAGAATTTGTTTTTTATGGTGATTGTCATGATCGATAAATTCTTTAATTATATATAGTAGTGAATAAGGTGTACCAGTATGTGGACAATGAGTCACATCGTTTGAGGTTGTTGCTTTATTTAATGTTTCGGTTGGTAGTGCATGAAGTTCCCTTACAAGTTGTTCTCTTGTACGCTTCGCTTCTTCTAGAAGCTCTGATTGGGATTTACCAGATTTAACATAGTTAGATGCTTCTTTATTATATGTATCAAAATCAGGAAACTCCATTCCTTGCCCATTTTTTACGGCTGGAATTACTTCAGATAAAAGGTGATTATCCCAATTCGTAATATGAGCTATAATCTCACTTATGGACCATTTTCCTCTGGCTATCGGTTTAGACCACAATTCCTCATTAATCCCTTCCAATGTACTTAGCCAAGATGAATATTGACTAAATTGATCAATGATATTTTTTTCCTCACTCATTTTCATTCCCCATTTCTTTGTAAATTAAGAATAGTCTAACATAAATACTGCATTTTAGCAAACGCACGTTCTGTATTCGGGAGCTCTATTTTCAGAATATTGACATTATATATCATTTCCTATACTATAGGATTATGATGATAAGAGAAAATAAACAGCAAAAAGTATATCGAATTCTAAAAGGAAGAATTATTGAAAGGGAATATGTACCTGGTCAGCGGATTGTGATTGATCAGATTGCGAAAGAATTGGCGACCAGTTCGATACCTGTTCGGGAGGCGATACGCCAGCTAGAGGCAGAGCGACTTGTCGTGTATAAACGTAACATAGGACCAGTTGTCGCGGAAGTAAATGAGTCTGATTATCTGGACACAGTACACGTTCTTGCGCGACTTGAGGGCTACGCTGCTGGCCTTGCAGCGAAAAGCTTTCCAAAGGAAAAATTAAAGCTATTACGAGAACTGAATATATCTATGGAGGAGGCACTGGAGGATTTCGATATTATTCAGTTTAGCAAGTTAAATGCTACCTTTCATCGTATTATCTGTGAACAATGCGACAATAATTATTTGCTTGAAACAATCCAAAACACATGGAACCGTATTGACTCGATTAGAGGAACTGGATCAACATTATATTCGAAGCGGGTCAAGGAATCGATACAGGAGCATAAAGAAATCATAGCACTATTAGAATCTGGGGATTCAGAGCAAGTAGAAATTCTAGCACGAGATCATAAAATTAAGACCGCGGAGAACTTTGAAAAGCGAAGAAAAAATTTGATAGAAACGAATTCACTTTTCATGTAAAAAACGGAACTAGGGAAAATCTCCTTGGTTCTGTTTTTTGCTATTAAAGTTATTTTGTATTACTGCAGATGATGTGGAGATACTCTCCATCTATTTTTCTACTAAACATAATGGAATTTTTAAATGATATCTTCCTCTACAAAAAATCCTCTAGAAGATAAGCTAAGGAACAATAAAGATCAGCTAATGTAGTTCGGTCTTCTTCTTTTCTCCATAACTGCTGAGAGATGAAGATTTTCTATTTTATTTAAATCCTTAAGTGAATATATTTCGTATTGACATGACATATGAAATCATATATGATTTAATTGTTCAGAAAATTATCAGTTATTAAATTTATCCCACATCTTTGAACGGTAATCCTCCTAACGGTTTACAATATTTCAGAGAGGATTTCCACAATACTAAATGATGCTATACCTTACTAAAATATGAGTTGGAGGTAATCAAATGGCTTTTGAAGAGGCAAAAGAACGATTCCGAGGCTCGATTGCACCTGTGATCACCCCATTTAATGAGGATGAGTCCATTGATTTTGAAAAATTTAAGGAATTGATTAATTGGCAAATTGCTAGTGGGAGTCATGGCATATCCGTAACAGGAACTTCTGGTGAACCTAGCTCGATGTCAATTGAAGAACGAATTCAAGTAATGGAAACAGCTTGCAAAACAGTTAACGGAAGAGTTCCATTTATCCCAGGAACCGGATCAACTAACCACCAAGAAACACTCCGCATGACAAAGGCTGCACAAGAAATGGGAGCAGATGCTGCAATGGTCATTGTTCCTTACTACAACAAACCAAACCAACACGCATTATACCAACACTTTAAACAGGTTGCAGATTCAGTAGACATACCAATTATTTTATACAACATTCCGGGAAGAACAGCAGTAAATTTGGAAGCGTTTACAATCGCTAGATTAGCAGAGGATTGTCCAAATATAATCGGAGTAAAAGAATCCAATAAGGATTTTGAACATGTTAACAAAGTATTGCTGAAATGTGGTAGGAACTTCAATTTATATTCTGGCATTGAGGTTCTTTGTTATCCAATGCTTGCCATTGGTGGAGCGGGACATATTAGTGCAACTGCAAATGTTGCACCACGTGAAGTGGCTGAGGTTTACAATCGCTGGGATAGAGGGGACGTAAAAGGTGCACAAGACCTGCATTACGAATTAATGCCACTAAACGATGTGCTTTTCCGAGATACGAATCCAGCACCAGCTAAAGCAGCACTTGGCATGATGGGAAAGATTAAACCAATACTAAGAAAGCCACTAGATGTTCCATCACTAGAAATTCAAAACGAAATACGTGAAGTATTGCTAGATTATCAGTTAATTACGGAAGATGTTGAAATCTAAGGAGGGTCAGATTTTGGGAGAAAGTTTAGAGGATGTAAAACTCTACATAAATGGAGAATTTGTTGATGCTGCAAGTGGAGAAACCTTTGAAAATATCAATCCCTTTACAAATGAAGTCACGAACCTTGTGGCAAAAGGATCAAGTCCTGATATCGATAAGGCAGTAGCAGCAGCAAGTGAAGCATTTCAACATGGACCATGGGGCTCTATGAAACTATCTGAAAGAATGAAATATATAGATAGGATAGCTGATTTAATTGAGGAGGAGGCGGAAACGATAGCGCATCTTGAGTCACTTGATTCAGGATTACCCATCAGCCAAACACGTAAAATGGCGGCTAGAGGTGCAGAGAATTTCCGTTTTTACTCCCGAATGGTGCAGGCAAGAATGCATGGAGATGCTTATCAGGTTGATGACGAGTTCATGAATTATACCGTCTACCAACCACTAGGTGTTGTGGGACTGATTACCCCATGGAATGCTCCGTTTATGTTACTGACATGGAAGGTGGCACCAGCACTAGCTACAGGAAATACTGTAGTGCTGAAGCCAGCAGAGCTATCCCCATTATCCGCAAATATTTTAGCAAGCGTTATACAAAAATCAAAATTACCAAAGGGTGTTTTCAATGTTGTGCATGGTTTTGGAGAAACAGCAGGAGAAGCACTTGTAAAGCATGCTACAGTCAAAGCGATCTCCTTTACTGGGGAAACAACTACGGGAAAACGGATTATCAAGAATGCTGCTGATTCGTTAAAGAAAACCTCGATGGAACTAGGTGGTAAATCTCCTTTGATCATCTTTGAGGATGCGGATTTTGAGAAAGCACTGGATGCGGCTATTTGGGGGATTTTCTCTTTTAATGGAGAACGTTGCACTGCGAATTCAAGAGTTTTTATTCATAAAAGTTTAAAAGAAAAATTTACTACTGCTTTAAAAGAAAGAGTCCAAAACATCATTGTAGGAGATCCAAAGGACAATAGGACCGAACTTGGTCCACTAATCGATAAAGGACATTTTCAAAAGGTCACGAGCTATATTGAACTAGCCAAGGAAGAAGGCTGTGAGGTGTATCAGGGTACAGTTCCACCAGTTTTCAAATCTGGAAATTATGTACCACCGACTCTATTATTAAATGCCAAAAATGAGATGCGGGTATGCCAGGAGGAAATCTTTGGACCGGTCATGGCAGTCATTGAATTTGAAACAGAAGAAGAAGTTGTTCATATAGCGAATGACGTAGATTATGGTCTAGCGGGATATGTTTGGACAAATGATATTAAGCGAGCACATCGGGTAGCACAAGCAATTGATTCAGGAATGATTTGGGTCAATTCCCAAAATGTTCGTGACTTACGTATTCCATTTGGCGGAATGAAGGCTAGTGGAATTGGACGTGAAGGTGGACATTTCGCCATCTTTGAATTTTATACAGAGCCAAAAGCAATCCATATCGCAATAGGAGACCATCATATTCCGAAATTTGGTAAAGGGAAATAAGGAGGGAATTATTAGATGCCAGCGAAAACAGGAAAAGAGTATATCGAAGGATTAAAAAAAGCAAATAATAATATTTATATTCATGGGGAAAGAGTTGACGATGTTACAGAACATCCTGCATTTAAAAATGTCATTAAATCAATGGCAAACTTATATGATTTACAGTACGAAAAGCCTGAGAAAATGCTTTATACATCACCGACCACAGGTAATAAGGTTGGGATGACCTTTCTACAGCCGAGGACGATAGAGGATTTGATAGCTCGCAGGGAAGCAACCCAAGAATGGGCAAAAACATCAGGGGGAATGATGGGACGCTCACCAGATTATTTAAATGCCGAAGTAATGGCAATGGGCGTTAATAATAGCCTTTTTGCAGAAGGTGACCCACGCTTTGCCGAGAATGCACGTAATTATTATGAATATGCTCGTGAAAATGATATTAGTCTAACACATACACTAATCCACCCACAGGTAAATCGTGCTAAAATGCAGCACCAGCAAAAGGATGCGAATGTTGCACTTCATTTAGTGGAGGAGCGTTCGGACGGAATTATTGTCGATGGGATTAGGTTGCTAGCTACACAGGGTGGAATCACAGATGAAATCTTGGTTTTCCCATCTACTGTGAAGAAGGCAGGAGAGCTAGACGATCCATATTCCCTAGCTTTTGCCATACCGAATAATACTCCTGGTCTTAAGTTCATTAGTCGTGAATCCTTTGATTATGGAAAAAATGAATGGGATCACCCACTAGGAGCTAGATTTGAAGAGGGAGATGCCATCGTATCGTTTGAAAATGTATTTGTCCCTTGGGAACGAGTTTTCGTATGTGGGAACTCTTCAGTATGTAATCGTACGTTTAAGGAAACAAATGCTGTAGTTCATATGTCTCACCAGGTTGTTGCGAAAAATATCGTGAAAACAGAATTTGTATTGGGTGTTGCGCTTAGTGTAATGGATGCAATCGGAATTGATGGGTTCCAGCATGTTCAGGACAAAGGAACAGAAATCATGCTTACCCTTGAAACTATGAAATCACATTTATATCGTGCCGAGCATAATGCTAAGCTAGATAATTCTGGAACGATGACACCAGATTTTGCTGCTTTAGATGCTGCACGTAATTGGTATCCAAGAATTTATCCTAGATTGACTGAGATTATTCGTATACTGGGAGCTTCCGGGTTAATGGGAATCCCAACAGAAGCAGATTTCCACCATGATGAAATTGGTCCAATTATCCACCGTGGATTACAGGGTAAAAATTTAGAAGGTTACGAACGGGTACAGCTATTCCGTCTAGCGTGGGACCTAACATTGAGTGCCTTCGGTAGCAGACAAACACATTACGAATATTACTTCTTTGGTGATCCAATTCGTATGGGGATGACATATTTTGAAAACTATGATAAAGAGCCATTTAGAAACTATATTCAAGATTTTTTAAAAAAGTCTAGTAGTGTAAAGGCCTAAAGGGGGAGAATGGTTTGAATTATAATGTCATTCGCTGTGCAAGGTCTGTTCTATTAGTTACCAATTTAGAAGCATCAAGAAAGTTTTATGTTGATGCATTGGGCTTTATCGAAACAGAGTCAGATGAAAATCATATCTATTTACGTGGCTTAGAAGAACATAATCACCACAGTCTAGTTTTGAAAAGGGCGGATAAAGCTGCAGTAGAGGTATTAGGTTATAAGGTTTCTTCAGAAGCTGATTTAGATTCGTTAGCAATCATGTTTGAAAAAGAAGGATACCCGATTAAATGGGTTGAAAAAGGAGAGCAGCATGCGTTAGGTCGTTCCTTACGAGTAAATGACCTGTCTGGTTTACCATTGGAATTTTTCGCGGAGATGGATACAGTTGAAAGACTCCTCCAACGATATGATTTGTACAAAGGCTCTAGAATGCAACGAATTGATCATTTTAACTGTGCAGTATCAGATGTAGAGGCAGCATATAAATTTTATAAAGAAAATCTAGGCTTTGCTTGTTCAGAATACACGGACACTCCAGAAGGTAATATATGGGCAGCATGGTTACATCGTAAACAGAATGTTCATGATGTCGCGTTTATGAATAGTAAAGGACCTAGATTACACCATATTGGTTTCTGGCTACCAGATCAATTATCACTGATTCATACTTGTGATGTACTGGCAGCAATGGGCTATGGAGAAGCAATAGAGAGGGGTCCCGGTAGACATGGATTGTCCAATGCCTTCTTTCTTTATTTACGGGATCCAGATGGACACCGAATCGAATTATATAGTGGGGATTATTTAACAAGTGATCCTGACTTCGAACCAATTCGTTGGGATATTAATGATCCAATGCGCCAAACTTTTTGGGGACATGAAGCACCAGATAAATGGTTTACCGAAGCATCGCCTGTTTTAAATGTTCACACAGGAAAAGAGATGGAAATACTACCTGCAAAGTTAGAGCAGCATAAACCTACCTTTGTGATTTGATTGCCAACCAAAATATAGAAAAAAGGAGGCAGGTAAATGGATGATCGTATTTTCCGTAACGCAATGGGAAAATTCGCTACGGGCGTTACGGTGGTTACGACCAAGCTAGGCGAAGAAATTCACGGTATGACTGCAAATGCTTTTATGTCTGTTTCCTTAGACCCAAAACTAGTATTAGTGTCAGTAGATCATAGAGCAACCATGAAACGTTATATAGAAAACTCCGGTAAATTTGCGATTAGTTTTTTAAATCAGGAACAAAGAGATTTATCGGCATATTTTGCTGGTCAGATTAACGAAACACGTGAAATAGATTTTTACTGGTTACAGGAAATGCCAACGATAAAGGATGCACTTGTCAATATCGTTTGTGATCTACATGAAGCAATAGATGCTGGGGATCATACCCTATTCATTGGAAAAGTAATCGATTTAGAAATACGAGATGGGGACCCACTCACATTTTTTCAAGGAAAATATCGAGAGCTGGGGAATAGTGAACGGGTTAATTAGTCTTACTTGGTAAGGTTAAACGGTGAAGCGCTTTTGTCGTATTGTCATATAGACAGCAAAAGTTAATTTTTTCAAACTGATTGGGGGTTGGACCATGAAACAGCAATTAGATAAGTCAACTCATTTAACAATGGATATTTTTGAAAAAATAAGTGGACATGAGCAAGTTGTATTTTGTAATGATCCTACAACAGGACTACAAGCAATTATAGCCATCCACAATACAACTCTAGGACCTGCGCTAGGGGGCACGAGAATGTATCCATATGCTAGTTTAGAAGATGCATTAAATGATGTTCTTCGACTTTCGGAAGGTATGACATACAAATGTGCTGCAGCAGATATTGATTTTGGTGGAGGAAAAGGAGTTATTATTGGTGACCCAAAAACAGATAAGTCACCAGCCTTATTCAGGGCTTATGGACAGTTCGTAGACTCACTAAACGGTAGATTCTTTACTGGTACAGACATGGGAACGACAATGGATGACTTTGTACAGGCATCAAAGGAAACAAATTTTATAAATGGAATTCCCGAGGAGTTTGGCGGTGGTGGTGATTCATCAATACCAACTGCACAGGGAGTTATTTATGCGCTACAGGCTACAAATCAATATTTATTTGGTGATAAGGATCTCGCTAGTAAAACTTACGCAATTCAAGGTCTAGGTAAGGTAGGCTTTAAGGTGGCAGAGCATTTATTACAAGTAGGTGCTAATTTAATAGTAACCGATATTTCGGATGAGGCACTTACAGCTATCCAAGATATGGCAAATAGTTCTAAAGGAAATGTAACCGTTGTAGATAGTGAAGCTATCTATGCAGTTGCAGCAGATATTTTTATTCCATGTGCCATGGGTGGTATTTTGAATGATGAAACTATTGCAAAGCTCCAGGCAAAAGCTATTGTTGGGTCAGCTAATAACCAACTAAAGTCAGACCAGCATGCGAAGCTCTTACATGAAAAAGGAATATTGTATGCACCTGATTATATTGTCAATGCTGGAGGACTCATACAGGTTGCGGATGAACTCTACGGTCCAAATAAAGCTAGAGTCTTATTAAAAACGAAAGCAATCTATAACTCTATTTTAGAGATTTATAAGCAGTCAGAGCTGGATGCCATTACAACATTAGAGGCAGCCAATCGCAAGTGCCAACAACGATTAGAGGAACAACGTGTCCGTAATAATTTTTATAAGAGACACAAAAGCCCGAAGTGGACATTTATAAAAGAGGTGTAACCATGGTCGAGGTAAAATTCCATGATATTGGGGAAGGAATGACAGAGGGGGAGGTAGTTAGCTACTTAGTGAAGGTTGGCGATTCAGTTAAGGTTGACCAGCCTCTTGTGGAAATGCAGACTGACAAAATGGTAGCTGAAATTCCCTCGCCAACAGCGGGAATAGTTAAAAAGATTCATTTTTCTGAAGGAAGCACAATATCCATTGGGCAGGTGATTCTAGAGATAGATGATGGTAAAGAAGAAAGCTTATCCTCTAGTCCAGAAAAGGAGGTTTCTGCAGGATTATTAACCCCTGAGAAGAAGGAAGTACAGCCTCTTTCTCAGACTACTAAAATCCCACCTAAAAGGGTGATTGCAGCACCGCATACGAGAAGGATTGCTAGAGAACATGATGTTAATATCGAGCAAGTAGTTGGTTCAGGCCCAGCTGGTAGAGTGACGGATGAAGATATTTTCCGGGTTGTACGTGAACGGGAGGAAAAGGTAGATACTCGTTTTGCAGAAATGGAAAGTTCACTGTTATTGAGATCAACGGATGAAAAAGTGATAGCCGACCATACTGTACCTTTTTCTGGCATTCGTAAACAAATAGCGATAAAGATGACAGAATCATTGGCTAGAATCCCACATGTCACCCATTTTGATGAAGTGGATTTAACGAATTTACTAGAGCTACGTGAAGAATTGAAAGAGGCAGGAGAAAATGTATCGGTAGTGGCATTTTTCTTGAAGGCAATTGCAATTACCTTGAAAGAATTTCCATTATTCAACGCCCAATTAGATGAAGAAAAAAATGTAATTCGTCTCTTAAACGATTATCATATTGGACTTGCGACAAATACAGACAAAGGGTTACTAGTTCCTGTTCTGCGGGAAGTTGATAAGAAGTCAATAAAAGATATACATGAAGAAATGAAGACATTAACGAAAAAGGCACAGGAGCATAAATTGTCGGTAGGTGAGATGAAGGGTGGGACATTTACCATCAGTAATGTTGGCCCACTTGGTGGAATAGCTGCAACACCAATTATTAATCATCCACAAACGAGCATTATTGCATTTCATAAAACAAAACGTACGCCTGTAGTCACAGAAAATGATGAAATTGCTATTCGTTCCATTATGACCATGTCATTATCCTTCGATCACCGAATCATTGATGGTGCAGATGCGGTAATGTTCACCAATCGCTTTATAGCATTAATGGAACAACCCAAAACAATATTATTGTATTTACGTTAATAGGCACGGGTAGTTGCACCAAGATTGGTTCTGCTGCCCGTTGTGTTATGAATAAAGTGATAAAGCAACAAACAATGATGTCATCAAAAAGGGGTGAATGCTTTCATGCTGTATCCAGCAAAAGCAAGATTTTCATCAACATCCGGCTTGGAAAATATTTTGATAGGTCACTCCCATATCGAATGGAAGGGAGAAAAATTTACAGAAGATGCTTTTTCTTGGCAATCACCAGTGCTTGGAACCGTTTATGGCTGTTTATTCAATTTTCAGGATCAAGTAGAGACATTAGCCAACCAATTTACTCAAGCTCCATACCAAAAGCCTCCAATGAGACCGGTTTTATATATCAAACCAAGAAACACCATGAATGCACATTTAAAGGAGGTTGCGATACCTACAGGGGAAAATATGGTGGAAATTAATGCTACGCTAGGTGTTGTCATTGGAAAAACAGCGACAAATGTTAAAGAAGCCGATGCATTCGATTATATAGAAGGGTATACGATTGTAAGTGATGTTTCCCTTCCACATGATAATTTCTATCGCCCAGCTATCAAACAAAAAGCACGTGATGGTTTTTGCCCGATTGGTCCATGGGTTGTATCAAAAAAACATGTTTCAAATCCGGATAACTTAACTATCTGGACCTTTAAGAACGATGAATTGATTCATATAAATAGTACAAAGGATTTAATTCGTTCCATTCCTCAGCTCATTCAGGATGTTACAGAATTTATGACATTATCTAAGGGTGATGTTCTACTAGTTGGTGTTCCAAATAACCCACCTACAGCAAGTGCTGGCGACACGATTCGGATAGAAATAGACAGGATTGGGAGTCTGGAAAATCGCTTTGTCTATGAAAATGTCCATATTGCTGGAGGTGATAAGGTATGAAGCGGGCACGAATCGCTTTCCTTGGAGCGATCCATGATGCAATGGAAGAGAATGGGCAATTGAAGCTATCAGATGGTCGCTTCGTTGACCAAAGCGAAGTAGTTTGGTTACCACCAGTTGAAGCAGGTACCATTTTTGCACTCGGACTAAATTATGCTGATCATGCAAGTGAAATTAGCTTTCAAGCACCAGAAGAACCGTTAGTGTTTTTAAAGGGACCGAATACATTAATTGGGCATAATGGCCAGACTCGTAGACCAATTGGTGTTGAAATCATGCATTATGAGTGTGAATTAGCCGTTGTAATCGGGAAAAAAGCGCGTTCTGTTAAACGAGAGGATGCGTATGAGTATGTAGCTGGATATACGGTAGCAAATGATTATGCAATACGGGATTATCTAGAAAACTATTATCGCCCAAATTTAGTAGTGAAGAACCGTGATACACTGACTCCAATTGGTCCCTGGTTTGTTGAAAAAGAAGATATTACTGATCCAATGAACTTAAGGCTCTATACGTATGTTAATGGAGATTTAAAGCAAGAAGGTACGACCAAGGACATGGTGTTTGATATTCCGTTTTTAATTGAGTACTTAAGTAGTTTTATGACGTTGAATGAAAATGACATCATTTTAACCGGGACACCAAAGGGGACGGTGAATGTGGTTGAGGGTGATGAGGTCGTCGTAGGTATAGAGGGAATAGGAGAATTAAGGAATACAATCGTAGGAGACACTGAATTTTCACGTTGAGGGGTGAAATAATGCCACATGTTACAGTTGAATATACGGATAATCTTCGTGATGATGGTGATATAAAGGGACTCTTACTGAAAATAAATGAGACGCTTATTGCAGAAGGAGATGCTTTTCCAATTGGCGGAATTCGCTCTCGGGCAATTGAATTAAAGGACTATGTTATTGCAGACGGTACAGGTGGTAATGATGATGCCTTTGTTCATGTTACTTTAAAAATAGGAAGCGGACGTCCTAATGAGGTGAAGATGGCTGCTTGTGATTCCTTATTTCGTGTGCTGGAAGAACACTTCGAAAAGCATTTTGCTGAGCGTAATATAGCGATATCATTAGAACTTTTTGAGTTCATGTACCCAACATATAAAAAGAATAATATTCATCGAAGATATCAGTAGGATAATAGATATGAATAAATAGAACCTAGGGGGCAGTAGATACATTGGAAGATTCTACGCCCCTTTTTTACGGGTTATTTGTATTAAAGAAATACTTTACGGTAAAAAACTAAGTTATCTACTTATTTTGCCATTCTACGACTAAAATGGTTTATAAGGACTATTAATTCTTTGACAAAGTATTGGTTATTCAACTATCACAGCTGCTTGTTGAATAACCAATGTCTATTAGTCGAGGTGAAACGTCTGATAAAATAGCTGTTCGACCCATTACTAATGAATGTGCATTTTACTTTCTCATAATATGAGTTTAAATAAAGTTCAGATTTTTACGATATCGTCAATCTATATGATACAATTTTTTATAAACAGAATTACAAAGCAGGTGAATTCTTGAGAAAATCAAAGTTATTAATGGAAGTTTCAAACGGCGTTTTTTTACTCAAAAAGGATTTTGATCAGGAAAGTAACTGGCGATCAGATAATTGTTATAAATTTATTTATTCCTTAAATGGAGCGATGACTTATCAAACGAATCGAAATCAGTTAATCCTGTATGAGCAACAATTTATTTTGTTTAATCCACAAGAGGAACATAAACAGTTAGCAGTAGATGATAAGAAATTTCTGATTGAATTAAATCCGTCATTTTTGAACGAGATTGCTAGATTTCTATCTCCAATGCACTACGATATTCAATTTGCTTCATTTGTACAGAAATATCCTCAACTAACAAACTGGGTCCAGTTTGTTTTGCAGTATGTACAACTTGAACAAGATGAGATTACTGAATCAACGGAAATTTTTCTTGAACACAGTATTACGCAATTAGCATTAATACTTGTAAAAAGTGCTGTTGGAACACATACAAACGATATAAATATACATACCCATAGAACGATTCATCCTGAGCTGTATAAAACCATATCGGCAATGAAAGAAAATTTTCAGCATGCATGGACATTAGATGAAATGGCGAATGTTTCTAGACTAAGTAAATATCAATTTGCTCATTTTTTTAAAGAAATTATTGGGATTTCACCATATTCTTGGTTGCAGATATATCGTATCATTCGTAGTCAAGAAATGCTTAAAAACACGGATAAAACTATATTAAATATCGCGATGGAATGTGGATTTTCTTCTGTTGCAATTTACAATCAACTATTTAAGCGTTTATATGGCATCACTCCAGGTTTGTTTCGAAGAATGGTTAGAAGGTAAACCCCAGAGCTAACAATCATCATTAGTCCACATATCAAAAATAAGATATGGGTGGATACGAATGAAGAAATAAATCCGAAGATTCCAAGAGAAATGGCATTGGATAAATATAGAAGAAATGCATTGAAACTAAAGCCTCTCCCCAATTTATTTGTTGGCAGGTATTGTTGTAATAAGTATACCCTAGCTAAGCCAGATATTGGCAAGCCAATTGCAGTAACTAACACTCCGATAAAATATAGTGGGGTGTTAGTTGCTAGACCCAAAATAAAGATACCCAATCCCCAAATAAGTGATCCAATCAAATAAATCTTCATATTTAGCTTTTTCCATATTATTGGAACCAGTAAATTTATTGCTATGACTGCAGCACCGTACCAGCCTAATAGAATACTGTACAGTTCTTCTCCGTTCGGTCTTGTTTCCATCAGCTGTAATAATAGACCAACTTGCCATACCCATGTGTTAAAAAATACGATTATTACAGTTACAATAAACAATGTTCGGATTGTGACTTGTCTGTACGCCCAAACAGCAAAATCTCTTATTGAACTAATTATATCCGTTGTTTTTATTCTGGAAATTTCACTGTCTTTTTCTTGAAGACGGATTTTATAAATAAGGATTGCACTTATTAGATATGTAAACGCATCGAGAGTAAAAAAATGTATGATGCCAATCGTATTCATTAATCCAACACTAGCTATCGGACCTAGTACGGTCACCCCTCTTGTAACGGTATCAAGTAAGCTATTAACTGTAGTTCTTTCTTCCTCCTTAGTAATAACCGGTAGAATTGCTCGATGAGCTGGGTTGAAAAAACATCCTAAACATTGAATGATAAAGCTTACAATAATTAGATGCCAGTAGTTCAATAGTTCAAATTGATGTAATGCGACTAGTGATAAGATAAGCGGTACACTGATAAGATCAATTTTTATCAACAGCTTCTTTTTATCTACCGAATCAGCAATGACGCCACCAACTAATCCAAATAAGAGATATGGTAGTACCTGTGAAATAGCAACACCTGTTGTGTGTAGGGTTGATTCCGTCATCTCATAAGCTAAAAATAAGAAAGCAAGTCCTGTTATAACATTACCTAAATTAGATGCTCCCGCTCCTAGTAAGTAGAATAGAACATTCTTATTATTTTTTAGAACATTCAAGTACATATGATTTCACCTCACTTAAAGCTTACTAAATTAGTGAGTTTATTTTCTTCTAGATTCTTGCGGACTTTATTAACAAGATTATATAGCTTTGGAATAGGATTTTATTAAAAACACCTTCCTAATCTTCTTTTTACATTACATATAAAGAATCCATTTTGAAAAAAATAAATCAAAACGGATCCTAATCCAGCAGATATAGGTTTGGGTTATGTAAGAGGTTTGAACATTTCAGTAATCCCCTTATGCAAAGGAACCGTTCCTCTAACTTTTTTTACTTTATTAATGTTACTTCTTTTGGCAAAGTACCTTCATGTATCCAAGTTTTTATCAATTGGTTAAAGAAATCAGGATTCACCAAAGATATTCCGTGGCCAACCTTAGGGATAATTATTCCAGTGCAATTTGAATTATTTGCAACTATATCTATTGCTGATTTTTTCATTACTGATTTTTCTTTTTCCCCAACAGTAACGAGTATTTTACTTTTTGATTTCATAAAAGCTTCGGGTATTTCAAATGACATATTTTCCTTTAATATTCTAATCAGTGTATCTGATTTCATTTGTGAGCTTTCCTTAAAATATGTATCAAAGTATTCCTGTCCGATATATAGTGTTTTCGCTTGAAGTTTTGAAAAGAATTTATTTTTAACTAATGGAAAGGACAATTTTATCATCGGTCTTATCATTTTTCTAATTATTGAGTTGGGTCTTACTAATGCACTGTTAATAATGGCATAATCAATTAAATTGGAATTTAGGCTCAGCATTTTTATAGCAACCTGTGCCCCTAGTGAGAACCCAATAACAATTACCTCTTTACCGTTTGCTTCCTTCTCTATTATCTCATTAACTTTTTCGGCACTAAACTGAATGGAGAACTCCTCTGTATCTGTACTTGCTCCTTGTTCTGGTAGATCTATGGTAATACAATGATAATTACTGAAATATTGAACTTGCTTATCCCACATCCAGCTGCTTACTCCACCCCCGTGTAAAAACACCATCAATGGAGCATTCTTATCTCCATACACTTGATAATTTAAACTCAAACCATCCACCCTCTTTTTAGTTAAGTTATTAAGAAAACGGCGTCGTTCGTTATAAGTACATGGTTTCACATACTACCTTTATGTTAGCATAAAAATCGAAATAAACTGATATTAAAAAGGAGAAAAGAGATATAATCTCTTAAATTAACCCAAAACAACGCACTTTCAAATATAATACGTCTTTTCAAAACAACTTACTTACAGCAAAAGTCGATCTATCTTAAATAGTAAAAAGGACTACCTATTAGATAGCCCTTCATAATTTTATATACCTTCTCCATGCTTATTATAAGAATTTCTTTGTTCTACTTTATCACTACTAAATTATTAAAATTGGAAAATAAGTTTAAAGCTATTCTCAAGCGAATAAAGCTTTTTTACTTTATGATGCTATAGCGAGACTATAACTAGATTCTCGATTTTTCGAAACATGAGGAATCCATTTTCTAGATTGTTACCATATAATAATACTTTGATAATGGAACATTATTATAACTTTTCTAAAACAAATTCAAAACCCCAATAGTAATTAACAATACTGGTGGTAAAAAGTTCATTCGTTCCAGGCGTTTATTTTTTGATAATACGATTCCTATCCTTATACCAAAATGAACAAATAGTCCACTCATTAACGCGATTAAGAGTGGGGTAAGAATCACGGAATAACCCAAAATGGCAGCACCTATTCCCGCACCAAATGCATCTAATGCTAGAGCAGTGCCAAGTAAAACTGCTTCACCAATGGATATCGTTCCAGAAAGGTCAAGATCTGCTTTATCAGGTGTAGCTATAACGGTGCGAAATCGATGGAAGTTGTTCGGTGATGAGGCTTGATTTGTTTTCCCATCATCTTTTTTTAGTTGACTTCGAATAGCGTTAATTAAGGAGAATACTCCAATAAATATTAGAATTGCTGCTCCAATAGTTTTCGCGAAGTGTATGGATAAATAGGAACTTATCACATTTCCAAGAAGCATGGAAAAAAGAACAACTACTCCTGAACATAGCATAATGATTGAAAGTGCATTTCTTGGTACTAGTATCTTACGCATTCCATAGGAAACGCCAACACCAAAACCATCTAAGCTTACAGCAATGACTAGGAATAATAATCCTGTATAGTATAGCATATCACCATATCCTTTACTTAGCAGATGGAAGCATCGTTTTCACCTGCATTAGTGTAACCTAGTCTTCGCTTCATGCGATGTATTACTAGGTATTCTATCTGTAGGTTATATTATGGGATTTAGTGATGTTGTGTGCTACAAAGGGCAAGCCCTTCGAAATATGGTATAGTAAGGAATAGATGTTTTTAGAAAGGATTATGCATATGAGTAAAACATTAGTTCTAGCAGAAAAACCTTCCGTAGGTCGTGATATAGCACGAGTTCTTAATTGTTCTAAAAAAGGAAATGGCTTTATGGAAGGTTCGAAATATATCGTGACCTGGGCTCTTGGTCACCTGATTACGCTTGCGGACCCAGAAGCATATGATGATAAATACAAACAGTGGCGCCTAGAGGACTTACCAATGCTTCCTGCCCCTTTAAAGCTTATTGTCATGAAGCAAACTGGAAAGCAATTTAGTGCGGTAAAAACACAGCTTAATCGAAAAGATGTAGGGGAAATTGTTATTGCTACAGATGCTGGCCGTGAGGGGGAGCTTGTGGCAAGATGGATTATTGAAAAAGCTCGGATTAATAAGCCTATTAAACGACTTTGGATTTCGTCTGTCACAGATAAAGCAATACGTGATGGGTTTAAGCAGTTAAAGCCAGGTAAAAACTATGAAAATTTATATGCCTCTGCTGTTGCTCGTTCCGAAGCCGATTGGTATGTAGGACTGAATGCTACACGCGCACTTACAACAAAATTTAATGCCCAGCTATCTAGTGGACGTGTCCAAACACCAACATTAGCAATGGTCGCTGCAAGAGAAAAGGAAATACAAGAATTTAAAGCCCAAACATTTTACGGAATAGTAGCAAAGACTAAAAGCGGTATTACATTTACATGGCAGGATAACAAAAACAACTCGAGGATTTTTTCTAAAGAAAAAGCAGATGGATTACTTGCTAAACTAAGAGACCAGTCGTTAAAAATTATTAAGGTCGATACAACGCTGAAAAAGAAACATTCGCCACAGCTATATGATTTAACTGAATTGCAACGGGATGCAAATCGTATATTTGGCTTTTCTGGGAAACAAACCTTATCGATTATGCAAAAACTCTATGAACGTCATAAGGTTTTAACTTATCCTAGAACAGATTCAAGGGTTATTTCTACTGACATTGTTCCAACATTAACAGATCGTCTAAGGGCATGTGGTGTTGATCAGTATGCTCGATTTGCTAAATTGATCCTGCAAAAGGGCATCGGCAAGCTACCAAAATCTGTTGTTGATAATGCAAAAGTCAGTGATCACCATGCTATTATTCCTACCGAGGAGCCTGTAATTCTGGAGGATTTGGATGATAAGGAACGAAAAATATATGATCTCGTTGTCAAGCGTTTCTTAGCAGTGTTAATGGAAGCATATGAGTACGATCAGACGACAATTCACGCAAGTATTGGCTCAGAATCCTTTACAGCAAAAGGGAAAATCGTTAAAAAACAAGGCTGGAAAGCTGTCTATGATCGTCATTTCGATGATGAGGAGGAGGTAGACAATCAGCGTTTACCGGTTGTAAAACAGCATGATGTAATGGCAAATATAACAATTAATTTGACAACTGGCGAAACAAAACCTCCAGAACGGTTTACCGAGGGTGCTTTGTTACAAGCAATGGAAAATCCAGTTCGATACATGAATCCAGATGAAAAGCATTTAGCTGGAACCCTGCAAAAAACAGGAGGAATCGGGACGGTAGCAACTCGTGCGGATATTATTGAAAAGCTATTTAATAGTAGCTATATGGAGCTAAAAGGAAAACATATTTTTATTACCTCCAAAGGAAAGCAACTGCTGGATCTTGTACCAGAGGATTTACGGTCCCCGGCTTTAACCGCTGAATGGGAGCAAAAACTTAGCTTAATAGCAGAAGGTAAATTAAATAAAAATCAATTTATTCGCGAAATCAAGGATTATACAAAAGAAGTTGTACAAGAGATTAAAGGAAAAGACAGTAAATTTAAACATGATAATATGACCGGGACAAAATGTCCTGAATGTGGAAAATTAATGCTTGAGGTTAATAATAAGCATGGACGTATGCTTGTCTGCCAGGACCGCTCCTGTGGACATAAGAAAAATATAGCAAGAAAAACAAATGCACGTTGCCCAAATTGCCATAAACGATTAGAATTACGTGGTGAAGGCGAAGGACAATTATTTACTTGCTCCTGTGGCTATCGAGAAAAGCTGTCAACCTTTAACAAGCGAAGAGAACAAGAGAAGAAACATAAGGTTTCTAAAAAGGATGTTCATAAGTATTTAAAAAATCAAGATGATGGATTTGCCAATAATGCTCTTGCAGAAGCTTTAGCCAAGTTTAAAGAAAAGTAAAAGAAAGAATTTCTAAAAATCATTAAATAATATAGATATACGAGTTTACCACAGCTTATCTTGCTGTGGTTCTTTTATTTGGAACTAATTTAGGCAAAAAAACATAAAACTAACGTACAGCATTCATATAAACGTCATTTTGGGCAAAGAGAAGAAGAAAAATGAAGTATAGAGCGCTTCTAAGCATCATTATGGGCAAAGAGAAGAATAGAGATGAAGCATAGAGCGCTTCTAAGCATCATTTTGAGGAAAAAGAAGAAGAGAAATAAGGTCTAGGGAGCTTCTAAGCATCATTTTGGGCAAAGAGAAGAATAGAAATGAAGCATAGAGCGCTCCTAAGCATCATTTTGAGGAAAAAGAAGAAGAGAAATGAGGTCTAGGGATCTTCTAAGCATCATTTTTGGAAAAAAGAAGAATAGAAATGAAGTATAGAGCGCTTCTAATCATCACTTTGGAAAAAAAGAAAAATAGAAAGAAGAATAGAGTATCTCCTAAATACCAATTTGACCAATGAATTGTTGAAAAGGAGACGTAGCAAGGATTAAATCCTACAGTTGTCTAAATCCTTGTTAGTTTCATTCGTTTTTTTTTTTGTTAAATAAAGAAGGAGATATGATGAACGAGAAGAATTAATATAGTAGTTAGTAAAAGGGGGAAATTAAATGATAGAAATTAGAGAAGTTAGTCCAGAAATGACCTATGATATAAGGCACCAAATCTTAAGGCCACACTTACCGTATGAGGAAAGTATATATGATACAGATCATGATGAGGGTGCATTTCATTTGGGTGCTTTTTTAAATGATAAATTAATCACAATTGCATCATTTTATAAGGAAAGTTTTCCGGATTTTTCTAGTGAAAAGCAATATCGTTTACGAGCTATGGCCACACTGGACGAACATCGTATGCTTGGAGCAGGTAGAAGAGTCGTTACTTATGCTGAAGAAAAGCTAAGGGATGAAGGGTTTGATTTACTCTGGTGTAATGGAAGAACGACAGTACAAGCATATTATGAAAAGCTGGGCTTTTATGCACATGGTGATGTGTTTCATTATCCACAAATTGGACCTCATATAATTATGTATAAGGAACTTTAGTCTTCTTTATCTTTATGAATTTTCCGTGAAGCAGTTTACTTGAACTTCTACTAGTTGTATCATTAATATGAAGATGTGCCTTGTATTATGGATTAGGGAGGGTTAAAATAGATGGCTTTTGTAATATTAGAACCATGTCAGCAAGAAAAGGCAGCAGAGTGTGTTAGTGTCTGCCCAGTTGATTGTATAGAAGAAGGTCCAGATCAATTCTACATAGATCCAGATATTTGTATTGACTGTGGAGCATGTAAAGCTGCTTGCCCAGTAAATGCAATTGAAGAAGAATATGATTTGACACCTGAACAAGAAGTTTATTTAGAAAAGGCTGAAGAATTCTTCGCCAATCGTTAAACATACACAAAAATCCCGTTAACATCATAAATGTTAGCGGGACTTTTTATCTTGCATCGTTGTAACAAAAAGCGAAGGGGCAAATTTGTAATTTTATTGCCGTATTTTTTTTGAATGAAATATGCAAGGATATAGGAAACCAAGAAACGCTTTTGCGGTACATTATAGAAGTGAAATCTATGAACTATTCTTCCTCAGCCTTTATAGCTAGTTTGCTAGCTATCCATCTTTTAGCCGTTTCTTCATCAACCTCATAAACCTTGCCTGCCCGAAATAATTCACCATGATATGCCGTTTGTACATTCATTTTTACTTTTACCATATCCCTAAACTCCTTCCTATCTCTATTATAAAGAACAAAAAATAGAGATGCCATATTTAAACTACAGAAGATGCCAACCGAATTGAACATTCATTTTTACGGAAAAACGTATGAATAGATGCACTGTAATAGACTAAAATTGCGGAAACCAAGCAAATCTGCCTAATAGAAGTGCCCTAATAGACTAAAAATCGGGGAATAAGGAAAATTAGTCTAATAGAAGCGTTCTAATAGACTAAAAATCGGGAAACAAGGCGAATCAGTCTAATAGAAGCGTTCTAATAGACTAAAAATCGGAAAACAAGGAAAATGAGTCTAATAGAAGCGTTCTAATAGACTAAAAATCGAGAAACAAGGCAAGTCAGTCTAATAGAAGCCCCCTAATAGACTAAAAATCGGAAAACAAGGAAAATGAGTCTAATAGAAGCGTTCTAATAGACTAAAAATCGAGAAACAAGGCAAGTCAGTCTAATAGA
>NZ_JBNPWZ010000001.1:485284-666419 GCF_050433565.1 Ornithinibacillus bavariensis
GAAGCCCCCTAATAGACTAAAAATCGGAAAACAAGGCGAATCAGTCTAATAGAAGCGTTCTAATAGACTAAAAATCGGAGAACAAGTTAAATAAGTCTAATAAAAGTCATCTAATACAGAAAAACACGGGGAGCACGACTGAAGAGTAGACATTACGAACTACAGACATTTGCCGGTTGCTACAATTTTTGGTCTTGGAATATAAATACATGAGCCTGTTTTGTAACTATGTCAGATTACTAAAAATGCTCATTAACATTCAAAAATGATATACTTTGCTTAAAAGATCCTTTAAGAAAAGGAGCATGAATATGAACAGTCCTCACAAGTTACTTAGTAACCTTAAAGCGTTGGAGGGACCATTTCCGAAATTTGATTATACCAATGTTCCGGAAAGTCCTCATAAGCTTTTTCAAGAATGGTTTCAGATTGCAATAAAAAATGGAGTACATGAACCACATTCCATGACACTTTCTACCATCAATCGTTTTGGGAATCCTGATGCGCGAGTACTCATTCTAAAAGATATGGATGAAGAAGGGTGGTACTTTGCATCTGGCATTAATAGTGCAAAGGGACAGCAATTAAAGGAGAATCCAAATGTTACATTAACTTTTTATTGGTCCTTGATCGGCAGGCAAGTTCGAATACGTGGTACTGCATCGGAGGTAGGAAAAGAGCAAAGTGCTAAAGACTTTTTAGGAAGAGGAGAAACTGCACGAGCCATAGCTCTAATTGGTAAGCAAAGTGAAGTGATGCCTAGCAATGCTGATTTTGAGCGATCTTTTCTAGAGAATTATCAGCTTGTCGAAAATAATCCTAATTTAGTAGACCCTAATTGGTGTCTATATCAGGTAACTGCATGTGAGGTGGAATTTTGGCAGGGGGACATAGACAGAAAACATATACGCGTTCTGTATCGAAAGGAAAATAATAATTGGGTCAAAGAACTTCTTTGGCCATAGTCACTAATAAATAGATGATTTGGTAGGATGAGGTACTCTTCATCAAGAAACAAACTAACCACCAATCAGGAAAAGAAATTGATAATCCTGTAATAGGTAAGCTTTGGTATGAAATACCAGATGGTTTATCAATTCTATTTTAGAAAAGACAACAGATAAGATTTTAAAATCCTAAATTAAAGGCTACACCTCATCATAAGAAAAATGGATTCCATTTTTATAAAAAAACCGCATGAAGCTAAGTGATAACCAATTTGATTTCATACGGTTTTTTATTAGTTCTGCAGTTAGCTCTATATTTCTATACCTACTTCTCAGTTGAAAATATGTTTGATATCGCCACCTCAATATCTGTGGTGGGCTGTCTACAGGCGAAATTTTCACAAACATAGATAGTAGTTTTTTCATCTAACTTTTTGTAATCAGTAGCAAATTCTGCAATTTTAGCAAACTGCTCAGGGTTTTCAGCAACCAAAAGTGATATATCTGGTGTAAACTTTTCCTGAATTAATTTTACGACTTCCATGCGAGAATAATCGTTTTCAACAAGAGCTACTACTTCTTTTGTCGGGTTTTCCGTAAGTAATAAACTTTGGAGGAAGAATGCTCCAGCTGAAGGCTGTCGATTAATATCCTCAAAAAATGTATAGTACATTTCCTCTAATTTATCTAAGTAACTCATTTCACCAGTTGTATATCCCAACTGTGCAAGTACTACAGCTGCAACACTATTTCCAGAGGGGATGGCACCGTCATAGATTTCCTTATCATTGGAGATTAGCTTCTCGTTATCTGCACCACTAAAGAAGAATCCTCCATTCTTTTCATCCCAGAATAAACGAATCATTTCATTAACAAGATGTTTACCCTTTACTAGAAAATCTAAAGAAAAAGTAGCATTATAAAGCTCTAAATACGCCCAACTTAGGTAGGCATAATCATCTAAATAGGCTTTATATTTTGTATCACCTTCACGATATCTCGCCATTATCCTACCTTCTTGAATAAGCCTAGACTCTATAAACTGGATAGCTTTTTTGGCAGATTGTAAATAGCTTTCCTCTTGAAAAACGATGCTAGCCTTGGCTAATGCAGCAACCATCATCGCGTTCCAGGAGGTTAGGATTTTATCATCCACATGAGGATAAATTCTTTCTTCACGTGCCTTCAATAATTTTTCTCTTGCTATTTCAAGCCGTTCCAATAATTCATCCATGGAAAGCTCAAACTCCTCGGCAATAAGTTCAAGCTTCACACCAATTAAATGAGGAATATTTTTTCCTTCAAAATTTCCATAAGGAGTAATACCGTATGCTGTCGAAAAAATCTCCCCTAAGTCCTCATCAAGGATGTCATAAATTTCTTCATTCTCCCAAACATAATATTTTCCTTCCACACCTTCTGAGTCGGCATCGATAGCAGAATAAAAGGCTCCTTCTTTACTGGTCATTTCCCGTTCAACAAATTCTATGATTTGTTTAGCAATTTGCTTATAGAATGGATTTTTTGTGAGCTGATAGCTCTCTGTATAGACCATCAGCAATAGGGCATTGTCATAAAGCATTTTCTCAAAATGCGGAACAAGCCACTTTTCATCGGTTGAATATCGAGCAAAACCAAATCCTACATGGTCATAGATTCCACCTGTAGCCATTTTCTGGAGAGTCCTTTCAACCATTTCTAGAGCAGCAGGTTTGCCAGTGAAATGATAATAACGAAGCAAAAACATTAAATTTTGTGGCTGTGGAAATTTCGGTGCCTCCCAAAAACCACCATATGTATGGTCAAATCCTCTTCCTAATTGTTGGTATGCGTGATCTGTTGTTTCCTTTGTTAAACGGCTTTTGCTTTTTTCTCTAGTGGATTGATCTAATGCTTGTTTAACACTTTGGGTAACTTCGGAAATATGATCTGGATCGGTGGTGTATTTTTGATGTAATTGTTCCAACGCTTCCAGTAATCCAGGTCTTCCATATTTACTTTCTTTCGGAAAATAGGTTCCAGCATAAAACGGTACCTTCTCTGGTGTCATAAATATGGTTAATGGCCATCCACCATGTCCTGTCATCATTTGACACACTTTCATGTATATCGAGTCGATATCAGGGCGTTCTTCACGGTCAACCTTAATAGCAATATAATGGTCGTTTAGAAGCTTAGCGACTTCTTCATCCTCAAAGGATTCATGGGCCATAACGTGGCACCAATGGCAAGTGGAATAGCCAATAGAAAGGAAGATTGGTTTATTCTCTTGTTGTGCCTTTTCAAATGCTTCTTCTCCCCATGGATACCAATTAACTGGATTATGTGCATGTTGAAGTAGGTAGGGGGATTTTTCATTGATTAAATTGTTGTGTCTATGTTTATGACTCATAAGGGCACCATCTTTCCAAAATGTAATTCACCTATTTTACTTTACCACAACTATCCAAATATATGAGGCGATACCATTTTATGTAGTGGAGAACAGAAAAGTTTCTCCTGTTAACTGCCCTTAAATAGTTCTGTTTTATGAATCTTCCTGATCTTGATAATGCAAATCTTTTTTATAGTAATAAGGCCGTATAGTTAGATTACATCGAACACCATTTCTCTGTTTTTAAATATACTGCTAGTCAGTGAGTGAATATCTTGACCTGGGAGTGAAAGGGAAGCATATTTCCGAAGGGTTTTACATTGTAACTTTTTAATTATATGGGTTATTAACTTGTAGCCTCTACACATTTTTACATGACATATAATGTTTCAATTCCATTTCCCTTAATGTTGTAGGGTATTTAGCAAAATGTTATAAGCTTCCATAGCCTCTTGGAAGGCTTCTGTTACTCGAGTTTTATCGACAGTTGTTTCGAATTCTATATTTACTCCAGTAAATAGTTCTCCAAACATCTCAACCTTTTTCATGAATGATTGAACCACTTCTAATTGTCCAATCTTAGGATCCATATATGTATACACCCGAAAAGAATGTGCATTTGCACAGAACTTTTCAAATAAGTCAGCACGTTCCTTATTCTGCTTATTAGCTTTACCTTTCAAATTCTGCATGCTTGTGATCGTGTTTTTTCCCTGTTCTACAATAAGTTCAGCTACATTAGTAGTGTCCATAAAGTTTGGAGCCTTCTTTCTTTAATACTTATGTTGACATTATATCATAGCTGAATCTTAGTATTATCCGTTTTGCCTATAAGCATTATCTCAATAATAAAAAGGTGTCCGCAACATAGGTTACGGACACCAACTAATTTATGCAGTTTGTTCATTCAAGCTATTTTCATTCTTAAATTGTTTCTTATGTTTCCAAACAAAGTAGATTGTTGTAATAATAATGGAACCAGCAATATATGCGAATAATATTCCTGCATTATGCCACATGAATCCATAATCCCCATTTGAGATGACAGCTTTAAATCCTTGTACGGAATACGTCATCGGTAATAATGGGTTAAACCATTGTACGGCTTTCGGAATAACCTCAAGTGGGAATGTACCAGCACTACTAGTTAATTGCAAAATTAAGATGATGATGGCAACAAATCGACCTGGATTATTACCTAATGTTACTAAGAATTGAATTAATGTTATAAATGTTAGGCTTGTAATTATGGTAAATAGGACAAATAATGGTACACTTTGAACCTCTATATCTAACCCATATAGAATGATAATGTCTGTAAGGATGGCTTGAATAATTCCTACTAACGCCATAACACCGAATTTACTCATAAACCAACTTATTCCGTTGTTAGGAATACCTGCAGTATCATTTAGTGGGAAGATAATTGTTAATAGTAATGCACCGACAAATAGACCTAATGAAATGAAGTATGGTGCAAAACCAGTACCATAATTCGGCACTTTATTAGCATGGTGGATATCTAGTTCCACTGGGCTAGCCATCATGTCATACGTATCTTGATCAGCATCGATAGAGCTAATTTGATCAGCTGCATCACCGAGTTTAGAATGTAATTCATCTGTTCCTTTTTGCAGTTCATTCGTTCCATCTGAAAGCTGTACAGACCCTTCTGCTAGCTTGGCTGAACCGTCAGAGAACTGTGTGGCTCCATCATTTAATTGACTCATGCCAGTCGCTAATTGGTTCGTACCATCATCAAGTTTGTTGGCGCCTGCTTTTGCTTCACCTAGCTTTTTAGTGAATAACTCCATATTAGAAGCGAATGTTTCTTGCCCGGTACCTATTTTTTGTGCACCGGCATATAAACGATTTAGTCCGGTATTTAATTGTTCTGCCCCGCTTTGAACTTTTTCCTGGCCATTATTAACTGCATGAAGACCACTTGAAAGTTTGTTGAAAACAGGATTAACAGCATCGGCAATTTGTTTTTCCATAGAAGTTGCCGCTAATTGCTTCGTTAATTCTTCTTGGTAATAATCAAAGCCGGCATCAATTTCTGATACGGTTTGCTGTATTCCATTATTGATTCCTGCTTCAAAGCTTGGTCGCAGTGATTGATATAAATTTTGTTGTAAAACTTCTTGGGAAGGAGCGTCTTTGGTTAGGGCAGCTAATATTGCATCCTTGTCCTCAACTCCATAATCAGTTAGAAGTTTTTCTAAGGTATTGATTTGCTGTTGTTGACTTTCAACCATGCTCTCTGAAATTTTACTTGCTGTGTTTTGTGCTAAGCCTTCAGTCAATTGAGGCGCGAGTTTGTCAGTTAGTCCAGAATCGATCGATGCATTTAATTGGTTAATGCCTTTGCTCATACCACCGGAAGAACCAGTTAATTGACTACTAAAGCTTTGAGCCAACTGTTTTGGTAGTTGTTTTTGAAATTCCTTTAAACCAGCTTGCACTTCTTTTGTACCATTTACGAGTAGTGGCATATTTTGATTCAATGCTTCAGTTCCATTCTTTGCCTCTGCAATTCCAGAGATAAGTGTTTTGGAACCGGACTGCAAATCCTTAGAACCATTTAATAATTGTCCACTAGCGTCTGTCAATTGGCCTAATCCTGCTGCTAATTCTCCAGAGCCATCATGTAATGCATCAACACCGGATTGAGCGGTTTGAATACCATCCTGAAACTCGATAGACTTCGATGCTAGGACCTCTAAATTACTTTTTAATTCATTAGCACCGTCCTTCAAATCACTAGCCCCTGAATCTAATTTTCCTGAACCATCACTAGCAGCCTGTAAGCCATCCTTCATTTCGAATACCTTTGAAAATAAGGTTTCTGCATATGTTTTTGATACTTCTGTTGCCATTGTTGTTTGGATTTTGCTGATAGCAGTTTCACCAATTTGACTAGCTAGAAAATTATAGCTGTCATTCGAAATGTATTGTAGTTGAAGCTTTTTAGGATTTTTATCTAATAATGTTGTTGCATTTTCGGAAAAGTCTTTAGGAATTTTAATCACCATATAATAGGTTAAGTCATCGAGCCCTTGCATGGCTTCCTTTTCAGAAATTATATGAAAGTCAAAGGCATCACTATCCTCTAAATTCCTAACCAAATTTTTACCTAGTTGTAATTTTACACCTTCTAATGTTGCTCCTTCATCACTATTGACGACTGCAACTGGTAGTTCATCCATTTTCGCGTATGGATCAAGGAAGGACCATAAGAACATACCAGCATAAATTAATGGAACCATTAGAATTGCAATGATTGGGATTAACAATTTCTTATTTTTAGCAATTCGTTGCAACTCTTTACCAAGTAATTTAAAACCATTCATGTATCAAAACTCCTTTGTTGAATTAATGACCATTTTGGTATTTCGGTCATTGACGTGAAAAATAATAGGACTATCAGTTACGTTGATAATCCTGTTCGATCCCGCAAAAATATTAGGATACTGCTAATCCTTTGAAAATATACAAATTCATTAAATCAGCAATTTCTTCTTTTGAAAGGGAAGGATTATTTTTTTCCCAATCAAAGATTAATGCAACATACATTTTCAAAATGATATAGGCTGTGATTTTTGGGTCACATGGGTGAATAAATCCTTTGTTAATTGCTTCTTGGATAATGTGACTGATATAGTTCACAATTGCATCCTCAAAGTATTTTAACGCTTCAACAACTTCAGGCGTGCCAAATTTGCCTTCTTCAAAAAGCTTTATGGCTAGCTGATGTTCCATCCGGTACTCAAGCATTTTGTAGATGGCGCGATGAACAAACTTGTGAAAAGAAATGTTTTTATCGTATGTCTCTTCTGCGGCTGTTTTCATTTCCTTTATTAATTCTTCCATGATAAATTGAAGGAGCTCTTCTTTATTTTTGAAGAATGTATAAATCGTTCCTTTACCAACATTAGCTAATTTAGCGATTTGATCCATCGTTGTTGCCTTGTAGCCAAATAAGGAAAAGGATTTTTCTGCAGCCTCTACAATATTCCTTCTTCGATCGATTTCCACCTTCTCACCACCTCTGATTGACCAAATGAACATTTCAGTCATTTCGTACAGAATATAGATTACAATTAATAAAACAGGAAGTCAAGTTTTTACCAATGAAAAATTATAAATCCTTCAGCCTCTCCTTTGCCTGTATATCTCCTTTCAATGCAGCTTTTTGATACCAATACTTTGCTCTTTTTCTATCGATTACAGTCCCAATCCCATTTTCATAACAAAGTCCAAGATTAAATTCACCATAAGAATCGCCACGCTCTGCAGCCAGCTTATACCAGGAGATCGCTTCTTCTCCATGTCCATTTTCTACAGCTTCATGCCCTAAGCGATTTGCAGCAAAAACGTCACCAGCCAGTGCAGATTTCTTAAACCAGTTGTATGCTTCTTCCTTATTTTCTATTGTTCCGACACCATTGCTATGCATATATCCAAGTGTATACATAGCCTCTGGTACCCCTTTATTAGCAGCCTGTGTAAAAAGCTCAAGTGCCTTCCTTTCATTCTTTTCTACATATTCCCCTCGCAAATACATATCCGCATAATTATTTAATGCATCAGCATGACCTAGTTCGGCAGCACGTTTATAGCAATTAAATGCTTTTTGCATACTCTGCTCCACTATCGTTCCATCATAATATATATTTCCCAGCCAATATAACGCATCAGCGTTTCCTACCTCAGCTGACAGTCGTAACCAATCAAATCCCCATTCTGCACGATGAACACTTTTATAGAAGAGGCCTAATTCAACTTGCGCCTTACTATTTCCATTTACTGCCTCCTGATAGAGAGATGCAGCTTCTGACATTTCATCCTTATCCATGAATATCTCGATTGCATCAGCGGAAGGATTAATATACGCTGATAAAATAGTACTTAGGTCACGAAGTATAATAAATTTGTAATCTTCCTGAAAGATTGAAACTTTGCTTAGTTGGGTATAAAGAATATATAAATCATCAGGAAGTGTACTTTTTGCAGCTGAGCATTCGGATAATAGAAGTGCAAGGTCTTGTAAAAAGTATTCACTGGATTGGATATTCTTAAGCAAATTTGCTGCCTTTGTATAACCCTTTTTCTCTAATTCAATTACCAAATAATCAAATTTCAATTGCCATACATCCTTATGTAGCTTTTTTTAGAGTATCTCATAATTTAAGAACGGATGCACCTTTATCAATTTGAAATGAAATTTTTATCGAAATTACCAATTTTTAACTAATGTTAAAAACATCAATCGTTGCAATACTAGTTACTAGAGCGATTACATAAAGATGATTCGTTATTTTAATACATTTTGGAAGAGTTTCACTTCTTTAAAATCCCTTTACGTCCATTAAAAATTCCCTTAAAATGGTTCCATTAGCTTCATTAGAGTTTTCAGTTTATTTACGGAATTTAAACAACAGGAGGCAGATCATGAAATCAAACGATAAGGATGCTATTCTGAAAACCATTCCGCAAAAAGGTTTTTTTGGTCATCCAAAAGGTTTATCTACATTATTCTTTACTGAATTTTGGGAACGTTTCTCATACTATGGAATGCGAGCAATCTTACTGTTCTATATGTATTATGAAGTTTCTAAAGGCGGACTTGGTATTGATCAAACAACTGCGAACTCCATCATGGCGATTTATGGTTCGCTTGTATATATGTCTGGTATTATTGGTGGTTGGATTGCTGACCGTATATTGGGAACAGCAAGGACCGTTTTCTATGGTGGAGTACTCATTATGCTTGGTCATGTGATCCTGGCATTACCACTAGGAGCACCAGCCTTATTCGCTTCCATGGCGTTTATTATCATCGGAACAGGATTACTAAAACCTAATGTTGGTGGTATGGTGGGTGATCTGTACAGTAAAACAGATCCTCGTCGTGATTCTGGTTTCAGTATCTATTATATGGGTATAAATATGGGGGCTTTTATCTCTCCATATATTGTTGGAACACTTGGTGAGGAAGTAAACTTCCACTTAGGATTTGGTTTCGCAGCAGTTGGTATGTTTATTGGTTTAGTTGTGTATGTAATCACTCGAAAAAAATACCTAGGACTTGCAGGCTCCTATGTGCCAAACCCACTAAAAAGAGAAGAAAAAGGCCGCATGGCAACCATTATTATCCTAGCGTTACTTGTTCTAGGAATAATTGGCTGGATAGGAGTTTCTGGTGGATGGCTAACGGTAGATCGTGTCATTTTCTTTATTAGTATTCTTGGGGTAATCATCCCAGCCGTTTATTTTATCTTTATGTTTCGTAGTCCTAAGACAACGAAAGATGAAAAGTCTCGTTTATTAGCGTATATCCCGCTATTCGTTGCAGCTATGATGTTCTGGGCTATCCAAGAGCAAGGCTCAACCATTCTAGCAACATATGCGAATGAGCGTACAAACTTGAATTTCATGGGAATAGAACTCCATGCTTCTTGGTTCCAATCACTTAATCCTTTGTTTATTATTATCTTTGCTCCAATTTTTGCGGGATTATGGACAAAACTTGGCGATAAACAACCAACAGTTTCACAGAAGTTTTCATTTGGATTAATCTTTGCTGGCTTATCCTTTATAGTGATGATGTTCCCTGCATACTTCAATGGAACAGAATCCTTAGTAAGTCCACTATGGTTAGTGCTTAGTTTCTTCTTGGTTGTTATGGGCGAATTGCTCTTATCACCAGTTGGTCTATCTGCATCAACTAAACTAGCACCAGCAGCATTTGCTGCACAGATGATGAGCTTATGGAACCTATCGAATTCATCTGCACAAGCAATCAATGCACAGGTGGTACGCTTTTATACAGCAGATACCGAAGTAATGTACTTTGGAGTTATAGGTGGTATTGCAATTGTATTGGGTATCATTTTATTTATGTTCTCTCCGAAATTGAAAGAGTTCATGAAAGGTATAAAATAATAGTAAGAAGATATGCTGGCCTTAATACCCTGTCATGGTGTAAGGTCAGCTTTTTATGCCCTTTTAAGCTACTGCTTTTGCTCATCCAAAGTCTTAATAAAACTGGTCATAGACTGTGGCTATCTATACTTTAAATTAGGATGAAGAGTAGAGGAAAAAGAGTTAGCACAAGCTATTAGGGAAATAAATGTATAAAAAATAATGGATACATATGATAAAGTAAGTATATAGAGTTAGAAACGAACTAGGAGAGATAACATGGAACCTGTAACTCGCTTCCAAAAAGACTATCATATCGATTTAAGGGATGTTGATTTTAAAAAGGAATTAAAGTTAAGTACACTATTTGGTTTCTTTCAGGATGTAGCGAATCTTGCTTCTGATAATCTTGGGGTAGGGTTTGAGGCACTTGATAAAAATTATGGAGTGGCATTTGTCCTAATGCGAATTAGGGTAGAGGTGATTCGGATTCCTATATTAGATGAAGAGATAGAAATAGTAACCTGGCCACTCGAGCCTGGAAAGCTTGAATTCGAACGTGATTTTATTGTTAAAGACAAAGATGGTAATATTATTGTTCGGGCAACGTCAGTTTGGGTACTAATGGATTTGAGAAAACGTAGATTAAAGCGAAGTGATTCGATTGATCTCGTCTATCCGGAAATAATAACTGAGAGAGCAATCGAAGGTTCTTTAGATAAACTAAGAGCTGGAGAAAACCTAGAAACTACCTATCATAAGACAATTGGATATAGTGATATAGACTTTAATGGTCATTTAAATAACTCAAGGTATGTAGATTATATCATGGATTGCTTTTCTATTGAACAGCACCGTAACTATCGAATACATACAATAGAGGTAAACTATTTAAATGAGGCATTACCAGGTGATACGATAATCCTTAATAAGGACTTATCCAATCTTAATGATAATACTGTAATTGTCGAAGGGATTCGAAGCGAAAATGAAAAAATGGTCTTTCGCTCACAGGTGAAAATAATAAAAAAACAGGGATGAGAAGAGCTATTACTCATCCCTGTTTTTTTATTAGCAACACGTGGGTAGTTGTCTATAGATAGGTTTATTTCTCCTTACACTAAAGATCTAGCAGGAACCTAGCTCAATTAATAAGTGAGTGATAAATACAATTATGTATTTAGATGATATCTTTTTCCGCTAAGTTCCCGGATTCTCCTATATATTCTGAGGGTCCCTTTGCCATTCGAGATCGACATTGAAAAACCTTCTTAAGGAGAAGAGCTTATACCAGCACTTGTTTTGAAAATATATTTCAAGATATTTATTAATTTTGGAAATGGAATTTATAGTAATTTTCTATGTAAAACCAAAATAGAACTGTTTAATCCACATGTAATGAGGGATTACTTCTAACTAACTGAAATTTTATTTCAAAAAAACAGATTGACTATCGGAATATAATTTAATATACTTAGGTTGTGATTTGAAAGGGTTTACAAATTAAGGTGCTTTTAAGCTACTAGATTACTAGAATTCGGATAGATAGAAAAAAATGGGTTCTGTAATCCAAAAACAAACTAGGTGAAAGCAGAAAGGGGAAAAACAATGAAAAAGAAATTAGGTTTCTTAGCCTTATTACTTGTTATTACGATGCTTGTTGTTTCAGCATGTGGAAGCAAGGATGAAGGTAAATCAAAGGATTCTAAGAATGCTTCAGGAGATGAACAAATCGAATTAGAATTCTGGACAATGCAGTTACAGCCAACGTTCACAGATTATATTAACGGTATTATTAAGGACTTTGAGGGAGAAAATCCAAATATTAAAATTAAATGGTTGGATGTTCCGGCAGCAGATTTAAGTAAGAAAATTCTATCTGCAGTTACAACGAACACAGCTCCAGATGTTGTAAACCTAAACCCAACATTTGCATCTCAGCTAGCTGAACTTGATGCACTAGTTAATATGGATGAAGCAGTATCTGATGAAGACAAGGCTTTATATGTAAAAGGTGCTTGGGAAGCAAACAATATCAATGGTACAACCTTTGCGATTCCTTGGTATCTATCAACTTCTGTAACATTAAATAATAAAGCAATATTCGAAGAAGCAGGATTAGACCCAGAAAAACCAGCAACTACTTATGAGGAAGCTGCTGAGTATGCAAAAATCATTAAAGAAAAAACTGGTAAGTATGGATATTTCCCATCAATGGATCTATCTTTAGTACTTCAACATATGGTAATGATGGGTGCAGATTTAACAAATGAAGATGGAACAAAAGCTGCATTTAATTCACCTGAAGGTCTATATGCATTTGAATATTTCACAAAACTATATCAAGATGGTTTAATTCCTAGAGAAGCTTTAACTGGAGACCAACGTTCTACAATTGATATGTATCAAGCAGGTCAAGTAGCGTTCTTTGACGGTTCTCAATTTATTGTACAAGTTAAAGAAAATGCTCCAGATCTATACGCAAACACAATTCCTTCACAAGCAATTACAGGTAAATCTGGTAAGAAAACAATGTCAGTACAAAACGTTGTAGTTCCAAAGCAAACAAAACATCAGGAAGCAGCAGTTAAATTTGCTTTATTCCTAACTAATGGAGAGAACCAATTAGAATTCTCGAAACTAACACCAATTCTACCATCTAACGTAGAAGCTCTAGCTGATCCATACTTCACAGAAGCTGGTGACGATGCAGAACCAACGGATTTAGTTCGAATTGTATCTGCATCACAATTAGATAGTGCTGAGCTATTAGTT
Source organism: Ornithinibacillus bavariensis (assembly GCF_050433565.1). Classification (NCBI taxonomy): domain Bacteria; kingdom Bacillati; phylum Bacillota; class Bacilli; order Caryophanales; family Bacillaceae; genus Ornithinibacillus; species Ornithinibacillus bavariensis. The sequence goes on from NZ_JBNPWZ010000001.1 coordinate 498,308, forward strand.
CCTCCAATGAAAAACTATGATGAACTAAGACAAGCAATGTACGACGCTATTTCAGCTTCTATGCTTGGAGAAATGACTCCACAAGAGGCACTTGACCAAGCAGAACAAGAATGGAATGACATTTTAGCAAAATAATGAAGACGAGGGGGGATTACCCCTCTCTCTTATTATTAGGTTGTATTTTATTAAGATGGTTTTAAAATGGAATTTTACTAGAAATAATAATAAACCTCAAATAGAGAATGGGGTGTGAAACCTTGAGAACGAATAAGCTAACACCATATTTATTTTTACTTCCCGGATGTATCATTCTTGGGGCTTTTATTTTTTATCCAATGTTGCAAGCGATCTGGATGAGTTTCACCGATTACAATATGGTTACCGATCCATCGTTTGTGAAATTAGATAACTATAAGGATCTTTTCCAGGATGATTTATTCTGGAAAACCTTAAAGAATACCTTAATTTACTTAATTGGTGTTGTACCTGCTCTTGTTGTATTACCGATATTTTTAGCAGTATTAGTAAACCAGAAATTAAAAGGGATTGGCTTTTTCCGAAGTGCCTATTATATTCCAGTTGTGACCTCATTAGTTGTTGCAGGAATTGCATGGGACTGGGTATATAAAGAGAATGGACTTTTGAATTATGTTCTTGATTTGTTGAATATTATCTCTGAACCAATTCCATGGTTAACCCAAACACAGACTGCATTATTTGCGGTCATGCTTGTGACCGTTTGGAAGGGTTTAGGTTATTATATGATCATTTATTTAGCAGGACTTCAATCAATTCCAGAATCCTTATATGAAGCTGCTGATATTGATGGCGCGAACTGGTGGCAAAAGATGACTCGTGTAACGATACCAATGCTTATGCCTTTTGTTTTAATTGTTACAATTATGTCATCAATTGCAGCAATGAAGGTGTTTGAAGAGATTTATATCATGACAGGTGGGGGACCACTTCATAGCTCGGAAACTTTAGTATTTTACATCTACACCCAAGCATTCGACCGCCTAAATATGGGTTATGCTAGTGCTGCTGGTGTAATTCTATTCTTATTAACTTTAGTATTCTCACTCATTAACTTAAAAGTAATGGGTAAGGACAACTCAGAATAAGGGGGAATCGAAATGGCTAAGCAAAAGAAATTATCTTCTAATCGACAAATAGTGAAAAAGATATCCTCATATATTCTATTAATCGCTATCACCTTATTTATGATTGGACCTTTCCTATGGTTACTTTCAACATCGTTAAAAGCTGGTAGTGAGAATATCTTTCAATATCCACCAAAGCTATTACCAGAACACCCTACATTATCAAATTTTTCAAAGGTAATGGAAGTATTCCCATTTTGGAGATATTTGTTTAATAGTGTTGTGGTATCTGTATTAACAGTTGTCTTAAACGTGCTTTTTTGTTCACTGGCGGCTTATCCGCTTGCTCGAATGAACTTTAAAGGGAAAAATATAATTTTTATACTAATTATCACGACGATGATGATACCTTTCCAATTATTAATGATTCCAGTTTATATTATTTCATTAAAGCTTGGACTACAAAATACGTATTTAGGGATGGTTTTACCACATGTCACGACCGCATTTGGTGTATTCTTAATGCGCCAGGCATTTATGACTGTACCGAAGTCGCTTGACGAGTCTGCGAGAATGGATGGGGCAAATAGTTTTCAAATATGGCTCCGGGTCTTAATGCCGCTTGTGAAACCAGCAATGGTAACACTAACCATCTTTACGTTTGTGTCAGCATGGGGAGATTTCCTATGGCCATTGATTATCGTCAATGAACAGGAAATGTTTACATTACCACTTGGTCTGAACATGCTTTCTGGAACGTTCACATCTGACTGGCGTTTAATTGCAGCTGGTGCGATTATTTCGATGATTCCTATTATCACGATATTCCTATTACTACAACGACACTTTATTGGTGGGGCAATGAGCGGTGCAGTAAAGGAATAGGCAGGAGGAATGACGATGAAGCTTGGCTTAGAGGTCTTTTTGGAGAAACATACAGAAGCATATGTTGGTAAGAAAATCGGAGTATTAACAAACCTAACAGGTGTAAATAAAAAACTAGAAGCAACCATTGACTTATTTCATCACCATCCTAATCTAACTCTTTCTGCATTATTTGGGCCTGAGCATGGACTAAGAGGGGAAGTGCAGGAAGGAAAGCTTATTGATTCGAGTGTTGATTCCTACACAGGAGTGCCAATTTATAGCTTATATAATAAAGATAAAAAGCCTAATCTCGAAATGCTTGAGAATGTTGATGTTGTATTTTGTGACCTGCAGGATATTGGTACACGTTATTATACGTTTATCTATACGTTAGCAAATATGATGCAAATGTGCGGTATCGCTGGAAAGAAAGTTGTCGTATTAGACCGACCTAATCCGATTAATGGTATAACCGTTGAAGGCAATATCGTAGAAAGTTCCTTTACTTCCTTTGTTGGGCAATTCCCGATACCAGTACGGCATGGGATGACAATAGGTGAATTAGCAACTTTTTTCCAGCATGAATTTTCCATGGATTGTGAACTAGAGGTAATTCCGATGGAGGGCTGGTCAAGAGAGATGTACTTTGACCAAACGGATTTATTCTGGGTTTCACCAACCCCAAATACAACAACGATGGATATGTGTGTCTTGTATCCAGGAACTTGCCTAGTTGAAGGAACTAATCTCTCAGAGGGAAGAGGTACCACAAAGCCTTTCGAAGTTATTGGAGCACCATTTATTGATGGACGAAAATTAGCAGACGAAATGAATGCTTTACAGCTTGAAGGAGTATTATTTCGGCCAACAGTTTTTAAACCTATGTACCAAAAGCATGAAGGAGTAGTGTGTGAAGGAGTTCAGCTCCATGTCTCAGATCGTGATAAGCTACGAGCTTTTGAGGTGGGTGTCTTATTATTGGAGACGATCTATCGTCTTTATCCAAATGACATTACATTTATACAATCTGGGGAAGAGGAACGGTACTTTTTAGATTTGTTAGCAGGAACTGACCAATTACGGAAGCAGATTACAAAAGGGAAAACAAACGCATTTTTAAATCAACTACCTCAAGCTATAAAACAGTTTGAAGAAAAACGAATAAAATATTTACTATACACAGCTAAAGATGATGCATGAGGGAGTGGATCGTGTGGCAGGAAAATTAGATACGATGACTGTGGAAGAGCTGCTAGCAGAAATGAATGCGACTGATCAAACAGTACCATCCGTTGTAGAGAAAGCTATTCCACAAATAAAGCCAGTAATCGAATCGTGTATAAGGGCAATCCAAAATGGTGGAAAAATAATTTATATGGGTGCAGGAACAAGTGGACGACTGGGAGTTCTAGATGCATCAGAATGTCCACCGACTTTTGGTGTGAGTCCAGATTTATTTACGGCACTAATTGCGGGAGGCGAGCGTGCAATTCGTCAAGCCGTTGAAAATGCAGAAGATGATGAAGAACAAGGTGCGAAGGAGTTAGCGGAAATTGCAACAAGCAATGATGTACTTATTGGAATTGCAGCTAGTGGAAGAACTCCTTATGTTATTGGTGGAATTAATAAAGCAAAGGAGTTAGGGATTCCTACAGCTGGAATTGTTTGTAGAGATAGCTCTCCAATTGCTGCTATTGTAGATAACCCAATTGAATTAATAGTGGGAGAAGAGTTCATCCTTGGCTCTACTAGATTAAAATCAGGTACAGCACAGAAGCTTGTGTTAAATATGATCTCGTCAATCACTATGATTAAACTTGGAAAGGTTTATGATAATTATATGGTTGATGTGCAGGCTTCCAATATTAAATTAAGAGAGCGGACAATACAAATCATTTGTGACATTGCAAAGGTGGATGAAGAATCAGCAAAAAACTCATTGCTAGCTTGTAATTATCGATTAAAAGCAGCTGTACTAGTTAGTAAATTTCACGTTTCTGCAATGGAAGCATTTGAAATTCTTAAGGATTATGACGATAATCTAAGAGAATCGATTGAATATTTAGAAACAAAAGATGCTGTTTAAGGTGATGATAGGATGAATTATGTTATTGGTATAGATGGTGGAGGTACCAAAACACAAGTCATGTTGGCTGATCAACATGGTAATATCTTGACCAATGAACAATATGGTTCGACAAATCCGAATACTGTTTCAAAGCAGTATTTACGGGAATTATTTCAGCAAATGTTTCAGGATATTCAAGAAAAAATTCCTAATAGTCTGGAACAGGTGAACTCTGTTTTTGCGGGAATATCTGGTGCAGGTAGTGCCGATTCCGCCTTCTATTTAAGAGAATTAATAGAAGGCTCCTTTTCAAATGCTCCGATAGTTAGGGTTGAGCCAGATGCCCTTAATGCACTATATTCTGGAACCTTTGGAGGACCGGGAATTGTCCAAATATGTGGAACTGGCTCCATTACATATGGAATTAATCAACATCAGGTGCAGGATCGTGTCGGTGGATGGGGCTACCTTCTTGGTGATGAAGGTAGTGGATATGATCTGGGCAGAAAAGGAATAATGGCAGCACTCCAATATGAAGATGGGCGTGGACCTAAGACAATACTTCTAGATTTACTCCATGAACATTTTGGTGCCAAGACGGGAAGACAGCTTATTGACAAGGTTTATCAGTCTGAAAGTCCAAAGCTGACAATTTCTCCAGTCTCTCCGTTAGTATTTCAAGCGTTTGAGCAAGGGGATCAGGTGGCAGCAACTATTTTACATCAGGTCGCGGACGAGATTTATCATAGTCTGAAAACATTAGCTGATAGATTATTTTCAACAGAGGATTCGATTCCTATTATTCTATGTGGTGGACTATTTCAAAATAGCTCGATTTTATCGAATCTATTAGTGGAAAAATGTCAACGGAATTTTTCTTTCTTGTTACCTGATGTACCACCTGTTGTTGGATCATTAGCAGGAGCTATTCAAGGTGAGCTAACAAGTGATGTTATTGCAAGGTTAAAATACACATCGAAATAATATAGAAACATGATAGGAGGTGAAGTCAATATGGCAAATCTAAAAGGTGGATTGATTATTATGAAGGAAATGATTGACAGTCTGCCAAATTCTGAGCAAAAGATAGCTGCATTTATTTTACAGCAGCCGGAAGATGCGATTCTACTAACTGCACAAGCTCTTGGTAAAAAAAGTGGAACAAGTGGTGCAACTGTTATTCGTCTTTGTAAATCCCTAGGATTCAATGGTTTTCAGGAGCTGAAACTACGTGTTGCAGGTGACCTACAGGAACGAAATATGACGGATTATCGTGATATCGAGCCAAATGAAGATTATATGAAAATCATTGAAAAAGTAACAGCCAATACGATGCAAACGATAAATGAAACCGTTAAGATGATGAATATTGAACGGCTAAAAGAGGCTGTTCATACATTAATTCAAGCAGAGTCCATCATTTTTATTGGTTTTGGCGCATCATTTATTACAGCAAAGGATGCAGAGCAAAAGTTCCTCCGGATTAATAAGCATGTCCATGCTTTTTCAGATCTCCATATGGCTTCAACCGCTATCGCTAATAAAGGAACAAAAGATGTTGTTGTTGGTATATCATTCTCGGGGAATACGGTAGAAGTTGCAAAATTATTGGAGCTGTCGAAGAAGCGAGGAGTTAAAACAATAAGTATTACGAAATATGGTAACTCCTTATTGACAAGCTATGCAGATATTAATCTCTTTACATCAACAGCAAAAGAGGCTGTCATTCGAAGTGGTGCAACATCGTCACGGATAGCACAGCTACATTTAATTGATATATTATTTATGTGTGTAGCTTCAGAGGAGTATGAAAAAACGGTGGAACACCTTGATTCAACCCTGGAAGCAGTTACCTTTTTTAAAAATCAGATGGTCGCAAAGAAATAAATATTCAAAAGAAAACTACTTGATAACGAGTAGTTTTTTGCTTCTAATGCTATAAAGTTCTCACTTGTTTGGAATGTAAGTGTGATAAGATTATTGTCTAAAATAATGTGAGGATTTTATTTATCCTTGTGACAGGTTATAAAGAACTAATGGCTGAAGCGTCAAAAAGGATCAGTTTTATGGTAGTGACTCTCAATAGTTAGAGTTTTAATTAGACAACCGATTGGCTGGTTTGAGTTCGGTACTGCACTGGACTTAAACCAGCCAATTTTCTTCTGCTACGTTCGTTATTGTAGCAGTAAATATAGTTTTCGACTCTTTGTTTAGGTTACATTGTGATTTGTATTAAAAAATAACATGATTGGCACTAGGGAAGCCCAGTTTATATGAGGCTGGGACAAAAGAATTTATTTGAAAATAAAAATCGAACAATTCATATAGTTACAGCGTAAACCCGCTTCGGAAATATACTTCGCTTTCCGCGGGCGGCTGGTGAGCCTCCTCGTGCTACGCACTCCGGGGTCTCACCGTAGCCTCTCCTCCCGCAGGAGTCTACGTATATTTCCGAAGCTAATTTGGCCATTGTTCGTTTTTAAAATAAATCTCTTTGTTATGTGCCAGCCTCTATAAATCCGGCTTTTCTACCTTAATCAAAAGATTTTAGGTATTCGGGTTAGTATGTGGAAAGCATGCTTTAACTATCAACTTAAATCCTTTATTTAATATGTGTACTTTTTAAGCTTTCGTATTGATTCCGTCAGTTAGCAATTTTATATTTTATTACTTTTAAAATCACATTTAAAATTGCTCTTCGGATTTATGGTAGGATCCTACTTCCTTTCATTGTCGGTTCATTCCACAGGGTTTATATTAGAAAACAAGTGTTTAACTAATATATCATTGGTTGCAAAGTTCATTTAAGTGGTGAGTAATAATTTGTTCTGTTTTTTCAATTGTGAATATATCCGGTCTTAATAGAGCATGTATGGATAAACCTTCAATGACTGCCGAAAGCCTTAATTTTTCTATTTCAATATTTATGTCTTTTCTTATATAGCCTGCTTTAATCAATATTTCAAGCAGTGCTTCCATTAAAATATATTCTCCTTCAGTTAGTTCATCTTTTTTTGTGTTCAAAGCTACACTTGTAAGTGAGCGAATGGCGAAAACTAGCCAAACGCTAGTTTCAGTTTGTTTATCCTGATCCACAGGAACCAATTCTAACAACGTTTCCTGTACCGCAATAAGAGGATTTTTTGACCATGATTTATTCTCCGACCGTTCTTTCCCACGAGCAAGAAAATAATCCATGATAAATAATAGTAATTCATCTTGATTTGAGAAATAATGTCTTAGTGCTCCGGTAGACATTCCAGCTTCAGATGCAATTCTTCGGATAGATACTTTTTCAATGCCTTCTGTTTCTATGATTTTCCAAGCTGTTTCAACGATAATTTTCCTTTTGTGATTATGATCAACTTTTTTAGGCACTCAAATCACCTCTTGTTTTTATTTCACACACTGTGTTATTATTTATTTTAACACAGTGTGTGAAATAAATAAGGGGGGATGTTTAGGTGCTTGAAATCATTGAAACATTAATTCCTACCAACATAGATTTCACAACAGCACTTCTCATTATTGTGCTCTGTGCTTTCATTGATATCTTAAGTCCCGGTGTTTTGGCAATTACAGCTTATATCCTTCTAGTACAAAAAGAAAAATTGACATCGCGTTTATTCGTTTTTTTATTATCGCTACAATTTTGCTATTTTACGATGGGGATTTTAGTTTACCTAGGAGTTGGACCAATTCTTGGTTTTATAGAAAGTATGACCAAGAATCAAATTTCAAGTTGGTTTAATACGATATTTGGTGCCGCACTTGTACTGATTAGCTTTTATAAGCCTAAAAAAGGAATGGAATCAAGATTTATGGAATGGTTACCAAATCAAGTATCTTTAAGGGCGATGATTATACTTGGTATCATTGTGTTTACGATCGAGTTTGCTACTGCTTTACCGTATTTTTACTCAATTTTATTAATGGATGGTTTAGCTTTTAATACCGCGATGTCTGTTAGTATTTTATTTGGTTATAACGTAATTATGGTACTTCCTTCAATCTTACTATTGATCATTTATATACTATTTAGAAGCTGGATACAGAGCAAGCTCGAAAGACTAAGAAAAAAATTAGTAAAAGCTCCATTGTCTTCTGTATTAGTGGCAGTGGCAGTTATTGGGGCGATTTTATTCAATATTGGAATTAGGGGGATTTTGTAATGATTTCAGGAGTTAATTTTTTGAAAGGGGATATAGTGTTATGAAAGAGATTGTAAGCGGTGCAAGTATACTTTTATTTATTCAAGGAGTTGGAGGTATCATAAACCGATTAACAAATGGAGGGCCAAGCTGGTTTCTGGTAAATTACATTGACGCTTTGCAAGGATATGAAATCATTGCCAGTATAGTTTTAGTTATACTGGGAGCAATTATTGGTGTAGGTTCTCTCAAAATAAAAAATAGAGATGACTAACCTATTATCTCTTCAAGATTTTAGTGACTTCATTCAAAAAATTTTTTTAAATCGGAATATAACTTTACAGTTATATTCCGATTGTGTTATATTCGATAATATGAATATGTCAAACATCGGGAAGGGGATGCGATGAAAATAGACATTGAATTAATGAGGTGAACAACATTGATGGGTAAACTGAAAAGCATAGATATATCTATGCTGAGCGCATTGGCTGAACCTAAACGGATGGCAATCGTTGAGTTGCTTCGCGATGGACCCCTAACGGTGGGAGAAATCGCTAAACGGCTGGAACTGAGCCAGCCACATGCTTCAAAGCATTTAAAGGTGCTGAGTGATAATGGAATTGTAGAAGTAAAGCCAGAAGCTAATCGTCGATATTACAAGCTACGACTTGAGCCCTTTCAAGTAATAGAATATTGGGCAACTTCCTTTCAAACACATTTGGAAAAGAGACTCGACAACTTGGACGACTATGTACAAGAATTGAAAAACGATCGAAAAAGAGATGAGTGAAAAAATAAGGAGGAAAAATTATGTCAAATAACAAGATGGTTTCAAGAGTAGAGAATGAAAGGTTTCTAGTTTTAGAGCGCGTTTATGATATGCCACGTAATCAACTATTTCAATTATTTAAAGAACCAGAGCATTTAAAGCGCTGGTGGAGTACGGACGGTTGGGAACTACCAGTTTGTAACATGGACTTTCGTCCAGGGGGTGTATGGCACTATTGCATGAAATGTGTTGATAAGAGTCAAGAAGAATATGGAATGGAATCTTGGAACAAAACCATTTATAAAGAAATTATTGAGCCAGAAAAGATTGTCTATAACGATTATTTTTCAGACGCAGAAGGTAATATCAATGAGTCTATGCCATCTCCAGAGGTCACGATGGAATTCATCGATTTAGGCAGTCAAACGAAACTGGTCAGTCGTTCTGAATTCGATTCAGCAGATTCTCTTCAAGCTGTTTTGGACATGGGATTGCTAGAGGGTATCAAACAAACGTGGGATAGTTTAGATGCACTGGTTGGGAGCTTAAATTAACGTAGGGGACAAGACTTTGATAATTTAATATGAGTTTAACATGATGAAAAATATTCACAATGGGATTGACCAAAGTAGTTAGTCGCCTTTTAATACATCTTGAAGGGATCGCAAATAAATAGAAGAAGTTACGGAAAAAGGCAATAGCTTTAGATACTAGATTGAATAAGCTCGAGAAGGAAGAGAAAACAAATGAACTCCCTCCACTTAAAATGGATTTATTGATTTCAGAAACGTTTAAAAACGAGTTATACCGTGTTGAAGATGTTTCTGGTGTAAAACGGGTATTATGAAAGGCAGTCAGTTTTAATGTCAGGGGTGGTGATAAGCTGGCAATTATCGGCTCTAACGGTGCAGGTAAGACCACCCTTATTTAAAAAACCATTCAGAATAAGTCAGGCTTAATTAGGTTTTGGTATTCTATTTCTAATTTCTCTGTGGGGTTAATACTCAATCTACTGAGAACTTCTGTGATTCTTGTTTCAAGTAAGAGCTTTTTATCCTCTTTTATATCTAGGGGAAGGGCAAGGGTATCGCACCTCAAAAGTTAGATTGGTTACTCTAACTTTTAGGGTGCGGTTCCGATTGACCCTATTTTTACTTTTCCAATTTAATATTGCTTCTCTAACTCAATTCCTGTATAGAAATGCTTTAGTATCTCCTCATAAGTATAACCGTATACTGCCATCCCCATTGCACCAACTTGAGACATTCCGACACCATGCCCCCAGCCACCGCCTTCAGCCTTGAATCCGGTTACAGAGTTAGTTTCCTCATCGAGGATTGGCTCGATATGGAATAATGTGCTACGTAATACGCTCATGTCACCATTTTCGTTCATATATTTTAGTGCCCAACGGATGCGATCTTTATATTCATAGAAGTTGCCTTTATCAGTAACGAATTCAATTTCTAGCACCCTACCATTGGAGCGATTCAACACATTAATTTCATAGACCTCATTGATATTCGTACTGAAATAGTCGCTCACGACTAACCTCATCTCTTCACTTGTCCATTCATGACTCCAGCGGTAATATTTTGACCAATCCTTTTCAAATTCAATACCCCTTTTAATTCGATTTGCGTTCTGTGATTGATCTTTTTCATTTATGGTTACTCGCTCGGAGACAGGTACAGATCGTAAATAAGGGATTGGTTCAGAGGACCAGACATCCTCATTGTTAGCAGTGATACCCCCGCTAGTTGAATGATAAACCGCGTTGATTAATTCTCCGTTATATGTTGCAACAATGCCTTCTGTTTCTTGTACAGCTTGAGTAGAAAGAGATTGCTCTACATCATATCCACCATATACTTGATCAGCTGTAGTTGGAAGTAAATCATATCCATCAACACTGCGCTTACCTAGTCCAGATATGGCATATGTCCTAGCAGCTACTGCCTGTGACTTCTGTGCTTCAAGCTCATTGTAGGGTGATGGTGATAATTCAAGAGGAACTACACCATATAAATATTCTTCTAACGGTAGCTCATTTATACCAGCCAATGTACCACTACTGTTAAAACCAACTTCACCTATACCGCGATATTGCTTTCCATTCATCGTAATGAATCCATTTTCTGACTTTATTTGTACAGCTCCTTGGACAATTTCCTCCATGTCGTCAGCTCTTACTAGTACCGTTTCTTCCCCGCTTGATGTAGTAATTAGTCTCCAAAAGGAATCACTGCTAGCAAGCCCTTTACTGATAACTTCTTGACGAAACGCTTCTCGTTCTCCCCATCCCGCGTTTTCAGGGAATTTTCCTATTAGCATGCGCCAGCCACCATTATAATCCTCAATAAAGGTTTCATAGCCAGCTGTTTCGGCCCTTCTTACCCAATCCAACATATTAGCTTCATTCGTGGTCCAGCCAGTCTGAAGTCGATAATTCGTCTCAATTATTGCCGAAGAGGACAGTTCTACTGTTACGGTATTATTTACACCAGTGTAAATAATCGCACCAGTATCTTTGTTCATAATAGTAAAATCTTGCTTGCCGCCAATAATAATTGATTCAGCGGATGGTACAACACCAATTCGAATCATTTGAATCTGGGTGTCTGCGAAGCTAGTAATAGAGTTTCCAAGAAAGGTTAATAAGACAATCAAGCCACAGCCTAGAAGTCTACCAAGCTTTTTAATCACAACTTCACCTCCGATTTTTAAGCACTTACATTTACTATTCAACACGGACAAGAGGATTCCTCTTTCTTTCCTATGAGGAAAAAGAACTTTTTTTCATAGTTTTGTAGGCTTAAAGTATGAATCTGCCAATAATTTACTGAAATTAAAATACATTTTTTTGTTAAAAAATATGAATTTGTATTTCAAAATGTTCGTTTTCATGTATAATAGTAGTGATTTTATAATTCTGAAAAGTAGTCATAGCAATATGTATAGTACAAAGATATATTTTTTCGTCTTTTAAAGGGTAATGTAAGCGTTATCAAATTTGAATTAGTCTAAAAAATTCTTTAAAAGAGGTGTTGTGATGAGTGATAAGTATCATGTCATGATAGTTGGAGCACACTGTGGTGATGCTGAAATTCAAGCAGGGGCTATTGCGTACAAATATGCCAAAGCAGGTCATAAGGTTACTTTTTTACATTTAACTGCAGGAGAAAAAGGAAATCCTCCACATCTTTCAGTAGAAGCATATCGTGAACAAAAAATAAGAGAAGCAGAGAAGGCAGCCGTAATACTTGGTGGGAAGTGTATTACTTTAGACTATAAAGATGCCGAATTGAAAGAAGATGATGAGACGATTACAGAAGTTGCTAAGATTTTCCGTAAAGAGAAGCCTAATGTCGTCATTACACATTGGGAAAACAGTATGCATCCAGACCATGCACTTTGTCCAAGAATAGTACAGTCTGCCTGGCTAAAAGCAGCACTTCCTGGTTTTAATATAGAGGGACTAGAACCTCATTCGATTACGAGAATGTTCCATAGTGAAAACTGGGAGGATATGGAAGGGTATGTGCCAGATGTTTATGTTGATGTCACAGAGGAGTTTGATACATACTTAGAGGCATTATCCCAATATTGGTTTATTATGAATTCTAGTTCCTTTCGTTACTATGACTATTATAAGGCATTAGGAACAATGAGAGGTTGCCTAGCGAGAACCACCTATGCACAAACATTAAAATTCCCGACTGGTGCAAACACAAGAAAAGGGAAATCAATCCCAGGCTTTGAAATTTTGACAACAATGGAGTGATTAAGATGGAAAAAGATTTAAAAAAGAAAATCGGACAGCTCATGGTATTTGGATTCAAAGGGAAGACTGCTACGCCTGAGATTAAAAAACTTATACGGGAGCATCAGGTTGGTGGCATTATTTTATTTGCTAGAAACATTGGAACGACAGAGGAAGTACTTGCATTGACAAAGGAACTTCAACGGGAAGCAAAGGAAGCAGGACATGAAAAGCCACTGTTGATTTGCGTCGATCAGGAGAATGGTGTAGTTCGTAGACTTGGCGACGGTGCGACAATATTTCCAGGTTCTATGCTACTAGGTGCTGCTGGTCGAAGTGAAAATGCCTACATAACAGGATTATTAACAGGTAGAGAATTAAAGGCTCTAGGGATTAACTGGAACTTAGCCCCCGTATTAGACGTCAATAATAATCCGAATAATCCGGTAATTGGTGTTCGTTCCTATAGTGAATCAGCAGAGATAGTGGCTGAATTCGGAAAACAAGCTGTGAAGGGAATGCAGGATGCTGGATTAATAACAACAATAAAGCATTTCCCAGGTCATGGGGATACTAGTGTCGATTCCCATCTTGATTTACCTGTTATTTCACATGGAATGGAAAGACTAGAAGAAGTAGAGCTAAAACCGTTCCGAGAGGTGATAAAGCAAGGCGCTGACACAATCATGTCTGCACATGTGTACTTCCCAGCAATTGAGGACCGTGAAAATGTACCAGCTACTTTATCTAGAAAAGTCATTACAGGACTACTTCGTGAAAAATTAGGCTATCAAGGTGTCATCACGACAGACTGTATGGAAATGAATGCTATTTCCGAGGGGATTGGAACGGCTGAAGGAGCGGTTGAAGCATTAAAAGCTGGAGTTGATTTAATTATGGTTTCTCATCTCCAGTCGCGACAATATGAAACATTAAGTCTAGTTGAGGCAGCTGTTCGATCGGGGGAAATCGCTGAAGAGGTTATTGATGCTGCTTACGGTAGGGTTATGGTCTTGAAGGAAAAGTATTTAGCATGGGACGATATTTCACTAGATTCAATGGAAGTAGTTCCTCCAGTTGTCGGGAGTAAGTTACATGAGGTAGAGGCTCGTGAGATTTATAAGCAGGGAATTACTATCGTGAAGAATGAAGGAGATTTACTTCCTCTTCAACTAGAGGATGCCGACCGAATTTTAGTAGTTTACCCAGAGAATAGTTATGCGATGCAAGTAGAGGATAAAAGATATGCAACCTTTTCACTTGGTGAAGCGGTTCGACAATTACACAAAAACACAGAAGTTGTTGAATTATCAAACCCACCAAAGGTTGAAGAAATTGAACAAGTACAACAAATCGCTAAGAATTTCGAGGCTGTTATTGTAGGCACACTAACCGTTATGCCCGATGATCAACAAGTAAGATTAGTAGAGGCATTATATAAGGAAAATAAACAAATCGCGGTCATTGCAACTAGAAGTCCATATGATATTGCTTATTTACCAGATATTCCTGCCTATATTGCTACCTATGAATTTACTACACCAGCATTACAAATTGCTGTGGATGCATTATTTGGAAAAGAGAAGGTAAAAGGGAAATTACCTGTAACTTTGCCATAGAAGAAGGGATGAGGATGATGTTTTCTGGAAAAGAATTTTGCTACGCTATCGGACTTATGTCTGGAACCTCTGTAGATGGAATTGATGCTGCTGTCGTAAAAATTTATGAGAATGATGATATACGTATGGAACTAGTGCATTTTGATTCCATCCAATATGAAGCGGCTATACGGAATGCAATCCTAGCACTTTGTAATCCAAAGCAAGCTAGAATTGAGATGATTTCGGGTATGAATATGCTTCTTGGTGAGCTTTTTTCAGATGCTGTAAGGAAGGTTATTCAGGACGCAGGACTTCAACCAGAAGATATTTCCTTTATCAGTTCTCATGGCCAAACTATTTTTCATCAACCAGAACCACAGCTAATTGGCAAACATCCAGTTACCTCTACATTACAAATCGGCGATATTAGCATGATAGCTGAAAGAACAGGAATTACAACAGTTGGGGATTTTCGCACTAGAGATATGGCGGTTGGTGGACAAGGGGCACCACTAGTACCGTATGCTGATTATTTATTATTTCGCCATAGGGAGGTTGGTAGAGTACTAGTCAATATTGGAGGAATCTCTAATTTGACAGTACTCCCGGCTAATGCCGAAGAATCAGATGTGTTAGCCTATGATACTGGCCCTGGGAATATGATTATCGATTATTTTGCAAATCAAATTACACATGGAAAGCGTTCATTTGATCAGGATGGACGTATTGCTAGTGCGGGTAAAGTTCATGGACCATGGTTAGAAGAGTTGTTACGTGAGCCTTATTACAGTCAAACTCCACCCAAATCAACGGGTAGAGAGCTTTTTGGGGAAGTGTATGCACGTAAACTATGGGATGAAGCGAATCGACTCGGTATAAGTGAAGAAGACCGCATTGCAACCGTTACAACCTTAACGGCAAAAACAATAACGAATGAAATTGACCGTCATATGGCGAAAGGAAGTATTCGTGAAGTTTACATTAGTGGTGGAGGAAGTAACAATTTATTCTTAATGAAACAAATTGAAAGCGCTTTACCTAATGGGGTAACCTTACGAAGAATGGATGAATTGGGTGTATCGGCTGATGCAAAGGAGGCAATGGTCTTTGCATTACTAGGGTATCAATATTTAAATAAGAGAACCAATAATTTACCATCCGCAACAGGTGCTACTAAGAAAGTAATGATGGGTAAGGTAGCCTGGGGAAGCTAAGGAGGTGAAATAGTTTTTCGCAATCATGATTTAAATGTTAACTATCGATTACTTAAAAGCTAGGGGGAAGTATTTAATGAGAGGAAAGTTGAAGTTAGTTTTTATGTTGCTATTTGCTTCTACATTTGTATTCATATTGAGTGCATGTGGAAAAGATTCAGCAGGGGAGACAGATGAAGACGGTAATTGGAAAGGGAAAATTACGATTTGGGATGGTCCAAGATGGGCACAAGAAGGGGACACTTCTGGCGAAGAAGGGAAAGGAAATCAATATTTTTGGCTAGAAGGAAAAATTGAAGCGTTTGAAAAGTCTCATCCAGGTGTTGAAATTGAGCTTATTAAAGTTCCTTGGGCAGAGTTACCAGATAAGCTAGGTGTTAATATTGCTGGTCAATCTTGGCCGGATATTGCTCCAGTAGATATAAGTGGTAGTGCTGTAAGTATAGATCATATTGATCAAGGTGTTATCGAGCCCTTAGATGACTTCTTTACCGAAGATGAGCTTAAAGATTTTTACGAAAATGCATTAGATGCATACACCTATGATGGAAAACTATATGGTATTCCAAACTCACTAACCGTTCACTCCATGTTACTCAACCTTGATCTATTTAAGGAAGCGGGTGTGGAGCCACCAGCTAATGGCGAATGGACATGGGATGAATTTCTTGATACAGCCAAAAAATTAACCTTTGACCGTGATGGTGATGGAAAGATAGATGTATACGGATTTTCTACCTATATCCTGCCTGGATATTATGAGGCATGGCCATTCTTCTATATGAATGGAGCTCAGCCTTTAAGTGATGACTTAACTGAATTCACATTTGATTCACCTGAAGCTATTGAATCCATTCAAGCATTAGCAGATTTAAAGCTAGTAGAAGAAGCAGCCCCTGTATCCATGGGTGGTGCTGATGTAGGTGGTACGTTCCAGGCTTGGGCAAATGAAGAACAACGGACTGTAGCAATGGAGCCTTGGGCAACCTGGGCAATCACCTCGACTCAGTCGTCTTATCCAACGAACTTTATGGTTGCTAATTATCCTACTGGTTCCACCGGAGAGCCTGTAACCATTGGTGGTGTTGGCGGCTGGACAATGTTCCATCAAGAGAGTGATGCTAAGAAGGAAGTTGTAGCAGAATTTATGAAGTTCATCTCTTCAACGGATGAGCAATATCTAATGTCAAAAGAATATGGTATCTTCCCTGCACGAATCAGTGCTGCTGAGAAGGAACCTTTCGCAGACAACCCAGAAATGGCACGTGCACAAGAAATGTCTTCACAGGTTGTTATGCTTCCACGTCACCCAGAGTGGAAGAAAATAGACGAAATCATTCAACGTGAATTACAGCTTGTATTTAATGGTGAGAAAACCGCTGAAGAAGCAATGGCAACGGCGAAGCCAGAGGTAGAAGCATTACTGCAAAAATAATAATGGGTAATCCAGTAGGCTGCAGTATATAAAAGTCTACTGGATTACTTAATAGCTGAGAAGATGTTGCTCGACTGTAGAAAATCAAAGCGTAAAAAATTCACAACAATAAGTAACACATAAGATCTACTAATTTGTAATATTACATATTTAAAACAAACAGCGGGGAGGGAAAGCTTTGGAAATATCAGGGGCGTTCAAAAATACTGGAAAGAATTTGAAAAGAACCGGTAAACAAATTCGCAAAAATTATGCAGCCTATCTTTTCTTACTTCCTAAATTGATCTTATTTACTTTATTTATAGCTATTCCAGTTGTGTGGGCATTTGTTCTGTCTTTTCAAGAGTACCGCATTACAGAGTCTAATATATTTGCAGGATTAGACAATTATAAGCAAGTGTTGGAAAGTGAGGCATTTAGAGAAGCGTTACTAAATACAACGATATATACTGTAGTGACAGTTCCGTTTAATGTTATCACTGCGTTAATTGCGGCATCCTTAATACATTCACTTGGAAGGTTTGCTCAGAACTTTTTCCGGGCTGCATTTTATCTACCTACAGTTACTTCCATGGTAATTATTGCGATGGTTTGGCGTTGGATGTATAACTACGAATTTGGTTTGTTTAACTATGTAATAGGTTGGTTTGGTATGGAGCCGATTAACTGGCTGGGACAAACGAATTCTGCATTAATGGCAATTATTATTATGCAAATGTTAATTCCATTTGGTGTTGGAATTATTTTATATTTAGCTTCCATGAGCTCGATTTCTGAATCACTTTATGAGGCAGCGACAATTGATGGTGCAAATGCTTTCCAAAAATGGGTTCGAATTACGATTCCAATGCTAACCCCATCAACAGTATATCTAACGCTACTTAGTACTATTGGTTCTTTCCAGGTATTTACACAAATTATATTAATGACTGGTGGGGGTCCAGGTTATGCAACGGAAACTTTAGTGCATTTAATCTATAAAACTGGATTTAGAGACTTTGAGTTTGGATTAGCAGCAGCACAGTCTGTCGTATTATTCTTGATTATTCTCGTCATTTCTGTGTTTCAATACAGAGTGTTAAATCGTAGGAACTAGGAGGGAAATACATGAAAAAGCGGTTTAGTATTCAAAAAACAATTACATATTTGTTGTTATCTGTTGCTGCAGTTATTTCCCTTTTACCACTATACTGGGTATTTAGTACTTCTCTACAGCTTAAAAGTTATCAGGACGAGGATCTTGAGAGGCCAACCTCCTATGTTAATGCAAACCCACCAAAAATGTTTCCGGTAGGTATTACGGAATACTTTGAGCATTGGGGGAAAGCAAGGGATGCTGAAAAAATCGGGGATAGTGAACAGGAAGCATATCATCGACAGGTTATGGATAATATTGTAACCGATATGTTTTCTGGTTTTAGGCAATTGTTCCAACAAAACAGTATGGGATTATGGTTCTTTAATAGTTTGTATATTGGGATTGTAGTGACACTCGGAATCCTATTATTTGACTCGATGGCGGGCTATGTTCTTGCGAAAAAGAGATTCCCTGGTCGTAATTTTATCTTCTGGTTGATCATTTCTACGATGATGATTCCTTCACAGGTTACGCTAGTTCCGATGTTTATTATGGTCCGAGATTTAGGTTTAATGGATACACATTGGGCATTAATTTTACCAGACCTCTCCATGGTATTTGGAGTATTTTTAATGCGTCAATTTATGTTCTCAATTCCTGATGAGTTAATCGAAGCGGCCAAAATTGATGGGGCAAGCGAATGGAAAACATTTTGGAAGATTGTCCTTCCACTTGCAAGGCCAGGTCTAGCAGCGCTTGGAATATTCACCTTTATGAATGTGTGGAATTCCTTCCTATGGCCGATCATTGTGTTGAATAGTGCTAAACTATATACTCTCCCAGTAGGTCTAAAAACATTACAGGATGCAAACCTTGCAGACTTCAAGCTACTAATGAGTGGAGCAGCAATTGCAGCAATTCCAATGATTATTGTGTTCCTTCTATTCCAACGTCATTTTGTAAAGGGATTAACCTTGGGTGGTGTAAAGGAATAGAGAATGACTTAAGTTAAAACCTAAAACATTATAGGATGGTATGTGCATGAATAATTTATCAGCTTTGGTTACAGAGATGCGGAATGAGCATTCGATGACAATTGATACGATGTCGACTGCGGAAATCTTATCGGTCATCAATCAAGAGGATATGAAGGTTGCCCAGCAGGTTCAGGAGGTTTTACCTCAGGTTGAACAGGCGGTTGAGAAAATCTATCAATCACTTAAGCGAGGCGGTAGATTATTTTACGTTGGAGCAGGTACAAGTGGCCGACTAGGAATCCTAGATGCAGTTGAATGTCCTCCTACCTTTAGCACCCCTCCAGATTTGATTCAGGCTGTTATAGCCGGTGGTTTTAATGCATTTGAACAGGCAGTTGAGGGTGCAGAGGATAGTGAGGAACTAGGTGCAAGTGATTTAAAGAACCGGGGTCTAACCGAATTGGATGTTGTAGTAGGTATTGCTGCAAGTGGGCGTACACCTTATGTTCTTGGAGCACTTAATTATGCTAGAAAAAACGGTGCTGCGACAATTAGTCTTACAAGTAATAAAAATGCTACCATTAGTCAAGCTGCAGAGGTCAATATAGAGGTTGAAACAGGTCCAGAAGTTATTACTGGATCTACTAGAATGAAGGCTGCTACTGCACATAAACTTATTTTGAACATGCTAACGACAACAACGATGATTAAAATTGGTAAGGTTTATGAAAATCTGATGGTCGATGTAAAAGTAAGTAATTATAAACTAAAGGAACGTGCGATTAATATTGTATCGACCATTACGGGGGTATCCTATGAAAGTGCTAAGGATACATTAGACGAGACAAATCAGGAGGTTAAGCCCGCGATTGTTATGCTTAAAGCGAATATCACCTTTGAGGAAGCAAAAAAAGCTATATATGAGGCAAATGGCTACGTTAGAAAGGCAATAGAACTTGCAACTAAAGGGAGAGATTAGTATGGTAACTTATAGAAGCTATCAATCTGGTGATGAAGTTGAAATCGTCAATCTGTGGAATAGCTGCTTACCGAAGGATCCGATTACAGCTTCTAGATTTCGAAATCTTGTATTACTAGATGCCAATTTTGATCCCAATGGACTACTGTTAGCTTTTGATGAGGCAAAATTAGTTGGCTGCATGTATGGCGTTCGAAGATTATTACCAATGATAGGAACGGAGCTTGAGGAAGAGAGTGGTTGGATTACATTTTTCTTTGTAGATGCTAATTATCAAAGAAAAGGAATTGGATCTGAATTATTGAATCAGGTGATCCAATTTTTCCAAGCAGCTAACCGAAAACAGCTACTTTTTGCTTCCTATGCTCCTAACTATATTTTGCCAGGGCTTGATAAAAATGTTTATCCAGAAGCCTTTCGTTTTTTACAAAAGTATGGATTTCAGACTTTATATTCACCTGTGGCAATGGACAGGAGTTTAATAGATTTCCATAAAACAGATGAAATTAAGCAATTAAAAATGGAACGAGAAGCGGAAGGGTATACGATAACGACTGCTAATAATGGGGACTTATACGAGGTTATACAATTTGCCACTACAATCTTCAATCCAGATTGGGGAAGAGCTATTCGAGAGGGTATCCTTCAGGTTTTACCGCTAGAGCGTATATTAATTGCCAGGCACCATGGAAAATTGGTAGGATTTTGTTTATATGGAGGATATGAGGGAATAGCAGAAAGATTTGGTCCCTTTGGTGTTGATCCGAATCAACAGGGAAAGGGACTTGGTAAGTTGTTACTTCATGAGTGCTTGTTCCATATGAAAGCAGAGGGGCTTCATAATGCTTGGTTCTTGTGGACAGGTGAGAAGAGCACTGCTGGACATTTATATGTAAAAACTGGTTTTCAAATAACCCGAAAATTTCACGTCATGAAAAAGGATATTTGAACCTGATAGAAAGAGGTTTGAAATTGTATGTCTTATATGACTGGTGGTCTAACCATGCTAACGGAAATGTTACCATTGTTACCTCCCTCCGAGAAAAAAATTGCAACTTATATTATTAAACAGCCAGAAGAAGCGATAAAGCTTACAGCACAGGAGCTTGGTAAACGAAGCGATACAAGTGGTGCTGCAGTTATTCGATTGTGTAAATCACTGGATCTTAAAGGTTTTCAGGATCTAAAATTTCGTATTGCTGGTGATTTACAAAAAACATCTGACGAAGGCTTTCGTGATATTAAACCAAATGAAGGACTAAAGTCAATCATTGATAAAATGACCTCTAATACCATTCAAACCATTCGTGAAACTGCCGAATTGTTACATATTGAAGAGGTAGAAAAGGCTGTTCAACTGCTTCTCCATGCCAAGAAAATCCATTTTGTTGGAGTGGGCGCCTCTGGAATCATTGCAAAGGATGCACAGCAGAAGTTTTTACGTATTAATAAGACCGTCTATGCTTTTTCTGATATTCATATGGCGGCCACACTTGTGGCAAATGGTGATGAGGATGATGTCGTTGTTGGGATCTCCTTTTCTGGGGAAACACCTGAGGTTGCGAAAATTCTAGAGCTTGCAAAGCAGAAAAACATGAAGACAATCAGTATTACGAAATATGGAAGCTCCAAAGTAACAGAACAGTCAGATATTCGACTGTATACATCTGCAACAAAGGAGCCGACTTTTCGAAGTGGTGCTACCCTTTCTCGTATTGGACAATTACAGGTGATTGATATTCTTTTCATGCGTGTGGCAACATTGAAATATGATGAGACTGTAACATATATTGATGTAACAAGAGACGCTATTAACTTTATAAGTAATAAAGGAAAGAAAAAGTAATATATAGAAAGCTAACTCTAGAAGGGTTGGCTTATTCTTGTTAGGACAACTGGAGGGAATCGTTATGAAATTTATGCCTTGGCAAAAAGAAAGATTAGAAGAGCTTGTTGCGTTATGGAATCAAGAATTACAGGAAAGATTTCCAATGCGCTTCGAACTATTTCAGCAAAACAGCTTTTTAGATAAAAACATTTCCTATGAAGGATCAAGAATGGTAGTAAACGAAAATGATAAAGTTGTTGGCTTTATTGTGGCAAAGCATTTTAAAGAAAATACTCCCATAAAATTGGGAGATGGAGTTGGCTGGATACAAACGATGTTAGTTGATTCTAATTACCGTAACCAGGGAATCGGTACACAGCTATTACAGCATGCAGAGTCAATTTTACAACAAGAGGGTGTAAAGGAAATACTGTTGGGTAGAGATCCCTATCATTATTTTCCTGGAGTCCCAAGTGAAGATAAAGAGACAGCTCGTTGGTTTGAGAAACGTGGCTATCTACATCTAACAACGGAAACAGATCTAAGTAGAAGCTATGAGGTACAAGAACCTATTGATTGGCCGGTAATACCGAATGTTGAATTTTCTATCTTACAAGAGACAGAGAAAGAAGAATTTCTGGCATTTTTACATCGTTGCTTCCCAGGAAGATGGGAATATGAAGCGGTTCATTACTTCCAAAAAGGCGGGACAGGACGAGAATTTGTTGTCCTAAAGGAGAATGACGTAATCATCGGATTTTGTCGTGTTAATGATGGTAATTCACCGATCATAATGGGAAATATTAACTGGTCACCATTGTTTAATGGGTCATATGGAGGTATTGGGCCACTTGGTGTGGATGCTGAAAAACGTAAAAATGGTTATGGACTTGCGGTAGTTAAGGCTGGAATTGCTACTCTTCGTGAACGTGGCATTACTCGAATCGTTATTGACTGGACAGGATTAGTGGATTTCTACCGAAAACTTGGCTTTGAAAGCTGGAAGAGCTATGAAGGCTATAAAAAGGAGCTATAATCATGCGAGAAAAAGTATTGGGGTTTTTACAGCAAGAGATTGAATTGGAGCATATACCTGGGGCTGTGATTCATGTCTCCCATCAAGGAAAGGTACTGATGCAGGAAGCAATCGGTAATCGAGTTGTATACCCAGAAGTAGCACCAATGCAGCTTGATACGGTATTTGATTTAGCATCACTAACAAAGGTCGTTTCGACATTGCCCGCTATACTCAAGCTTTTAGATGCTGGCTTGATTCGATTAGATGACAGTGTATCCTTCTTTTTACCTGAATTCGGAAATGAGGGAAAAGAAGATATTACGTTAAGACATTTATTAACCCATACATCAGGTCTACCATCTCATATTCCATATTTTTTGGAGAAATTGAATACTGAACAGATATTAGAGCGTATTTACGAACAACCATTAGAATTTAAGACAGGGGAAAAGGTAGTCTATAGTGATTTAGGACTAATAACTTTATATAAAATAGTAGAAATCGTAACTGGAGAGCGTTTTGAAGAATATTTAAGTAGAGAAATTTTTAATCCTCTTGAAATGTATGAAACAAGCTATAAGCCAAGCTTTGAACATAATCGCTATGCAGCAACAGAATACAGTGAGGAGCTAAATGCATTCAAAGTAGGAATTGTTCATGACGAAAATACTGAATCAATGGGTGGCATCAGTGGCCATGCTGGACTTTTCTCAACAATTCATGACCTCGCTAAATATGCCCAGATGATTGAGAATCACGGCGTGTACAATGGAAAATGCATTCTATCGGAGTCGGGCTTACGTCTAGCTAGGAAAAACCATACCCCTTTTGATGATGAATACCGTGGTCTTGGCTGGCAATTAAAGAGCCCAATGTATTCTCCATGTGGTGATTATTTCTCGAATTCTACTTATGGCCATACTGGATTTACTGGCACAAGTATTTGGTTTGATCCAGAGATTGATTTACATGTGATATTATTGACGAATCGAGTGCATTTTGGAAGAAAACCTCCTATTCTAAGATTGAGACCGAGATTGCATAATTTGATACGATCGCATTTTTAGCGGGTGAACTATTGTAAGTTTCTTACAAAAAGAGAAGGTGGTTTTATGAAATCCACAAATAAATTCACAGACAAGGCTAAGGTATATGCAAAATATCGTCCTAATTACCCTATTAAATATATTGATTACTTAATTGCTGAAACAGGTATTAATGAGGAGTGTATAATTGCAGATATTGGCTCAGGGACTGGAATATTAAGTAGACAGCTTCTGGAAAGAGGATTTACTGTAATCGGAGTGGAACCAAATGATGATATGAGAACATTAGCGGAACAAGCTTTGAATTCGGATGACCGATTTATTTCCGTCAAGGCAACGGCCGAAAATACAACAATAAAAGACAATAGTGTAGATTTAATAACAGTAGCACAGGCATTTCATTGGTTCAATATGGAGCAGTTCAGATTGGAATGTCAGCGGATTTTAAAACAAGATGCGAAGGTAGCTCTTGTATGGAATAGTAGGGATGGGACAAGTGATATCAACAAGGAATGTGCTAATGTTTGCCAAAAGTACTGTCCCAATTTTAACGGTTTTAGTGGAGGAATGGAGGAAACTTCGATTGCATTTCAGCAATTCTTTAAAGATGGAAAATATTATTTTAAGCATTTTCGCAATGATTTGCAATTTAATTTAATTGGATTTTTGGGGAGGTATTTATCTGCTTCCTTTTCCCCGAAAAAGACCGACAAGGAGTATAAACCCTTCATTGCTGCATTAACAGAAGTATTTGAAAAGTATAGCGACAATGGGCAAATAGTTATTCCAACTAGTACAAAAAGCTATTTGGGTGAAGTGTAATTGTTTAGAGGTTGATTATATAAAAATACATTTCTGGAAATTAGTATAAAAATACAGTAAAAAAATATTTACAAGCTAAAGTGTATAGAGTTTTATTCATGGAACCTAATGGTAGGATTAGACGTACTACATAATACATATTCAATGGTGCAGAGGAGGAGAATTTTCTGAGTAGTATTGGAATACCAGGATTAGTACTAACGTTAATTCCTTTGCTAGTACCTATAGCACTCATTGTGTTTCTATTAATTTGGATTTACCAAATAAAAGTCAGCAATGACGTACAAGTGAAGCAAAACCAAAAAATAATTGATTTATTAGAGAAATTAAATCGGAAATAGAAACGAACATCGATTAAGGAGGGAAGTGTTGTGGATTTTGATTTTTTTTGGTTGGCATTAGGAATAGCTATTGCCGGATACTGTATAGGAGAAGGCTTGAAAAATTTCAAGAATCCTAATGCGAAAAATCCGATAGATTTTTTAGATGAAGATGACGAACATGAGTTAATTAAAGAAAATGAAGTACACTATTTCATGGGAATAGCAAAGGAAGATGCAAAATCACTAATAGAGGAATATCCAGATATCCCCCATATCGTTATTAACGAAAAAGTGTACTATCCAAAGGCAAAATTACGTCAATGGCTTTTAAGCTTGGGAGATGAGAAGTAATATTTACTAAATAAATTTGTTGTTATAACTAAATCAAAGTATAGTCTGAAAAAAGCATGAAGACTTGTTGTCTCATGCTTTTTTATGGAATATTGGTTTATGTTATTACTGATTTCATAAATCCCGTTCATCTTATATATGTTAATGGCTGCTAAGAAAATGTTTCAATATTGTATTAAACTCTTCATCATGCTCCCAAAACATCATATGCCCGCCTAGTACCTCCAGTTCTGTGTTTGGTGATATTTTTGATAGATATTCAATCGCCGATTGGGCCCAATGCTCTGCTACAGTCATTAAGGTTGGAATCTTTTTACTTGTCTCTTCTACTATCTGTCTGTAATCAGAAAACATACCAGATGCATATAGATTACTAGCTATGTAATAGGGGGTTCTCATGGATTGTTCAACAAGCCATCTAAGTTCCTTTTCAGACAAATTCTTTTGTACCATCACATCAGTAATGTAACTTGTAATAAAATCTCTATGGCCCTGTGGAGTTCTTAAATACGTGTTATAAAGAGAAGCGATATCATCAAGTGGACCCTCAACCCAATCATCTTGATTAATGGATAATGACTTCGGTGGCATATCAATCATTACTAGTGATTTTATGTCTTGTATTCCATTTTGCTTTATATATTCCCAAGCGGTGAGACAGCCAAATGACCATCCTACTAATGTTACATGATGAATATTTAAAAACTGTAAAATTTTAGCTAAATCATTTCCATGTGTAACATAATCATTTCCGTGTACAGTAATCGTTGATTTCCCATGGCTTCTGGGATCTATTACAACAACCTGATTCGTTTTGGAAAAATAGTTTACTTGTTTCTCAAAAACTTCCGTCGTAAAGGTGAACCCTGGAATGAAAACTAGTACATCACCTTCCCCAATAGTCTCTACGAACAATTCAACACCAGGATCTACTTCTACATATTTTCCAGGCATATGAATCCACCCCCAAATTTACTTTTTTACCATAGCATATTATGAATTCTAGCCATTCATTCCGATAGAAGTACATGAGGTAAAAGTATTTTTTCTGAAGCATGAATTCAAAAGCTGTACATATATTTCTAATAGAAAGATAGGTGGAAAGCAGTCATTCTTTTCTCTAGTTAATTGAATACATCTATCCACCTTGTTTTATGAATTTTGGATAAAGAGGGGGTTAATTGGTGAAGCATAAAAAACGATTATGGTTGATGTTGATGATGGCTGTCCTGTTGTTGGTAGTGGCAGCTTGTTCTAAGGATAAGGATTCTAGCTCAACTGTTGGCAAGAATGGTGAGATTGCCGGAGATTTGGAGATTCAATATTTTGTAGGTGGCTATGGTGATTCTTGGTGGAAGGAGGTCATAGCAGACTTTAAAAAAGTATATCCAGATGTTAATGTCATTGAACATGCCGGTCCCAATATTAACGAGGAGATGCGTTCAAGATGGGTATCCAATGATCCGCCTGATGTCGTCTATATTGATGGTGCCGGTTCTAGTGAAACACAAATGGTCGAGGACGGGCAGCTTATGAATATAACAGAATGGGTCAATGGAATTGAATTAGAGGGCGGAGATAAACTGATTGATAGTTTCATTGTTAAACCAGCCACCTATAATGGGGAAATCTATTCATTACCACTAGTTTTTGATACGTGGGGAACGTGGTATGATAAGGCGCTATTTGAAGAAAAGGGATATACTGTTCCTAAAAATTTTGATGAGTTTATAGATTCCATGAAAGAAATTAAAGATGGTGAGGGGATTGATCCGTTTGTGACGTCTGGTCAGCATCCGTATTATTTCTTGCGTGGCATGCTGTATCCTGCGTTTGCAGCAGCGGGTGGGGAAGAGCTATTAGAAGACGTAATTACTGGTAAGGAAGGTGCATGGTCCAGTGAACAAGTATTAGATATTATGAAACGGGTGCAAAAAATGGTAGATGAAGGAATGTTCGATTCCGGTCTAGGTGCGCTGAATCATACACAGTCACAGATGAATTTCCTTCTTCATGAAAATGCCTTTATCCCAGTGGGGTTCTGGCTACCAAATGAGATGAAAAATGATATTCCAGAAGGATTTGATTTCGGATTTATTCCGTCGCCTATGAATGCTACAGATGAAAAGTATGCTATTGTGCCAGATTTACGCCCACTTGCAATCGCGGAAGGGGCAGAAAATCCTGAAGCAGCCAAGGCTTTTGTTGCGTTTGTATTTACAAGGGAATATGCCAGTGCCTTCAGTGAGCATACTGGGGCCATCATGAACTTAACAGGAGTAGATTTGACGAAGAATGATAAGGTCCCAGAATATTTAATGAATGCGAATGCGATGATCAATGATCCGGATATTGTTCAAATTTATGAAAAGCCACATCCAATGAGTGCGGATCTCGAAACACCGATAGGTAATGCATTAGTTTCCTTAATGCTAGGAAACATGACTGCTGAAGAATTTGTAGTCGAAGCAGAGAAGGCTGCAGAGGAATACCGAGCCGGATTAAATTAAGGGATTATTTATAGGGGCGGTTCTAGGAATTGCCCCTGATAAAGAAATGAGTGATGGCATGGTACAGACTAAAAAACAAAAATATCTGTTTTTAGCGTTTTGTTTATTACCAACATTTATCTTATTTGCTGTTTTTACCTTGTATCCGTTGTTTAGTGGATTGTATTATTCGTTTTTCGATTGGTCAGGATCATCCAGTAAGAAAGAATTCATAGGATTTGCCAATTATGTGCAATTGTTTAAGGATTCCGTCATACCAGATACAATTATTCACGATTACTTCTTAGTCGTAACAAAAGTTATTGGAATCATGATTTTAGCCATCTTTTTTGCAGTAGCATTGACACAATTGAAAATAAAAGAAGCACCCTTCTACCGAATTGTGTTCTTCTTTCCAAATATTATGTCTGTTGTAGTAATTGGGATATTATGGACGTTTATTTTTAACCCTAATTTAGGACTAGTTAATTCTGGCTTAGAGGTTTTAGGCTTAGAGTCACTTGCAAAACCTTGGCTTGGTGATGAAAAATGGGCACTTCCAAGTATCATGGTACCAGCGATATGGGCTGGGATTGGACTATTTATGCTCATGCTTATGGGAGGTATTGCAAACATATCGAAAAGCTATTATGAAGCTGCAAGGATAGATGGGGCATCGGAATGGCAGCAATTTTGGAAAATAACATTACCACTTGTTTGGCCTCAAATAAAGGTTTCTATTCTGTATATTGTTATCACAACACTGAATGGATCGTTTATACTCGTACAGGTCATGACAGGTGGGGGACCAAATAACGCTACGCATGTAATGGGCTCGTACTTATATCAGCAAGCCTTTAAGCAATACAACTTCGGATATGGTGCAACTATTGGTGTTATGATTCTAATTCTATCATTGGTAACTGTTTTGCTATTACAATTTTTAATGCGACGGGAGAAGGTTGAGTATTAGCGAGTAGGAGATATTTACCCGTCATGTCGGTAGGGGGATATGTATGGAAAAAAGTGTAGGGCAATTTCTCGGAAGGACAGGTATTCGAATCCCATTAATCTTGTGGACGATTGCGGTATTGTATCCGATATTCTGGATGTTTTTAGGTTCATTTAAATCCAATGCAGAGATTTATCGTAATCCATGGGGATGGCCGGAAGTATTTAATTTTAATAATTTTTCCCAAGCATGGTCGAATTATAATATCGACACGAGTGTGTTTAATAGTTTATTTGTTACGGTAATTGGTGCTGTACTTACACTTGTCTTAGCTATACCGACCGCTTATGCGATTGAACGGATAAATTTTCGCGGTAGTAAGGTTCTGTTTACAATCTATATCTCAGCAATGATGATTCCAATGGTATTAGGCTGGATCCCTTTGTTTTTTTTACTATCTAAATTAAATCTATTGGATAGTATAATAGGGCTTTCGATTGTTTATGCAGTTAGTCAATTACCATTTAGTATTTTTGTTTTAACTAGCTTTATGAGTACTGTTCCAAAGTCACTAGAAGAAGCAGCTGCAATTGATGGGATGTCTCCTTATGGAATTCTATTTAAAGTAATTACACCACTAACGATGTCTGGAATTATTACAGTCTCCATCATGAATTGCATCCAATTTTGGAATGAATACTTCATGGCACTAATCTTTCTGCAAACAAAAGAAAATTACACACTGGCATTGGCAATTGACTACATCAGTAACGAAGCTCAATACACCAACGCCTGGGGAACACTATTCGCAAGCTTAGTCATCGCCATTCTCCCTGTGATCATCCTCTACATTATTTTCCAAAGACGCATCGCAAAAGGCATGACGGAAGGAGCCATTAAAGGGTGAGGCGGCTACTGCTACTCCCTATGTCAAAAGAAAAGTGAAAATAATAGTACTGAGCTGACAAAATTGTCATGGTAAATAGAAAATAACCTTACTTCTAGTCTCGTGCAACATATTCTCAGGTCAACCGCCCTTTATGCGGTTTATAATCTACCGAGTGGTTGCTGCCACTCGGTTTTTCTTATCTTATAGCATATAAGCAGTAATGATATAACCTTCTGATATAAAACTCCGCTAAATTATCTATTTTTACCCAACTGTTCATTCATAGAATCCACATTCCTCTTGTAATAAATAAAAAAACCTGTCCAATACAAAGAATACAGTACTGTAAATAGTAATATTCCAATTGCAACAGCCTTAAAGTTAAACGGGATCCAACCAACCGGAAGGGCAATTAAAATATATACGAAAATAGAGAGAGTATAATGGGTTATCGTTTTTCTTAATGGACTCCATTTTTCGGTTTCGAAAATATAGGAAGCTAACCCAAAATAAATCCCTAGTCCAAAGCTTGCTAGCATATGATTCCAAACCTCAGCAGCAGTTTCTTCAAAATGAGCAAACTTTATAATGGTAAGGGCAATAAATGTGGCGATTCCACCAAATGCAATCCCATATAACCCCCTTCGTAGGATTTCTTTAATCATTTAATTGTCCCCCCATCAATAACTTTTCCTTCACCTTAGCTACATAACTTCGCGTAATATATTCTTTATTTCCAGAATGAAAGTAAACACATAGATTTCCGTTAAAGGATAATTCGAATCGTTGTATCTGATTTAAATTACCGATCACCGATTTGGAGAATCGCATGTAATAATGGGGGATTAATATTTCTTCTACTTCATAAAGCTTCATTTTAAGTTCAATTTTCATTTCCTTGATTGCGGCAAAGACCTTTCTTTTTTCCGCATAGACATAATCAATATCTTTTGGATCAAGTAATACAGTTTGATCCTCAGCCACTCCAAACAATCGCTTTGGCTTTTGCTTCTTTAAAAGATTAATAAGTTCTTCTAATTCTTCAGACCAATTATTGGTTTTAATGGTAACGATCGTTTCTTCATGCTTCTCATCAATATCAATGTTTACCTTCATTCTATTCCCCCTAACAAGATATCCGGTTAACCACGAGCTTGCTTTAAAAATTTAGGGTAGCGTAATACAGCAAGTAAATAACCGCCACATCCAAAAGCCATAATGATAAGGACGGCTTGTAAGAAATCTTTATGAATTAATACTCCATTTAATGCATCCTGAAATGCTTGATGAGCCCAGTACTGTGGCAGAAAATGTGCTATCGTTTGCAGGAAATCAGGCATAAATTTAAGTGGAACCCAAAGACCTCCAAGCATTGCTCCACCAAGCCCAATCACCTGTGTAAGGGCAATACCCATATTTTCAGTTTTGACAAGCAATGCTAGTGAAAGCCCAAATCCTGTAGCAGTGAACGCTAAGGCTAGTGATAAGAAAAGGAGCAAGAAAGGTTGCTCTATTGGAATTTGGTAAACTAGTTTTCCGAATACTAGCAATATAACAATTTGAATCCATACTATAACCATATATGGAATCCATTTTCCAAGCAAATAGAATTTTGGAGTGATGGGTGTACTAGCAATTCTAGCTGTCATCCCTGTATCTTTATCTTTTAGAAATGTCGTAACCATGGAAATCATGATGAAAAATACAAACATTACTGCGTATCCTGGTATAATAGACATAATCACCTGTTGTTTAGTAGCTTCATCTGATCCTGATGTAAATATTGCAGTCGCTAGAATAATAAAAGCAATCGGTAAAATAAGCATCCAAAATAACAGACCATGATCCTGTAAATTTTTCTTCATTTCTAATAAAAACATAGCTCTCATTAAGACACCCCTCCTATCTTTGAACTCTCCTTAGAGGAGGAATGTACTCCCTCTCTTAGCTCACTTCCGGTTAACGTGAAAAAAACATCTTCTAATCGAGGCTTTACAAGCTCAAGTCTCTCTAGCTCGCTTGTGTTTGCCTGGTACATCAATAAGATTTGTTTCATGACAGCAATTGGCATTTCGGTCTTGATTAAGAATCCTTGCCTATATGCAGAGATTTGGCCGAGTTTATCTAATGCTGTTACTTGGAGATTCTTTGCTTTTACAAAAACTGATGGGGTAGTATATTTTTGGATCAAGGTGGAAATATCCCCCTGTTCAACAATTTTTCCACAATCTAAAAAGGCAACCTTGTTACAAAGCTGTTCCACCTCTTCCATATAGTGTGTAGCATAGATGATCGTACAACCTGTCTCCTGTAGGTGTCGAATCATTTCGAAAATATGCCTTCGAGATTGTGGATCTATCCCAACAGTGGGTTCATCCATAATAATAAGCTTTGGTTGGTGCATTAGTGCACATCCAATATTCAATCTTCTTTTCATTCCCCCAGAGAAATGCAACACTTTATTCTTAGCATGACTAGATAAGCCAATTTCTTCTAACACTTCCGTCGCTCTTTTCTTAAGTTGTCTTCCGATTAGTCCATACAGTTTTCCGAAGAAACAAAGATTACTATAAGCTGATATGCTTTGTTCCAAGCAGATTTCTTGAGGAACATATCCAAGTACTTTCTTTTGGAAAGTACTCTTAGTATTATTCAGCTGAACCTTGCCTTGATAATCTTGAATGATAGAGGCAAGAATCTTTAGTAAAGTAGATTTTCCAGCACCATTAGGTCCAACCAGTCCAATGCAGCTACCTGATGGAATGTCTAAAGATATATGCTCCAGTACCAACTTATTCCTATAATATTTTGTTACATCATGAATCACTAACAATAAAATCACCGCCTTTTTATTTCATTATGGCAGTGAATAACTACCCTTTAAGATAAAAGGAATGATATGTCGTTAATATGGAATAAAATAACGGAAGTAATGTATGAAGTGGATTACTAAATGGGGATATAATAATGTAAGTGAAGGCAGATCTCATAACTCTTTTGACACACAAATAAGGCATGATGAATAGCTATTCATCATGCCCGTCTACTTATAACTTTTTTCGTAATTAATATTGAAAGAAAGTAAGTTATGCAGAATTTTTACTCGTGAATATTTACAATTAAAGCTTAAACTGGTGAATCAAATCGTTTAGCTCTTCAGCAGATTTAGCAAGGTGATCAGAGCTACTTGCTACTTCCTCCATAGAGCTAGAGGTTTGCTCTGATGTAGCAGATACTTGTTCAACACCTGCAGCCGCTTCCTCTGAAATAGCAGCAATTTCTTGTACAGCACCATTCATTTCTTGTGTACCTGTAGCAACTGTAGTTAGAGCTTCTGAAATTTCTTGTATATGATGAACCATCTCATTGATAGCTTTTTGTATTTCATTAAAAGTTTCAGCAGTCATTTTTATTTGGTTTGTACCTTTTTCTACCTCATTATACCCATCTTGTAAAGCTATTGTTACGGAATTTGATTCCATCTTAATATCCTCAACAATATCAGTTATATTGGAAACGGAGTTGGATACTTGTTCTGCTAATCTTCTAACCTCATCAGCAACAACAGCAAATCCCTTTCCATGTTCTCCGGCTCTTGCAGCTTCAATTGCGGCATTTAATGCAAGTAGATTTGTTTGTTCAGCTATATCATTTATAAGAGAGACTAAATTAGATATTTTTTGAGATTGTTTATTTAATGATCCTACCTTTTGAACGGTATCTTGGAAAACCTTGTTAATTTTAACCATTTCTTCAGAGGACATTTTCATTAAATTACTACCTTTATCTGTCAAGTTGAGAACGGTCTTGGATGAGAGGTTAATTCGTTCTCCTCTTTCATCCGCAGTTTGTACCCTATTAGCAAATGTACTCATAACATTGGAGAGCTCGCTAGTCTGATTTGCCTGTGATTCTGCTCCTAAGGATAATTCGTGCATGGTTGTGGCAATCTGCTCAGAACCTGCTTTTACTTCATTCGCTGATTGAGTCAATTCTTCACTTTGTGTACTTACCGTATCCGACACCAAGCTAATCTTATAAAGTAAATCTCGTATCGAATGATTCATTTTGTTTATCGATTGAACCAACTGACCAATTTCATCGTTAGATTTAGTTTGTAGTTCCTCTTGACTTAAGTCGCCAGATGCCAGTAATTTCATGCGTTCTGTAATATGAGGTATTGCCTTAAGCATTTGTTTTATTAGGATAAATACTACAATCATTAAAATAACGCATGCTATTCCGAATAGCATTACCATAGTTATCGTGTAGGAATGAAGAATATCCAAGGCATTCTTTTCAGGAATTGACGTTCCAACTGACCATCCAGTTGTAGATACTGGTGCATATCCTATATATTCCTGTTGGTTATTGACCTCACTTAAACGTAGCCCTTTTTCGCCTTCAATCATTTGAGTACCTATTTCCCCTAAGTCCCCTGACATATTTTGCAGCTCTTCTTGTAATATTAACTCTTTGTTTGGGTGATAAAGAATGGTACCATCACTTGATAATAAAAAGGAATAGCCGCCTTCTCCTAATTTATATGATTGCATTGTCTCTGGAAGTCCATCTAGAAATATATCGATTGCCACAATGCCGATAGGTTGATTATCTACTTTAATAGGTTGCATCACACTTAAAATTATTTTGCCAAATACTTCATCCATATACGGTTCGGTGAAGTACACATCATCTTTAGCTAAAGCAGGTTCATACCATGGACGACTAGCAATATCGAAGCTAGGGTCAGATAATACATTGTTACTTCCAATCAAATAATTTCCTTTATTACTGGCTACCCAAGCCATTGCAATGGAATCGTTATTTTTCACTATTTCATCAAGTGTTTTCGACACATCATCAAAGTATGAATTGTCTTTTACGTCATCTCTTGATTTTGCAGTATCTAATAATCTGATTACTTCTTGATTTGTAGCAAACTGCTTAATTATAGCCCCTTTTTCCGCAAAAAGGCTATCAACTTGGGCTGCAATCGCTTCACTCTTCGTTGATAGTTCTGTTTCTACGTTATTTACTAACAATGATCTCGTATACGAAAAAATTATCGATCCTGTAATAGAAAAAATAACGACGATCATCATCAGCAATATGAAAGCTACCTTCATCGAGATACTATTTCGAATCCTACCAAATCCTTTTGTATTACTATCCCTACCTTTTTCCATCATTTTCACCTCGTTGTTTTCCCCTGTTGAACATTTTTCATCTTTCTCCCATTAAGGTCACTTTTGGTTTATCGGCTAAATTAACATATTTTTGAATGATATTAAAAAAAATAGAGCTAATATATTGAGATACCATTAGTTACCTCCTACATTCAATTATTTGAAATAGTTAACGAATTAATTGAATATTTTTAAAAATATACTGTAAAAATTTTTATAACATGTTACATTACGAAATGTAACAACAAATATCAATAAAGAAGGGAAGAAACAGTCGTATGAAGTTTAGAGAAGAAGTCATTCCAAACCATCGAATAGCTTATATGCGGAGAGTTGGTCCATATGGTCCAGCAAATAGCGAGGTAATGGAGCGTTTGAAAAAGTGGGCGAAGGAGAAAGGTCTTTTTAAATCCGCAGCAATACTAGCAATCTCACAAGATGATCCGAAAACAACAAAACCTGAACATTGTAGATTTGATGCTTGTATTGTCCTTCCAGACAATTATCAACTAGACGATTCAATCCATGAGGGGGAACTCTCTGGAGGGAAATATCTTATTTTTGAAGTGGAACATACAGATAAAGCGATTCAAGAAGCATACACTAAGATTTTTCCAATTTTATTTAGTAATGGCTATCAGTTAGAAAACAAACCGATTATAGAAAGATACATTGCTGAAGTGACCGATAACCCTTTTAGCGAAATATGTGTACCGATTAAACCCTAGTGATTTGATTACTCTATTTTCCCATATAAAAAATAATAAAATAAATATAAAAAAACTATTGAATAGCATGCCCAATCGTGCTATATTTTTTTTAGCATTGTAATAAAATCTATTTGAATAGATATGGAGCTTTGCAAATTTTTCATGTCTGATAATAGTAATGCATACATTATTGGGGAAAGGATAGTAGCTTTTATAAAAAATTAGTTGTTGATTTTTGGTAATGTTGAATAGATTCACCGAACAGTACGCACCCAACGGGGAAGGAAAAATCGCGTGGCGATGCCTTTACCTGGTAGAGAAGGGTGTATTTTTAATGCCAAAAATTATGACTGATTGTCATTCTTTCTCTAATAAACGATGAAAAATGTCAAAAAACAGTACTTTTTTCCTCTGTTTTTGAATAGCAAAACACAGCAAGGAAAAAGTAATGATTACGCAATGCTTCAAAATTGCAGGCGCGAATAGTGGAGAAAATTCACT
The DNA here is from genome assembly GCF_050433565.1 of Ornithinibacillus bavariensis. NCBI lineage: Bacteria > Bacillati > Bacillota > Bacilli > Caryophanales > Bacillaceae > Ornithinibacillus > Ornithinibacillus bavariensis. Next base: position 534,434 of record NZ_JBNPWZ010000001.1, read on the forward strand.
TACCTCATAGGAAACAAAGAAATAAAGGAAACGGAGGGAAGCATGTTGGGTGTTCAAATGGTAAAGCTGGAACATGTAACAAAAGAGTTTGACGACACAACAGTAGTGGATGACTTGAACTTGGATATTAAGGCTGGGGAGTTCTTAACCTTACTCGGCCCATCAGGATGTGGAAAAACAACCACATTACGGATGATTGCTGGCTTTGAAAAGCCGACTTCTGGAAAGATTCTTTTAAATGGTAATCAAGTAGATGATATGGAGCCATATAAGCGGGAAGTCAATACTGTTTTTCAAAGCTACTCTCTATTTCCTCATATGAATGTATACGATAATGTCGCCTTCGGATTGAAAATGAAGAAGGTCGGTAAGGAAGAGATTAAAGAGCGAGTTACCAAAGCACTGAAGCTTGTACAATTAGAAGAATATGGGACTCGTAAGCCAAAGCAGCTTAGTGGTGGCCAGCAACAACGTATTGCAATTGCCCGAGCAATTGTGAATAATCCTAAGGTGCTCTTACTTGATGAGCCACTTGGTGCCCTGGATTTAAAGCTACGTAAACAAATGCAACTGGAATTGAAACATCTGCAACAGACACTAAATATTACGTTTATTTATGTAACACATGATCAAGAAGAAGCATTAACAATGTCTGATCGTATCGTAGTTATGAATAAAGGGAAAATTGAGCAGATAGGTACACCGCGTGAAATATATGAAAAACCGAGAACGCGATTTGTCGCTGATTTCATCGGTCAAACGAACATCTTAGACGGTAATGTTTCGGCGGTAAATGGTGACATGGCAACATTGGAACTAGCAGATCAAACGATTGAAATTCCTAATTCGTCCGAAGTGGCTTTGAAGGAGCATGCATTCCTCTCTGTCCGACCAGAAAAAATGAAAGTTAGTAATACTCCAATTGAGGGTCCTATAAATTTAAAATGTACCTTCAAGGAGAAGATATACGTTGGCTCCGTTACGAAGATTGTTGTTCGTTTATCAGATGGTAAAGAACTCACGATCAATGAGTCTCATGAAAATATTGCGGAATTAACGAATAATAATGATGTGTATGTAAGCTGGAACCCTGAAAATGCAGTTATGCTTATAAAATAATATATAGTAATGCTGTCCATCTATGACAGTAACCTAATTTAATTGATTGGAGATGGGAAGGATTGAAAAAGCTTTTTCTATTTGGACTTTTAAGTATGATGATATTATTTCTAGCAGCATGTGGCTCCGATAAAGAGGACAACGCTAGTGGGGAAAAGAAATTAAGTGATAAGCTGTATGTATTTAATTGGAGTGAGTACATTCCACAAGAAGTACTAGATGATTTCGAAAAGGAATTTGGGGTAGATGTCGTTTATTCTACTTATAACTCTAACCATGAAATGCTTACAAAGGTACAAAGTGGAACTGTTGCTTATGATTTAGTTTTCCCTTCAGATTATTATGTAAAGCAAATGGTTGATAATGATTTGCTGCTAGAAATTGATTTTGATAATATTCCTAACTATAAAAATATTGGAGATGCATGGCATGATATGCCATTTGATCCAGACAATAAATATTCCGTACCATTTATGTACGGTTATGACGGAATTGCTTATAATAAAGAATTCATTAAAGAACCTCCTACAAGCTGGGCAGACCTATGGAACCCAGAATATAAAGGGAAAGTTGCACTACTAGAGGAGTCTAAAGAAGTATCAAATATGCTTCAGCAGCTATTAGGTAATGATATGAATGATCCTACTAAAGAACAGCTAGAGGAAGGATTTAATAAATTAAAAGAAGTAGTTCCAAATGTATTAGCATTTGATGCAACACCATCTGATCGATTAGTTAGTGGTGAAGTATGGATTGCACATGCATACTCTGGTTCTGCATCTACTGCTTGGTTAGAGAATGAAAACATCGATTTTGTTCTTCCTAAAGAGGGTGGAATTGTGTGGCTAGATGCTATGGCAATTCCAAAAACAGCTAAGAATAAATACACGGCTGAAGTGTTTATTAACTACTTGCTACGTCCAGAAGTAAGTAAAAAGCTTTCGGAATTTATCCCTTATGGAAATCCGAATGATGAAGCATTGAAGATTTTACCAGATGAAATTAAAAATAGCCCTGGAATGCAATTCCCTGATGAAGTCATCAAAAATGCGAAGTGGAACCTTCCACTTGATACAGAGCGGACACAATACATGAACCGTTTATTCCAGGAAGCTAAGGTTGAATAATTCAGAATTTCATAGAGAGGCTGTCTTAAGTTAAGGTTTATTACTTACTTAGGACATCCTCTTCTCATATGTTTATTACGAAGTTGTCTAGCTTCATGTGTCAATCACTAGCGGACTCCTTCAGTTCAAGATAATTCTACATTAACTTTTGATAAAAGGAATGTCGACTAAAATCGGTCGTTACGGCCAACGTCGACCCACCTGGCATTGCCAGGCACAGTTAGTACGTCTATACCCGGGCGTCTTATGCTTTTCTAATAGGAAGGTAGGTGGAAAATGTGAGAGCTAGAACGAAGAAAATATTATTTTCGTTTTCCCTACTCGTCTTTTTATTCTTTTATATCCCTATTTTATTTGTGATTATATTTTCATTTAATGATTCTAAGCTAGGAACGGTTTGGACCGGCTTTACCCTAGAATGGTATGGTTCATTATTTAAGAACAGCCAACTAATTGGAGCGACATTAAGTAGCTTATATATAGCGGTTATTACCACTATTATTGCTACCATTTTAGGTACTCTTGCAGCATTAGCATTACATCGCTATACCTTTATTGGTAAGAAATCTGTTGAGTTTCTATTTTATATTCCGGTTGTTATTCCGGATATTGTTGTTGCGGTAGCATTGCTTGCAATTTATGGACTACTAAATATGTCTTTAGGCTTGAATACAGCAATTCCCGGTCATGTTGCCATCACGATTTCCTATGTAATGCTAGTCGTTTTAGCTAGATTATCCTCCTTTGATAGTTCACTTGAAGAAGCGGCAAAGGACTTAGGTGCAAACGAATGGCAGACCTTTTGGAGAGTAACATTTCCACTCATTTTTCCTGGGATAATGGCTGGAGCATTGTTAGCATTTACCATTTCATTAGATGAATTTGTCATTTCGTTCTTTACTTTAGGGCCTGGTAGTAATACGTTACCGGTACTTGTTTATTCGATGGTACGTCTAGGCGTTTCACCAGAGGTTAACGCATTATCGACGATCATCATATTATTAATGGTAATTGTCGTAGTAGTGGTAGGACTAAGAATGAGGAAGGGGGAAAATTTAAATGAGAAAAAGCTTTAAAAAAGCCTATTTACTGTTATCCCCCAGTCTGTTTTGGTTAACATTATTTTTAGTAGTACCAGTTATCTTTATTGCGGTAATCAGCTTCACAACCAATGGTGATTTTGGTGCTATTATCTATAAGTTTAGTACAAAAGCCTACGCTTCTGCATTCAGCTCACTTTATGCCAAAGTTATTTGGCAATCCATTTGGTGGGCATTAGTAGCAACTATCGTATGCCTTATTGTTGCATATCCATTTGCATATTTTATCGCACACGCTGGTAAGTGGAAAAACTTATTACTCTTACTTGTTATGGTACCGTTCTGGACGAACTTACTTGTTCGATTATATTCATGGATTATCTTAATGAATAATAAAGGGGTTATCAACAATGTATTAATGGATTTAGGTATTATTAAAGAGCCATTAGCATTGCTGTACTCTCCAGGTGGAGTTATCATCGGTTTAGTTTATGGTTTCTTGCCATTTATGATATTACCCATTTATTCATCGATTGAACAGTTGGATAAAACCTTTTTAGAAGCATCAGAGGATCTCGGTGCAAGACCGATAAAAACATTCCTGAATGTTACTCTACCGTTGACTTTCCCTGGTATTCTGGCTGGATTCATCATTACTTTCGTACCAGCAATAAGTGTATTCGTCGTAACGGATTTATTTACTGGCGGTAAACTGTTGATGGTTGGAAATGTAATTCGTGATGCATTCCTAGTTGAGATGAACTGGCAGCTTGGTGCAGCATTGTCGTTATTATTGATGGTGCTTGTATTACTATCACTGATGTTATTTATGCGCTTTACAAATCGGAAGGATCGAAAGCTTTTAACATAATGGAAGCATGCATTGTTGCATGCTTTTTTTGTTTAGAGAAAGAAAAAGATTCAAAAATAATCCGGGGACACTTTAACCATTAAAGAGGACTTATGGAATAGGTCTTTTCTATTATTTTTATTAATTGCTATGGTTATTTAGTATTTTTAATAGAAAATTTGTCGAATTATGGAAATATTTATAGTATAATGGCACTAGATATATTTTTCGAAAAAGGCAAACCTATCGAAAGATAGGGACGCAAAGCAAAGGGCCTAATACCGTTTGAGTGATGGCTGCCTTGCTACCGAAGAAAGCCGGAACTATAGTTAGGGAGATACTACTTGGGTTCTCCTAAATTTCATTAACTCTTCACACCTATTTTCGAAAGCAAATTTAATTAAAGTGAGGTGAGATAATGGATTACACAGTATGGATTTATATTCTGTTGGGAGTTGTATTCCTATTAATACTGTCTTTATATTTATTATTACGTAAATCATCCCAAAAACCTCATTTAACAATGGAAAGCACAACTACCCAGGATAAGAATGAACCTCCAGCTTACCCAACTTTCACTGGCATAAACCTTAGAGAAAATTTTCGTGTAAATTTAGATGATGTTCCATGCTTTGTAGAATTTCTCGACATAGAGAATGAAGCATTAAACCCAAAATTCTTTAATGGTGTATTGAAGAACATAAGCGTGGGTGGTGTGAAGGTTGTTGGGGAGTTTGAATATCCAATTGAGGAAGAAATTAGGATTAAACTGCGGTTTTCCTTAAAGGATAGTATGTTCATTGTCAAAGGTAGAATTGTTAGGAAGGAATTATATCCGGATAGAGATAGATTTGGATATGGGGTTCAGTTCACCAATCTGTTTGACGAAGATAGAGAGCTGTTATATCAACTATTGAATCAGATAATGGCAGAGCGTAGAAAAAAGCGAATAAAAGTAGGAATGATTGGGGAAGAGTCTATGGTTTAAGTACCGTGGACTCTTTTTTGTTCAAATTTTTTCTTTTTTTATTGTGAGTTTCTATGATTCTACAAAAAATAATAATTTTTTTTCAAAAAAGATTAAACATATTTTTTTTGTGCCGATATAAATGGTACATCATCATGATGAATGTAAATGTTTAGGCCAAACATTTAGAAAACAAATTTGATAATAACTCAGGATGAGTTGTTATACATGCGAGCCATAAGGATGTGACTCGCAAAAAATAAAACAATTACATGGAGGTAAGAAAATTATGATTATCAATCACAATATTTCTGCGTTAAACGCACACCGTCAATTAGGTGTTAACACTGGTGCAGTTCAAAGCTCACTAGAAAAACTTTCTTCAGGTCTTCGTATCAACAAAGCTGGAGATGATGCTGCAGGTCTAGCAATCTCTGAAAAAATGCGTGGACAAATTAAAGGTTTAGAAATGGCTTCTAAGAATGCTCAAGATGGTATTTCTTTAATCCAAACTGCTGAAGGTGCTTTAAACGAAACTCATGCAATCCTACAACGTATGCGTGAACTAACTGTTCAAGCTGGTAACACTGGTACTCAAGAGCCAGAAGATCTAGCAGCAATTCAAAAAGAAATCTCTGCACTTATTGAAGAACTAGGTGGAGAAGCTGGATCTAAAGGTATTTCTGACCGTACTGAATTTAACGGTAAAGCATTGCTAGATGGTACGTTTGAAGGTACTTTACAAATTGGAGCAAATGGTGGTCAACAATTAAATATTACAATTGGTGATATGTCAGCAGAAGCTCTAGGAGTAAACGAAATTGATGTTACAGCTTTCGAAGAAACTGATTTCGACACTCAATTAAAAGCAATTGATGATGCTATCAACACAGTATCTACACAGCGTTCTAGCCTTGGTGCTATTCAAAACCGTCTAGAGCACACTATCAATAACTTAGGTGCATCTGCTGAGAACTTAACTGCTGCAGAGTCTCGTATTAGAGATACTGACATGGCAAAAGAAATGATGGAATTCACTAAGAATAACATCCTAACTCAAGCAGCACAATCTATGTTAGCTCAAGCTAACCAACAGCCTCAAGGAGTATTACAATTACTTCGTTAATTTCATAATATGAGTAAGCGAGAAGCTATGTATATGGCTTCTCGCTTTTTACATAAAGAGGAAGTATAAGGATCCTTCCAATCTATAAATTATCATTCAGTAGGTTATACAGCATGGATTCCGTGAATCACGTACTACTTTTTAGATAGTTAAAGGAGTGTAAACAAAACTGTGTAAGAAAAAGAGTATACATCTCTTTCTAATTCGTTCGTCTACACTCCTAATTATTATGGATTAATTCTAGTAGCATTGTCAGCTAGTAGCATTGTCAGCTAGTAGCATAATATTTTCGGCTAATTCTATTGCATGATAGATTTTATTTGGGCCACTTGGATCAACCTCTAAGATGCAGAGTTCACTGTTGCTACGTATTCCAAAAGTGATATTTAGCTCCGATATATTCCTAAATTGCGAATCAAGTTTTCTTGCAACTTTTTCAGATATATCCCTGACATCAGAAAGAATGCTGCTTGCATCCAGGGAATACATATCTTCAATAGTCTTAATTATTATGTCTATATTGTCTTCAAACATTTCTTCTAACATGTCTGTTTCTCTTTCCAAATATATACTAGAACTCTTCCAATTCGCTGTAGCATCCTTAATAATGTGTAGATTAATAGTGTAGGAGACTTCATTATTATCAGTTAAACGATCATCCATTTGCACAATATACTTTCCTTCGTCAATTAACTCTTTTAATTTATTTAATAATTGAATTTCGTTATATAGCTGTTGTGGTTTAGAATTAGTAAATAAGTACTTTCCATCTAATAGCCTTGAAATATAAAGTGGAAATCCAGCTTTGTTTTCACGTAAAATTACTCGACTATATTTTTCGAGGAATTGGAAAATATCTCGTGTCCGATTTACTTCTTGATAAAATGAAAGGTACTGATTAATACTATTATCAGATTTTAGTATTGCATACAAATTAAGACGCTTGTAATTGTGTGGCGACCAAACATTGGTAAAAGGAATTTCTTCAAGTTCTTCATACACCCAATTTGCATTTTCTACTCCACGTAGCTTTAGACGATCAAATATAACATCTGGAAATTGAACCTGTTTTGGGACAAGCCCTTCATCTTCATAAAAGTATCCCCTTATAACCATTTCTTCATAGTCGATGTCAGTTGGTGTAAAGAAGTATGAATTAAAATTACTTCTTTGTGCAGCGTGAACAATTTCTACTGTTAAATTATCATTCAGAATCTTTTCCATTAAAATTCCTATTGTGCGATTTTTATTTAAATCTGCTATAGGTAGACTTGAAGTTCTAGATTGAAAGAATCCAGCCTTCATTTTTTGAGAATAGTTCGTATGGAAAATGCCGTTTTTTGCTATATATTTTGCATATGCAATTGTATTAACAGCTCTTTTCTCTTCATGATAGGCAGTTTGTGGGCCATTATTCGCTTCGTGCATCCAATACTTACCATTTTCATCAATAGCAAAGTCAATACCTAGCTCGTCTAAAGCGAGATCATATAATTTATCTAAGTGTTGGGCTACTTCAATAGAAAGTCGAAGGATATCTTGCTCATATTTTGAGCCTGTTATTTCGCCATATTCATGAACCATAAAATCATGAAGATTTTCTACTCTTCCTTCTGTAGCAACGTTACTTAGGTTACTTTTCTTGTTCCCAACACGAGGATATATATGGGTTAATACCCATTTTCCTTCACCATCTTTTTGAACATGTGCACGTATGTGATAGGGCTCATTATTCTTTGTGCGTGTATGGATATATTTCTGTATGATATAGCTATCCTTTTCTTTCAGTATTACGGATTTTATCCATTGTTCAAATGCTTCGTTACTCAAGATTCTTTCTTTTTTATGATCCAATAATATAAATCTGTTATTTTTTTTAGTAATAAAGTAAATATTTTCTCCTCTATTACTTAATAAATATTTAAATACTACTTTATCGTTTTTCTCAAGAAAGTCATAAATTTTTTCTTCGTCACTACAAACTCTAAACGGTACTAATAACTCAATAAACTTTCTATGCTGTACGATTCTTTTTGGTAAAGACAATTTGTTTCCGACAAAGAAACTTGTGAATGGAATAAATCTTCTAAGCTTTTTTTCTGTATGGGCTTGTTTTACACTACCGACATTATTAATAACATCAGGAAAGGGCTTAATTACACGTTCCCAATTTCCATTATTATAGAAATCGGCAGCAACAGTTTTATTTGCAAAGTCAACATCATTTTTACTGAAGAAAAGTAATTCTGTATTTTGTTTTTTACTTTCTCTGACTAATGCTTCGATTCGTTCCTTAGGATATATCTCTCGTGGATTTTTATAGGAAGAAAATATTCCTATTGAGTATGTTTTATCTTGTATTTGACCACCTAATTCAAGTTCTATCCCTTTGTTTATTTTTCTAAATAAAGGTAGGAGTGAAAACTGGAGAATCTCACTTACTTTTATAAAATGTCCTTTTTCCATTGATTCTGCAATTTCTAGTAGATACCTTTCAGCCTTCTGTTTTTGTTCATTCCAATCTGCTTGATTAAATAATGTATCCATACTCCCAACTGCAGTGAAACCATCAACTATAGAACTAAAAATATAAATGCTCTGGTTCAATTCTTTTTGTTTAATTAGTTGATGAAAATGCTCTGTTGCTTCAAGTAAAGTATTAAAAATATTACTAACCTGAATTAGCTGTTTTCTATTAGACATGTATTACACTCCTAATGTATGATTACTAAAATTTAAGTTTACAGTAATTATATCGGCTTTATCAGGTGGAAAATTAAACGTAAACCAAAAAAATAACCTGGAGAACGAAATAATTATGTCCCAGGTTAATCATAAAAGCTAGCTATTTTTTTGAGATAAATCTGATTTACCAAGTATTAAATAGTTTAAATCGGATTCTGATAATGTATTAAGATCTCTTCTTTTTATTAGGTAAAATCCGATGCCTAGTAATATCCAAATTGCTAATGCGACGCGGGATTCAAAGCCTAAAAAGGCAGGTGATCCAGGAATTAAAAGTAAACCTAAAAACAGGATACTAACAATTGTTCCTATACCAGCAAGCACTTTTTTAATAGGTGAAATTTCATGGAGCGATGGAAGATAATCTGGTCCCATATTCCACTTAAATAATTTGTAGGCCGTAAAGCAAGTATAGAAATAAGCAATTGTAACCCCTATCGATGACATATCGACTACCCATGTTAATGCCTGCCGCCCAAACCATGGTGCTAACAAAGAAATTAGAATGGTAAAAAGGATACTTATATAAGGTGTGTTGTATTTAGGATGAAGCTTAGAAAATATTTTTGGCACAAATTTTGCTCGGGACATGGCAAATAGTAACCGGCTTGATGAAACTATAAATCCGTTTAACCCTGTAAAAATCCCCATCGAAACGGCTATCACTAAAATTATTAGACCAAAATTACCTAATAGGTTTTTTACTACAGTACCAGTTCCCCACAATAGCTGCTTGGATATGAAATCATTCCATGGAAGTGCCATCGAGGTTGCTAGAATCATTAGAATGTATAATAAACCCGCAAAAAATAAGGCAATGATAATAAGGTTAAATGCCTTCTTTGAGGAAAAGCTAAATTCTTCTGCCAATTGTGGAACATTGTCAAAACCTACATATGCCCAAGGGGCAATAGCTATGATTGAAATAATCGCAGCAAGAGCTGTTTTTTCAACTGGAAATAGTGGGTGTATATTGGCTAGTCCAGCTTCAGGCTGTACGCCTACTAAAAAGGTCAGGATTATTACACTCAAAACCATAACTACACAAAATATGAATTGTATTTTTCCAGAAAATCCATTTCCTCTTATATTAAAATAACCGAATATTAGAAGAACAAAGGTAGCTAAGATAATTTCTGTACCATATACATCCCAACCGGCAATTTGATACATGTGGATATTTTCTATGAATCTAGGAAATATAAATTTAAACATTAAAGCAAAAGCAGAAGCATTCAATGCTACAATACATATGTAACCAAGTGCTAAGAACCAACCACAAATAAAGGCGTGTACCTTACCTAAACCAATGAATGCATAAGCGAATTCCCCACCCGAAACCGGGAAACTCCTAATCAAGAACCCATAACTTACTGCAATAAGCATCATTAGTAAAGCACCTATACCAAAACCTGCCATCGCTCCAACAGGGCCTGCGGTAGCGATCCAGTTTGTGGGCTGGACAAACGCACCCCAACCGATAGAAGAGCCTAATGCAATTGCCCATACCCAGTGCTGTTTATAGGACTTTTTGAGTGTGATTCTTTCTTTCATTCTATTATTCCTCCGACTAAATTACCGTTTTTTCGCTACTATAATATTAATTTTTACAATAGCCATTTAGCAATAATGTCATAATGTTCGTACCAGTGGAGGAAATAGTTTAAAAAGATTTTCTTGATAGATTTATTTTAAAGGAATACATATCTGATCGATAATGCGCAATTTCAAATTCTACAAAGTTCCCCTTAATATCGGTAATCTTTCTTTCAGCAATTAAAATGCTAGATGCTGGGGAAATATTAAGTAATAGTGCATCTTGCTTACTAATTTTACCTGCCTTAATGTATTGTTCTGATTGAAACGTATTCACCCCAAGTTCTCGTTCTAAGAGATCATAGAAGGCTTCCTTATTTAAATCAAATTTAATAAGCTGTTCCCCAATTGGAATAGGATAATAATGTCTTTCAACACCTACAGGAATATTATTAGCATAACGAACTCGTTCAAAATAATAAGCTTTTTCAAGCCCTGAGATATCCTTCATATCTTTGTTTAAAGGAATAATTTCAGCTTTTATCAGCTTTGCACCTGGTTGCATTCCCATTCGTTCAATCGTTTCTGAAGTACTACTGAGGCTACCCAACCAATCATTGATAGGTTTAAGGACAATAAAGGTTCCTTTCCCAGGCCTTCTTACTAATATACCTTCCCTGACAAGCTGTTCAATGCTTTGTCTAACAGTGCTTCGACTAACATAATATTCGTCCATTAATTCTCTTTCACTTGGGATTTTATCATTATATTGACCAGTAAAGATTTTTTCTTCAATTTTTTCTTTTAATTGAACATGTAGTGGAATGGAATTAGTGTAATTTAATGACATTGATATCCTCCATGAAATACGTTCTCCTTCAAAACTTTTATGTAGAAAATATACTATTAATAATACCACTTTGCAATGTGAAGCATTTGATAACAATAATATCGGAGTCAAGAGGCATTTAATTAAAGATTGGCCTTGAACTGGAATAGAAATTATTGTCGTTAATGATACATAATCGGAAAGTCTCTTTTTGCGATTAATTTACAGACAAATCTATGATTAGATGGCAAGAAAAAAGGCAACTAACAAAAATTTTAAAAAAGCCCTTTAAACTATCTGTTTTTGTACGATATAAATAGTAGGTCTAAATTACAACCATTTTTGGCTATCCAATGGTGTTGGGATAGTTATTTTTAATTTATGAATAAGAGAAGAATATCATTGGGGGTCTACAGATGGATAAAACATCATTATTAGGAATTATACTAGGAGTCATTGCTGTCGGAGTTGGGATGGTTTTAAAGGGTGTTGGCCTCGATGCATTGATTAACCCTGCAGCATTTCTAATCATTATAGCTGGTACAATCGCTTCGGTCATGGTAGCTTTCCCATTAAGCACACTTAAAAAAATTCCGGCACTTTTAAAAATTATCTTTACTGAAAAGAAGGAGCAAAACATTGCAGAACTAATTAAGTTATTTTCTGAATGGGCGAATCAAGCGCGTAAAGAAGGGATTTTATCTTTAGAAAATCAACTAGATAAAATTGATGACCCATTTCTTTCATCTGGCTTACAGCTAGCTGTAGACGGTCAGACACCAGAATTTATTCGTGATGTCCTTCTTGAGAAAATAGATGCAATGGACAAGCGTCATCAAGAGGGTGCAGCAATTTTCTCTCAAGCTGGTACATATGCACCTACATTAGGAGTTTTAGGTGCTGTTATTGGTCTAATTGCCGCACTTGCAGATATGACAAATATAGATGCAATTGGTCACGCTATTGCAGCTGCCTTTGTTGCTACATTATTAGGTATTTTTACTGGATATGTGCTTTGGCATCCTTTTGCAAACAAACTAAAGCAAAAGTCTAAAAAAGAAATTGAAGTTAAAGAAATCATGATCGAAGGTATTATATCCATTGCCACTGGGGAGTCAGCTAAAATTGTTAAGGATAAGCTTGGTTCTTATCTAACATCAAAAGAATTTGATATGTTAAATCAGGAGCAGGGTAATGAGGAAGAATAAGAAAAAACATGATGATCATCATGTTGATGAATCGTGGTTACTCCCCTACTCCGATTTATTGACGCTACTTGTAGCATTGTTTATCGTTCTCTTTGCAATGAGTGAGATTGATACTCAAAAGTTCAAAGAGATGGCATCTGTATTTAGAACAGAATTTTCTAGTGGAAGTCCTGGTATCATGGAACAACCTATACCGGTTGAGGATGATAGCAAAGAAAAGGAAGAAAATGAGGAAGAAAAGCCTGATGAAGGAACTACAGAGGTTCTAAATCTACAGGAATTGCAAGAAAAAATTAATAACTATATTCACGAAAATAATTTAACAGAATCACTAGCAACACAGCTTTCCGAAGAAGGACTGATGATATCGATAATGAATGATGTTACCTTTGAACCAGGAAGTGCTGATGTTAATAAGGATGGTAAGGTAATCGCCAAAGAAATTTCCCAACTATTGATCACCGATCCTCCACATCAGGTTGTCATTAGTGGTCATACGGATGACGTTCCGATGAATAACGCAAAGTTTGGTTCTAATTGGGAACTAAGTGTAATGCGAGCTGTTAACTTTATGACATTAATTCTAGATAATAAGCAACTTGATCCAGATAAATTTAGTGCAAAGGGATATGGTGAATATAAACCTATTGTTCCTAACAATAGTACGGAAAATCGATCCAAAAACCGTCGTGTTGAAGTGTTAATTTTACCGAATTACGATATTGCAGGTAAAATTGAAAAATAAAAATTACTTCATTTATCCATTCAGTAATACTTTACAAAAAGAGTTAGCTCCTTGTAATAATATTGCAGGTGCTACTCTTTTTTGTGTTTTCTTGGATAATATTACCAAGTAATCTCTTAGCAATTACTATTAAGAATCGTGCAATCCATCTCGATATAGAGGATAGGTCTTAGTGTGGGCAGTACCTTTAACGTATAACCTCTGTCTCGTCATTAAGGAAAACTACAGAAGAGAGGTATCTATAGGTGAAGAATTTATTTAATTTTAAGAGTGTGAGAACGAAGGTTTTATTTGGCTTTTTAGCAGTAATAGTTCTAGTGTTACTATTGGCATTATTCATCTTAACGAATATAAATAAAGCTGTTGAGAATACAAAGGAAATGATTAATAAACAAGTACCTTTGTTAATTGCTGATGAAGAGATTTCCTTTAACATGGTAAATCGAGCTGGGCTAGTTCGATCATATTTTTTATATGATGATTATCATGCTAGAGACTTATTTGAAGAGCAAATAGAGGAAAGTATCAATCTGGAAAATATAATCATGGAATTAAGTGATTCAAAGGATATTAAGGCATTAATTGATAAGAAGGTTGAATGGGGAACATTAATCAATGAAGCTTTTTCAGAATATGACAGTGGAAATAAAGAAGCAGCCTTAAGAATTATGCAGGATCAAGTAAACCCACTAGAAAGTGAGATAATCAATGGGTTTAAAGATTCCGCTAAATTGAGAGAGGAGCTTATTATTGAACAAGGACAGGAAGTCATTAAAAACGGAACCTTAAGTACGGTTACTAGCTTTATAGTTTCAATACTGGTGATTATTTTAGGAGTGATAATCGCAATTATCACTTCTAAAACAATTACCACTCCTATAAAAAAAGTAATGATCAAAATGAAGCAAATGGCTTCGGGGGATCTATATCAAGATGCATTGGTTACAAGCACAAGAGATGAAATAGGCCAATTAGTTGTTGCTACAAATGAAATGCATGAAAATATGCGAGCGATGCTTAACCAAATTAATGTAGTTTCAGATATGGTTTCTGGTCAGAGTATAGAGTTAACACAATCCGCCAATGAAGTACGTGAGGGTGCAGAGCAAATTGCATCCACTATGGACGAATTAGCTTCTGGAACAGAAAACCAAGCGAATAGTGCTGGAGATCTATCAGCTGTGATGAATTCCTTTTCAGTTCGTGTACAAGAAGCGAATGAGAAAAGCAAACATATTGAAAAAGATTCAAAAGAAATATTACAGCTAACCGATGAAGGGAGTAGCTTAATGAAATCTTCAACCAAGCAAATGTATAAAATTGATCAAATTGTTCATGATGCTGTCAAGAAGGTTGAAGGTTTAGATACACATACACAAAACATATCTAATCTAGTTTCAGTGATCAAAGCTATTGCTGATCAGACAAACTTATTAGCACTTAATGCAGCAATAGAAGCAGCAAGGGCTGGCGAACATGGTAAAGGATTTGCAGTAGTTGCAGATGAGGTTCGAAAACTAGCAGAGCAGGTCTCTTTATCAGTTAGCGATATTACGCAAATTGTGACTAATATTCAAGTCGAATCGACAATTGTGACAGAGTCCCTACAAGAAGGGTATAAAGAAGTTCAGGTTGGAACAGTAAACATTGGAGCAACAGATGAGACCTTTACTAAAATCAATCAAGCTATTTCAAGTATGGCTAAAGGTATTTCTACGATAACGAATAATCTAACAACTATTGCAGCTAATAGTCAAGAGATGAATGGCTCTATCCAGGAGATAGCAGCTATTTCTGAGGAAGCTGCTGCAGGAGTAGAGCAAACTACTGCCTCTGCACAACAAGTTAGGAGTTCTATGGAAGAAGTAGCAGTTAGTTCCGAGCAATTAGCGGAGCAATCAGAAGAATTAAATCAACTCATTCGTAAGTTCAGACTATAACATATATACCAGTTATTGCCATTTTGTTCCAAAATAACTGGTTTTTTAAGAGCGAATTAAATTTCCAATATCTCTCGGTTGCTTTTTTATAAGAAGTTCGATAACATTGACTTTGTGTTTTTAAATCAAAAATGAACACTTGTAAAAGGCAAACTATCTGAAAAGGTAGGACGCAAAGCCTAGGGTCTAAGGTTGAAAGACTATGATAGCCTGGTTGCCGAGATGGATGTATCCATATGATATTGACACCGGCTATTCTATTTTTTGGAATAGCTTTTTTTCTTGTTAAGTATGGGGAGTCTATACATAGCGCCATTTAGGTACAAGGCAATACAGTTACTTGGATGGGGGATAAATGAATGAGTGTGATAACAGTAGTTAAAGAAAAAGATTTAGTGCGGGATATCATAATAGAAAAACTACAAGAGAAATTGCCAGAGCACTCATGGAATGCAGTAAGCTCAAGGGAGCTTGAGAAACAAACTACTTGTACGTATCAAACTGATCTGCTCTTAGTGGACATACATGCAAATGTAGATTGTAAAAAAATTATAGAAGATTGTCGTAGTCACAGTACCAGAATTGCAATTTGGGCAACTGAGGGCGATCAAAATGTATTACGAGACTTTTTTCGATATGGCTTGAATGGTTATTTTTATAATGGGATGGAATTAAGTGAACTTATCTTTGCTATTAATTCCATACTGCAAGATCAGCAGTATATCCATCCTAAACTATCTGCTGTATTATTAAAGGATTATGTTAAACTCACTAGCGAAGAACCGGAAAGACCAAAAGGGATATTAACTGAACAGGAATGGAAGGTTCTTGAAGAGCTTGGGAAAGGGCTTAACAATTGTAGCATTGCTAAAGAATTGTTTATTTCAACGAGAACGGTTAATAATCATGTAAGTTCCATTCTAAAAAAGTTACATGTTTCTGATCGTACAAATGCAGTGATTAAGGCCATTAAAAATAAGTGGATAACGCTATAGTATCTAAATGGACAGAGGATTTAACTCTGTCCATTTTTAAAAGGAGAAATTAGCGATTACATAAGCTGTACGAAAAGATAGAAAGATAGTCTAAATCGACCTTTTTTAAACGCAATTGTAAAATCTTCATAAATTTCCATAATAATTAAGAAACTCCGCCTAATAAGCTTTTGTCATTTTTTGACATTAAAGGATTATTTCCGAGGAAATATCTTCATTGCTTCCTAAAGATGTATTACTCCAATTTTTTGTAATGAATAACGCTGATTTTTTTTCTAATACTCATTTCTTCAAAAATTCCAATCCGCCATCTTTCCCTATAGCTTATCCAATATGCTATAGTAAATGAAGCAATATATCGGAGGGGGTAACAACTTTTGGACTTAAATCAACAGCACGTACAAGAAGACCAGCTATATAAATTTATGTTAATTGCAGGAATAATTATTGTTTCCTTTAATCTACGTCCGGCAATTACTTCTGTTGGACCTCTCATTACAACCATTCGGGATGATATAGGATTAACAAATTGGAGTGCAGGTCTGTTAACTAGCTTGCCTCTACTTGCCTTTGCGTTTATGTCACCTATTGCAGCTAAGCTAGGCAATCGTTTCTCAAATGAGCGTACAATGCTATGGGGCTTAATGATTCTCACAATTGGAATTTCCTTAAGATCAATATCCATGATTTTTTTATTGGTCGTTGGAACGATTCTGGTTGGTATTGGTATTGCAGTGTGTAATGTGCTATTACCAGGGGTTATTAAGGAAAAATTTCCTTTGAAGGTTGGATTGATGACCAGTGTGTACTCGACGGGAATGGGAACCTTTGCCGCTCTAGCTTCTGGGTTAAGCGTGCCTTTAGCCAGTGGGTTCAAATTAGGATGGAACCTTGCACTTTTCGTGTGGGTTATCCCAACACTACTTGGTATTGTAATATGGTTCTATCTTGCCAGAAAAGAAAACGGAAATAAAAACGTTGATTCTCTTAATTTTGCAGATAACTCCCATAGCTTATGGAGTAATGCATTAGCATGGCAAATAGCTTTTTATATGGGATTACAATCATTTCTATTTTATGTGACGATTTCATGGTTGCCAGAAATTTTGCATGCAACAGGTGTTAGTATGGAGGCTGCGGGATGGATGCTATCATTAATGCAATTCATCGGTCTGCCGGCAAGTTTTTTTGTTCCGGTATTAGCTGGAAAATATTCTTCCCAACGGTTGCTAGTCGTACTGCTAGGCATATCGTCAATTTGTGGCTATTTGGGATTATTACTTGGTAATTCGCATATGGCCATGTTTATCAGTATTGTATTCTTAGGTATTGGCTTGGGTGGTACGTTTCCATTAGCACTTACATTATTAGGACTCCGTTCTCGAAATGCTCGTCAAGCTGCTAATTTATCTGGAATGGCTCAGTCGCTTGGGTATTTATTGGCAGCTATTGGCCCGATGTTATTTGGATTTTTATTTGATATTACCCATGCCTGGACTCTTCCGTTAATAACATTAATATTTATTACGGTTTTAGTTATTACTTTTGGATTAGGGGCAGGTCGTAACAAATTTGTGTAAGTGGAGGAATAGTCATGCAAATTCAACCGAATGGGGATCAGGCTGTAATCATTCAATTTTCGGCAGATGTTTCTCTGGAAACGAATATAAAGATAAATCAATTTTGCTTGAAACTTGAAAGTTCTAACTTAAAAGGAGTAGTAGAATGGGTTCCCTCGTATAATTCGGTTACGATTTATTACGATCCAAGTATTATTCTATATCAGGAATTAGTAGAAAGAATCAGTTTGCTTGCACAGGAAACTGATAATGATTCCCCAATAGATCAAAGAACCATCTTTATCCCAGTATTGTATGGGGGAGAACATGGACCAGATTTACAAAAACTCGCTAATTCGAAGGGCATCTCGGAAGAAGAAATCATTGCCCTCCACGAAGAACCAACCTATCTCATTTATATGCTTGGCTTCTTACCTGGGTTTCCTTATTTAGGAGGTCTTAATCATAGATTATCTGCACCTAGATTAGAAAAACCGAGGGCTATAGTACCAGCAGGTTCTGTTGGTATAGCGCATGGACAAACAGGAATATACCCAATTGATTCTCCTGGAGGTTGGAATATTATTGGACGGACACCTGTTGAGATATATAATCCAGCTCAAGCGCAAAAGGCTTTTTTATTTCAGCCTGGTGATTGGGTGAAGTTTTATCGTATTACAGAGAGCGAATATAAAGAAATAATTCAAGATAGCACCTTTCAAGTAAAAATAGTGAGGTGATTGTAAATGAAAAAGAGCATCGATTTGAACTGTGATATGGGAGAGAGCTTTGGACACTTTTCCTTTGGCTATGATGAGGATTTAATGACGGCCATATCTTCGGTAAATATAGCTTGTGGAGGCCATGCAGGCGATCCAAATGTAATGGACCGTACAGTAAGACTTGCCAAGGAACATGGGCTTGCTATTGGGGCACATCCTGGTTATCCAGATCTAGAGGGATTTGGGAGGCGTTATGTAGAATATACACCAGAAGAAATCTATCATTTTATGATTTTTCAAATAGGTAGTCTACAGGCATTTTGTCAAATACACCAAGTACCAATGACACATGTAAAACCACATGGAGCTCTATATAATGCCGCTGCAAAAAAGCGTGAAATAGCAGATGCAATTGCGAAGTCTATTAAGGATTTGGATCAAACACTGATTTTATATGGTTTAGCTGGCAGTGAGCTTGTAGCAGCAGGGGAAAGGTATGGATTAGCAGTTGCTTCGGAAGTTTTTGCAGATAGGACTTATCAACCTGATGGCTCATTAACACCACGATCACATCATAATGCCTTGATTCATGATCCAAAGCAAGCAGTGGAACAGGTGAAACAAATGGTATTAAAAGGTACAGTCTGCGCCATTGATGGAACGTTGATTCCCCTTGTAGCGGATACGGTTTGTATTCATAGTGACCATCCACAGGCCGTACATTTTGCGAAAAGACTAAATGAAGCATTATGGAACGAGGGACTAGCTGTTAAGCCCATTAGAGAGAGGTGTTGACTTTTTATGAATTCAACGGAAATCTTTCGGGTTATTCGACCAGGTTTAAGAACAACCATTCAGGATCTTGGAAGAAAAGGTTATCAGCGATTTGGTATCCCTGTTTCAGGTGCAATGGATTCCTATGCAATGCAGCTAGGGAATATATTAGTGGGAAATCGAAGGAATGAAGCCTGCTTAGAAGTGGCATTAATTGGTCCAGAGTTAGTAGCAAAGACACAGCTTACAATTGCTATTACAGGGGCTAACTTTACCCCAAAAATTAATGACATACCGGTACCAATGTACAGTACAATACGAATGAATGAAGGAGACTCCCTTTCTTTTGGAAAACATCAATCCGGTTTATTTGCCTATATTGCTGTCGCAGGGGGGGTTGGGTCGCTTTCTTATTTCCATAGTAAATCGACTGATATTCAAAGCGGTTTAGGTAGAGAATTATGGAGGGATGACACTGTATTGGGACTACCAATAAAGAGGAAGCAACGAATAAGGCTTCATCCGAAATTTATTCCAACCATATCAACTGAACTGAAGCTTGGGGTATTGGAAGGACCACACACTGCTTTTTTTTCGAATAAAATTCGAGAAAAGTTTTTTCAAACAGAATTTATCGTATTACCGAATTCCAATCGAATGGGATATCGACTGAGTTCTAGTGATGTAATATTAGAAGAGGAACTCCCAAATATTTGGTCGGATGCTGTACCACTAGGTGGGATTCAAATTTTGCCAAATGGTGATGCAATTGTTTTAATGTCGGACAGGCAGACAGTAGGTGGTTATCCGCGAATTGGTGCGGTGATGACTACCGATATTCCAAAGCTTTCCCAGCTTATTCCAAATGGAAAGCTAAGGTTTTATCCTGTTACAATTGAGGAAGCTCAAGCTCGTTATAGGCAAAGAGAACAGATTCTGTCCACACTAGAAACATTTCGATTTCATATAACTTGAATAGAGGTGCAAAAATGAAAAAACTACTACTTACTGGTTTTGAACCGTTCCTTGATTTTCCTATAAATCCAACAACAGAAATAGCTAACTACTTAAATGGTGAGTTAATAGGTAGTTACAAAATTATTGGCGAGATACTTTCCGTTGATTTTCATCAATCTGGTAGTCAAATTTTAGAGCTGATCGAAAAGCATCAACCAGATGCGATTGTATCGCTAGGTCTTGCGGCAGGTAGAAATTGTATAACCCCTGAACGTATCGCAATTAATTGTAATGATGGCCCAGTTGATAATAAAGGCCATAAACCTAATGGGGAGAAGATATTCGAAATTGGCCAAGATGCTTACTTTTCGAAACTACCTATCTATGAAATGGTAGATAAACTAAAAAAGGAGGGACTTCCAGCAAAAATTTCGAATACTGCTGGAACATATCTTTGCAATAATGTGATGTATCATGTTCTTCATTATTTAGCTCAACATAATCTTGATCTACCAGCAGGTTTTATTCATATACCAGCATCACACGCCTTAGCCATAGAAAAACCAATGCCAAGCTGGTCTCAATCGGATTTACTTCGTGGCATAAAGCTAGCATTAACAAGTCTATCTGAGATGGAGAGATAGAAAAGCCGAGCTGATTGCAGTTACTTTCTATTTTTAGGGGGCAATCGCCCCTCATCTGAATTATAGAAAAATTTATCGCGCCATTGCTTTCCTTTTCTATATATATTAAAATTACCTAGTTAATGAGTAAACAAGAATGCGAGATGATGAAACCATGCCGAAGTTTATATGGCTCCTTGTGATTGCAACTACCATTAGTGTAACGGGTGGTTCATTTTTATGGCCTTTAAATACTATCTATATGCATAATGAACTCGGAAAAAGCTTGGCATTTGCTGGCTTTATTTTAATGTTTAACCAAGGTGCAAATATTGTAGGGAACTTAGTTGGTGGAATATTGTTTGATAAATACAGTGCCTATAAGACTATTTTATTAGGAACATCTCTCTCCTTGTTTGCAGCAATATTTTTATCTTTTAATCATGAAATCGTTCCATATTCTATTATGTTAATTCTTATTGGTCTTGGCTCTGGTATGACATGGCCAGTAATGTTTGCAATGGCTGGATCTGTCTGGCCTGAGGGTGGCAGACGTGCATTTAATGCAATCTATGTTTCGCAAAACTTTGGTGTTGCTTTAGGTGCAATGATTGGCGGATATGTTGCAAGTATTTCCTTTAATTATATATTTATCGCTAATGCTTCGTTGTTTATTGTCTTTTTCATTTTTGTCCTAATTGCTTTTCGGGGAATGGACGAAGAGAAGAATCGTCAAATGCATACGACAGTCATTGAGCAGAGTGGAAAAATACAAGATAAGCCTGCCTTTATCGCGTTATTAATTTTGAGTAGTGGATTCTTTGTAGCTTGGTTCGCTTATAGTCAGTGGCAATCAACTATTGCATCCTATACACAGGATATCGGTGTCCCCCTTGAGCAATATAGCTCACTATGGGCGATAAACGGATTTTTGATTGTATTAGGGCAACCCTTATTAAAATTGTTTACAGACAGAGTTACTTCCTCAAAGACTCATATTTATGTAGGATCTGTGATCTTTTTATTATCGTTTGTTGTTGCAATGTTTGCCGAACAATTTACGATGTTTGCGGCAGCAATGGTCATTTTAACGACAGCAGAAATGCTTATATGGCCAGCGATTCCTACACTTGCCAATAATCTTGCGCCACATGGACGTGCAGGGTTTTATCAGGGCTTTGTAAATAGTGTTGCAGCTGCGGGGAGAATGCTTGGGCCATTTCTTGGCGGTATGCTAGTTGATTTCTTTAATATTCAAGTGCTATTCTTTATCCTTATTGCACTATTATTTATTCCTTTTGCTACGACTACGCTATATGATAGAGGAATTAAGTATGAGAAAGCCATTGACAAATAAGGTATAATAAAGCTCTTTATTTCTAATTGAAGTAATAATTAGGAGTCAAGGGCTTTTTCTTTTGGTCTAAGCAAAGTGCTTGAAGTTCATGGATGATACCAAGGTCACTTTCTTTGTGTTTCGAAAAAGGGTATAATAGAAATACATACGATGAAAGGGGATGCTGTCATGTCTTTCTCAAGAGGACCTAAGGAGCCAGTCCCGGAAGTTGAAACAAATGTATGGGCTTGTACTAGTGAAGACTGTAATGGCTGGATGCGTGAGTCATTTAGCTTTAAAGAGGAACCAGAATGCCCATTATGCCATTCATCCATGATTCAAGAGGTACGGACACTACCTGAAGTAAAGTAGTAATAACTATAAATGAGGCAAACACTCCCCATTGCAGGGAGTGTTTCGTTATAGTTATGGAAATGAAGTGAACAAAACACATCATATTATGTTCATAAAATAAATATAAATAGAAAGGCCTTAAGTTTCACTTAAGGGCTAGTTCTAACATAATTTAATTAATAAAATCTAAAAAAGGATGTGTCTCTTTGCCAAATAAACAAGGGTATTATGTCAGTGGAAATACTGCTGAGGGCTTTGTGAATTTCTTATCCTCTAATACTTCAAATTTTCATCACCATATCATCTTAAAGCATCCATCCTATAAGATAAAAACAGCTATTATGCAGGAAATTATCTGTGAATATGAAAATGATTTTACGATAGAAGTTCTTTATAGCTCGGTTGGAAAAGAATTTTTGGAAGGTGTTATTATCCGCGATAAAAAGCTAGCGGTAATAGATGAGCGAATTGCTATCCCTAATCTAAATGGGGCATTTGAGTTAGATTTAACCTTATTCTTCGCACAGGACCTATCGACTAATATTTCAGAGGAAAATACTGAATTAATAAGGTTAACACAACAGGCATATAATCATTTTGCCACTGGTCTTTCCATACATGATGATTTAGAGACGGTATATATTCAAGAAATGGATTTTGCGAAAGCTGATACATTATTCACTAATTTTATCACTTCATTATTGGGCGAGGTGCCGAAGAAGGAGGATAAGAAGCCTACTATCACGAAACGATTATTTGGAACGAATACGAAAGATGGAGTTGTAAATGTTGTTCCAGAGATCCTTAAGCAATTAAATACCAAATATTTTCTAAAAGGGCGAGCTGGTACTGGTAAATCGACTTTTATGAAGAAGGTCATGGAAGCATGTCATGAATACGGATATGATGTTGAGCTTTACCACTGTAGCTTTGATCCGAAGAGTGTTGATATGGTTTTAGTTCGAGATTTAAGCTTTTGCATATTTGATAGTACAGACCCTCATGAATTTTTCCCGAAAAGTTCGAATGAAATCATCATTGATATATACGAAGAGGCTGTCACCCCTGGTACAGATGAAAAATATGCATATGAAATAGAGAACTTAAACTCACGCTATAAATCTTTTATGAAAAAGGGGATTCAGGAATTAAAGCAGGCAGGAGAAATTATTCAAAAGGTGGAAGAACAATTTATAGTGGACTCTCGCGAAATAGAGAAAGTTAAATCATTTATTTTAGGGAGAATCCTCGTATAACTTACGTCCTGCAAGGTCTTAAAGAATACTTGCAGGACTTTTCTCACATAGTAGGATATTCGTATCAAATGGTCGATTACCATATTTTTTCACTTGTTTTTTGATTGTAAATAATGTAAAATAAATTAACTGAAAATTAAGAGTATATTAAATTAATGGGAGGTGGATACCGTGATATCTGTAAAGATGCTTAAACCATACTATATTAAAGCGGACGATCAATTTGTACGGATTATTTTAGCGTATCAATATTTTTCCGTAGTAATTAATAAACAAGTATTTCAATTTATCCCGATTGAGGGAAAAGAAATTCGCATCAATCGCAGAACACGAAAAGTTGAGAATGTTGGGTCTCGTTTCGCTTTTCAAAAAGGAAAAGATGTCATATATCTAACGATGACTGAACTCATTTCCCTTCCCGATTTTATGACGCAATTGCATCATATTGCTAAACCATATTATGGAATCGATTATGAAGTCGATGAGGAGTTTGAAAGCAAGCTTATATTCGAGGAATTAGAACGATTAAATATTAAACGTTTAATAGATAAAGCACTGGACGAACGAGATGAGAACACTTTTCGAGAATTAGTAAGGTTATTATAAACGAAAAGGAGTATGTCATTATACCTAGATAGTATTAGGTTGACATACTCCTTTTGGTCTATTTTATTTAAATAAGTTTAAGTGGTGGAAAATCTGGGTATTTCATAATAAATCGTAGCTGTAAAAGGGGAGAAACTATGTTAACCGTTAAAAAATTTGAGCCATTTTTCATTAAGACTGATAATGAAAACATTTATGTTCTCCTAGATCAAGAGCATTTTACCATTTCGATTGAAAATGAAATATATCATTTTACACCAGAACGTTGTAAACAATTTGTCATCAACCGTTTTACAAAGAAAATTGAAAATTTAGACGCTACTTTTGCTTTTAAAAAGGGTAATGCTTTATTATATATTCCAATGAATAAACTCATTAATATTCCTGATGTATTGATAAAGCTATATTTTATTACAAAACCACATTTGGAAGAAATGAAAGTTAAAAATATGAATGATGATATTGAAGTCATTATGGATGAATTAGAACGTCTAAACGTGAAGAGACTTATTGATAAAGCGTTAGATGAGCGCAATGAAGAGACCTTTTATGACTTAATAGCACTACTGTAGTTTGTTGATGAATCCAATAGAAGTTGTCAATTTTGTTTAAAAAATAGCCACGCACTGGCGCGGCTATTAGGTTTCTTTCATAAACTGTTTTATTTCCGTTGATATACGATCGAACTCTGATTCAGGTACGATATAGTACCATACGGCACCAATAATCTGTCCACTACCGGTGATTTCCATCATTTCAATATTGGCTCTCGTGCTTAAATAGTTGGTAAACAGATTCTGGATGTTTTTCATATTAAGATCTGTATTAACATTATCACCAAGAATATTTAAGATTTCACCTATTTTCGTAATACCTGAGAAACTCGCTGCCTTCTCTAGAGCGGCGGAAATAACGTCACGCTGTCTTTCGTTTCGACCCATGTCACCTCTTGGATCACTTTTACGCATTCGTATATAAGCAAGAGCTTCCTCCCCATCTAGATGAATTTCTCCTGTAGGAAAGTGTACACCATCCTGAGTAAATGCTAAATCATTTGTAACAGTAACCCCACCTAATGAGTCTACCCCCTGTTCAAAACCTTCCATATTCACTTTTCCATAAAAATGAACAGGTACATGAAAAGCTTCTTCAACAGTTTTAACGGATAATTCGACACCACCACGTGCATAGGCATGATTTATTTTGTCCATTCCATATCCTGGAATATTGACATAGGTGTCACGCGGGATACTCAGCATAACCATAGAGTCTGTATTTGGATTTAAGGACATGAGTATCATCGTATCAGAACGTCCCTTGTCACCAGCGCGTTCATCCACACCTAATAATAAGATATTCAGTGATTTTTTCTTGTTGAAAATATCCTTTAATTCTTCCTGACGCTCTGGATTTTCATCTCTTTCCAATGGATCATGCATGTTACTAACTGTTTCATGCAGCTTATCCCATATATACCATGCATAGCCACCACCAATAAGCAGGATAAATAATAGAATTCCTCCAACTATGTATGGCCATTTTCTCTTTTTTACTCTCTTTTTATATTCCTCTCTTGTTTCAGCCACATTTATTCTCCTCAAGAATTTCTAGAATGGTAAGACTTGTTAATTAGTTGAAATAATTATATCGAATCTCATGTCCATAGTCTATTTCAAAATAGGAGAAATTACTCATTTAATTTTAATAGGTATGGAATTGAATATGTGCCAGTACTGAGCAGCATCAATAATTTTCATCCGTTAAAGGTTTTAAGGGGTTACTTTTTAGGAAAGTTAAAGTAATAAAGGTTTGTCTGAATAGTATTGCTGGATTTCATTCCCTAAATACGTTGATTTAAAGAAATACCTATTTTATATAACTATACTTAAGCAAAACCTTCAGATTGATTTTACTTGTCTTCAGTTGCTGGTAGATAAGTTTAAAAATCATTACTTATCATCATTAAAATGTATTATTTTTTTAGTATCTCCGATTTCTTTTAAAGAATAAACATATAAATTATAGCTTCTTGTGTTCATTATAAAGAAAGATATGTGTTTGAAAATAGAATTTATAAGTAATTTAAAGAATTTCTAAGTAAAAACGAGATAATTGTTCTTAATAACGAAAAAATGAGCGATTTTGAGGTTTTTCTTTCTAGTTCAAATACCCTATACTTCAAATGTGTTGTTCTTAATGAAGAACAACACATGCTCTTAGTACATTTGTGTTTAACTAGTTAGATACATAGGTAATGAAGGTTAAATGAACGAAACAACGAATAGAAAGCCTTTTTAGCAAAAACGAAGATATTTCGTCTGATCATAGCAGAATACATAGTTTATAGAGAATTAGCCTTCAGGGCACTTTTAAATATGCGCAGATTTAAAAGTGCAGAGCGTTACATCTATTTTTTTGGGGAGGAATAGGAGAAATGGAAATCAAGAAGAAATTAGGTATGAGTTTAGCAACAGCAGGATTAGGGCTTGCATTAATTGCTGGAGGAACTTTTGCGTACTTTAGTGATGCTGAAGAAACGAACAATACGTTTGCTGCAGGTACATTAGATTTAAGTGTTGATCCGACAACTATTGTTAATGTCGATAACTTAAAGCCAGGAGATACTGTTGTTCGTGCATTCGAATTAATTAACAATGGGTCGTTAGATATCTCCTCCATTGATTTATCAACTTCATATACTGTTGATGATGCAAAAGGAGATAACCAAGATGATTTTGGTAAACATATTAAAGTATTATTTCTTGAAAATGCAGACAAAACCGGTGATGGATGGGTTATTGGGGATTATAATGATGTAATTTCGGAAACTACTTTGTACGATCTGCAAAATATGACTCCAGATGCAGTTGAGAATTTAAATAGCTTCTGGACTTGGTTACTAGGTTTAGGTGGCGAAGATAGTGGCTTACAAGCAGGTGATAGTGATCAAATGTTTGTAGCTTTTGAATTTGTAGATAATGGGAAAGACCAAAATGAATTCCAAGGTGATGCCCTACAACTTACCTGGACATTCAATGCCCATCAAACAGAAGGTGAACTGAGATAGTACTGGTTTAATAGATTCTATATTCACCTAGTGTAAATTTAATTAGCTAAAAGGGAGAAGATCTCTTTTCTCCCTTCTTTTATATGTATTTTCAAGCATGAAAATTCTTCTGTGTTTGTAAATGCATATAAATTATCTATAGATATCATTATTGAGGAAGGCGGAGCTATTCTTGAAAAGTACACGAATAAGAAGAGATAGAAAAAAGAACAATCATTTATTTTTAGTTGTAAAAGTTGTACTTTGCTTTTATTTATTTGTTTACATTATTGGGGAGATTAGTGAAAGCACTTCTGCGTATTTTACAACTACTAGAAATGTTAATCATACCGTTTCATCAGGAACATGGAGTGTTGAACCAGACTTATCTGGCTTAGTATTTCTCCCTACTGGAGAACAAAATATTAAAACATGTCCTGCAACTGTATCTGTTACCTTGAAAAACAACGGAAAAGAGAATTTAAAGGATGAAATTAAGTATGAAGTCTATTCAACAGCAGGAGGCTCTGCAGTTGAAACTGGTACAGTCCCACCTTTAGCAAAGGGTGAAAAGATAAATTTACGATTTGTGACTAGTGAATCTGGGACTTACTATTTTACGACTGGAAATAAGACGTCGGGATATATAACAAGTAAGAGTACAACAGTGGATTGTAGTAATGGAAGAAAGAAAACTTCAGAGGAACCTAACAAGGATGAGGGTGAAAATAAGGAGAGTGAATCTGACTCCTCCAATATAGAAGATTCAAATGTAGATGGGCAAGACAAACTTCAAGAATCTGAAGGAATAGATAATGAGCAACAAGAAAAATCTAAAGTGGAAACAGATATAAATAATGATGGCAGTTGAAAATCTACGGACAGATTAAAGAAAGAATATGCTCAGGATGGTGGAGAAAATGAATAAGAAGAAAGTCTTTAAATGGTTTAACAATATACTGACTGGAATGCTTTTTTTACTATTAGTAATAGTGGGAAGTATGGTATTGGTAACAAAACTTTCAGGTGGGGAACCACAGATTTTTGGATATCAATTAAAAACGGTACTCTCGGGATCCATGGAGCCAGGGATTCAAACAGGATCTATCATTGCAGTTAAACCTGGAGGGGATATGACCCGTTTTAAGGAGAATGATGTCATTACTTATAAGGAAAGTAATGGAAAATTAATAACACATAGAATCATAGAGGTTATTCATAGTGGTGATAAAGTTTTATATCGAACGAAAGGAGATAATAATAATACAGCAGATATTAATCCTATTCTTTCAGAGAACGTAGTTGCTGAATATACGGGTATCACCATACCATTTGCTGGATATTTCACTAACTTTGCGCAGTCAAAAAATGGCGCGTTCTTATTATTAATCCCGGGTATTGTTATATTTCTTTTTTCGATTATTTCTATTTGGAGGACATTGGCATCACTTAATACGTATGGGAATCCAAAAGATAAAACAAATAAAGAGGAATTAGCATCCAAAGTATAGGGAGATGTATCAGAAAGTAAAGGAGAGATTGAATCTGAAAAAATTAATTCTAATTTTTTTTACCATTCTTGTTATGTTAAGTTTAACTACTATTACTACCTTTGCTAATTCAGTTAAAGAGATAGATATTGAGATCTCACATAAAGAAGCTTTATTTGATGTATCAAATATGAAGCCTGGAGATTGGGCGCCAAGAAGTATCACAGTCAAAAATGTAGGTAAGAGAGATTTTACCTATACTATGAAAGTCCAAAATAAAGGCATAGATAAACTTTTTAATGAACTATTATTAGAGATAAAGGATGCAAATATAGTTATCTACAATGGTAAGTTGTCAGATTTTGATATGCTACCTGAAAGAAAATTATATAGAAACGGTGAAGAAGACTTAGCTATAACCATACGATTCCCCGAACATTTGGGTAATGACTATCAAGGATTAGGTTCGAACTTCAGCTTTTTGTTTATTGCTGAAGATATAACCTCAAATCCTGGAGGTGAAAATCCAGAAGAGAATAATAAAGAAGAAAACCCTAAAAATGAAAACTCTAGTGAAAAGGATGAAGAAGTGGTAGAAGGGATTATTGATAGTGGGAGTAATTCCCAAGGTGGTTCCACCCTTCCTAGTACTGCTACAAGCTTATTCAATTTCTTATTTATTGGCGTAACATTAATCATTACTGGTGCACTAATTATACTATTGGCTAAACAAACAACTACTAACAAAAATATAAAATGGATACGAAAATGAACATATTATTATTTTCGATAATATTAGTACTTTTCTCCTACAAAACTAGTTTCGTTTTGACAAAACAAGACACACAAAGTGTCTTAGATATTTAGTATAATTATACTTGAAATAAATTCCATAAAGAAATAGACATACTATATGGAGAAAGAGAGCTAGTGGTTGAAATTAGTGTATATTAGGAATGGGGGCGTAATGTTGAATAAAACAGTAAGTAAGACTGAACTTGATTACGAATGGGTAGCTTTAATTATAGAAGCGAAGAAACTTGGGATGTCGATTGAGGAAATACGCCTTTTCCTTCTTGAGGCAAGACAGCATACATAATACTTTAGTAGCAAAAGTGTCCTTTATATAGAACTGCTCACCTGTTTGTGATATAATTCGCTTGAAAGAGGTGAGACAACTTGATCGGTGAAAAAATAAAACTATTACGGCAGGAACGCAAGATGTCTATTTCGGAATTAGCAGAGAAAGCAAATGTTGCAAAGTCCTACTTAAGTTCTATTGAACGAAACCTCCAATCCAATCCATCGATCCAGTTTATTGAGAAGATTAGTTTTGTATTAGGTGTCTCTGTTAATGAACTTGTTAATGCCGATGCAAATGAAGGACTAGAAGAATTAGATGGGGAATGGCTTCAAATAGTGAAGGAAGCTATGGAATCAGGTGTATCAAAGGAGCAATTTAAAGAATATCTTGAATTTAATAAATGGAGAAATGAACAACGAAACTAGACCGTAGGAGACTACGGTTTTTTACTGCCAGAAAAAAGTAATGAAGAAATACGAATTCATATTTTATGGACAAGCAATAAACAGTTTTTCTAGAGGTTATTACATCACTCAATTGGAAATCGAATCGTTTTGTTTCCTTACGACATATGCTACTACAAATGGATATATTCTAAGCTAATATCAAATTAACGCCTCCTTTTGGGGATGTATAACAACGAATATAATAATATAGCAGGTTCACTATATATCATTGTCTAAGTAATAATGAGCGATATAAACTTGTAATGTGATTTTAAAAATGCAAATTTTAAAAATTATGATATGATAGGCTGTACAAACCAAATACTAAATCAAGGCGGTAATTAAATGGTTGAACGTGAGTTATTTAAAAATATGATGAAAAGGGTAATTGATGATACTGAAAAAAATAAGATTCGCTCATCTGATGAGTTAATTCAAACGCTTATAAAGGAAATAAACGACCAAAATATTATTACGAAAAACAAACATATTGCGAATTGATTATTGGAGGAGGGTACATTTTGGACACCCTCTAATTCTTTACATAAAAATTTCCTTGTGCTAACTTGAAATTATATAAAATAGTTAGGGAAGTGAACTTACATCAATGAATAATCAACTATCACTTTATATTAAAAATGTAACAATATATGCAGAAGACAGGATGATAGAAAATGGCGGTTTAATGATCGAAGAAGGTAGAATTTCGAAAATTTTTACTGATAAAGAAAAACCAGAGAGCTACCCTAGTCGATTTAAAATTCTTGATGGACAAGGATTAAATGTTGTCCCCGGATTTATTGATGGTCATATCCATGGAGCAAATGGTTCCGATGTTATGGATGCTACGGAAGAAGCGCTGGATCAGATAGCGAAGGTTCTACCGAAAGAGGGTACAACTAGTTTCTTGGCAACTACGATTACACAGTCTACTGAGAATATTGAACGTGCCCTTCGGAATGTTGCAAGTTACCGAAATAAGGATGGTTTTGCTGATATTATTGGGGTGCACCTGGAAGGCCCATTTATTGAGCCAAGTAAAAAAGGTGCTCAACCAATAGAGCATATTAAAAAACCAGATATTGACCTTTTCGAGAGGTGGCAAGCACTTTCCAATAATAAAATAAAGACTATTACGATGGCACCTGAGCATGATGAGGATGGCTCTTTTATTCGTCATTTAGCGGATGCAGGAGTAAATGTATCTGCTGGTCATACGGGAACAGATTTTGCTGGCATGAAAGAAGCAGTATCACGCGGAGTTCGACAAGTTACTCATTTATGTAATGCTATGTCAGGAATACATCATCGTGATATTGGAGTTGTTGGTGCAGCTTTTCTATTAGAGGAGCTACGTGCAGAATTAATTGCGGATGGTATTCATGTTGCACCTGAAATGCTTCAACTAATTTATGAAAATGTAGGTAGTGAACGTTTAATTTTAATTACTGATGCGATGCGTGCTAAATGTCTACAGGCAGGGAACTATGATCTTGGTGGCCAAAATGTTTTCGTAGATGGGATTCGAGCTGTTCTGGAAGATGGAACTCTAGCAGGTAGCATTTTGAAAATGGGTAATGGCGTAAAGCAAATGTTAAAACTTGATGGCGTATTGTTTGAGGATGTTATAGCCATGGCTAGTATGAATCCCGCTAAACAAATAGGTGTCTTTGATAGAAAAGGTAGTATAAAAATTGGAAAAGATGCCGATTTATTAGTTGTAGACGATCAATTTACTATAAAATATACATTGTGTCGTGGAACAATTGCGTATGAAGGAGAGGAATAAAATGAATATTATCTCTGTGAAAGACTACCAGGAAATGAGTAAAAAGGCTAGTGAGATAGTCGTGAAAACAGTAAAAGAATTGGAAAAGCCAGTACTAGGACTTGCTACAGGCTCTACACCGGAAGGACTTTACCAATGCTTGATTGAGAACAATAAAGATAAACAAGTCTCTTTTCAGAATGTGACAACCTTTAATTTGGATGAATATGTTGGTCTAGCTGCCAATGATCCAAATAGTTACCGATATTTTATGGATGAAAAGCTCTTCAATCATATCGATATTAGCAAAGAAAACACATTTGTACCGAATGGGGTTGCTGCTAAATTAGAAGAAGAATGTGCTTCCTATGAGGAGTTAATACGTTCTCATGGGTCGATTGATTTGCAAATTCTTGGAATAGGGCTTAATGGTCATATTGGATTTAATGAACCTGGTACACCATTTACAAGTCGTACTCATATTGTTGAGCTAGATGAATCTACTCGAAGTGCGAATGCTCGATTTTTTGCATCCATGGATGAGGTACCAACACAAGCTATTACTACAGGCATTGAAACGATTATGGAAAGCAAGAAAATAGTCTTGTTAGTTTCTGGTGAGAATAAGGCGGATGCCATAGCAAGATTGGTGAATGGTGAAGTATCCGAAGATTTTCCAGCTTCGATATTACAAAAACATCAAGATGTTACGATTATTGCTGATGAGGCAGCACTTTCTAAATTAAATTAGCATGTTGGGAAAACTGGCACCGTACGGTTGCCAGTTTTTTCTAAGTATAGAAGATGGCTGCTTTCGATTATTTTTTATTCTACTCTCTATTCTTTTGTACTTTCTACTGGAATTTCGATATATTTTACTTCTAATGGTAGAACGGTTGCTTTCGCATTTGAGAGGTTGATGATCCACTCTTCGAAATTGTTTTCGGTACCAGCTTCTACATAAACGATAAATTCAACGTTCTCTAAGTAGTTTATGGTTTCTACTATATGTTCAGAATTTCTTAGTTCATTTTCAAATTTTCCTAAAAGAGAATAGTCTACTGTCACAGAAAAACCTTTCATTAATTGGCGCTTGACAATTCCAACCGCCTTTAAGGCTTCAGTTGTTGAGCTTCCATAGGCGCGTATTAGTCCACCAGCACCAAGCTTAATTCCTCCAAAATATCGTGTGATAACTACAGCTGTGTCTTTAAGATGTTGCTTTTTTAGAACCTCTAGAATAGGTACTCCAGCTGTTCCACTTGGCTCACCATCGTCATTTGCTTTTTGGATTTGATCATGTTCACCAATAATATATGCCGAACAATTATGAGTAGCATCATGGTATTTCTTTTTCATACCTTGAATAAATTGCTGTGCTTCGGTTTCCGATTCAACTCGCTTGATAGTGCCAATGAACCTAGACTTTTGAATGACTATTTCATGGGAGCCGGAATCTTGATTGACTGTAAAATAGCTAGATAACATGGCTTTTCCCCCTCTAGAGATTGTTTTAGTATATAATAAGTAAAAAGAAGGTTTGAGTAAAGTAAATAATGGGTAGAAGTAACTAACAAATATTGATAAAATAGTATCAAATGAAGAATTTTTAGGAAATATTTCTTTAAAACCCTATAAAAATAAAGATTGAGCACGTATAATTATACCATAGGTTGGTGAGTGCTAATGGTAGTGAAAACTAGGGAAAAAGATTTAGATTACATACTTGATGAAATGGTTGACGTTGTTGAGAATAGTAAAGACGAAATATTTAATATTAGTGAAGAAGCTCGTTCCGAACATGAACAATTGCTACGTGAGCTAGAATATACAAAGGCGAAAGTGCTACAGTATATTGAAGACGGTGACAAGCTTGAACATAATGTTCGCTATTCAAGAAGACGTTTATCTGAGGTCAGTAAATACTTTGATCGCTACACGGAAGATGAGATACGGGAAGTCTATGAATCTACTCATGAGCTACAAACTAAACTAGCAGTGCTTAGGCAAGAAGAGAGAATATTGCGTACTAAACGAGATGAACTTGAAAGAAGACTACAGAATTTAGAACATACGATTAGACGCGCGGAGAACCTTGCAAATAAAATAGCAGTAATATTAACTTACTTAACAGATGACTTTAGACAAGTAAATGAAATGATTGAAGAAGCCAAAGAAAAGCAAGAATTTGGATTGAAAATAATCGAAGCTCAGGAAGAGGAAAGAAAACGTATTTCCAGAGAAATTCATGATGGTCCTGCGCAAATGCTAGCCAATATATTACTGAGGTCTGAACTAGTTGATCGTACTTTCCGTGAAGGCAGTCCAGAAGATGCACTAGAGGAAATCAAAAATGTTCGTAAGATGGTACGTGGCTCTCTATATGAGGTTAGACGTATTATCTATGATTTAAGACCAATGGCGTTAGATGATTTGGGGCTTATACCAACTATTAAAAAATATATTTCGACAACAGCTGAGTACAATAATGTTAAAATAGATTTTAAATCTATCGGTGAGGTTAAAAGATTAAATCAAAAGTACGAGATTGCATTTTTTAGATTAGCTCAAGAAGCGATTCAAAATGCAATCAAACATGCAGAAGCAACATTAATTAGTGTAAAGATAGAAATTTGTACACGAAATTTAAATTTAATCATTCAGGATAATGGAAAAGGCTTTGATCCTACGATTAAACGAGATAAGTCGTTTGGATTGATGGGGATGCGCGAGCGTGTTGAAATGTTCGATGGCGTGATGGAAATAGACTCTGCTATCGGAAAAGGAACGAAGATCATTATCCAAGTTCCCCATAAGCGGGCACTTGTTTAATATAATAGAGAGAGAAAGTCGGTCTATCATTTGAACGTAATAGGGGAAATAGATATAGATTAAGATATTACGTATTGGGGAGGAATTGTCATGAATTTGGATACTACCATATCGATTGTACTAATTGATGATCATAAGCTTTTTCGTGAAGGGGTTAAACGTATTTTGGAATTTGAGCCATCCTTCAATGTAGTTGCAGAAGGTGACGACGGCATTATGGCTTCACAGCTAGTTAAGGAATATAATCCTGATGTTGTACTAATGGATATAAATATGCCGAATATGAATGGTGTACAGGCAACAGCAGAGTTAGTTCGTAATTTCCCAAAATCAAAGGTTATTATTTTATCGATTCATGATGATGAAAGCTATGTAACCCATGCATTAAAGACAGGTGCTCAAGGCTATTTATTAAAAGAAATGGATTCTAATTCACTTATTGAGGCTATCAAGGTTGTAAGTGAAGGTGGTTCATATCTTCATCCTAAAGTTACACATAATCTAGTTCAGGAATACCGACGACTTGCAAAAGAAGCAATTACAGTTGGTGGAGGAAGCCGTGTTGAATACCATCGTCCACTGCATTTGCTAACGAAGCGTGAATGTGAAGTGCTACAACTCTTAGCAGATGGAAAAAGTAACCGTGCCGTGGCAGAAGCTCTTTACATAAGTGAAAAAACGGTTAAGAACCATGTGAGCAATATTTTACAAAAGATGAATGTAAATGATCGCACACAAGCGGTCGTTTCCGCTATACGTAAAGGGTGGGTTGAAGTACTATAAGCACATAAATAGAGGCAAGAATCTTGTACCTCACCAGGAATAGGAGGGACTGATTCTTGCCTCTATTTTATTGTAAAGGTGGTCTTTATGTTAGCGTTTATTTTTCAATTGATTTTTCCACCAATGTTATAATACCCTTCCAATATAGGGGAATGGGAGATTGCTTAATGTTGTGTAATTATACTTAACGATAAGACTTTCCCACTTAGGAGGGTGCATTTTTTATAACATTCATGTAAAATATAAAGAAGCATGCTTGAATCAACAGTTAAATAAATAGAGAAAGGAAGGTATTCATGAAGGTTGCTGTAATGACAGACAGCACGGCGTATATCCCGGTGGATATGCGGAACGCTTATGGAATACATATGATTCCTCTTAGTGTTAACTTTGAGGACGAAACCTATCAAGAGGAAGTCGACATTACAACAGAGGAATTCTACCAAAAAATTAAAAATGTGAAAGAGCTTCCGACGACTTCACAGCCTGCTATCGGACTAATTACGGAAAAATTAGAGGAACTAAGTAAAGAATTCGATGCAGTAGTATCCATTCATTTATCGAGTGGTATTAGTGGAACATATCAAGCAGTAGTTAGTGCAGGGGATATGGTTGAGGGAATCAAGGTCTTTGCGTTTGATTCCGAAATAAGCTGTATGGCACAAGGGTTTTATGCGCTAGAGGCTGCTGAAATGGCAAAGGAAAACAAATCACCTGAAGAGATAATGGAACGTCTAAATGAAATTAAAAAGACGATGCATGGTTATTTTGTTGTGGATGATTTAACTAATCTTCATCGTGGAGGAAGACTGAACGGTGCACAGGCAATTATAGGAAGTCTTCTGCAAGTAAAGCCTGTTCTTCATTTTGTAGATAAAGTGATTGTTCCTTTTGAAAAAATTCGCACGCGCAAAAAAGCTATTAATCGAGTTATGGGTATGCTGGAGGAAGATGCTAGAGAAGGCAAGATTGCAAAGGTAGTTTTTGTACATGCTAACCATGAACAAGATGCGTTGGATCTACGAGATGAATTTCTGCAAAAATATCCAGATACAGAAGCATTAATTAGTTATTTTGGTCCGGTTATTGGTACCCATGTTGGGGAAGGTGCAATCGGAGTTTGTTGGTACTATAAATAAGCAATTATAATTTATTATTATTCTGTTTGACTGTCAGTTTAAAAACCTGGCAGTCAACTATTATTTTGGAAAGTGAGTGAGATAATGTCCCCACCGAATAATATCCCATATATTCCATCAAGGTTAGATTCAAAGGTTTTATATGAATATGCTGGTAAACTGTTACTTGCGAAAGAGCTTCCTCTTAATACTCCACTATTGCAGGAAAACTTCACGAAAATTCCTTCTATCAAACGTGCTCTTTTTTATCAAGAATGTCTTCGTTGTGGCAATCGTCAATCCCACCTATTTGGAAAAATTCCCTGTGCAGGCTGTAATAAAATACATTCCTATTGTCGTAATTGTATCGAGATGGGTAGAGTGCTAGAATGTGAGCCACTTTATTATTGGATAGGCAAAGAGCCCATCTGGCCCGTTTTCGGTTCTCCTTTAACTTGGAGGGGGACCTTATCAAAATACCAACTAGAAGCCTCCAAGCGTATTGTACAAGCCGTTAATCATCTTGAGAAGGAACTCCTCATATGGGCAGTTTGTGGATCTGGAAAAACAGAGATGCTGTTTCATGGGATTGAAGCAGGTCTAAAACAAGGAAAAAGAATTTGTATTGCAACACCTAGGGCAGATGTAGTTCGGGAATTAAAGCCACGGGTTCAGGCTGCATTTCAAGAGGTGCCTGTTCAGGCCTTATTTGCTGGAAGTGATGAAAGAGCGGGGTCAGCACCAGTAATTATAGCCACTACCCATCAACTTTTACGATACGTTAAGACATTTGATATCATGATTATCGACGAGGTAGATGCTTTTCCCTATCATCATGATTCTACGCTTCTATTCGCTGTTAACCGGGCAAAAAAAGAAAAAAGTACAACGATATATCTAACTGCAACTCCACGAAAAAATCTTCAGATGAAAGTAGCCTTCCACAGATTACCACATATATTTGTACCCGTTCGATACCATGGGAAGCCATTGCCAGTCCCAAAGCTTAGGTTATGTTTTTCCCTAAAAAAAGATTTAAAACAAAACCAGATACCAGAAATATTGAAAGAATGGTTAACGTTAAGGGCGAATCCTAACCGCCAGGTGCTTATTTTTGTTCCAACCATTTCATTAGCGAATGCTTTTGCGGAAAAGCACGAGGAATTTCAACAACTAGGTTTTATTTCGATAACATCTGTTCATTCGGAAGATCCTTTACGTATTGAAAAGATTAATCAATTCCGTTCTAGAGAAATTGACCTTCTTGTGACAACGACAATATTAGAAAGAGGCGTTACATTTCCATCCGTAGATGTCATTATTGTGGATGCCGGACATACTGTTTTTGATGAAGCTGCACTAGTACAGATTGCTGGTAGGGCAGGAAGAAGTTCCGCTGACCCTACTGGAGAAGTAATTTTCCTTCATGATGGCAAAACGGAAGCTATGGCTAGTGCTGTTCGTTCTATTGAAATGATGAACAGGAGAGGGGGATTTTGATTATGAATTGTCTTTGGTGTCATGAAGCGATAATCTTAGATGTAAATTGGTTGAATATACTAATTCCATCTGTACCTCGTAATCTATGTGATACATGTGCAAGCAATCTTGAAAAAATTAATGGAAAACGTTGTAGAAAATGTAGTAGAATAGCCAATATCGAAGTATGTGAGGATTGTACCAAATGGGAAAAGTATTATCAGGGTAATGATGTACTTGAATTTAATTATTCTATTTTCCAGTATAATGAACATATCAAAAAAATCATTGCCAAGTGGAAATATCGTGGTGATTACGAACTAGGAAA
This sequence comes from Ornithinibacillus bavariensis, assembly GCF_050433565.1. Lineage (NCBI taxonomy): Bacteria > Bacillati > Bacillota > Bacilli > Caryophanales > Bacillaceae > Ornithinibacillus > Ornithinibacillus bavariensis. The sequence goes on from NZ_JBNPWZ010000001.1 coordinate 573,222, forward strand.
CATCTTCAATGAGACATTTAAACAAGAGTTTTTTAAAAAATTTAGTCATCTTAAGAATGCGGTAGTAGTCCCAATCCCTCTAAGTAGAGAAAGATTAGAAGAGCGATGTTTCAATCAAGCTGAAATGCTCGCTGACTTCCTGCAAATTCCTAAAGTAGATATTTTAACAAGAGTTCACGGGGAGAAACAGTCAAAAAAGACACGACAAGAGCGGATAATTTCAAAGAATCCGTTTTCTATCCAACAAAATCTAAACAAATATGCTATTCTTGTCGATGATATATATACAACAGGTACGACATTACGCCACGCAGCTAAGCTATTACAAATGAATGGCTGTCCAAGGGTGTTTTCGTATACATTAGTACGAGGGTAAGAATTCATGTTATCAATTAATTTGTTAAAGAGGAGAAGCGAAAATGGCGGATTTAGCAAATTGCTCACGATGTGGAAAGGTTTTTGTGAAACATTTACGAGACGTATGCCAAGATTGTTATAAAAAGGAAGAAGCCGATTTTCAAATCGTATATGCTTTTTTAAAGCAACAGAAAAATAGAGAAGCCACATTAATGGAAGTGGTTGAGGCAACTGGTGTAGAGGAAACGCTTATTACAAAGTTCATTAAGGAACGCCGCCTCCGTACATCAATGTTCCCAAAATTAGGGTATCCATGTGAAAAATGTGGATCTACTATTGTAACTGGTAAACTTTGTGGAAACTGTGCAAATGAAATTCAGCAGGATTTAACTATGCTAAAGGAAATTGAAAAAGTAAACGCACGAAATAAAGAGGTTGAGTCCAAAAAAGAAATTTATTACGCAATTGATAAACATCGTAGATAAATGCTACAGAAAAGTGAAAACCTGTCGATATTAATTATAGAACGATGTACGAATAGAAATTTTTGTTTGAAATAGAGGTGATCTCATGAAAATTAATGGTCCAAATCAAGCAAATTTTAATCCATATAAAAACCAAATTCAAAAACAAGCGGAATATAAAAAAGCACTAAAGCAGCAGGACCAATTAGAAATCTCGTCACAGGCATTAAAGCTACAAGAGAATACGAAATCCAATGCGAAGCGAGATGCTTATGTACAGGAAATTAAGAACCGTATTGAAACTGGTGAATATGAAATTAATTACGAAAAAACAGCACAGAAAATGATTGATTTTTGGTCAAGATATTAGGAGGAGGACGGCACTCGTGTCCGTAAATTCGATTATAGATAAGCTAGAACAGTTGGTGGAAATTCATCAACAATTAATCCAGTTTTCATTGGAAAAAACAACGATAGTAAAAAATGGTGAAGTTGACAAACTACAGTCACATTTAGTCAAAGAGCGTAAACTTGTTCAGCAACTAGAAAAGGCAGAAGCAGCGCGGGAAAAAGAAGTAGAAAAGTGGTTTATCGATAATGGGCTGTCACTAGATGATACTACTATTACTACTATGTTACAGCATTTACAAGATGAGGGAGAACAGCAAGCACTTGAAGCAAGTGCAGTACGTTTAGCAGAGGCACTCATCAACTTAAAACAACAAGAACAGTTAAATGTTGCATTAATTCAGCAATCCATGCAATTTGTTCAGCTTTCTATTGATTTATTAAGTCCGTCCTTAGCAAATATTAACTACAGTAATAAAACAGATATGGACAAATCATCAGCGAATCGTTCTCTTTTCGATTCGAAGGCATAAATGATAAGACGTTTTGAGAAGGAGATAATCAATGAGTACATTCCATGGTTTAGAAATGGCGAAGCAAGCGCTATTTGCCCAACAATCTGCACTATATACAACTGGTCATAATATTTCAAATGCAAATACGGAAGGGTATACTAGACAGCGTGTTAATTTTGAAACTTTACCAGCATACCCTGCGGGATCACGTAATCGTCCACAAATACCCGGACAAATTGGTCAAGGTGTTCAGGCTGGAACAGTGGAACGTATTCGTGATAGTTTTCTAGATTTACAATTTCGCGCGGAGAATAGTAAGAATGGCTACTGGCAAACCATGGCTGATTCCCTTTATCGTATGGAAAGTTTACTTAATGAACCATCTAATAGTGGATTAGCCAATACGATGGATAAGCTTTGGCAATCTCTTCAAGATTTAGGAGTAAACCCAGATAGTAGTGCAACTAGATCAGTAGTTGTTCAGCGGGGGCAAGCTGTAGCAGATACATTCAATTATATAAGAAATAATCTTGAAAAGATGCAATCAGATACTCGAAAGCAAATCGATGTAACCATTGACGATGCAAACTCAATTTTAAGGCGCATTAATGACTTGAATGAACAAATTAAAAGAGTGGAACCTCATGGTTTACTTCCTAATGATTTGTACGATGAACGTGATATGTTGATTGATAAACTTTCAGGGATTGTAAATATAAAGGTAGAACGAGTAAAAAGTGCTGAGAGCTCGCTAGATATTGCTGGTGGACTAGCTAAGATTACATTAGTGAATGATGATGGAACAACTGTAGATTTGATAAGTCCATTAGATGACCCTAGTTATAAACAGTTTTATTTAGATGATACTGCTACAGATGTGAACCAGATTAAAATTGGTGTAGCTGGTAATTATAATGAAAACTTTGTAGCCTCTTCTACTAATGGTTCATTAAGTTCTTTATTAAAAGTCTATGGAAATCAGGAAGTTTCTTTTGCAAATGTACAAGAAGATATGAATAAACTGGCAAGAGAATTTGTAGACGAATTTAATAGAGTTCATACATTAGGCTTTGATTTCAATGGAGATCCAGGTCAAGTGTTTTTTGAATTTGATAGTCAAGGTAATATGGTGGTCTCTTCAGCTATAGTTGATAATCCAAATTTAATTGCCGCTAGTGATGATGCAAATGCAAAAGGTAATGGTAAAAATGCATTGAATTTAGCTAATGTATTTGAAAATAAACTAGGCGGTCTCGATAACACTTCCATTAAAGACTTTTTCGAGGGATTAATTGGAAGGCTTGGAGTTGCCGCACAAGAAGCAAATAGAATGGCTGCAAATACTGAAGTATTAAAGTCACAGGTTGAGGTACAGCGTATGTCAGTTAGCTCTGTTTCACTAGATGAAGAGATGACGAACATGATTAGATTTCAACATGCATATAATGCGGCTGCAAGAAGCATGACTGCAATGGATGAGATTCTTGATAAAATTATAAACAGTATGGGAATTGTTGGGAGGTAGGATGTAGATGCGTGTAACACAGTCTATGTTATCAAATAGCATGCTAACTAATCTATCGAATAGCTACAAAAACCTAGGTACATATATGGACCAGCTTACAACAGGCAAAAAAATTAACCGTCCATCAGATGACCCAGTAGTTGCAGTTAAAGGGATGGATTATCGAAGCCAGGTATTACAAGTAGAACAATATAAGCGTAATACAAGTGAAGTGCATAATTGGATGGATAATACAGATGATGCACTTGACCAAGCTACTAAAGCGCTTCAACGTATTAGAGAGCTTACAGTTCAAGCAAGTAACGACACATACGATGAAACGGAAAGAAAAAATATAAAAGAAGAAATCGAGCAATTAAAACAACATTTAGTTGATATCGCTAACACGAAGGTAAATGATAGATATATATTTAATGGAACACAAACAGACACACCACCAATTACTGATCCAGATAACATAACAGGCTTCAATCAAAGTCCTGTGAATATTGAAGTTTCTTCAGGAATACAAATTCAGGCAAATGTCAATGCAGAAAATATTTTTGGACCTAGTAGTAATCTTTTTAACAATATCGATGATCTACTTGGTGCTTTAGATTCTGACGATCAAAGCGCTATTCAAGCAAGTATCGATGCAATTGATGGGAATATTAATAATGTCCTAAACGCTCGTGCGGATCTTGGTGCAAGAATGAATCGTCTAGACTTAATAGAAAACCGTTTAGATTCACAGGAGATTTCTGCTACAGATATGATGTCTAAAAATGAAGACATCGATTATGAAAAGGTAATTACACAATTGATTACCCAAGAAAGTATCCATCGTGCAGCATTATCAGCTGGATCACGAATTATTCAGCCAACATTATTAGATTTTCTACGTTAATTTGACCCTGGCCCGAATTAGGGTTCAGGGATTTTTCTTTAGAGGGGGATTGGGATGGAGCTACCTCAAATTCGAATGCAATCTCAAATGGCAAAAATCTATATGGTTTCTCAACCAGCCAGACAAGCGATTAGACAACCAAAAGCAGATTTATCCATTCAGCAGCCACATGCAGAAATTTCGATGAGGACTATCCCAGCGAAATTAACCATTGATCAAACACGGGCATGGGAAGAAATGAATTTACTATCTGTGGAACGGTTAAATGAAAAATATGCCCAGGATGGAAAACAGGCTGTTTTAGAGGGAATAGGCAGAAGGTCTTCCCAAGGTACGGAACTTATGAAAATTGAAAACAAGGGTAAACCTTTAATAAGTCAGTCGTTCCAAAATGCATATGAGCCGATGCGGGAATTAGGAATTAAGTTTGTACCATCTCCGTTTTCAGTAAAAACTCATTATCAACCATCTAATGTTGAGATAGATATACAACCTAAAAAGCCGATTATTCATGCTCAATCAAACAAACCGGAAGTCACTTATGTCCCAGGTTCTGTTGATATATCTATGGCGCAATATCAGAGCTTAGAGATAGACTTTATTAATCTGTTTCCGGAAGAAAAATAATTATATGTTAGGGTGACAGATATGAACATACAAACGAAATACTTAGGTGAAGTTACAATTGATGATGAAATGATTATTCACTTTCCAGGAGGAATACCTGGATTTTTGGAACAGTCCGAATTTGTGCTGTTAGATATACCAGGAAATTCAGTCTTTCAGTTTTTACAATCAGTAAATACAGTTCCATTAGCTTTCGTTGTAACAAATCCATACCATTTTTATCAGGACTATTCTTTTGAACTAGATGAGGGGACATTAGAGTCACTACAAATTAAAAGTGTGAACGATGTTTTAATAGTAAGTATTGTTACACTGAAGGATCCATTTGAGACAAGTACAATCAATTTAAAAGCACCTCTAGTCATTAATCAAAAGAAAATGCTTGGTAAACAATATATACTTAACACGGATGTATATCCAAGTAAGGCTTCGATCAAACCTACTGTTGGGAAAGGGGTATAGTGATGCTAGTACTTACACGTAAACTCGATGAAGCAATCCAAGTAGGGGATGAAATAGAAATAAAAGTGCTGGCAATAGAAGGAGATCAAATTAAACTTGGAATTAATGCCCCAAAGTCAGTAGAGATTTATCGTAAGGAAATTTATCAAGATATTCAAAATCAAAATAATGAAGCCGCAAATATGCCTTTCGATTTATTAAAAATACTAAAGAAAAATGGATAGAGTAGACCATATCTATCACTAAACTTTTTGGTTTTTATGCCGATAATAAAAAAAAATGTTTGTAAGGGGTGAATTGGATGCGAGTTGATTCGTTTTCAGTTGGAATAGAGACCTTGCAAAACAGCAACAGCGATAGATTACTAACAGAGAATAGAACTGTTGTGCAAGATTCATACCAAATACAAGAAGGTAATCCAAAAGAAGTAACCGTTTCAAAGGTGGAAACGGCCATAAAAAAAATGAATGACTTTATTGAACCATTAGAAACAAATCTAAAATTCCAATTTCATGAGGAGCTTCATGAGTATTATGTTGCGATAGTGAATCCAATTACAAATGAGGTAATTAAAGAAATACCTCCTAAGAAAATGTTGGATATGTATGCAGCTATGGCAGACTATATGGGTTTTTTGATTGATAAAAAGATTTAAAGAGGTGAGTTAAATTGGTAATGCGTGTAGGTGGATTAGCGTCCGGTATAAATACAGATGAGTTAATAGAAAAATTAATGTCAGCGGAAAGACTGCCTCTTGACCGAATGCAGCAGAGTCGTACCCTTTTAGAGTGGCAACGTGATGGATTTAGAGAAATCTATCAAAAAATGTATGACATGGATACTAATATGTTTTTAAACATGAAAATGAGTAGTACATATAAGCCAAAATTTGTTAGCTCTTCTATGGAGAATGCAGTTACAGCTACGGCTAATTCTAGTGCTTCTAATGGGACTTACAGTATTCAGGTAAACAAGCTAGCTACAGCAGCAATCAATTCTAGTGAAAGCAGTATCGTTAAGCCTGGGGAAACGTTTGATCCGAGTAAGCCATTAAGTGAGCAGAAAGCTAATCTTGTGAATGGTGATGCTTTTGCTCCTGGAGATTACGAATTTTATACATGGAATGAAAAGGGAGAAAAGCAAACACATAAATTTTCAATTGCTGAGGGCGATTCGTTAAATAATGTGTTAAAGAAAATTTCTGCCGATGGTGATGTAAGAGCTTTATATGATAATACTTCAGGTCGAATTATTTTAGAATCTACCAAAACGGGAAACAACAATACTACTACAGAATTTGGTGGGGCTGAAATCGGATTTGATAATACTTCTAATAGCTTTTTTACAGATGTATTAGGGCTTAAAGTTGACCAGGAGAAGGGTGGAGAAGACGCTGAGTTTGTTTATAATGGTCTCACCCTTACTTCAAAATCTAATAGTTATAAATTAGGAGAAATAACGTTTGAATTTAAAAATGTTACCAACGGTCAAAACGTGAATTTAACAGTCAGCAATGATGTCGATGCCGCATTTGACGCCATCAAGAATTTTGTTGACAAATATAACGAAATAGTTGAAATGATCAATAAGACACAAACAGAAGAAAGATATCGAGACTATAAGCCATTAACAGATCTTCAGAAAAAGGGAATGGAAGATAGGGAAATCCAGCTATGGGAAGAAAAAGCAAAAAGTGGAATTCTACGTGGTGATTCAATTTTATCTTCTGGTCTCTTTGATATGCGACAATCATGGTTCTCCAAGATTGAAACAGGTGGGGAAATCACTTCGATTACGCAAGTAGGTATAAAAACATCAGCCGATTATATGAATGGTGGAAAGCTTGTAATTGACGAGGAGAAACTGAAAGAAGCTTTAAGAAATGACCCTGAGGGAGTTTATAAGTTATTCTCTAATAATACGGAGGATAAAAATGATAAGAGCCGTGGATTAATTAATCGATTAGAAGATTCCATCGAATCAACAATGAAAAAAATCGAAGAACGTGCCGGTAAAACTACGAGTACACTTGAAAATTATACCTTAGGAAAGAGTATCAAGGATCTTAATACTAGAATATCTGATTTTGAGGATCGTTTATTACGGATTGAGAGTCGATATTGGAGACAATTCAGTGCAATGGAACAAGCTATTGCGCGTTTAAACAATCAATCGTCTCAGTTACTTTCCCAATTTGGCGGTGGAATGTAAATCCAATAAATGATAAAGGAGTTTTACCAAATGGCTATTAATAAACCATTTCAGGCATACCAGAATAATGCAGTTAATACTGCAACTGGCGGGGAATTGACCCTTATGCTTTATAACGGCTGTTTAAAATTTATCAAGCATGCTCAGAAGGATATACAAGACAAAAATATGGAAGCAAAAAATACCAATATCCAAAAGGCACAAGCAATTATCCAAGAATTAATGCTTACGCTAGACCAAGAGGTAGATATTTCACAGCAAATTTTGCCTTTATACGATTATATGTACCACCGTCTAATGGAAGCAAATATCAAGAATGATGTCGCGATTTTAGAAGAGATTCAAGGCTTTGTTGTAGAATTCAGGGATACTTGGAAACAGGTTATTCAAAAGACGAGACAAATGCAATATACACAAGGCGAGCATGTATAATGAATCGAGTTCAACCAATTTATGATATTACAATAAAAATACAGAGGATACTTGAAGGTGACATCTCTGCCAATATGCGACAAGAGGTTATTGATCAAATAAACACTCTATTGCTTGAAAGAGGTACATATATGGAGCACGCTTCTGAACCATTTACAAAAGAAGAGCTGGAGCTCGGGAGAAAACTATTATCTATTAATCAAGTAATTGAAAGAAAAATGGAATCTATTTTTGCAGAAATAAAAGATGAAATGAAGCAAGTAAAAAAACAAAAGCAATCTAATCGTAAATATATTAATCCATATGAAAATATTCATACCATAGACGGTATGTTTATGGATAAGAAGAAATAATAGATATATAGTAGATATAAAAATGTCTTTATAGGGGAATATCTCTTATAGAGACATTTTTAATTTACACAACAAAAATAATGAGTTATGGGACGAAACATGTCTTGATTGAAGCTTTTATGAATATTCTTCTAAGTATTTACAAAATATAAACGTTTAAGCAGGAATTTTGCAGGGAAACATAGTATAATATATATAAAGATAGAAAAGGAGGACACTTTATGAAATTCAACATTCGTGGTGAGAATCTAAAGGTTACCGAGGCAATTAGGGATTACGTAGAAAAAAAGATTGGTAAGCTAGATAAGTATTTTGAGAGTAAACCTACCTCTGATGTACATGTGAATTTAAGTGTCTATAATGAAAAACAGCGTATCGAAGTAACGATACCAATGACTAGCCTTCTATTAAGAGCTGAGGAAGAGCACACTGATTTATATGCAGCAATTGATTTAGTTGTGGATAAGCTTGAACGGCAGATTAGGAAATATAAAACAAAAGTAAATCGCAAATTTCGTCAGAATGGAATTCCTAAAGGGATAGAGGACCTACAAGTTGAAGGAAATGATTTTGACGAAGCTGATGATATAGAAATTGTAAGAACAAAACGTTTTGACTTAAAGCCAATGGATTCAGAAGAAGCTGTATTACAAATGGATATGCTAGGGCATGCGTTCTATGTATTCCAAAACGCTACGTCAGGGGATACGAATGTTGTATACCGACGTAAAGATGGTAGATATGGCTTGATTGAACCAAATAATTAATAACACCATCTATGGCGATCTCTTTTATGAGGTCGCCTTTGAATTGTAAACCTACATGGAATCAAGACTTATAGCATATATCTGATATTGGCATATCGAATTAAGTAGTGTTATTATTTAATATATGTAAAAAAGTAAAAAATGGTAGAAAGAGTTTCATGAATTTGTTTAGTGAACAGTTTAGTACGAATAACAATTATTCATGTTCCACTAAAGGATTGAGGAGCGTAACATATGGCAGGAATTCTTAAAAAATTATTTGATGGTAATAAAAAACAATTAAATCGACTTCAAGGTATGGTTGACCAAATCGAATCATTGGAGCCAGATATTGAAAAACTAACGAATGAACAACTAAAACAGAAAACTGAGGAATTTAAAATACGATACTCGAACGGAGAAAGTCTTGATGACTTATTGGTAGAAGCTTATGCCGTTGTTCGTGAGGCATCTAAGAGAGTACTTGGTATGCGGCCATTCCCGGCGCAATTAATGGGTGCAATTGTACTTCACGAAGGAAATATTTCAGAAATGAAAACCGGTGAGGGTAAGACATTAGCCTCTACAATGCCAGCATACTTAAATGCTATTTCAGGTGAAGGCGTTCATATTATAACGGTGAACGAATATTTAGCAGAGCGTGACTCTAGGGAAATGGGTCAGTTATTTGAATATTTAGGATTAACTGTTGGTTTGAATACAAATGGCTCGACCAAGGAAGAAAAACGGGAAGCTTACCTTGCTGATATAACCTATGGTACAAACAACGAATTTGGCTTTGACTATTTACGAGATAATATGGTCCTTTATAAGGAACAAATGGTTCAACGTCCTTTAAATTTTGCCATTATCGATGAAGTTGACTCTATCTTAATTGATGAGGCGAGAACACCATTAATTATTTCCGGATCAGCGCAAAAGTCAGCTTCATTATATACTCAGGCAAATTCCTTCGTTACAACATTGAAGCGAGAAGTAGATTATACGTATGATGAGAAAACGAAAGGAACTCAGCTTACTGAAGAGGGAATCAACAAAGCAGAGCAATATTTTAATGTAGAGAACTTATTTGATTTAGATCATGTGACATTAACACATCATATTGGTCAGGCGTTACGTGCTCATGTTGCTATGCATCGTGATACAGATTATGTCGTTGAGGATGGCGAAGTAGTTATTGTAGACCAATTTACCGGTCGCTTGATGAAGGGCCGTCGATATAGTGATGGTCTACATCAAGCAATTGAGGCTAAGGAAGGCTTGAAAATTCAAAATGAAAGCATGACACTTGCTTCTATTACATTCCAGAACTATTTCAGAATGTATAAAAAACTTGCCGGTATGACTGGTACTGCAAAAACTGAGGAAGAGGAATTCCGGGCAATTTATAATATGAATGTGGTTGCCATACCGACCAATAGACCAGTTGCTCGTGAGGACCATCCAGATAAGATTTACAGTACGATGAATGGTAAATTTACTGCCGTTGTAGAAGAAATTAAAGAACGTCATAAATTAGGTCAACCTGTACTTGTAGGTACAGTTGCTGTAGAAACGTCAGAATTAATTTCCCAGCTACTTAAAAAAGCTGGAATTAAACACAATGTACTGAACGCAAAAAATCATTATCGTGAAGCCGAAATTATTGAGCAGGCAGGTCAAAAAGGTGCAGTTACAATTGCAACAAACATGGCCGGTCGTGGTACGGATATTAAGCTAGGTGAAGGTGTAAAAGAGCTAGGAGGACTTGCGGTAATTGGTACAGAACGTCATGAATCAAGACGTATTGACAATCAGCTACGAGGTCGTTCAGGTCGTCAAGGTGACCCAGGTATGTCACAATTCTATCTATCCATGGAAGATGAATTAATGCGCCGATTTGGCTCTGATAATTTGAAATCAATGATGGATAAAATGGGTATGGATGATTCCCAACCGATTATTAATAAATTTGTTTCTCGAGCAGTAGAATCAGCTCAAAAACGAGTTGAAGGTAATAACTATGATGCACGTAAAAACGTATTATCCTATGACGATGTTTTAAGGGAACAACGTGAAATCATTTATAAGCAACGCTTTGAAGTTATTGACTCAGAGGGAAATGAGCTTAGAGAAATAATTGAGAAAATGATCGAGTCTTCATTACAACGAGTAATTAATACGCATACACAAGATGATGATGAAGATAAGTGGGAATTACAGGCGATCATTGAATATGTCCATGGTAATCTTCTTGAACAAGAAGATCTGACTATCTCGGATCTTCAAGGAAAAGAACAAGAGGAAATGGTACAACTAATTTTAGAAAAAGTCCGGAAACGCTATGATAAAAAAGAACAGGAAATTTCTCCAGAGCATATCCGTGAATTTGAAAAAGTTATTCTTCTTCGTACCGTTGATACGAAGTGGATGGATCATATTGACCAAATGGATCAACTCCGTCAAGGAATTCATTTACGCGCTTATGGACAAAATGATCCATTACGGGAATATCAGTTTGAGGGCTTCGCCATGTTTGAAAGCATGATTGAAAGCATCGAGGACGAGGTATCTCGTTATATTATGAAGGCACAAGTACGAGAAAATATGCAACGACAAGCTGTTGCAAAAAATACCCAAGCTGTTTCAGGTGGTGGGGAAGAAAAAGCCCAAAAACGAAAGCCTTATGTCAAGAAGGAAACAGTTGGCCGAAATGATCCTTGTCCGTGTGGAAGCGGTAAAAAATATAAGAATTGTCATGGAAAGAGCGAATAAGAAATTAAGTTAGGAGGGTCTGACCCCTTTGGGTGTCAGACCTTTTTAGGTGAAGGAAAAGTCTTTCAAATGTCTTTAGCTGTTCATTATTCACTAATTGACATTCGAAAAGCCCATTGGTTTTGAACGATGAGAAAAATAAAAAGTGAATCATAATATTATATAGAGGTGAAAGATATGGAGTTTGCAGAAATTAAAAATGAGTTAGAGAAAATAAATAACCGTATATCGGAATTTAGGGGGTCTCTTTGACTTAGATACTAAAAAGGCTCGGATTAGTGAGCTGGAGCATGATATGACAGCTCCTGGATTTTGGGATGATCAACAAGCAGCACAAGCTGTCATTAATGAAGCGAATGGACTAAAAAGCTTTGTGAATAGCTTTGAGGGGATTAATAATCGGTATGAAGATTTAGAAGTTACCTATGAACTTGCAAGAGAAGAAAATGACCCTGAGCTAGCAGAAGAATTAGAAGAAGGAATCACAGCCCTTAAAAAGGATATAAGTGACTTTGAACTGCAAATGCTTTTAAGTGAACCATATGATGCTAATAATGCAATATTGGAATTACATCCTGGTGCAGGCGGAACGGAATCACAGGATTGGGCGAGTATGCTCTTACGAATGTATCAACGTTGGGCGGATCATAAAGGATATACCGTCGAAACCTTAGATTACTTACCAGGTGAAGAGGCAGGAGTAAAAAGTGTTACCCTACTGATTAAAGGACATAATGCCTATGGTTATTTAAAAGCAGAAAAGGGCGTACACCGTTTGGTTCGTATCTCTCCTTTTGATTCCTCTGGCAGAAGACATACTTCCTTTGTTTCCTGTGATGTGACACCAGAGATGACAGATGATGTTGATATCGAAATCCGTCCAGAGGATATTAAAGTGGATACGTATCGATCTAGTGGTGCAGGTGGACAGCATGTTAACACGACTGATTCGGCAGTACGTATTACACATATTCCAACTAACATTGTGGTGACCTGTCAGAATGAGCGCTCGCAAATAAAGAATCGTGAAGCAGCAACGAAAATGCTAAAATCAAAGCTTTATCAGCTGGAAATTGAAAAACAACAGCAAGAGCTAGCTGAAATACGTGGAGAGCATAAGGAAATAGGTTGGGGTAGCCAAATTCGTTCTTACGTATTCCATCCATATTCTATGGTTAAGGACCATCGAACAAATGTAGAGGTAGGTAATACACAGGCAGTGATGGATGGTGACCTAGATCCATTTATCGATGCATATCTTCGTTCACAGCTTTAAAATATCTCCTCAAAAGTTAATGAAATTGTCAAAAAGTGCCAAGAACCTAGATAATACTTCATGTTTAACCAAATTGTGGCATTTCTGTGGCTTTTATATTTTTGTGTAAAGGATATACTATATATGACAGTTCTAAACTTTACAATGATTGGGGGAGTTTTCAAATGAAAAAATGGCTTTTTGCTGTATTATTTGGCTCTGTATTAGTTCTTGGTGCTTGTGGTAACGATGATAATAACGACAATGGCGCAACTAATAATACAGGTGACAATGGTGGCGAAACAGCATCTGCAGCTGAAGACTTATTTGAGGCAAACTGTGCAGCATGTCATGGTGCAGATTTATCTGGTGCAGCAGGACCTAACCTTCAAAAAGTTGGTGCCGATCATTCTGCTGATGATATCAAAAATATCATTCTAAATGGTCAAGGTGGAATGCCAGCACAAGGTAATAGAGTTTCTGATGATGAAGCTCAACAGATTGCTGATTGGTTAGCTGCAAAAAAATAATATGGTTGAATAAAAGGACAGTTCCAGTATGATTTATACATGGGATTGTCCTTTTTCCTACTATAATCCCACTTCTTTTTACCCACTTTTCAAAAAATTCGACAAATAACCACAAAACCCATTAATATTTCTCCTTTGAAATATAATTGTAATATAATTATGTCTAAAAAAATTGTTGAATAATGTTATAATATATAGGAAATGTATCTAGACTCAGACTTTTTGACTATAAATTTAAAAGGTGATTAATTATGATCTTAATGAAGGATGTATATAAGACATACGAAAATGGTGTTACTGCATTAAATGGAATTAATGTTGAGATTGAACAGGGAGAGTTTGTGTATATTGTTGGCCCAAGTGGTGCAGGTAAATCATCATTTATTAAATTAATGTATCGCGAAATTAAGCCAACTCGTGGCACACTTTTTATCAGTAATAAGGATGTAAGTGAACTAAAGGAAAAAGAAGTACCATATTTACGACGTAATATCGGGGTTATCTTCCAAGATTTCCGTTTGCTACCAAAACTATCAGTCTATGAAAATGTTGCCTTCGCTTTAGAAGTTATTGAAGAGCCTCCGAAAAATATTCGTAGACGTGTGATGGAAGTATTAGATCTATTAGGTCTAAAAAGTAAGGCAAGATTTTTCCCTAGTGAGTTATCTGGTGGTGAGCAACAACGTGTATCGATTGCTCGTGCGATTGTCAATCGTCCAAAGATTGTGATTGCTGACGAACCGACTGGTAACCTTGATCCAGATACATCATGGGAAATCATGCGCGCTTTTGAAGAAATAAATAATAGTGGGACAACCATTATCATGGCAACTCATAGTAAAGAAATAGTTAATACAATAAAGAAACGTGTTATTGCAATTGAGGATGGCTTAATTGTTAGAGACGAACATCGAGGTGATTACGGATATGAGAGCTAGAACAATTAAAAGACATTTCCGTGAAGGTGTTAGGAACATATTCCGTAATGGATGGATGACTGTAGCTTCAGTTGGTGCAGTAACCATGACATTATTATTAGTTGGTGCCTTTTTAGGCTTAATTTTAAACTTGAATCATATGGCAGAAAAAATAGAAGATGATGTTGTTGTAAAGGTTCTTATTGATTTGACAGCAACAGATGATGATGTGATTAGTCTAGGTGATCAAATCAAAAAGCTACCAGGGGTAGAAACAGTCGTATTCTCCTCCAAGGATGATGAGCTACAAAGTTTAATTAATAGCATGGGGCAAGGTGGAGATGTATGGAAGCTGTACGAGCAGGAAAATCCACTCAATAATGCTTATATTGTAAAGGCTGATAAACCACAGGAAACAGAAAACATCGCTAAACAAGTGACAAATTTGGCCCATGTAGATTCTGTTACCTATGGACAAGAAGTAGCCCAAAATTTATTTAAATTTACGAGTTATGCTAGAACAATAGGAATTATTTTGATTGCTGGACTAGTATTAACTGCGATCTTCTTAATTTCTAATACTATTAAACTAACCATTATGGCAAGAAGTAGAGAAATTGGGATTATGAAATTAGTTGGTGCAACTAATGGATTTATTCGTGGACCATTCTTTGTCGAAGGATTGCTGCTTGGAGTATTAGGCTCCATCATACCAATAGTTGGTGTTCTCGCAGGCTACAAATTGGTTGAAAATAGTATCACTGGGGTAAGTTCGATAGGATTTGTTGAAATACTACCGTTTAACCCATTCGCTTGGGAACTATCTGCCATTATTTTAATCGTTGGTGCAGGAATTGGAATTTGGGGAAGTCTCATGAGTGTTCGTAAGTTCCTTAAAGTTTAAAAGACTATATAGATAGATTACTTGAAGGGCAGGGGAATTTTCATTGAGGAAGAAGCTAGGAATAAGTATGTTAATTGGTCTTATCTTCCTAGGATCTGTACCAGTTAACGGGATCCATGTGTCCGCGAAGACAAAGGAAGAATATGAGCAGGAATTAAAAGATTTAGAGAAGGAACAGTTACAATTAAAGGAACAGAATAAGGATATACAGAGTTCAAAAAGCGAGACAGAAGGAAAAATTGAAGAAAATTTAGATAAACAGGCATCTGTTCAAAGTCAAATTGATTCTCTTGATGAAAAGCTAGCCGAAACGAAGGCATCGATTCAAAGTAAGCAAGGTGAAATTGATACCACTAATAATGAGATTAATGATTTAAAAGCAAAAATAAATGCTTTAAAAAAAGAGATTGAACAACTAAAAGAAGAGATTGAAATACTGTTAGATCGCATTGAGGATCGCGAGGCATTACTTGCTGAGCGCCTCAGAGCGATTCAAAAAAGTGGAGGACCGATGGTATATTTGCAAGTCCTCTTAGGTTCTACTAGTTTTTCTGACTTTATTACGAGAACAGCAGCTGTCAATATTATGATGGACCAGGATAAGACAATCATTGATTCGTTAGTTCGTGATAAAAAGGAAGTAGAAACAAAAAAACAAACGGTTGAGGGTAACAAAAAGAAAGTAGAAGAAAATAAAGACCAGGTTGAAAAGAAGAAAATAGCACTAGAGGGCCAAAAGCAGGAACTACTAGCACTACAAGGTCAACTGGATAATCAAATGGCAGAACGCCAGACCTTGCTAGCAAAGCTTGAAAAGGAACATCAGCATTTGGAAGAGTATATGTTCACTTTAGAGGATGAGCAAGCTATGCTACGTGCACAGCAGCAGGCTGTTGCCAAGGCAAAAGAGGTTGCAAAACAAAAACTAGACCAATTATCAAATAGTAGTGGCAACAACGGGAACGCTGGAGGTACTAGTAGTACAGGATTCATTTGGCCAGCAGCAGGGTATCGTGCATCTAACTATGGTTGGCGAGTAGATCCAATTAATAATTCGAAGAGCTTCCATTTAGGTGTTGATATCTCAGGACCTGTTGGAACACCAATTGTTGCAGCAACTAATGGTGTTGCAGTACGTGGAAATTTATCAAGTACATATGGTAACCATATATTAATTGTTACGACAATTAATGGCGTCGATTATACTACACTATATGCCCATATGAGTGGGTTTGCAGTTGCTGATGGTACAGTAGTCAAACAAGGTCAGTTAATTGGTTATATGGGTGCTACTGGAAGAGTAACAGGACCTCACCTACATTTTGAAGTACATAAAGGTGGTTGGAATGGTTTTTATCCACCTAACTCAAATGTTGTTAATCCGTTAGATTATTTACCATAAAGATTAAATGAATGGAGCAAAGGTATTGCAAGTACAAGCAATTCCTTTGCTCCTCCTATTTTTGGGGGCTTTCAAAAAAATGAAAAGAGAAAAAATTTGGCGTAAGTAAGAATTTTTCGTTATGATAATAGAATAGTGTATACACATTTTATAGAAGACCAAAAGAGTAAATAGATTTTCGATGAAGGTGATTTCATTAATTTCACTTGGGTTTTAAAGCGTTTCAGACACATATTAATAACATTGGGGTGATCGCATGAGATTAAATAAAATACATATTGTGCTCATATTAGTCGGTGCACTTGTACTTGGATTTGTAGGGGCCTATGTAGGAGTACTTATAGCAAATCCAGATCAAGCAGAACAGAAGATAGAGGATAGCTCTTCTAAAGAGAAGGTGGATTCTACTGATCAGAGCGCAAATTTACCTGCAGAATGGTCGAAGGTTGCACAAGCATACAACTTAATAAAAGAAAATTATTTAGAGGGTGCAGATGAACAACAACTAATGACAGGTGCAATTGAAGGAATGCTCTCGACCTTAGAAGATCCATACAGTACTTACATGGATGTCGAAACGATGAAACAGTTTAATGAGCAAATTGAGTCCTCTTTTGAAGGCATCGGAGCAGAAGTAAGTATGGTTAATGGCGTAGTTACAATTGTCTCCCCAATAAAAGATTCTCCAGCAGAAAAAGCGGGATTACGACCAAACGATCAAGTATTAAAGGTAGATGGTAAATCACTTGAGGGGCTTGATTTAAATCAAGCCGTTTCGAAAATACGTGGTAAAAAAGGCACAGAGGTTGTCGTTACTATTTTAAGAGGTGGTTCAAGCGAGCCATTTGATGTAACAATTGTACGAGATACTATTCCAATTGAAACGGTTTATTCTAAAATGGAAACAATTAATGGAAAGAAGACAGGTATAATTGAAGTTACAAATTTTGCAGAGACGACATCGAAGGATTTTAATACACAATTAAAAGCTTTAGAAGATGATGGTATGGAAGGGTTAATCATTGATGTTCGAGGTAATCCAGGTGGTTTATTAAGCTCTGTAGAAGAGATTTTATCGAATTTCATTCCGAAAGATGTACCATATGTTCAAATAGAGGATCAAGAAGGGAATAAAACGCCTTATTATTCAGACTTGAAAAAGAAAAAATCATACCCAATTAGTGTGTTAATTAATGAGGGCAGTGCATCTGCATCGGAAATTTTAGCAGTAGCGATGAAAGAGGTTGGTTATGATATAGTTGGTATGAATAGCTTTGGTAAAGGTACCGTTCAGCAAACAGTACCACTAGGAGATGGAAGTACTCTTAAGCTTACCTTCTTTAAATGGTTATCACCCGAAGGAAATTGGATTCATAAAAAAGGTGTCGAGCCAACTGTTAAAGTAAAGGAACCAGAATATTATTATACAAACCCGGTACAAATAGAAGAGCCACTTGCATATGATGAGTCAGATGTTAAAATCAAAAATATACAACTGATGTTAAATGGTCTTGGATATAAGACAGATAGAAAAGATGGCTATTTCAGTAAATCTACGGAAGAAGCTGTTAAGGAATTTCAAAAGAAAAATAATCTGAAGGTTACAGGTACTGTGGACAAAGAAACCGGCGGATTAATAGAAGCAAAAGTAATTGAAAAAATCCGCAACGGAGAAGACGACCTCCAACTAGAAAAAGCACAACAAGAGTTGTATAAATAATACTTATTGACAAGAGATTGACCCAGGGGGGTCAGTCTCTTTTTAAAACTAAGTTACTTGATAACTAAGTTCGAGAGTAATATCAATAGACTATGGTAGTATTGCTTCCCGAAAACCTGCGCCGCAAACAAAAACGGTAACCAAAGGCTGTTTTACAGCCCGAAAACCTGCACCGCGATCAAAAACGGTAACCAAAAGCTGTTTTACCGCCCGAAAACATGCACAGCAATCAAAAACGGTAACCAAAAGCTCGTATTAGCTCCCGAAAACGTGTATTACTGGCAAAAACGGTAATCAAAATCTGTTTTAGCTCCCGAAAACCTGTGTTACTGGCAAAAACGGTAAGCAAAATCTGTTTTAGCTCCCGAAAACCTGTGTTACTGGCAAAAACGGTGACCAAAATCTGGTATTGGCTCCCGAAAACCTGTGCCACTGGCAAAAACGGTAACCAAAATCTGTTTTGCCACCCGAAAACCTGCACCGCGATCAAAAACGGTAACCAAAAGCTGTTTTACCGCCCTAAAACATGCACAGCAAACAAAAACGGTAACCAAAAGCTCGTATTGCTCCCAAAAACCTGTGCCGCGAACAAAAACGGTAACCAAAGGCTGTTTTACCGCCCGAAAACATATGCCGCAAACAAAAACGGTAACCAAAAGCTCGTATTGCTCCCGAAAACCTGCACCGCAAACAAAAACGGTAACGAAAAGCTGTTTTACCTCCCCAAAATAAGCGCCACGAACAATATCAATAGCCTAAAATCAGTTTTAAACCAATATATCACTTACAAACTTAAATTGTAATCATAAATGAAAATCCAATAGAAAAAAAACTCGGCTGGCAACTCATTTTTTAACGATTCTCTATACAAACAAGTATCTCGTACGAAATCTTTTCCAAAAAAGCAGGAAAAAATTCGACAAATGGAGAATATATAGGGTTATAATTAGGTTTAGGTATGTACATCGGAAGGTGATTAGCTATGTTACAGGAGTGGTTAATAGAAATAGGAAAAGGGATTGGTAAATTATTTGTAAATCCACTATTCTATTGGGCAATTATTTTTATAATTTTGTCGGGGATAAAGCGTATTAAAGAAGAGCGAAAGTACTTTGGTACGAAGGTATTTGATATACTTTTTGAATGGAAGGATACATGGAGTTTCTCAATTTTAATAGGGATTGTATACTCCATTCTTATTGTCGGTTTTGGTATGGTTTTTACATATGAAACGATTCTCATATTGAGTGTAGTAATGATATTACTTAGCCTATCTTTTCGATTTTCATTCCTTTCCCCAAGTTATACGATAGGGATAACCTATGTTGTTTTACTTATTATATCTAGTTATCCAGAGTATTTTCGTTTCTTACAGATGGATGGAGAGGTTAATTTTATCGGACTGGCTATTTTAGGAGGGTTATTCTTATTTGTAGAGGCCCATTTTATCAATAGGGTTAAACGAAATGGTACGTTTCCAACACTTGTAAAGGGAAAGCGTGGAGGCTGGGTTGGTAAGCATTTTATCAAGAAAACAGCTATAATACCCGTATTTTTATTAGTTCCAACCGGACTCATTGAACCATTTGCCTCCTACTGGCCATATCTTTCATTCGGAGATGAGCATTATGCTCTAATTCTTTTTCCATTCTTACTTGGAATAGAGCATGGTATAAGAGGTGGGCTCCCACATAAGGTTGCACAAAAGTTATCCATGTCTATGCTGGGCTTGGCAATGGTTGTCTTCGGAATTGCAGTAGGCAGTATCTTTATCCCAGCGTTATCCAGCGTTTCAATTATGGTAGCTATTGTAGGAAGAGAATGGATTAATTATCGAGAACGTGTGAAGGATCTTCAGAAAAGTCCCTTTTTCAACCATACGAATGATGGTTTAAGGGTCCTTGGAATTATTCCAGGCTCACCAGCAGACCGATTAAACATATTGATAGGTGAAACAATATCGAAAGTGAATGGTATAAAAATTCAAAGTGAAGAAGAGCTCTACGAAGCTTTACAGCAAACTGGTTCATTTTTCAAAATGGAGCTATTTGATTTGGATGGAGAAATTCGCTTTGTTCAAAGTGCTATGTATGAAGGCGATCATCATGAATTAGGGCTGATTTTTGCTGGAGAACCTTATCGAAAACTTAATAAGTAGGTAGAATTCTTAAAATCCGTTCCACATTCATTGTGGTACGGATTTTTTAGTAAAGTGAAATATAGCTTTCCTTCCTATAAAACTTATTAAGCTTAAGGATAGATAAGATTTTAAATTGTGTACTCCTCTAGTCATAATTTATTGTTTTTCACACAAACTAAATATGTAAATTTTTACAGGAAGGATAATCGTATGAATGAAAAGCTATTTATTAGGGGTTTGGCGTGTATTAGATCCTGTTTATTATTCATTAACAAGACTAAGATATGTTATGGATGAAGAACAGAGACGCACCTTGTTTCGCGTGCGGTTAACAAAATACAAAGGGAGAAGTACAATTCTACAGGATGGCACAGTTATTTATAAAGATGACCTATTGATTAAGATTCATCTACATAACGTCAAAATAATGAATGAACTTTATGCGGTTACTAGTGATACGAAAAGAGCTGTGTATATTTATCACATGGTGAAAAAAGCACTTCCCATGCTCGCGGAGTACGTAAATAATCATCAACGAGCAAATGAAATTAAAGGCATCATTGGAATTACAACTTTACACAAGGGTTCAGCAAGGCTCGGTTTTGATAATGTAAACATTTCAAACGCATTGTATCGCAATTATAAAAGACTAACATTTTCACCGATAAATTATCTTGCTAGCTCATCCCTTCATCAAGAGCCAGTCTATTTATTTATGTCAAAGGATGAGCTAATCAGTAGATATGGATTATGAAAAAGAGGGACTAAATTGCAATTTCATGA
The DNA here is from genome assembly GCF_050433565.1 of Ornithinibacillus bavariensis. NCBI lineage: Bacteria > Bacillati > Bacillota > Bacilli > Caryophanales > Bacillaceae > Ornithinibacillus > Ornithinibacillus bavariensis. The sequence continues at coordinate 594,574 of NZ_JBNPWZ010000001.1, forward strand.
AAGGTGATTTCTGGACGGCTACCAACTCGAATATTAATTCCTGTTTGGCCCAATCCTTCACTAATGTAAAATGGGGAATCATTATGCATCTGCATGCCTTTAATCATGTTAAGGCGAGGCAGCTTACCCATTTTAGCAAGATGATAGGCCTTTGGATACCGAATTTGACCTCCGTGGAAATGACCTGCTAACAAATAATCAAACGGATAGTTATCCATTTCTAATACTAAATTTGGGTCATGGGTTAAAACAAGATTTATACCTTCTTGGATACTTTGATAAGACTTTTTTAGGTCACTACGATTAGTACTGTAATCATCCACTCCAATAATATTAATGAGCTGTTTATTGATTTCAATCGTTAAACTCGAATTTTGCATCACATGACAGCCATATCGAGTTAAGCATTGAATAAGCTTCTGTAAATTGTATTGATTTAGTACATAGTCATGGTTACCGAGAACAGCATAAATACCGTGTTTTGGCTTTATTTGTTGTAGGACCTTTAAATAAGCATCGAGCTTAGGGATGGAACGTTTTCGATCGAGAAAATCACCTGTTAATGCAATGATGTCAGGTTTTTCATACTGAAGTTTTTCTGCCAGTTCATTAGCAGTTATAGAGATATTCTCTAAATGCAAATCGGATAAATGTAGGATAGATAGATAAGAATGGTTGGATGAATGCTTGGTAGATAATTGGATTTTATTGAGCTTTATGTCCTTTGTATTCTGATTAGCTTTATATAAGAAAATACTCAAAAGTATAAATAGCAATATTAGCAAAGAAATAATATATATCATTGGTAATCCTCCTTCGAGAAGGATTATAACATGTTAAAGTTCTTTGTGGCATTGGTAATTGAAGGGATTGAAAATATGGAAATTAGGCAAAAAGAAAATGCTCTATTCCTACCATTTCTAAAGCTTCCTACTGGTCACCATCATGTGGCAGATGCTGTCATGAAGGAATTACAAAATACCTTTCAAACGCTGAATTGTGAAAAGGTAGATATACTCTCTTATAGTTACGGACCAATAGAGAGACTTGTTTCTACAGCTTATATAAGCTGGATTAAGATAATGCCAAAAGCTTATGATAAATTGTATCAGTATCTTGCAGTTAACAACCAAACGAACCGTTCAAGACAATTAGTCTATGAAGTATTGTTTACTTCATTTTTTAAGAGGTTAATGGAAAAAAATCAGCCTAGAATTCTTTTTTGCACCCATTCCCTCCCCTCCAATCTAGCAAGTGTCTTAAAGCAAAAAAATCAACTGCAAGCGACTACTGTAAATGTATATACCGATTTCTTTGTTAACCGTGTTTGGGGAATATCAGGGATTGATTATCACTTAGTACCCTCTATAAGGATGAAGAATTTTTTACTAGAACTAGGTGTTGATGAATCAACTATTTACGTTACTGGTATTCCTATCCATCCTATTTTTAAGAAAACAAGCCAATGTCTTTCAAGGAATAAACGGTTAACTGTTCTGATAACAGGAGGAAGTCTTGGAATGGGTGCAATTGAGAAGCTAATTCCTACGAAACCAACGATTCACTATATCGTTCTATGTGGGAAAAATGAGAAACTGTATCAAAGATTACAGCAAAAAAATGATCCTTTGATTACCCCAATAAATTATATCGAAAATAAAGAAAAAATGAATGGAATTTATGATCAAGTAGATGCCGTTGTTACAAAGCCAGGTGGGGTGACAGTTAGTGAGTGTTTGATGAAGCGTAAACCTATTTTCACTTGCTCCGCGCTACCAGGCCAGGAAAAGGTGAATGAGCTTGAATTAAAAGAATTAGGAGTAATCTATCCAATTAATATAGGATTAGGAAATGTCGAATCACATATTAAAGATTTCTTTCAAAATAAGGAAGCAAAAACGTTGTATGAGGAAGCTGTAAATGTTTTTCATCGTCATCTAGATAAAAAATCTTTACCAGAAATATTGCAGGAAATTTGCCTGTAGTCAAGATTTCAACTGCTAACCGTATTGGCAGTTGTTTTTGTGTTTAAAAGATTGGATAAAATAATAGTAAGAATATAATGCAAAATAATCGAATGTTAGTTCGTATTTATGTTAAAATAGATTTATTCTGTGATAAACTAATAAAAGATTTAGGAACGGAGGCGAAGGTATGGAGAATAACAAGTTTGAATTAGTTTCAAAATATGAACCACGTGGGGATCAACCGCGAGCAATTGATGAGTTGGTAGAACGGATATTAGCTGGACAACGTCATCAAACATTATTAGGGGCGACTGGAACAGGTAAGACATTTACTGTCTCCAATGTGGTAAAAGAAATAAATAGACCTACATTAGTTATTGCCCATAATAAGACACTAGCTGGACAATTATATAGTGAATTTAAAGAGTTTTTTCCAAACAATGCGGTAGAGTATTTTGTCAGCTACTATGATTATTATCAACCAGAAGCATACGTTCCTTCTACAGATACGTTTATTGAAAAAGATGCAAGTATAAATGATGAGATTGATAAGCTTCGTCACTCTGCAACGTCTTCGCTCTTTGAACGAAATGATGTATTGATTGTGGCAAGCGTATCCTGTATATATGGATTAGGTTCTCCTGAGGAATATAGAAGCCAGGTATTATCGCTTCGAATGGGAATGGAGAAGGACCGAAATCAGCTTCTGCGAGAATTAGTTGATATTCAATATGCACGGAATGATATTGACTTTCAACGTGGAACATTTCGTGTACGTGGAGACTCTGTTGAAATTATCCCAGCTTCTCATGAAGAGCATTGTATTCGCGTTGAATTTTTTGGAGATGAGATAGATCGAATACGAGAAGTTGATGCATTAACAGGGGAAATTATCGGTGACCGTGACCATGTGGCAATTTTTCCGGCATCTCACTTCGTTACTCGTGAAGCGAAGTTGAAGCTAGCTATCGCTAATATTGAAAAAGAACTAGAAGAGCGATTAAAGGAACTACGTAGTCAAAATAAATTATTAGAAGCACAGCGCTTAGAACAACGTACAAATTACGATTTGGAAATGATGCGTGAGATGGGATTTTGTTCAGGAATTGAAAATTACTCTAGACATCTAACCCTAAGAGAAGCTGGTGCAACACCTTATACACTATTGGATTACTTTCCAAAAGACTTTCTCGTCGTAATAGATGAGTCCCATGTTACGTTACCACAGATACGTGGAATGTATAATGGTGACCAAGCTAGAAAACAGGTTTTAGTGGATCATGGGTTCCGCTTACCATCTGCTTTAGATAATAGACCTTTAAAGTTTGAGGAGTTTGAATCAAAGGTTCATCAAATCATATTTGTTTCGGCAACTCCTGGACCATACGAATTGGAACATACACCAGTCATGACAGAGCAAATTATACGTCCTACTGGATTATTAGATCCAAAGGTCGAGGTGCGACCAATCGAAGGACAGATTGATGATTTGATTGGAGAAATAAATAAGCGGACAGAGCGAAATGAACGTGTACTGATTACGACATTAACGAAAAAGATGTCAGAGGATTTAACTGACTATTTAAAGGACATTGGGATTAAAGTTGCATATTTACATTCTGAAATTAAAACGCTAGAAAGAATTGAAGTTATTCGTGATTTGCGGATAGGGAAATATGATGTATTAGTTGGAATTAACCTACTACGTGAAGGCTTAGACATTCCTGAAGTATCTCTAGTAGCTATATTGGATGCTGACAAGGAAGGTTTCCTTCGTTCAGAACGTTCGTTAATCCAGACAATGGGACGTGCAGCACGTAATGAGAACGGTCAGGTAATTATGTATGCAGATAAGATAACCGATTCCATGCAACGTGCCATCGAAGAGACAGAGCGTCGTCGTGAAAAACAAATGGCATACAATGAGGAACATCATATCACTCCTAAAACAATTAAGAAGGATGTCCGTGATGTTATTCGAGCAACATCAGTGGCAGAGGAACAACCAGAATTGGAAAGCAAGACAAAGAGCTATTCAAAATTAACCAAAAAAGAACGGGAAAACGTAATCGAAAACATGGAAAAAGAAATGCGAGAAGCTGCCAAAGCGCTTGACTTCGAGAGAGCTGCTGAGCTTCGTGATATCGTGTTTGAACTTAAGGCGGAAGGATGACCAATGTATGGCTGAGAAAATGATTACTGTAAAAGGTGCAAGAGCACATAATTTAAAGAATATTAATGTATCCATTCCAAAGAATAAACTAGTAGTTATAACTGGTTTGTCTGGATCGGGAAAATCATCATTAGCTTTCGATACAATCTATGCCGAGGGACAAAGGCGTTATGTCGAGTCCTTATCTGCATATGCCCGCCAGTTCTTGGGGCAAATGGATAAACCAGATGTCGATACGATAGAAGGGCTATCACCGGCCATTGCCATTGATCAGAAAACAACTAGCAGAAATCCCCGCTCCACAGTTGGTACCGTTACGGAAATTTATGATTATCTTAGATTGCTATATTCAAGAATTGGTCACCCAACCTGCCCAAAGCATGGTATTGAAATCTCTTCCCAGACAGTTCAACAGATGGTAGACCGAATTATGGAATACCCTGAAAGGACAAAAATGCAAATCCTAGCACCAGTAATATCTGGACGTAAGGGGGAGCATGTGAAAGTAATAGAGAAGCTTAAGAAGGAAGGCTATGTCCGAATTCGCGTGGATAAAGAAATGCGAGAGGTTACAGAAGAAATTAAGCTTGATAAAAATAAAAAACACTCCATTGAAGTAGTTATTGACCGTGTGGTAGTAAAACCTGACATCGAGGCAAGATTAAGTGATTCGATTGAAACCGCATTGAATCTTGGTGAAGGAAAAATAATCGTTGACGTAATGGGGGAAGAGGAACTGGTCTTTAGTGAAAATCACGCTTGTCCTATTTGTGGATTCTCCATTGGTGATCTGGAGCCAAGATTATTCTCCTTCAATAGTCCATTTGGCGCTTGTCCTAGTTGCGATGGTTTAGGTACAAATTTAGTTGTCGATTTAGATCTAGTTATTCCAGATTGGACGAAGACCTTAAATGAGCATGCGATTGCTGCTTGGGAACCAATAAGTTCACAGTATTATCCACAGCTATTAAAAAGTGTATGCGATCATTATAAAATTGACATGGATATCCCAGTGAAGGATATTCCGAAAGAGCAAATGGATAAGATTTTATATGGAAGTGGTAAGGAAAAAATTCATTTTTATTATGAAAGTGAATTTGGCAATGTCCGAAATAGCATGATAGAGTTTGAGGGTGTACTAAATAATATTGCACGCCGTTACAAGGAATCTTCATCAGATTATGTTCGGGAAAGTCTAGAAAAATATATGATGCAGAAAGACTGTCCAACCTGTAAAGGAAATCGCTTGAAGGAAGAAGCACTAGCAGTATTAATAAATGGACTTCATATTAGTAATGTAACAGAGTTTTCAATTACCGAAGCCATGAACTTTTTCCATAGCTTAGACCTAACCGAGAAGGAAAAACAGATAGCAAGGCTTTTATTGAAGGAGATTAATAATCGCTTGGAATTCCTAAACAATGTTGGTCTAGATTACTTAACATTATCAAGGGCAGCTGGTTCCTTATCAGGTGGAGAGGCACAGCGCATTCGATTAGCAACCCAGATCGGTTCATCTTTAACAGGGGTACTTTATGTTCTTGATGAACCTTCTATCGGTTTACACCAACGGGATAATGATCGCTTAATCCATACATTAAAGGAAATGCGAGATTTGGATAATTCGTTAATCGTCGTTGAGCATGATGAAGATACCATGATGGCTGCCGATTGGTTAATTGATATTGGACCAGGTGCTGGTGAGCACGGTGGGCAAATAATTGCCAGTGGAACACCAGAGGAAGTAATGAAGAATAAGGCTTCCCTTACAGGACAATATCTATCTGGACAAAAGTTTATTCCATTACCAGCCAAAAGGAGAAAACCGGATAAACGATATATTGAGGTAATTGGCGCATCGGAAAACAATTTGAAAAATGTTTCCGCAAAAATTCCAATTGGTCTATTTACTGTTGTGACAGGAGTTTCTGGTTCTGGAAAAAGCTCACTTGTTAATGAAATTGTCTATAAGACATTGTCACGTGAGCTCAACCGTAGTAAGCATTTGCCAGGACAACATAAGGAAATAAAAGGTCTAGAATATTTGGAGAAGGTTATTAATATCGATCAATCACCAATTGGACGTACCCCACGTTCAAATCCAGCTACCTATACCGGTGTATTTGATGACATTCGCGACGTCTTTGCATCAACAAATGAAGCAAAGGTAAGAGGCTATAAGAAGGGTCGTTTTAGCTTCAATGTCAAAGGTGGCCGCTGTGAAGCTTGTAAAGGTGATGGAATCATAAAAATTGAAATGCACTTCCTGCCAGATGTTTATGTACCTTGCGAGATTTGTCATGGACAACGATACAACCGTGAAACATTAGAAGTAAAATATAAAGGGAAGAGTATATCCGATGTATTGGAAATGACAATAGAGGAAGCGGTAGAATTTTTTGCGAACCTTCCAAAAATCAAACGAAAGCTACAAACGATTGTAGATGTTGGTTTGGGATATATTAGGCTTGGACAACCAGCAACCACCCTATCTGGTGGGGAAGCACAACGTGTCAAGCTTGCTAGTGAGCTACATCGTCGTTCCAATGGGAAGACTCTTTATATTTTAGATGAACCAACTACAGGACTTCATGTGGATGATGTAAGTCGTCTCCTTAAGGTTTTACATCGTTTAGTGGAAAATGGTGACTCTGTCTTGATTATTGAGCATAATCTAGATGTAATTAAGACAGCGGACTATATTATTGATTTAGGTCCAGAAGGTGGAGCAAGAGGTGGACAGATTATTGCTACTGGAACTCCGGAGAAAATAGTTAAAGAGGAGCTTTCTTATACTGGTCACTATTTAAAACCTATTTTAGAGCGGGATGCTAAACGTCAAACAGAAGAACTTAAGAAAAAGGAAAAAATTAAGTCGAGCTAAAGGATAGGTGGCAAGTAAATTGCTGCCTATTTTTATTTGGTCTTGAAGTTCAAACTTTTGACGAAGCTTTTCCGTTTCGGTAATCTAAAAATAGAATGTAAGGAGGTTTACGCAATGAAACCAATAGAACTAGAAAAAGTACAAGAAAAGCTAGAAGGCTTTATCAATAAAGATGTTTATGTTCATTTGGAAACGACAAATGGTGCATATGCAAGTCATGTAAATGAGAAAGCATATAATGTTGGTGTTTATATCCGGAATGCGAAGGTACGTTTTAACCAAGCTAAAATTGTTGGTGATGGAAAATCCTATCGAGCTGGGTTAAAAATGGATATTGGCTGGATTTATGCGGAGGGACTTACCGATTGGGAAATTTTCGAAGGAGAAAAGCTCTTAATGGCAGGTCATGACCGTGAAGGAAGATTAATGGTAGCACTACAAATTAGTGAAACGCCATTTAGTTACTAATAGTAAGGAAGGTGAAAATTATGGAAAAACATGTTGTTGTCATATATCCGCATCCTGATGATGAGTCATTTGGTGCTGCAGGAACCATTGCAAAATTTCGAGAGCAAGGAGTACCAGTGACCTATCTTTGTGGGACATTAGGTGAAATGGGGAGGAATATGGGAAATCCCACCTTTGCAAATCGTGAAACTTTACCAGCGATTCGCAAAAAAGAACTGATGGCTGCCTGCAGGACGTTAGATATGGAATTACGACTTTTAGGCTACCGTGACAAAACTTTAGAATATGAGAATCGAAATGAAGTCGCACAGCATTTGAAGGGAATCCTAGAGGAAATTAATCCTAGCCTAGTAATTACTCACTATCCGGAGCATGCAGTTCACCCAGACCATAATGCGTTAGGTGCTGCAACAGTCGAAGCTGTACGCTTAATGGATCCAGAAAGTCGTCCAGTTGTTTGGGCACAGGCTATTACGAACACGTATATCGAGGACCTTGGAAAACCTGATATCATTAATGATGTTCGTGAAAACTTCGATACAAAAATGGAAGCAATTTTATGTCACAAATCACAAGCAAATGGAGTCATCCGAAGCTGGAATCAAAGTGAAGGTATTTCAGATGACTTAAAGGAACAGGCTAAAAAACGCTTAAGTGTTGAGCAATTTTATATTTGGAAGTATGAATAATTTTTTAACTTAGCAATTGTAAATTCCAATCCCAAACGTTAGTAAACATCGTTTCTATCGTTTGGGTTTTGTTTTATAAATTTACGAACTAGGATATCCTGGTTGTGTATAAAAAAGTGTTACGGGAGTATCCCAATCATAGAAAGAGTAATTCTGAACTGCGGGAAAATACTCCTCATTCCAAAAAGATAAATATAAAATACGCTGGCTTTCCTTAAGGTACCCAATTTGTATAAAGAAGGAAAAGAAAGTTGATACGTCGAATAATATAGTAGGATAGAAGGGATGGTTGATGTTTATGCGTTGGATATTATCTTTAGTTTTAAATGCGGTTGCTTTAGTTATTGTAGCGGAATTGTTTGACTCATTTCGGTTAGAAGGTTTTGGTACAGCTTTATTGGCAGCTCTCATTTTGTCTGTGCTAAATATTATCGTTAAGCCTATCCTAATAATTTTGACATTGCCACTAACTATTTTTACTTTGGGCCTATTTTTATTTGTCATTAATGCAGTAACGTTAATGATTACGCAGGCTGTTATTGGGGATTCGTTTGTCATAGAGGGATTTGGAACGGCGTTACTTGCAGCAGTAATCCTATCCATCTTAAACCTAATATTAACCAAATTAGTAAAAGATCCATTATCCTCAAAAAAGGCTTGAACTGATATTCACTAGAATATTTTACTTTCAGAAATCCAAGTAATCGTAATTTCCTAACCCAAATACGCGTTCTTCTCTTAATACATCTTTATTCCTACCTGCTAGAAAAATATGCTACAATGGGTAACAGTTAGGGCTCGTAATGGAGGGAAATTAATGACTACCATTGTTCGTACGAAGGATTTACTCGAGAATTTTAATTTGGAACTCGTTGCTGGAGAAGAAGGTATTCATAGGGAAATTACAACTAGTGATATCTCCCGTCCAGGAATTGAAATGACAGGTTACTTTAAATATTATCCAAAGGAAAGACTTCAACTAATTGGAAGAACGGAAATGACATATTTCCTTGATTTAAGTCCAGAAGATCAGCTAGATCGAATTACAAAGCTCTGTACTGATGTTACACCTGGAATCGTTATAACTAGGGGAATGGCAGTTCCACAGATTATTATCGATGCTGCCAATAATTCAGGCGTACCTATTTTACATTCTCCTCGAAAGACAACTAGGGTTATCAGCAGACTAACGAATTACTTAGAGGTAAAATTTGCCCCTTTTACAGCAATTCATGGGGTACTTGTGGATGTTTATGGGGTTGGTGTCCTCATTACTGGTCAAAGTGGTGTTGGTAAAAGTGAAACAGCACTTGAGCTCGTTAAAAGAGGACATCGTTTAGTAGCAGATGATAGTGTGGAAATTCGCCAAGAGGATTATGACACCCTTATTGGAAATTCTCCACCATTAATTGAGCATTTATTAGAAATCCGTGGTTTAGGAATTATTAATGTAATGACTTTATTTGGTGCAGGTGCAGTTCGTAGCAACAAGAAAATTTCCCTTATTATCGATTTAGAGATATGGGATCCCCTTAAGCAATATGATCGTTTAGGCTTAGATGAAGACAAAATGAAGATTATGGATGTAGATGTTCCTAAAGCTACTATTCCAGTTCGCCCTGGCCGAAATTTGGCGGTAATTATTGAAGTTGCAGCGATGAACTTTCGTTTGAAGCGGTTGGGAGTAAATGCGGCAGAGGAGTTTTCGGAGCGTTTAACAGATATGATAAAACTAGAAAATGATGAGATGGAATAGGGGTGGAAGTATATGAGCTGTGATGCACCAGCATTAGACCGCGTGTTTTTGCAAATTGGCTCTTTACCGATTTATTGGTATGGTGTCATTATTGCGACAGGCGCTTTTTTGGCTCTGCTGATAGGAATGCGTGAAGCAGATCGTGTAGGAATGAAAAAAGATTTGGTAATTGATTTAGTAGTATATGCAATACCGATCTCAATTATATGTGCCCGTCTCTACTACGTTATATTTGAATGGGAGCGCTATGCAGGTGGTCCATGGTGGGATATCTTCGCAATCCGTGAAGGTGGCATTGCTATTCATGGAGCATTAATTGGAGCAATGCTAACAGCAATAGTGTTTACTCGAGTTAAAAAAATTTCATTTTGGAAGTTAGCTGACGTATTAGCACCAAGTTTAATCCTTGGACAAGCGATCGGTCGTTGGGGAAACTTTATGAATCAAGAGGCACATGGTGGTCCAATCATGAATCAGAGTGTCATTGATATGCACTACAACTTGCTTCCAGATTTTATCATGGATCAAATGTGTATTCAGGGAATTTATTACTTCCCAACCTTTTTATATGAATCATTATGGAATGTACTCGTTTTAATTCTACTCTTATGGTTAAGACGTAGAAATCCAATTCGTGGTGTAGTATTTTTAACATATATAGCAACCTATTCTGTTGGCCGATTCTTTATTGAAGGAATGCGGACAGATAGTCTATATATCGTTGGTAATCTACGTACAGCTCAATTTATTTCTATTTTATTGATCGTCGTTGCGGTGGGTTTGATTTTATACCGCTGGAAGACTGTTTCAAAGCGCTACGAAGATGTTGATAAAATAGGACCGATAAATAAAAAAAAGAATACGAAAAAGAAAAAATAGCAACGATAGAGAGGAAGTACTGGATGTCTGGAATTCTGAAGAGAGGGCTGAAGCAAGGCCTACAAACAACATGGACATTAGGAAAAGTTATTTTTCCTATATCATTAATTGTCACCATACTACAATATACACCAGTATTACCTTGGATTATCGATAAAATTAGTCCGCTAATGGAGTTAATTGGATTATCAGGTGAAGCTGCGGTTCCAATTGTTTTAGGAAATGCGCTTAATCTATATGCGGGAATTGGAGCAATTATTTCTTTTGATTTTACCATTAAAGAAGTTTTTATTATGGCGATTATGCTATCGTTTTCTCATAATCTCTTTATTGAATCCGCAGTAGCATCGAAGGTAGGCATAAAATGGTGGATTATTGTTGGAGTTCGTGTTGGGCTAGCACTAGTAGCTGCAACGATCATCAATTTCGTGTGGACTGGTGGAGAGGAACTAGCCAATTATGGGCTGATCTCTCATGAAGCAGAGGCTTTAACCAGTTGGAAAGAGATTATTGTAGCGGGACTGCAAACAGCAATTATTGCTGTTATTCAACTAGCAGTTATTGTTATTCCATTAATGATTATTATGCAAATTTTACGAGAAAAAGGATGGTTAACGAAGCTATCTAATGGTTTCGCACCATTTACCAAAGTATTAGGAATGGAAAAAAACACTTCGATGACGCTGGTAGCTGGTTTAACGATTGGACTTGCATACGGAGCAGGACTGATGATTCAAGCTGTAAAAGAAGATAATGTTTCCAAGCGTGATATGACGTTAGCATTGATATTCCTTGTAGCCTGTCATGCGGTTGTTGAGGATACATTAATCTTCCTGCCACTTGGAATTCCTGTCTGGCCATTACTACTAATTCGTTTAATAACGGCAATCGTGTTAACTATAATCATTGCTTTTATTTGGAGAAGACTAGCAGAACGAAAAAGAAAGGGACACACCAATGAGCATTCGTACAATACTATTTGATTTAGATGGAACATTAATTGACACTAATGAATTGATTAATTTATCCTTTTACCACACCTTTCAAAAATTTGGTTATCAATTTACACATGATGAAATTCTAGCATTTAATGGACCACCATTAGTGGAAACCTTTCAAAATATTGATTTAGCCCAATCGGAGGCTATGATAACCACTTATCGGGAACATAATTTAGTGCATCATGATGACTATGTGAAGGCTTTTCCAAATGTGAAAGAGACACTTAAAGCCTTGAAAAATAAGGGCATTTCATTAGGTATAGTCACCACAAAAATGCGAGATACGGCGATAAGAGGCTTAGAGGTAACAGGAATCGAAGCATATTTTGATACCATTGTAGGTCTGGATGATGTGTCGAATGCTAAACCACACCCAGAATCCGTTTTAAATGCCATGAAAGTGCTTCATGCTGATCCCGAAACTACCCTCATGGTTGGTGATAATTGGCACGATATTAAGGCTGGCCATAACGCCGGTGTCAAAACTGCTGCAGTTGCATGGTCTCTTAAGGGGGAAGAATTCTTGCAAGGATACGAACCAACTTATATGCTATATGACATGTTTGATTTATTAGAAATCATTGGAGTGTAGGACATGCGAAGAACAGAGCGCCATCCGGTAACAGATGCTAATTCCCTATGGCAAATCTATAAGACGGTATCATTCTTTAAAGTTGTTAAAAATTTTATTATCATTCAAATTGCAAGATATACACCTTTTTTAAGTGTGAAGAATTGGTTATATCGAGTTTTTCTTCGTATGAAGGTGGGCAAGAAAACTGCTTTTGCGCTAATGGTAATGCCAGATATTATGTTTCCTGAAAAAATTATTGTAGGAAATAATTCGGTAATCGGTTATAACACGACAATACTTGCACATGAATATTTGATTAAGGAATATCGTCTAGGAGAAGTTGTAATTGGGAATGAAGTAATGATTGGTGCAAATAGTACGATCCTACCCGGTGTTACAATTGGTGATGGGGCTATTGTATCTGCAGGAACATTAGTTCATAAAGATGTACCAGCAGGTTCCTTTGTTGGAGGTAATCCGATGAAGATTATTTATACAAAGGAAGAGATGGAAAAACGCAAGGAGATTTAAGTAAAAATTCTTGTAAAATAGAATAATTATGGTATGATTAGCTTAATAGAATAATTTCGGACGGAGAAATGGAGAACCGCAATCAAACTAATGAAGTCATTAGTTTGATTGTGGTTTTTTTATTTAGGTATTTTTACTTATACAATTACTTTTTCCCTAGAAATTAATTCTAAAATAAATGAAAGAGTAAATAATATTAATAATAAACCACTATTTAGGGGGACTAAGGCATGGTGACATTTTCTAGTTATGAAAGAAATACCATTCTTGATGCAATGAAAAGGGAGAAACTGGATTTATTAGTGATTGGTGGGGGGATCACAGGATCTGGGATTGCACTAGATGCTGTAACGAGAGGCTTAAAAACAGCTGTTGTCGAAATGCAGGATTTTGCTGCTGGCACATCTAGCCGTTCAACAAAGTTAGTTCATGGTGGACTTCGATACTTAAAACAGTTTGAAGTGAAAGTCGTTGCAGAAGTAGGTAAGGAACGGGCTATTGTGTATGAGAATGGGCCTCATGTAACAACACCGGAATGGATGCTTTTACCATTTCATAAAGGCGGCACATTTGGACCATTCACCACAAATATAGGATTAAGAGTATATGATTTCTTGGCAGGTGTAAAACGTCAGGAGCGTAGGAAAATGCTATCACCTGAGAAAGCATTAAAAATGGAGCCACTTATAAAAAAGGAAGGGCTAAAGGGTGCAGGGTATTATGTGGAATATAAGACAGATGATGCTAGGCTAACGATTGAAGTTATTAAAAAAGCGGTTGAAAAAGGTGCACATGCTCTTAATTATATGAAGGTAATATCATTTATCTATGGCGAGAATAAAAAAGTAATTGGAGTTGTCGTAGAGGACCAAACAAATGGCGAGAAGCATGAAATTTTTGCAAAAAAAATAGTTAATGCTTGTGGTCCTTGGGTGGATGACCTTCGTGAAATAGACGGCTCTAAACAAGGAAAGCATCTTCACTTGACTAAGGGTGTTCATCTTGTATTTGATAAGGAGAGATTTCCATTAGAACAGGCAATATACTTTGATACCCCTGATGGGAGAATGGTTTTTGCTATACCACGTGATCAAAAAACTTATGTAGGTACAACGGACACGAGCTATAAAGGAGACATCGCTCATCCAACGATGACAATTGAAGATCGGGATTATATTATAGGTTCGATAAACTATATGTTTCCTTCCTTGAATATTACGGCTGATGATGTGGAGTCTAGCTGGGCAGGACTACGGCCGTTAATAGCTGAGGAAGGGAAAAAGCCTGGTGAAATATCACGGAAGGATGAAATATTTATATCCAATTCTGGACTCATATCGATGGCTGGTGGAAAGCTTACTGGTTACCGTAAAATGGCAGAACAAGCAGTCGACACAGTGGTTAATCAATTAAAGAGCGAAGAAGGAATTCTATATTCTCCTTCTGAAACTGTTAATTTACCTATCTCTGGTGGTGAGGTAGGAGGGTCTCAGGGATTCGTAAAATTTAAACAAGAAAAAACGGATTATGGGAAAGAAATAGGGATAAGTGAAGAAAATGCCGTAAAGCTTGTCCAAAAGTATGGAGCAAATGTTGATAAGGTTTATCAAATATATGCAGAAAGAAAGCAAGAAGCGGAAGCGGAAAGCATCGATCCAATCGTATTTGCCCAGCTTTGTTATGGAATAGAACATGAGCTTGTATATAAGCCAGTGGACTTCTTTATCCGCAGAACTGGGGCTTTATTCTTCGATATTGCTTGGGTGAAGACGCATAAGAATCCTGTTATTGCGTATATGAAGAAGAAGTTTGCATGGGATGAAAATCAGGAAGAAGAATATCGTAATGAGCTTGATTTACTGTTGAATGAGGCAGTTACACCAACTAAATAGGCTATTTATTTACGAAGGGTTTGTCCTTGAAAACAGCATTAGTTGCTTTGTTTTTGGGGTCAGACCCTTGTTAAGTAGTACAAAATATAAATTTCAAAGATGCCTTCGTACTAGGCTCCTTTCGCTTTTCTAATGAATAAGTATATAATTCCCCCATTAAATATGGTATACTTTTGTCGATATGTGAAAAAATAGGGGGATTAGCATGCAACTAGAAAAAAATGAAAAGATAGTAAAATCTAATAATGTTATCCCTTTTATCCCAACAGGTGATTTTTATTTTGCGAAGGGTGTTGAATCATTTCGTAAAAGAAGATTTGATACTGCATTAAAGTGGCTAAAAAAAGCAGTCGATACAGAGCCGAATAATCCTCTATATCAATGTCAAATGTCCATTATTTACACCGAAACAGGTGCTTATCATAAAGCAAATCAGCTATTGACTAATGTCCTTCAGTCGACAGGAGATCAATATGTGGATTGTTACTATTTACTAGCAAACAATTATGCACATTTAGGTTTACTAAATGATGCAAGGAAATTTGCTATTTCATATTTAGATAAAGAACCAGATGGTGATTTTAGCGAAGATGCAAAAACATTATTGGATTTAATAGAAATAGATGATTATGACGAGGAAGATTGGGAGCTTGATGAAGAGGATGAGCTTCTTGTTTATCAGGAAACTGTATTCCACCATTTAGAAAATAATGAATGGAATCAGGCACTAGTACTACTTGAAGAGATGATTCTTCTATTTCCAGATTATAAAACAGCCCATCATGAGTATACACATGCCTTATTCTTTACTGGGAAACGGGAAGAAGCCATTCAGAAAGAGTTGGAGTTGCTCGAGGAAGATCCTAATAACCTTTATAGTCATACGAATCTCGCACTATTTTACTTTGAGATACAGGAATATGAGGAATATCAAAGGCATATTCGAGCATTACTAAACATATATCCAATTCACGAACAGCAAAAGCTTAGAATAGCAACTACATTAGCTAGGACAGGCTTTCTAAAGGAAGCAAATATTCGATTTCGAATGCTTGATAAAGGGGTAGTAAAAAGTCATATTTCTTATTATCGCTGGTATAGCATGACTGCTTATCGATTGGGTGAACCAGCGAAGGCACTTGCATTATGGGAAGAGGGCTGCCGTCGACATCCTAAGCTATCCGAGGAAGAAGGCCCCTGGCATTAATGAGCAGAAAGTTAGACGTAAAATAGGAAATCCGATACGCTAAACATAGGAAGTATTTATTGTTTTGGAGAGGAGCGTTAACATGTCCGAAGAAAAAATATATGATGTGATTATCGCTGGTGCAGGTCCTGCAGGTATGACTGCTGCTGTTTATGCATCACGAGCAAATCTAGATACATTAATGATTGAACGCGGTATTCCGGGTGGACAAATGGCTAATACAGAAGATGTAGAAAACTATCCGGGATTTGATAATATTTTAGGTCCTGATTTATCCAATAAAATGTTTGAACATGCGAAAAAGTTTGGTGCACAGTATGCCTATGGTGACATCAAGAGTGTTGAGGATTATGGTGACTATAAAATTGTAAATGCAGGTAGTAAGGTCTATAAGACAAAAACCCTTATTATAACCACTGGTGCACAATACAAGAAATTAGGAATTTCTGGTGAAGAGGAATTAGGTGGACGTGGAGTATCTTATTGTGCCGTATGTGATGGAGCATTCTTTAAAGAGAAGGAATTGATTGTTGTTGGTGGTGGAGATTCCGCTGTTGAAGAAGGTGTTTATTTAACAAAGTTTGCTCGTAAGGTTACGATTATACATCGACGTGATGAACTTCGTGCTCAAAAAATTCTTCAGCAACGTGCATTTGATAATGAAAAAGTGGACTTCATTTGGAATACAACCGTGGAAAGAATAAATGGTCCAGAGGGTAAGGTGTCCAGCGTAACATTAAAGGATGTTAAGACTGGTGAAGAATATGAAAAGCAAGCTGATGGTGTCTTTGTATACATTGGAATGGTACCTTTGAGTGAGCCTTTCCAGTCACTTGGAATTACGAACAAAGAAGGATATATTATTACAAACGAAAATATGGAAACTAGTATTCCTGGTATTTTTGCTGCGGGAGATATTCGTGATAAAAAGTTGAGACAAATTGTCACTGCAACAGGTGATGGATCCATTGCTGCAGAAGCTGCTATTGCTTATATCGAAGAGCTAAATGATAAGCTAAAAGCAGTAAAATAGTAAAGTAAAGGCATCTTAACGTAGCTGTAACACGCACGAAATATTAATGAAGTACAATAAAAATAACTAATTGACCCCCTTTTTAATAGATAGATTAGTTATTGGCGCAGATGTAATTGCATCTGCGTATTTTTTTGCTTCTATAAAATAAGTTGCTGGCAAAGGAAAATTATCTACATGAATCCAATGTGCTTTACATAATTCTATAATAAAGGAAAGTATAGTCATTTCCTTGTAGCAATAAATTAATTACATGTATAATAGATATAGTATTTTGGATAAATGACACAATCTAAATATGGTACACCTTTCGTAGGTGAATATCACGTATCTAGCATAATTATAGGTAACCATGAAGAGGTGATGGAGATGGGAAATATTGAACAAGAGACAAAAATGGTAATTATTACTGGTATGTCTGGTGCTGGTAAGACAGTTGCAATTCAAAGTTTTGAGGATTTAGGCTATTACTGTGTGGATAACTTACCACCTGCTTTATTACCTAAGCTTCTTGAGCTGATGCGAGATTCTACCAATAGTATCCACAAGGTAGCGCTTGTGATGGATCTAAGGGGACGTGAATTCTTTGATTCATTATTTGAAGCGCTTGATATAGTAGGCGATGAAGAATGGTTGGAGGAGCATATCTTATTTCTAGATGCAAATGATGAGAAGCTCGTAAACCGATATAAAGAAACTAGACGATCACATCCATTAGCTGTTGGTGACCTACCTTTAAAAGGAATTAAGCAGGAACGGAAATTGTTAGATGAAATGCGTGGCCGTGCACATCGGGTTATTGATACAAGTAATTTAAAGCCACGTGAGCTTCGAGAGAAAATTCTCAAGTATTATTCTGAGGAAAAACAGGAGATTTTCTCCGTTAATATGATTTCTTTTGGATTTAAATATGGAATACCGATTGATGCTGATTTAGTATTTGATGTGCGGTTTTTACCTAATCCACATTATGTAACTCAGTTGCAACCATTGACAGGGCTTAATCAGGATGTCTCTTCTTATGTGTTTAAATGGTCTGAAACACAAAAGTTCCAAGAGAAGGTTCTTGATTTGTTACAGTTCATGCTTCCACAATATAAAAAAGAAGGAAAGTCACAGCTAGTTGTTGCTATCGGTTGTACTGGGGGGCAGCATCGTTCAGTAGCTTTAGCGGAATACTTTGCTAAAAAGCTTGCTGAAGCGAATTATATTACACATGTTAGTCACCGTGACATTGATAAGAGAAAGGGCCATTAATATGTCAGATAATAACCAGCCAAGAATCGTCGTAATTGGAGGAGGAACTGGGATGCCAGTTCTACTCCGTGGATTAAAAAATTATCCGATTCAATTAACGGCTCTAGTAACTGTAGCAGATGATGGTGGTAGTACGGGAAGATTACGGCAGGATATGGCTATACCGGCACCAGGAGATATTCGAAATGTTATTGCAGCAATGTCTGAGGTTGAACCAATGCTTATCCAGCTTTTTCAGCATCGCTTTTCAGTTGGAAATGAGTTATCGGGACACTCGCTTGGAAACCTGCTTTTGGCCGCGATGACTTCCATTACTGGAGATTTTTATACAGGGATTAAAGAAATCTCAAGAGTTTTAAATGTGAAAGGTAAAATATACCCAATCTCGAATGAAAATATTTCGTTACGAGCAGAAATGGCAGATGGATCATTTGTGGTAGGAGAATCCAATATCCCATTAGCAGGTAAAGAAATACACCGAGTATATTTAGAGCCTACAGATGTAAAACCATTGCCAAACGCTTTAACTGCAATAGAAAGAGCAGATTTAATTGTTATTTCTCCTGGGAGTCTGTTTACTAGTATCATGCCGAATTTAATTATTCCTCAAATAGCTGATGCATTACGTAGTGCTAAAGCTAAAATAGTTTATGTTTGTAATGTAATGACACAAGCAGGTGAAACTACCGATTTTTCTGCTGGTGACCATGTTCAGGCTATCATAAATCATATAGGGGAAGATATTATCGATGCAATCGTAGTTCACAGTGAAAAAATCGATCCTAAAGTTCGTGATCGATATGCTGGGGAGAATTCGGAACCTGTTGAATATGATATTGAAAGATTATTAGACATGGGGCTTCAAATTATTGAAGGGGATATTATTGATCATTCAAAAACAACCATACGCCATGATACAGGAAAGATTGCCAAATTACTATATTCTTTGATTGCGAAATAAAATGAAGGGGGGAGTATCATGTCCTTTGCTTCAGAGATTAAAAAGGAATTAACAACTGTGGAGTCAGGTCCTTGTTGCTCGAATGCGGAGCTAGCTGCATTAATAAGGATGAACGGAACCATTTCGGTATCGCAAATGCAGTATACGTTAGATATCCAAACAGAAAACGCAGCTATAGCAAGACGTATCTATACATTACTTAAGGCTGGTTTCTCTCTTACTCCTGTGGAACTTTTAGTACGAAAGAAAATGAAGCTAAAGAAAAATAATGTATATATCGTTCGGTTAAAACAAAATGTCCAAGGGATATTAACAGAGCTAGGAATCATGAAGGACGGATATTCTTTTTTTCGTGGAATACCGGAACAGTTTGTAGAAAAGGATTGCTGTAAGAGAGCTTATCTTCGTGGAGCTTTTCTTGCGGGAGGGTCCATTAATAATCCAGAAACCTCTTCCTATCATTTAGAGATCTTTAATTCTAATGAAGACCATAATCAGGCATTATGTGAATTACTGAATACATTTGATTTACGGTCAAGAGTTTTGGAGCGAAAAAAAGGCTATATTGTATATATGAAGGAAGCGGAGAGAATAACGGAGTTTTTAAATATTATTGGTGCACATAATGCACTATTTAAATTTGAGGATGTTCGGATTGTTCGAGATATGCGAAACTCTGTAAATAGACTTGTTAATTGTGAAACGGCAAATTTGAATAAAACAATTGGTGCAGCCTTTCGCCAAATTGAAAATATAAAACTAATTGAACGAACAGTAGGACTTGAGTCGCTACCAGAAAAGCTACGAGAGGTCGCAATTTTACGAGTACAGCATGAGGATGTTTCCTTGAAGGAGTTAGGCGAGCTTGTATCAAGTGGAAAAATATCAAAGTCGGGAATTAATCATCGTTTAAAGAAAATTGATGAATTTGCAGAAAAAATTAAACAAGGCGAAATTTTATCATAACTTTACTTCTAATTTTCAGAATCCATGGTATAATAGTTTATCATGGATATTTTTTTACATTTTTTTAGTAAAAAATAAAATGTTACCGCTTTAATTTTGAGGAGGATGAGGAGACAATGGTTGAGAGGGTTGTCACAGTTGAGCTTGAGACAGGGTTACAAGCAAGACCAGCTGCACAATTTGTGCAGGAAGCGAACCGCTATAGTGCGCATTTATTTTTAGAGAAAAATGGTAAACGAGTAAATGCAAAAAGCATTATGGGACTAATGAGCTTAGCAATTACAACTGGCGAATCAATTAAACTTATTGCAGATGGATCCGATGAGGAAATAGCATTAAATCATTTGACATCATTTGTGACGAAAAGAAATTAATAGTATTCCCATTTGTGAAATAGATAACAATTATAAATATAATAAATAAAGAGGATGAACTAATCATTCATCCTCTTAGCAATTAAGTATGTTTTAATCTGGCTTACGTTCTAATACTTTGTCAATTAATCCATATTCTACAGCACCTGCTGCAGTCATGAAATTATCACGCTCTGTGTCACGGTTGATTACCTCAATTGGTTGACCAGTACGTTCAGAAAGAATTTTGTTTAGGTTTTCTCTCATTTGTAATATACGTCTTGCATGAATTTCGATATCTGTAGCTTGCCCCTGTGTTCCACCTAATGGTTGGTGAATCATTACTTCACTATTTGGTAAAGCATAACGTTTACCCTTTGCACCAGCTGCAAGTAGGAAAGCACCCATTGATGCAGCCATACCAGTACAAATTGTTGATACGTCTGATTTAATATATTGCATTGTATCATAAATTGCCATACCTGCTGTAATAGACCCACCAGGTGAGTTAATATAAAGTGAGATATCTTTCCCTGAATCTTCTGCTTCTAGGAATAGTAGCTGAGCAACGATTGAATTTGCTACATTATCATCAATGGCACTTCCTAGCATAATAACTCTGTCTTTTAATAAACGAGAATAGATATCATATGCGCGCTCACCACGGTTTGTTTGTTCAATAACTGTAGGGATTAAATTCATTGGAATTCCTCCTTAATTCTATTCTAAAGATATATCCAATCTTTGGATAATATCATCATATACTAATGGTCAATGAAGGTCAAACAAAAACATTCGACGAATATTGCAGTCATATTTTTCAAAAAACACATAATACATCTTGCCCGGAAGCATGATGAATTAAACCTTTTTGCACTGAAAATACTTGTTAAATCAATCTGTAGGCGTTATAATAGCCTATGTGTCCAAGTAATGGATGATATAAAAATCATATCTTGCGCCCATAGCTCAGCTGGATAGAGCACTGGTTTCCGGTACCAGGTTTGCCGGGGGTTCGAATCCCTCTGGGCGCGTCTTTGAAAATCAAGAGTAGCAAGGGTTAGAAGGTGATTTCTACCCTTGCTATTTTTCTGCAAAAATACCCAATTGCAAACGGAATGCAAACCTTCGAGTTTCGAAGTAATTTTTAAAAGTTATTTTTTACTGATTGAAACGACATTATCAGGAACTATTTCTTTCTTTACATAAAGTGAAGCTTGAATACTTGTTGCAGCTATTTCTTGTATACCTGGAATAACATGTGAATAAGTATCTAAAGTTGTTTGTATTGATCTATGACCTAATCTTTCCTGAACAACTTTCGGATGAATGCCAGCTCTCAATAATAAAGTTGCGTGAGTGTGCCGTAAACCATGGAAGCTAATTCTTTTTACACCACTTTTTTCAATCGTGCGATTAGATACAGTCCTTAAATAGGTTGGTCTTATAACACCATACGTTGAAGTGCAACATACTAGATTGTTTTCCTCAAAATCTGGACTGCATTTCATTTTACCCTTTTCTTGTTGCTCTTATGGTTTTTTAGCAATTCGATGGTGTCATCATCGATGTCTATAGTTCGGTAGCTAGTTGAGGTTTTAAGTTGTGGAGACAGGTCCCATTTTTCATTATCGTCTTTTTTTAATTGTTGATTAACAGATATTTTATTTTTATCAAAATCAACATGAGACCATCTTAAACCTAATATTTCACCACGACACATACCTGTAGCTAAGGCAAGAATAATTGGCATGGCATGGTTCTTGCTTTTAAGATTACTCATGAATAATCGAACTTCATCCTCGGTCCAGTATTCAATTTCTTTTCGATCTACCTTAGGAGCCCCTATATCATCCAAAATACATTCTTTGATGCCATATCGCCTTCCAGCTTTTAAAGCACTTGATAGAATTCTATAAATATGCTTTCTTGTTCGTTGTGAAATATTTTTATCGCTATTTGGCAACTTTGTATGATAGAGTTCATTTAAAAAGGATTCTATATGATGATGCTCTAATTTGTTTATTTTCCAACTGCCTAAATCTGGAATAATGTGTTTTTTCATGTACGATTCATGATGTTCATAGGTACCAGGTGCAACTGTACTTTTTTTTGGGGGAAACCATTGATTAAAGTATTCCTCCGGTGTCATATCCTCTGGATTTATAAATCCTTTATCTAGAGAGCTATGATTCTAGGAAGGTCTTTTTCTGCATCTTTTTTCTTTTCATATCCACTGAACTACTTTTGTTTACGTCTGTTTTTATGGTCCCGACCAACATCAACTACAATAGCGTACTTATTACCCCTTTTTGTAATATGTCCTCTCACGAAATTAATCCCCCTATCAGAAATTTACCTTTGTGCATTTCTAATCGTCTTAAGGCAAAATCATTTTCAACATTAAATAGAGCCATAATATCTTTAACTGTATAATTTATGAGCTTGTCCAACATAAAAGTGGGTATGCAAAAATGATAAGCGAAATAATTAGCCTGGTATTCTTGTAATTCCTTAAATAAAGGATGCATTTTCAATTGATGTCCACAATGTCTAAGAGAATGACCTAGCTCATGTCCAAATAGCTGCCATTCCTTTTGTTTAGTTGACCTTCGAATCCTTATATCATTACCATGGTCCACAGGTTCTTATAGAGTATATTGAATTTGATGTGTTACTTAACCCAGATGGAGTTAAAATTTACCTAGATCCAACGTACCTAAAAAGAGTAGGGAAATTTGCAGTATATGTCGAAAAGTTTTTGCTGTATTTATAAGTTATATCTGTCCTAACTCTTATATTATATATAAGAATACTTTAAGGAGAGATAAAATTGCAGAAAAATCGTAGTAGTATTAAACCTAATGGACCATATGAAGCTGTTGTTATTCGAGGGAATGCCTCAAACGTTTTGGAGTTAAGAGTTACCATTCTTGCTTTAAGGGTTGAAAGTACTGGCCTTCGAAATATAAATATTCATGAATGGTTATGTAAAATAGGAAATCAGTTTATTGATGAAGTCGAAGGGTATAAAGTGGCGTTAATTACAGCAGCTGATGTATCTAATAGGCAAATAGTAGGTAGTTGGAAGGAAAGAGAAATTAATAAAAAAGGTTAATTGTTCTAAAAGGCATCTCAAATGAGGTGCTTTTTATTATGTCAAAAAGTGGGGGTCAGTCATGGATGAAACATTAATTCAATATTCTCTCACACTAGGGCCTTTTGCGGTCCTTTTTGTTTGGCTTTTCTATTCTGTAGGAAGGAATCAAACAAATGTGCCAAACAGTTATATAAAACAATAGATGCTCAAAATGAAACCCTTAAGGGATTCAGCACAAAATACGATATTGTCATAACAAAACCTAGATGATATTGAAGAGCGTTTGCCACCTTGGTGTATCAAAAATTACTTGCCTGTAGCATCCTTGATTTTAGGATTGTTAGCAGGTGTTTTTTATGCCGGAGGTACTTTGCACCAAAGTAAGATCGTTACTAAATAATAGGAGGCGGTATAATGCCATTCGAACGAGTTACAAGTCCATACGGGAACCGAACAGACCCAGTCACAGGTCAAAAAAATACTTTCCATGATGGGATTGATCTAGTTAAAAGTCATCAAGCACCGATTGGTGCATTTGTACTTGGTAAGGTACTTTATACTGGTAATGGAGTATCTGGTACTGGTGTCGGTGGTTATGGTAATGTTGTTGTCATTGAGGACAAAAATAAGCGAGGTCATGTCTATGCTCATCTTGCTAGTGTGTCTGTTAAAAAAAGGACAAACTGTTAAGCAAGGTGACATTATCGGTAAACAGGGCGCTACAGGTGTAAGAGTAACTGGCTCTCATTTACATTACGAGATTAGAAAGAAGTCTAGTCCATCATTAGGTTGGGTAGATAATCCCAAAACAAGAACATTGGACCCTACTCAATATGTTAAGGATTATTACAATGAAGATAAGCAAGTGGTAGATGATAGTGGTATTTATGTAGTTAGAACAGGTGATACATTAACTCGGAATGCAAGAGACCATAATACGACTGTCGATGCTTTAGTAAAATTGAATAACTTAGAAAATCGAGATCTAATTTTTCTAGGGCAAAGAATTAAACTACCTGGTACAAATAAAAAGGAAACCCTTTACCTACCAAAAACTGCATCAAGTTGGCGTGTTTACCCAACTAAAGTTGCACCAGTCAAAGGTAATGAGAAGGGCTTCTTAAACCCGAAAAAGTTTGGTGGATTACAATATGAGGTGCTTGGAAAACCTCAAGCTAATGTTGTAACCATTCAGACTAAAGATATTGGTAAGGTAAATATCTATGTACATCCTAGTACCGGAGCAGTAATTAAATAAATATACGCCTCCCTAAACGGATAATATTTTTTTAATCTTTTGTAATTTGCTTAACTTCAAACTATATGCGAAAATATACATAGGAATATAGAGAGAGGAGTCGTTGTCATGTCGCAAGCATACGAATATGTGACCATTGAAGTTACGAAGAAAAAGCCGAAGAAAATACACTGGTTATGGCGTATTCCAGCGATGATTTACATGCCGTTAGTGGCATTGTTTTTGATTCTCACAGGATTAATAATGTCGTTAACGATTATTGGATTTTTTTTCGCATTACCGTTATTTACTATAGCAATACCGATAGCGGTTTACCCGTTTGCTCCAGGTAAATTTAAAACATACAAGGTCACGTGTCCTAATTGCGAGAAAAAGACTATTGTTTATCAAGATCGCGAAGATTACAAATGTCCTCGTTGCAGGATTCCAGTTGCAATAAAGTGGCAAAACTATAAGTGACATTAATAAACTTAAGATGTCGGAAGGATAAATATCTATGTAGGACCAGAAACAGGTGCTATAATCAAAAAGTAATAAAATAAATACTAACAAATCTTAATATATAGTCGATGTACAAATAGATTAGCCCTCTATGATGAGAGGGCTTTTAATTTGCAAATATATTATTATTTTTTTGAATAAAGTGTTTACGACGTAAACGGAAAATAGTATAATTAAATTAAAGAAATGGAGATAGCGAATGGAAGTCATCATAATAATAACCGCAGTGAAAAACTTAGCGATTGCCACACTAAATCTAATCACTGCGGTTATACAGAAAAACCAAAACGAAAGAAAAAGAAAAAATAAGAAGAAGGGGAGTTGCACCTCCCCTTCTTCTTAAATTATAACATGATGACTTAATATATACCATAGAAAATAAGGGGGGATAAAATGCTAACAGTAGCTATTATAATATCTGCAGTCGCCTTGGTAGTCTCTATTGCAGCACTTACTATCACGATTAAAAACAGAAAAGAGGGATAGAATGAACATTCCAAAGCTATACTCTAAGGCGGATTTAGCTACTAGGTGGGATGTATCCAGGCAAGTTGTAAAGAATTGGGAATTAAGGCATGAAGATTTTCCACCAGTGGTGATAAAGGTGCATAACGACTCATTACCTTTATACCTGGAAGATGACATTAAAAAATATGAACAAAATAGAAACCTCTTAAAAAAAGCGGATCCAGAATGATTCGCTTTTTTGTTGTTCAAATTCAATTTCTTAATCCCGCACTAGAGTATTTTCTAAGGCTTCATTTTTGTCTTCCTTTTCCTCTTCCGGTTTTGTATCATACCAGACTTGCCCTGGTCGATGAAAAGGATTTAATAATTCATCTAACAGGACATCGTCTCCATAACTCATTAATATTACTCCATTTCAGTTTTTTATAGGATACCAAAATGGACATGCTGAATTTATGGAAAGTTGTTAGTAAAAGTCTGTAAATATTATTTGAAATTAGAGTAAGCGCAGGAAACTTTCCTCAATCCATAACAAAAATAGCTAATAAATTTATAAATGATTGGAATAATCGATGTCAATTGAATTTTTAATTATTTACTATACAATCGGAAACTTCAACATATATAAATAGGTACTTCAATTAAAGTTATCATAATGTGTTTCGCTGTGGTGGTTTTGCAAAAAAATCTGTAGTCTATTGCTATTTTTGGTATATGTTAATGGATGATAAAACTTAATGGATTGCTAACAAAATTGCAAACACGATTTGAAAAGAACTAACATTTATTAGTAGATTAATAGATACAAAGTAATAATTATAGCGGTTTAAAATGTGGTGAAATAGGCTCGATTGGTTTCCGGTACCAGGTTTGCCTGGGGTTCGAATCCCTCTGGGCGCGTCGTTGAAGTCAAATGTAGCAAGGGTTAGAAAGTGATTTCTTCCCTTGCTATTTTTCTGCAAAAATACCCAATTGCAAACCTTTGGGTTCCGAAATAAACCAATTTATTTCAGAAGGAAGTCAAGATTTAATCCACACCGTGTAGGGTGTACTTATATATAATCCAGCAGGATTTTTGCTACCCTTGTCGAAATATGTAGACAGGGGGTGATTTATTTGACGTTTACTAGAGTTGTATATGCTGAAAATACTTATGACCTTGAAGAAGAAATGAATAAGGTTATTTCCAACGAAACTAAAAATGCTGTTACTTTAAAAGACATTAAGTTCAACTCCGTTTTTCAAGGAGGATCTTTCGGTTCAGAAAAAATATTTAATACTGCCATATTAATTTTTGAGAAGAAAAAAATTTAGTTAAAATGGGGACATAGAACTTCCCTAACTCAGTGTGAAAATTATACTGTATTTTATGCTGAAAAAGCACTTAGGGGATTGAACATGAAAAAGAAGAAATTGGAATCTTAATATCAAACGGTAGAGAATTCTTGAACTCTTCTAGCAGTGATTAATTAGTATTGTATATTCAGAAGTAATATTACTATCCTAGGATATTTCATTTATTGAAACAGATTGAAAAAAATAACTTCAATATCATCTCTCCGACCTCAAGTATATTGTTATAGAAGATTGTTTATTGGTGAAATTTTGTAGTTATTCCATAGAAATGCTTTATTAACCAAAGAGACTGCTCCAAAAATAAAATAAGCTTTTGAAGACAGTCTCTTTATTAAATTTTATGCACTTAGGAGAATGACTATAGATATTGATTAGCAAATAGAACATTGTTAATTGGAGTATTACGTAAAATAATACTTTTCTATTCGATACTAACTAAAGCTATGTAAGGTTTATATTCAACTAATACTACCAAAATTTAAATAATTCTTTTTGCTCTTCCCTACTTTCAAGTTGCAGCGGATGATATTCCTCCCTTATGAATAAAATCCCATTATCTGTTTCAAACAACATTAGTAATAATGGGCTCCGCTCAAGGTTAACCAAGTGTTTCCATTCTACCTCAAAAAAAATTTGACTCATCTAGTAAATAGATTGGAACATTTTTAACGATAGTTTTGGAAGTTGCTAGTCCCACTTAATTCATAGCCATTTTGGCAGTCCTGACAAATATTAGATGTTATAGGAATCATATGCAGCTTCAGTAAAAATCCGTCAATTTCAGCACTATTTAGTAGAGTTGTATAAATAGTTGGTGCTGTGAGAGTTTCTTTTAACATCTTATTTTCCTGATCACTAACTGAAATTTGCTGTTTTATTTCTTGATTCTCTTTTTCAGTACTAGTTAATTCCTGAACTCTTTTTTTAGTGTTTCAAATTCCTTGTTTGCCTCTACTATTGCAGAGGTATCTTCCTGTTTTAGGTTTTAATACAATAACAGTTATTAATCCAAAGGAAAGGAATATTATTATGCTTATGCAGGTCTTACTTTTCATGTTTTTTCCACTTGGTATAGTTATAAATCAATTGTATTAGAAAAAGAATTAAGAAGAAAACTGAAACAATAAGAGTTTCCTTAAAATCGAAACTAGCCAATAAGTTTATAGCGAAAATTAAAATAACTAGCACTGGAAACAACCATAGGGTTCGAATCATTTTCCTTCTATATGTCAATCTATCGTAAAAAAATACAAAACCACTATCTTTCTTTTCTTTGTTCTTGAAAATTAACGAAAAAATTAAAGAAACAATAAGTCCTACTATAAGTGATAAAATGATAATTTCATATGGTATAGACACAATAATCCCCCCAATTTAAACTATCCTTATCTATTAATACGAACAAATATGTATAAAGTTTCCCCCTATATTTATTTAAGAACATTATCATAATCGTATGAAATTAAGTAAAGCCTCGTCTGAGGTAATAGGTTCTGGAGCTTTTCTACTTTAGGAAAAATTAGAAAAGTTCTTATGGAGTTTTAGAGGTGAACTTTCCCAATTTGTAAATAAAGGTGTTTCGTATAATAAAGACGATAGTAGTAGATGAATAGAGAAGTAGTCTTAGAAAAAGTAAAAGAAATAATATTAAAAGATTTTTAAGTGATTGATTTTTTCTTCTTAGGTCTGCATGTACAGATAGACTAAAAGCTACCTTTATAGTTAGGATTTAAAAAATTGCATTTTTACCTTTTTGGAGTTCGAACTAATTTGAGGAGCATTATTCATTTACCAAAAAATCGTTATTATTCAGTAGTGATTTTAGTAAATCAATCAGACTGATTCATTTTCTAGATCAAATTAGAGATGAACACTTTTAATATCTTAGTGGTATATGCTTTATATTTAGCCTTTTGCTGAACTGATTTTCATAAAAAGCAGTCCAATAATAATTATAATAATCCCAGTGACGTCAAATAGAATGTCGTATAAAAATTGATTTGGACCTGGTTTCACATGGTGTATTTGTAGAATATGGTGGTTTAAGATACCTTCTATAAAATTAAATATACCTGCACCAAGAAATAATCCACTTAAAAAGGTAAAGTTATTATTTTTTGAATCTGATGGATCACTTTTCCATAAGATAACTGCACCAATAAAAATAACAATTGTAACAATTAAATGAAACAGGCCATCACTGACTATTTGGTTAAACCTATTCGTGTGCATATAAATACTATGCCATTGTAAAATTTGGTGGAAAACAATACCATCCATCATTCCGATTGTTCCAATTCCTAGAAGGAAAGATCCAACAAACGTTGAACGCATAATAGAAAACTCCTTTGTTTATTCTTTATTAAAATAATTGACATAAAAGTAAGGGTTTATAAGCTTTCATTAAAAATGAAAGAAGCAATTAAAATATATATGAATTATTGAATCGCCCTCGATGCGGTACTTTTTCCTCTTAGAAAGTGCAGAGAAACACTCCTTTTATGTCTATGTTGATGCCTTTTAAGATAATGCTTAAATAACCTTTTTGTAGGAACATGGAGAAACAAAGTAATACATATCAGGGCAAAGGTAAGTGGGATGAGTTTGGAGTAGGAGAAGAGTTTTAAATAAAAGAGGACCTCCAATATCGAAATTCTGCTAAATATATTAATGGCAACTTTAGAGTGCTGTTTATTCTAGAAAAGCCAGGATCACTGAAAACCACTTGCTCATTTACTTCTTGTAAAATTTATGTACCCTATTCCATTTAAATTAATTTTATTAATACAAGTAAGTAATATCACTAGTAGCTACCCAGCTTTTCTAATTTATTATCCTTAAAGGACTAAACCTATGATTAAAAATTATCTATAGATTAGGTTAAAACTACAGGCTATTTCTGTAAAGAACTACAATAAACTCGCTGGATTAATTTTAGATAGAGAATACATAACGATAGCACAGAAAAATAAACAATAAAGGAATATAGCAAATTCCATCTAATATAAATAAATACGTTGAATAATGAAGCGATCCATTCCGAGAAAACTAGTAAAATTGACCATAGAAATATATAGAGAATGGTGAACATACCTTTTAACTTCCAACTAGCTAAGAAATTCACAAAAAAATAACCAATTAACGGGTATGCTATTTCCAGACATAGCCAGTCAAATAAATCTTGCTTGAACGTATCTAAAGCAAGATAATGTTGAAACTTAATACCTACAACATAATCGGTCCATTTTCCTATCGTAGCAAAATAAATTAATACTGCTACAATCACAGCTGAAGATAGAACATTACGAAAAATAATTAATCCCAAAGTTAATAAAAAAAGAGCCATGATGACAAACCACTCATTTTCATCAAAATGGATAGGAAGGAATAACATAATCTATTTAAACTCCCTTCAATAGTGAATAGAAAAAACTTCGAAATATATATGCAATAAGAAGTACGGAAGTCCAAACGATAAGTGAGTCCCATATTGACATTTGGTAGTGCTCAATTATTCCTACGACATCAGCAAGATATTCTATAAGAATGAGCAAAAAAGGGCTTATTATGATAAACAAATATTTCCAAACTAGTGTACGAATGGATAAAATAATCCCAAGCATACAAGTTATGAGTGCGGGCATCATTGCTGCTGAAACTAATACAAATGAAATAAATTCTTCCATTCTATCTGAAGTTTTTATATGGTTAAGGTTTAAACCCCACATACTATACACATTATTTACGATGTTAGAGATAAACACTATTAGTACAATTACTTCAATTTTATGGAGACTTTTTGTGCGAAACGCGAGAATAGTTAATAGTACAGTTAGTAAAAGGGCTATGGAGAGTATCATTTAAAATACCTCATCTTTGGAACTTTTATTTTCTTTATATTTTCCAAACTTAAGGATTTAATTCTTTTACTACTTATTATTGCAAAGAAATTAATGCAATCTATTTTTTTCAAATATATAAAAGAGCGTTGGAATATATTTCTTCATTGCAAGGAAATAGGTGAACCAAGTAAAGAAACAATAGTTATCCTAAGAAATGTGATTTGGGCTATAGCGAGGTGTGGTAAGAATTGTTTGAAAATACGAAGAAGAAGCGAGCGTCATTAAATTAATGACGCTAAAGTTTAGCTTCTTCTACGGTTATTTGACGGTATATTATATAATTTTGGTGAACTCGCGTCATTGTTATATTTTATAGGTCTTCTCTCTTTTCTCTCCATCAAAGAATCGAATTTTCTTATTGCTAAATCGAATTCTTTACTATTTAGACGATTAGTGGCATAAAGAGAACATAACATAGCATAAGCAATTGCAGTTGTATCAATGTCTATTGTGATATCGACATCAGAATTACCGCTTTTTCCAACAGTTGCGTTATCTTCATGTTTAATAAACCGATCATGCATGCAAATCTTCTCCTTTGCTTAAAAATAGAAGGATACTAGCCGGAGCTAATATCCTTCCAATGCGGAATTAGTCTCGGTCCCTCTCGTGCCTACGTTCCCTCTCACGCTCGCTCTCTCTCTGTCTCTGCCTCTGATTCTGCTCCTGATCTTGGTCTTGTTCTGCTTCGGCTCTTGACCTAACTCTTGAGCGTGATTCACTATCTACTCTTACATCCAGATCAACTCGGGCGTTACCACTTCTAATTACTTTTGCAATATTGGTATTTTTGTCTCGAACATCAATATCATTATCATTGTCGAGATCGTTATCCAACCTTGCATCTAGTTCATTTTCTACTCTATTTTCTACTTCATTTCTGGAGCGTGATGGATTAGTATCGAAATCATTGTTTCTCCATACTCTACTCATCCATATCACCTCCTTTCCTATTCACTTATTAGTTAAAGTATTCAAAAGTCATCATATTGGCTGGTTATATATTCTACTAAATTAGCATATTTTTTGTATTATCTATGGGAAGAAAGATGTCTATTTTATTGAGTTCTTTCTAATTCATATCATCTGAGATTGTAAAAGGATGGACTGGGAACAGCGATATGTATTATTTGAAGAAAAAGATGTAAAAAGTTAATCGGAAAATCAAGGATGTAGTTGTTAAACGAAAAGCATGATGTAGAGGATTAGGAATGGAAACTATGTGCATGTGGGAAATCATGTATGTATTGAAATAATTTCCTAAATTTGCTGTTCACTCTGGTTAGGGAAATTATCGTTATTCGTAAAATAACCAAATAACTGTTCATATCACAAGTTTTCAAAAGTTTTTTATAAAAAATAACAGCAAGGACTTTACCTTGCTGTCATCATGTATTTCATTACATATTAAAATCATAAAAAATAGGCATGAGTATTAGTTTCAATCATAAGTTACTGATTAAAAGTAAAAAATAAATTCAGTGTTAAATTTTTTTCTACATTTGTTCTTGTTTTTTTAAGAATTTATGATTTGTAGATTATCAAGTTATAAATGTACTTATTTACATACAGTTGCTAATACTTTTTGAACATCATAAATGCTTTTATCTTTTTTAAATTGCTTCTGTATAGCTGGAAGCTCCGCACCTGAAATCCAAATTTTTAACTCAGCATCTAAGTCAAAATGTCCTGCGGATTCCACACTGAAGTGGGAAATGCTTTTGTATGGTATAGAGTGATATTCTGTCTTTTTACCGGTTAGCCCTTGCTTATCCACCAATATCAGCCTGCTATCTGTAAATACAATTAAATCTCTTATTAATTTGAAAGCTACATCGATTTCTTCTCCATTTGCAAGTAAGTCACCAATTTCTTTTTGTACTTCCTCTTTCTTGACTGTTGATGCATTACCCATGATTCCACTTAGAAAACCCATTGTTATTCCTCCTTTAATCCAATTTGAAACCTTAGTATATTTACAAGATATCTTAAACAATTAGGTGATTATTGAATATTTCAACTTCTATTTATATATTAGGGATATTATTCAAATATTGCAAGAAGATCATAACGGAAAGGACTAACCATCAAAATTGCTTAAGTACGAGCTACTTTTGTATACTAGCACTAGATAACTAAAGTAGGTGATTAAAATGGATAAAGTATATTTTTATACAAAAGAAAATTGTTCACTTTGTGATGATGCAGAGACATTGTTAGGAATGTTCCAGCAGGATTATGAATTCAAGATAGAAAAACGAGATATATATACGAATGATGACTGGCTGGAAAAATACCATTTATTAATTCCAGTAATTACTATTAAAGACATTGAACTTGATTGTGAACATGTTGACTATGGTACGTTACAACGAACGATCGAAGATAATCTTCCAATAAGAAAAAGATAGAGCTATTTTCTTTGTATATTTTTAACAATGTGGTAAGATACTACTATACATAGTCATCTATGTGATTTTTTTTGGGACATGTGGGACACATTTTATAGCGGTGGGACATTTTCGCTCCCGATATTCAAAGGAGAAATGTCATGAAGGCATTGATCGATTTGCAAAAAGTACTAATACCTGATTTGTTGGAAGTAATGCGAACTAGATATTCTCTTTTACACAGTGTGAACCTTTATCAACCGATAGGAAGAAGGGGGCTAGCTGAAAGTAGTGCATTAACGGAAAGACAAGTTCGAAGTGAAATTGATTTTTTACATGAACAAGGATTATTAGAAGTCACTACTAAGGGAATGCTTATTACTGAACAAGGGAAAATGTTACTCGATCAGTTAGCACAAGTAATGAATGAAATAACAGAACTAAGTGTTTTAGAAAAAGAAATTAAGGAAACATTACAAGTAGAGAATGTTGTAATTGTCCCAGGTAATAGTGATGAGCATGAATGGATTAAGCAAGAGATGGGGAAAGCTTGTGTTGCCTATCTGAAGCAAATCATTCGACGAAATTCGACCATAGCAGTAACTGGAGGAACAACCATGGCCTCTATTGCAAGTGTCATGACACCATTAGAAAAGGCAAGCAACTACTTATTTGTTCCTGCCCGTGGTGGTATTGGTGAAGAGGTCGAAAATCAAGCAAACACGATTGCTTCACAAATGTCTCGAAAAGCACAAGGAAATTATCGATTGCTATATGTCCCAGATCCGATAAGTGAAACATCTTATCAAAATATGATTAAAGAGCCTTCAGTCATCGAGATTTTAGAGTTGATACGTAATGCTGATATCGTTCTACATGGTATCGGTGATGCAATCACAATGGCGAAACGCCGGAAGACACCTGATGAAGTTATCCAGCATTTAGTAGAAAAAAAGGCGGTTAGCGAAGCATTTGGGTATTATTTCGATCAAGAGGGTAATGTCGTCCACAAGGTTCGTACAGTTGGTTTACAGCTAGAAGATTTAGAGAAAATGGATAATGTGATTACCGTTGCTGGTGGACAATCTAAGGCAAAAGCAATCCAATCCTACTTCAAGCATGGTAAAAGTACGATGCTAATCACGGATGAAGCAGCAGCACACCAGATTTTAAGGGATGCTTCCCTTTAAAATAATTTTTAAGATTAGAGAATTTTTAGGAGGAATATACTATGACAGTAAAAGTTGGTATTAATGGTTTTGGACGTATTGGACGTAATGTATTTCGTCAAGCTTTAAAAAGAGATGATGTCGAAATCGTAGCAGTAAACGATTTAACAGATGCAAATATGCTAGCACATTTATTAAAATATGATTCTGTTCATGGCGTATTGGAAGAAGAAATTACCGTTAATGGTTCCAATATTGTTGTAAATGGAAAAGAGATAAAAGTTCTTGCTGAGCGTGACCCAGCTAATCTTCCATGGGGAGAGTTAGGTGTTGAAGTTGTTGTTGAATCTACTGGTCGTTTTGTAGACCGTGATTCTTCTCAAAAACATATTGATGCTGGTGCGAAAAAGGTAATTATTTCAGCTCCTGCAAAAAATGAAGACCTTACAGTAGTTATGGGTGTTAACCATGATCAATATGATCCTAGCACGCACCATATCGTTTCTAACGCATCTTGTACTACAAACTGTTTAGCTCCATTTGCTAAAGTATTAAATGATAAATTTGGTGTGAAGCGTGGTTTAATGACAACTGTTCACGCGTATACAAATGACCAACAAATTTTAGATTTACCACATAAAGATTATCGTCGTGCACGTGCGGCTGCTGAAAACATTATTCCAACTACTACTGGTGCAGCTAAAGCAGTTGCTCTAGTATTACCTGAATTAAAAGGTAAATTAAATGGTATGGCAGTACGTGTTCCAGTTCCAGATGGATCAATGGTTGATTTAGTGGCAGAACTTGAAAAAGAAGTTACAGCTGAAGAAGTGAACCAAGCATTTAAAGAGGCTGCAGAAGGTGAACTTAAAGGTATCTTTGAATACAGCGAAGCTCCTCTAGTATCAAGTGATATTGTTGGAAACACTCACTCTTCTATCCTTGATGGCCTATCTACTATGGTTATGGAAGGTAACCTAGTAAAAGTTCTTTCATGGTATGACAACGAAATGGGTTATTCTACTCGTGTTGTTGACTTAGCTTCATACATGGGACAAAAAGGTCTATAATATAAAGATGAATTAGTGAAAAGGCGGAGGAGCAAATTCTCCTCCTTTTCTCATGTTTGTCGCAAGGTATTACTTCCATTCCTTTAAGGCTTTTTATAAAATGAGTATGGACGTAACTTAAGGGAAACCTATCAAGTAATGCTTACATAATGTTGGGAGGTAAATCGAAGTGAATAAGAAGACAATACAGGATCTTGACCTTAATGGGAAGAAGGTTTTTTGTCGAGTTGATTTTAATGTACCGATGAAAGATGGAGAAGTGACAGACGATACAAGAATTAGAGCAGCATTACCTACCATCAAGTATTTATCCGAACATGGAGCAAAAGTAATTTTAGCAAGTCATCTTGGTCGACCAAAAGGCCAAGTAGTAGAAGAATTACGTCTTGATCCTGTTGCGAAGCGTTTAAGCGACCTAATCGGAAAAGAGGTTTCCAAAACGGATTCCGTTTATGGAAAAGAAGTAGATGAAGCTATTTCTGAACTTCAAGCTGGTGGCATTTTACTGTTAGAAAATGTTCGGTTTGAGGCTGGCGAGGAGAAGAATGACCCAACTTTAGCGGATGCATTTGCTAACATGGCAGATATTTATGTAAATGATGCATTCGGTGCCGCTCACCGTGCACATGCATCTACTGCAGGTATTGCTGAAAAGCTTCCATCTGCAGCTGGTTTTCTGATGGAGAAAGAATTATCTGTATTAGGTAAAGCACTAGAAAATCCAGATCGTCCTTTTACAGCCATCATTGGTGGTGCAAAGGTTAAGGATAAAATTGGTGTTATCGATAATCTTTTAGATAAAGTTGACAATCTTATTGTCGGTGGCGGTCTTGCCTATACTTTTGTTAAAGCCCAAGGGTATGAAATCGGGAAGTCATTATTAGAAGAAGATAAAATTGAGTTAGCAAAAGAGTTTATGAAAAAAGCAGAAGAAAAAGGTGTTAATTTTGTATTACCAATCGATGTCGTTGTTGCAGATGACTTTTCCGAGAGTGCTAATACGAAGATAGTGCCTATTTCTGAGATTCCTGCTGATTGGGAAGCACTTGATATTGGTCCCGAAACGAGGGCAAAATACAGTCAAATCGTAAAAGATTCGAAGCTCATAATTTGGAATGGCCCTATGGGAGTATTTGAGTTGAATGCATTTGCCAATGGTACGAAAGCTGTTGCCGAAGCATTGGCAAATACAGATGGTTATACCGTAATTGGTGGAGGAGACTCGGCAGCTGCAGTAGAGAAGTTTGATTTAGCTGAAAAAATGGATCATGTATCTACTGGCGGAGGGGCTTCTTTAGAATTTATGGAAGGTAAGACTTTGCCAGGGGTTGCGGCATTAAGTAATAAGTAATGAAAATGATAAATGTAGAGGTGAGAACATGCGCAAGAATATAATAGCTGGTAACTGGAAAATGAATAAAACACTTGCAGAAGCAACGCAATTTGTTACTGAAGTAAAGAACAAAATTCCAGCAACTGATCAAGTAGAAGCAATTGTTTGTGCACCATTTCCTTATTTGGCGTCTTTAGTAGAGCAAGCAAAAGGCAGCAATGTTAAAATAAGTGCGCAAAACATGCACTTTGAAGATAACGGTGCTTTTACAGGAGAGGTTAGTCCTGTGATGTTGAAGGATATTGGTGTATCCCATGTTGTTTTAGGTCACTCTGAGCGTCGTGAATATTTTGCTGAAACAGATGAAACAGTTAATAAAAAAGCACATGCTGCATTTAATCATGGCTTAACACCAATTATTTGTGTGGGTGAAACACTTGAACAACGTGAAGCCAATGAAACGAAATCACTAGTTGGTGAACAAGTGAAAAAAGCACTAGAAGGACTTTCTAAGGACCAAGTGACTCAATCAATTATTGCTTATGAACCGATTTGGGCAATTGGTACTGGAAAAACAGCATCAAGCGAGGATGCGAATGAAGTATGCGCACATATTCGCCAGGTTGTAAAAGAGTTAACAGATGCTGCAACTGCTGAAGCAGTAATCATTCAATATGGTGGTAGTGTGAAGCCTTCCAATGTTGATGAATTATTAGCACAATCAGATATTGATGGGGCATTAGTTGGTGGCGCAAGTCTTGAGGCTGATTCTTTCTTACAGCTTGTGGAGGCTGGTGCAAAATGAGTCAAAACAAACTTGCTGCATTAATAATCCTAGATGGCTTCGGGATTCGTAATGAAGTAAAAGGTAATGCCGTAAAACAAGCGAATAAACCAAATTTTGATCGGTATTGGAATAGCTATCCACATAATCAATTGAAAGCAAGTGGAGAAGCGGTTGGACTTCCTGAAGGACAAATGGGAAATTCCGAGGTAGGGCATCTCAATATTGGTGCTGGACGAATCGTGTATCAGAGCCTTACCCGTGTAAACCTGTCCATTAGAGAAGGGGACTTTTTCGAAAATGAAGCGTTCTTAAAATCAATGCGAAGTGCGAAAGAAAAAAATAAGGCATTACATATTTTCGGACTATTATCTGATGGTGGCGTGCATAGTCATATTGATCATATGTTTGCCCTTTTAAAATTAGCCAAAGATGAAGGCTTAGAAAAGGTCTATCTCCATGCATTCTTAGATGGTCGTGATGTAGGTCCACAAACTGCTAAATCCTACATTAAAGAAACCGAAGAGAAAATGCAGGAATATGGTGTTGGAAAAATTGCAACCGTAAGTGGGCGCTACTATTCTATGGACCGTGATAAGCGCTGGGATCGAGTGAAGAAGGCATATGATGCAATGGTTTATGGAGAAGGTCCGAAATATCCAAATGCAGAAGCTGTTGTTGACGATTCCTATGCGAATGGTATTTACGATGAATTCGTTATTCCATCTGTTATTGTGGATGAGAATAATGAACCAGTTGGAAAAGTAGAGGACGAAGATTCCATCATTTTCTATAACTTCCGTCCTGACCGTGCCATCCAAATTTCACGTACATTTGCCAATGAGGATTTCCACGACTTTGATCGTGGCCCGAATGTGCCAAAAAATCTAGATTTCGTTATGTTAACGAACTTTAGTGAAACAGTAGACGGTTTTGTTGCATATGAACCAGTTAACTTAGATAATACAGTAGGGGAAGTTCTATCACAAAATAATTTAAAACAGCTTCGTATTGCGGAGACTGAAAAATACCCTCATGTCACTTTCTTTATGAGTGGTGGACGTGAAAAGGAATTTCCTGGTGAAAAGCGTATCCTAATTAATTCTCCTAAAGTAGCAACCTATGACTTAAAACCAGAAATGAGTGCATATGAGGTCACAGATGCACTTCTTGCAGAGCTGGACAAAGGAGAAATAAATGCAATTATCCTGAACTTCGCAAACCCTGATATGGTTGGGCATTCTGGTAAATTAGAGCCTACCATTAAAGCCATCGAAGCAGTGGATGAATGTTTAGGAAAAGTAGTGGATAAAATAATCGAGTTGGGTGGTCATGCGATTATTACTGCAGACCACGGGAATTCAGATGAGGTCGTGACATTGGAAGGAAATCCAATGACCGCACATACTACGAATCCTGTACCGGTTATTGTAACGAAAGAAGATGTGGAATTACGTGATGGCGGTATTTTAGCTGATCTAGCACCGACATTACTTGATTTATTAGATGTTGAAAAACCAAAAGAAATGACAGGTTCATCATTAATTAAAAAGTAAAAGGAGAGAGTAAGAATGCCATACATTACAGATGTATATGCACGCGAAGTATTAGACTCACGTGGTAATCCAACAGTTGAGGTAGAGGTTTACACAGAATCAGGAGCTTTCGGTACTGCAATGGTACCTAGTGGAGCTTCCACTGGGGAATATGAAGCAGTTGAACTTCGTGACGGTGATAAGAGCCGTTACCTAGGTAAAGGTGTAGAGAAAGCTGTTCACAATGTGAATGAGATCATCGCACCAGAAATAATTGGAATGGATGTTACTCGTCAAAACATTATTGATGCACTTATGATTGAACTTGATGGAACTGAAAACAAAGGAAAACTAGGTGCGAACGCAATTCTAGGAGTATCCATGGCAGTTGCACGTGCAGCAGCTAACTTCTTGGAAGTTCCTTTATACAACTATTTAGGTGGATTTAATGGTAAAACATTACCAACACCGATGATGAATATTGTCAATGGTGGAGAACACGCAGATAACAACGTTGATATTCAAGAATTCATGGTTATGCCTGTTTCAGCTCCTACGTTTAAAGAGGCATTACGCATGGGAGCAGAAATCTTCCATTCCTTGAAAAACGTACTTAAATCAAAAGGCTATAATACAGCTGTTGGCGATGAGGGTGGATTTGCACCTAACCTAAGCTCTAACGAAGAAGCACTACAAACGATTGTAGAAGCAATCGAAGCAGCTGGCTACAAGCCTGGCGAAGAAGTAAAACTAGCGATGGACGTTGCATCTTCTGAAATGTATGAAGATGGTAAATATGTTCTTAAAGGAGAAGGCGTAACACGTACTTCTGAAGAAATGGTAGCTTGGTATGAAGAAATGGTAAGTAAATATCCAATCATCTCGATTGAAGATGGTCTTGACGAAAACGATTGGGAAGGTCATAAACTATTAACAGAACGTCTTGGCAACAAAGTTCAACTTGTTGGTGATGATTTATTCGTAACCAACACGAAAAAACTTGCTCAAGGTATTGAACAAGGTGTTGGCAACTCAATCCTTATTAAAGTAAACCAAATTGGTACACTTACTGAAACATTTGATGCTATTGAAATGGCAAAACGTGCTGGTTATACAGCAATTATTTCTCACCGTTCTGGAGAAACTGAAGATTCCACAATTGCTGACATTGCTGTTGCAACAAACGCAGGTCAAATTAAAACTGGTGCACCATCCCGTACTGACCGTGTAGCTAAGTATAATCAATTACTACGTATTGAGGATGAATTAGCTGGCATGGGTGAATATGCTGGATTAAATGCATTTTATAATTTGAAAAATAAATAAGATATCATAGAAGTAGTCTGCGCCCTAAAAGTTGGAGAAATCTAACCTTTAGGGTGCTTTTTTTATATAAAGTAGTTCTTAGCTTTTTGAAGGAATGCCTTAGTAATTGTTGTAAAGAATAAAAAGGGAAGAGGAAATACAATTAGATTACTGGAGAAATTAAGAAGAAAGAACAAAGAATGAGTTTTAAGCAAAACTCCACCCCAAATATAATTGTCACGGGACAATTTCTCCAAACAATAGGTTATAAAAAGAACAATTTCCTGAGAGGAAGAAAATATGTGGGCAAGAAGGTATTACTATTTGGAGACATTGGCATTGATGATATAGTTGCATTAATATATGGCTACCTTAATGAAAATATTGATTTAGTTGGAATTGTCACCGATTATGGCAATATTCCACGTGAAAAGGCACTTGCCACAGTTCAATATTTACAGGAACAGATTTTTTCTTCGAGTGAAGCACAAAGGACAGCTATTATTGCAGGTGCAAAGAATCCGATGACAGCCGAGACAGTTGAATACTTTCCAGAGATTCATGGGGAGTATGGACTTGGACCAATTATCCCGCAAAACATCCAGGATGGTATTACTTTTGAGAACTTTTTTCGAATCATTGATATTATTAATCAATATGGTGAGGAACTATATATTGTCAATATTGGCAGGTTAACTTCTCTTGCTACCATGTTTCTACTATATCCAGATACTATGAATAAAATAAAAGAAATAATTGTAATGGGTGGTGCCTTTTGGGTTCCGGGAAATGTGACCGCTGTATCGGAGGCTAATTTCCATGGTGATCCAGTAGCAGCTGAGATTGTGTTGACGTATTTTGATAAAGTGACAATCATCCCTCTAAATGTTACCGAACGGGCTATTGTCACACCTGAAATGGTTGATTATATTGATCGAATGGGAAGTATTCCTATCTTTAAACCAATGATTGATTATTACTATAACTATTATAAGAAGCGGGATCCGAATGTCCAAGGAAGTCCAATGCATGACGTGCTTACGCTGATGGCTGTCAATCTAGAGAATATGTTCACATTTGAAACATA
Source organism: Ornithinibacillus bavariensis (assembly GCF_050433565.1). Taxonomy (NCBI): domain Bacteria; kingdom Bacillati; phylum Bacillota; class Bacilli; order Caryophanales; family Bacillaceae; genus Ornithinibacillus; species Ornithinibacillus bavariensis. The sequence goes on from NZ_JBNPWZ010000001.1 coordinate 636,423, forward strand.
TCCTGTTCATGTTGTCCAAGCTACGAAAGGCACAGAAAGAGGGCAAAGCATTGCCGATATCCGTTCATTTGGAAATCTTGCTAAAGAAACGGAAAAAGAAATTAAAAAACACCGAATTGCCTTTGATTTTGATTATAAACTATTTTTTACAAATTTCATGACGACAATGACAGGACAACGATTTTAAAAAGTGTACTTGTAAACCTAATTATCAAAACGATATTAGAATGACTCTCCAATCACTATCATGATGGAGGTCATTTTTTGGTGGATTCTAAGTATATTTTAGATAAAATTAAAATTTATAATAACTAACCTTTATTTAGAATGGTACTATTAATATAGTTGATGGATTGTAGGGAGAATAGAAGGTATAACAAGGAGGCTGAATATGAAAACGGAGAGATTTAATGGATTAATGTCTTTATTTTCAATACTAGGAATTGTTGGGTTAATATTCATATGCTTCAGCGATAACTTCGGTATTTCTATTGCTGATGGTTGGCTGGCAAAATATGATTATGTTGACTCTTCTTTATATGAATTTAAAATAAAGGCGAATACGATTAAATTTTTAGTAACTGGTGGAATCCTATTTAGTATTAACCTTATTGCTATTTTTCTAGTTTATTATAAAATGCTAAACAGTAGGGAGTAGATAACTCTTTGAATCTTATATGGAGAAAGGGGATGGGGACATGACAGTACTAAATACTATAAAAGAACGGCGTAGTATTCATACTTTTGAAGAAAAAGAGGTAGATATCGAGCTATTAAGAGAGATTTTCACATATGGTTCCTATGCACCTACCCACTATATGAAAGAACCATGGCAGATGAAGCTATATCAAAGAGATGGTAAAGATATGCTAATCCACGCAATAATCAGAAGCTATCAGCGAATTGGGATGATTCGTAATAACAATGATCCGAAAACAATCAAAATGATAGATTCCATGAAGAGTTTTCTTCACAGTATTCCCCACCATGCAGTAATATATTTTGAAAAAGAAGAGGATCCTGTCCGATATGAAGAAGAATATGCTGCTGTCTGTGCATTTATACAAAATTCTCAGCTCGCAGCTTGGGAGTTTGGGGTGGGAATGCTTTGGACGATTACTCCTTATATGCATGACCCAGGATTTTATTCGGATATTGAACTAGATGCAAACAAAACGAAAATTGCTGCGGTACTTCAGATTGGTTATCCAAAGAAGGTTCCAAGGGATAAAGGAAGAACATCCATAACAGATAAAATGCAGATTATAGAATAATTATTCACAAAGTGAGAAGAGCAGGGAAATATTCTCTGCTCTTCTATTAGCTTACTTATTCTGTTTTTTCTTTTACAAATGCAACAACCTCTTCAGCAGTGGACATAGAAAGTAATTTATCCTTATAAGAAGCCATTTCTTTCTTCGAGATATTCTTTAGCTGTGTTCGAGCTGGAAGAATGGATGTAGCACTCATACTAAATTCATCAAGTCCTAAGCCAAGTAAGATTGGAATAGCAATTGGATCTCCTGCCATTTCTCCACACATACCAGCCCATTTTCCTTCACTATGTGCAGCCTCAATGACATTATTTACTAGGTTTAGGATCGCTGGATGATATGGTTGATATAAGTATGATACTTGTTCATTCATACGGTCAGCAGCCATTGTATATTGAATAAGGTCATTTGTTCCGACACTGAAGAAATCAACCTCTTTCGCAAATTGTTTCGCGATAACAGCTGTGGATGGGATTTCTACCATAATTCCAACTTCAATATCATCCGATACGGAATGTCCTTCTTGCTTTAGGTTTTCTTTTTCTTCTAATAAAATCGCTTTTGCTTTACGGAATTCCTCAAGTGTAGCAATCATTGGAAACATTATCTTTAGGTTACCATAAACACTAGCACGAAGAAGCGCTCGTAGCTGTGGACGGAAAACATGTTCATTTTCTAGGCAGAATCGGATAGCACGGTAGCCTAGGAATGGATTCATCTCCTTAGGTAAATCAAGGTATGGTAGCTCTTTATCTCCACCAACGTCCAGTGTACGAACAACTACAGGCTTGTCTCCCATTTGCTCTAAAACAGATTTATATGCTTCAAATTGCTCATCTTCAGACGGTAATTCACTTTTACCCATGTATAGGAATTCTGTACGATATAGACCAACACCTTCACCACCGTTGTTTAGAACACCTGTAACATCATTTGGAGTGCCGATATTACCGACAAGTTCAATCTGTTCACCATCAGCAGTAAATGTAGGCTCGTCCTTTAATTGAGCCCAAAGAGCTTGTTGTTTTGCAAAGTTTTCTTGTTTTGCTTTGTATTCGTTTAGTTCTTCCTCTGTTGGATTAATCACAACGTTTCCATCAATTCCATCAATAATAACGATTTCATCTTGAGAAACGGATTTTGTTACTTCCTTTGTACCAACTACTGCTGGAATTTCTAATGAACGTGCCATAATAGCTGAATGGGAAGTACGTCCACCGATGTCTGTCGCAAATCCTTTAACAAATTGCCGATTAAGCTGTGCAGTATCAGAAGGAGTTAAATCATTTGCAATGACTATTACCTCTTCATCGATTAAAGCAGGGTTAGGGAAAGAAACGCCAAGTAAATGTGCCATTACTCGTTTTGTTACATCGCGAATATCAGCTGCACGCTCGCGCATATATTCATTATCCATGCTTTCAAACATACCGATAAACATATTAGCAACATCTTCAAGTGCAGCTTCGGCCATTGTTTTATCGTTATTAATTTTGTCCTTAATTGGATTGATAAGCTCTGGGTCACTTAGAACAAGTAGGTGCGCAGAGAAAATCTCTGCATGCTCTTCACCAAGTTCTTTTAGTGTATGTGCTTTTATTTTTTCGAGCTCTTGTTTGGAAACCTCAAGTGCCTGTTCTAGACGCTGTATTTCGTTATCAGGATTATCTATTTCTTTTACAGTATAGGATAAATCTGGTGTAACCAGCTGGTAGGCTTTTGCAATAGCAATTCCAGATGAGGCTGCAATTCCTTGGATGTTCGTCATGACTTTTTACTTCCTTTCATTACAAATCTATACGTTATCTACTATATGTTACCTGTATAAAGGTATGGATTCAAGCAATACATCATCTTGCAACAAAAAGTTCATTTTGAAACCGCTTTACTGGAAAATTATGTTGCAATTTGCTTGATTATCCAGTTTAGAATATCTTCATAGATTTCTTCTTTGTTAATTTCATTTAAAACCTCATGACGTGCTCCCTCTATCAGAGACACAGTGATATGCTCTATACCTAATGACTTGTACATGGATGCCGTTTTCCAAACACCTTTTCCATAGTTCCCTACTGGATCTTGATCCCCACTGATGATGAACATCGGTAAGTCCTTCCGTATTTGATTGTTCCGCTCTGGAGAATGAATCCATAAAAGCCCGGTCATGAGATCGAAGAAAAAGCGTGCTGTTGGGATGTACCCACACAAGCTATCCTCTAAATAAGCCTGTACGACAGCATCATCTCTTGTTAACCAATCAAATGGTGTTTTTTGGTTTTTAATTTTCCGATTAAAGGTCCCAAATGCTAATTTATTCATGAATGGTGATTTCTTTTTTGGAGATAGTCGGGATGCTAGTAGCTTTCCAAAAGTAGCTGTTGCCTTTGGATAATAACCAGTGCCAGATAGGATGACCCCTGCTATATCACTGGCATATGTTTGGATGTAGTTTCTAGATAAAAAGGATCCCATACTATGACCAAGAAGGAAAATAGGTTTGTCCGGATACGCTTTTTTTATCAGTTGGGTGATTTGATGTAGATCATTGGTCGTTTTTTCAAATCCATCCGCTTCTGAAAAGTAGCCCATTAGCTCTTGCTTTTGCCCTGTTTTTCCGTGTCCTCTATGGTCATTTCCATATACGTATATCCCATTTCGTACTAAAAATTGTACAAAGTCATGATATCGTTGAATGTGCTCTGTCATACCGTGAGCAATTTGGACAATGGCCTTAGGCTCCTTACTTTCTTCAAACCATTTTTCAACATATATTTCTGTTTCATCTACTGACTTCATCCAAAAGGTAGCTTTCACATGAATCACCTCTATTATTTCTATTTCCTCCATCATAATAGATAGCGCGTATAAATTCTATTTGTCTGGTCCTTTTTCGAAAAATAGCTTGATAAATTATTCAAAATTATGCTAAAGTAGGAATAGTTACTGTCCGATATGTTCAGGAGGTGTCATGGGAACATGGCTAGTTTTGTAAATTTTCTACTAGTGCTTGATGCAATTATTATGATTGTTTTAGTTCTATTACAAAGTGGTAAAAGTGAGGGCCTATCTGGAGCAATCTCTGGTGGTGCAGAACAATTATTTGGAAAGCAAAAGGCTAGAGGAATAGACTTAGTATTACACAGAATGACAATTATTACGGGAGTATTATTCTTTATTCTAGCTTTTATAAGTGCATATGTTTTACAATAGTTTAAAGTAACTCTTATCACAACTAGTGATAAGGGTTTTTTATTGGTTGATAGAAAGAAAAAAATCGTAAGACCGTTTCTTCCTATTAAGGCAAGGGGTGGACCTTGTTTTCATTTATTTTTAAATAAACCCGAAACATGCCTAGAAGTGCTTTCTCATGTGTAGATTAATGAATAAAGGGTACAGTATATAGTATAAATAAGGAGATTTAGTGAAATGAAAGTTATTCAACCAAAGCCATTTACATTTGAACGAGGCCCAAGAGCCGTTTTATTATTGCATGGGTTTACAGGTCATACGGCAGATGTACGTATGCTAGGCCGTTTCTTAGAACGAAATGGCTATACCTCACATGCACCAATTTATCGCGGACATGGACTGCCACCAGAGGAATTAATTCAAACAAGACCAGAGCAGTGGTGGGAGGATGTCCAAAAGGCTTTCCAGCATTTGAAGGATTTGGGCTATAATGAGATAGCTGTTGCAGGCCTGTCATTAGGTGGTGTATTCAGTCTGAAGTTAGCATATACGGAAAACGTAAAAGCTGTAATTCCTATGTGTGCGCCAATGTACTTCAACAATGAAAGTCAGCTAACCGCTGGATTCCAGGCATTTTCTAAGGAGTATAAGCAATTAGAGGGTAAGGATGAAAACACCATTGAAAAAGAAGTCTCATACTTAATGGAAAATTCTAGCCCGATGTTTCATGAATTAGGAAAAACGATTACCAGTGTTAAAAATCATGTGGATATGATTTATACACCTACAATGGTCGTTCAGGCAAGATTAGATAAAATGATTGATACGAAAAGTGCTACATATATTTATGAGAATGTAGAAGCAGATCGAAAGGAAATTAAGTGGTACGAGGAATCAGGTCATGTTATTACAATCGATAAAGAAAAAGAACAGTTACATGATGATATTCTTCAGTTTTTAGAATCACTAGATTGGGAAAACTAACAATAATAGTAAGGTTAGTGAAGAGAAAGAGGGTGTTTTTGTGAGTGAAATAATGCTAGATCGTTTACGAGACTTTTTTAATACATATGATTCCAAACCACTGGCAGTTGATGAATTAGAAGAAATATTAGAAATAACTGATGCAGTTGAGTTCAAGGAATTAGTGAAAGCCTTAAATGAGTTAGAACATAATGGAGAGCTTGTTCGTACGAGAAAGAATCGTTTTGGATTGCCGGAAAAAATGAATTTAATCCGCGGTAAAATCCAAATGCATGCTAAGGGATTTGCCTTTTTAATCCCAGATGATGAGAATGAAACAGATGTATATATTCATCATTCTGATTTGGCTTCTGCCATGAACAATGACCGTGTTTTAGTGCGAATTGAAAAACGTGATATTACTGGAAGTCGACCAGAGGGTACGGTCATTCGTATCTTAGAACGTGCTATCACAGAGGTAGTGGGAACATTCGAGGATAACAGAGCTTTTGGATTTGTTATTGCAGATGATAAGCGGATTCCCAATGATATTTTTATTCCAAAGGGAAAAATGAATGGTGCAGTCGACGGACATAAGGTTATCGCAAGGATTACGAAATATCCAGAGAACCGCATGAGTGCGGAAGGAGAAATTATTCAAATTCTTGGTCATAAAAATGACCCTGGAATTGATATTATTTCGATTATATATAAGCACGGAATTAAGATGGATTTCTCAGCGGAGGTTTTAGAGCAGGCATTAAATACTCCTGATGAAATAGATCCATCAGAGCTTAATAATCGCCGAGATTTGCGTGATGAAGTGATTGTAACTATTGACGGGGCAGATGCAAAGGATTTAGACGATGCAGTAAGTGTCAAGAAGCTTGATAATGGAAACTATAAGCTAGGCGTTTATATTGCTGATGTTAGTTATTATGTCACAGAAGGTTCACCGATAGATAAGGAAGCCTTTGAACGTGGGACAAGTGTCTATTTAGTTGACCGTGTCATTCCGATGATTCCACATCGTTTATCGAACGGAATATGTTCCTTAAATCCTCAGGTTGATAGGCTTACTCTTGGCTGTGAGATGGAAATTGATCCAGCAGGAAAAGTAGTTAAGCATGAGATTTTTCAAAGTGTGATTAGAACGACAGAGCGAATGACCTATCGTGATGTCAATAGTATCCTTGTAGATAAGGATGAGGAGCTTCGTGAGAAATATAAACTACTTGTTCCGATGTTTGAACAAATGGAAAAACTTGCGTCCATTCTACGTGCAAAGCGCATGGGGCGTGGTGCTATTGACTTCGACTTTAAAGAAGCACAGGTACTGGTAGATAAAGGTGGTATAGCAACAGATGTCGTTATTCGTGAACGGTCGGTTGCCGAACGATTAATTGAGGAATTCATGCTAGCAGCTAATGAAACAATTGCTGAGCATTTTCACTGGATGGAAGTTCCGTTTATTCATCGTATCCATGAGGACCCCGATCAAAGTAAGCTACAGCATTTCTTTGAGTTTCTAGGTGGTCTTGGCTACAAGGTAAAAGGAACCGCGAATGAAATCCATCCGCAAAGTCTGCAAAAGGTATTAGAGGATGCAGAAGGAAAGCCAGAGGAAATGATTATATCCAAGCTAATGCTCCGTTCCATGAAGCAAGCGAAATATGATCCGCAGAGTGTCGGACATTTTGGCTTAGCAACGGAATTTTATACCCATTTTACGTCACCAATTCGGCGTTATCCAGACTTAATTGTCCATCGATTAATTCGGACCTATCTCATTGATAAGAGCTTGGATAGTAAGACAATTGGTACATGGAAGGAGAAGCTTCCTGAGATTGCAAGACATTCATCCGAACAAGAACGGAAAGCTGTTGATGCAGAAAGAGATACAGATGATTTGAAAAAAGCAGAATATATGCAGGAGAAAATTGGAGAAGAATTTCCTGCTGTTATAAGTTCTGTGACAAGCTTTGGGCTTTTTGTTGAATTAGAAAACACGATTGAAGGACTTGTGCATGTCAGTTATTTAACCGATGATTACTATCATTTTGATGAGCGACATTATGCGATGATTGGCGAACGTACAGGAAAGGTTTATCGGATAGGACAAGAGGTTAAGGTTCGTTGTACAGGTGTTAATATGGATGAGTATGCCATTGATTTCGAAATAGTTGGTGGCGGAAAGAAGCGGAATCTCGATGCTGCTGAGCGAGGGAAAGCTGGAAAGAAATCAGGACCACTAAACGGTAAAAGCAAAGGGAACGGAAAAGCAGTAAAAGGCTCACAAAAATCAAAGAAGCCGAAGACACGTAAACGAAAATAGTTACATTACATGAAAAAACTGTATAGACTAATTCTGTCGAGTAAGCAGAATTAGTCTTTTTTTATTAAATAAATTTTTATTGCACTTTTTAGCTACTCCGAATAATATAATCTTATAAATGTTTCCCTTAGTCAAAAAAGATAAGTTAGTACAACATTAAGAGGAGAAGAATACATGTCATACGATGTATTGCTTGCATTTCTATTCACATTATTTGCAGGTTTGGCAACAGGTATTGGTAGTTTGTTAGCATTTTTCACGAAAACAACGAATACGAAATTTTTATCCTTTGCACTTGGATTTTCAGCAGGTGTGATGATTTATGTCTCAATGGTAGATATCTTTTTTAAAGCCCAGGATTCCTTGGTACAAGAATTAGGAAAAGATGGTGGTAGGTGGCTAACCGTTAGCTCTTTTTTTGCTGGGATGCTTTTGATTGCTTTGATCGATCGCTTTGTCCCAAAAGGCTCGAATCCTCATGAAATCAAAAAAGTAGAGGATATGAAAGCCAATGGTGCGATAACTAACAATCCTGAATTATTAAAAATGGGAGTATTCACCGCTTTAGCAATTGGGATTCATAACTTTCCAGAAGGTATAGCAACCTTTGTTTCAGCTATTCAAGATCCGGCACTAGGACTTGCAATTGCTGTTGCAATCGCGATTCATAATATACCAGAAGGAATAGCTGTTTCCGTACCAATCTATTTTGCAACAGGTGATAAGAAAAAAGCCTTTAAATTTTCATTCTTGTCAGGACTTGCAGAGCCTATTGGGGCATTAGTTGCATTTCTAATTCTAATGCCATATTTGTCGGACATCATGTTTGGCGTTATCTTCGCTGCTGTTGCTGGTATTATGGTATTTATCTCACTAGATGAGTTATTACCTGCTGCAAAGAAGTTTGATGAAGCCCATGTGTCCATCTATGGGGTAATAAGTGGAATGGCATTAATGGCTTTAAGTCTATTATTGTTATAATAGATAGAGGTGGAATATCATCGTGATGTTCCACCTTTTTATTGGAATACAGAGGATTATTTGGTAAAATGAATCCACGGAAGTTTTAGGAGGGCTAAAGATGCCTAAAGGTGAAGGTAAAGTAATTGCACAAAATAAAAAAGCATCCCATGATTATTTTATTGAAGATACATATGAAGCTGGAATCGTATTGCAAGGTACAGAAATTAAATCCATTCGTGCAGGACGTGTAAATTTAAAGGATTCCCATGCTAGAATAGATAAACGTGGGGAAGTTCAGTTAATCAACCTGCATATTTCGGAGTATGAACAAGGGAATCGCTTCAATCATGATCCGACACGAACAAGAAAATTATTACTACATCGCAAGCAAATTGATAAATTAATCGGTCTAACCCAACAGGAGGGCTATGCCCTTGTCCCTTTAAAAATTTATATCAAAAATGGTTTTGCTAAGGTATTGCTTGGTTTAGGTAAAGGGAAAAAGAAATACGATAAACGTGAGGATTTAAAGAAAAAACAAATGAAGCGAGATATTGATAGAGCCATCAAGGATTATAATCGTTAATAGGTAACCATCAGCTAGTGTATAAACGTAGCTGATGGTTTGATTATTTGTGAAGGAAACTGGAAAACGATTGTGAGGTTGGGAAAACATCCCACGCTATACGTCTTGAAAATGTCGTTTCATATGATATAATAAGTATGTCGCTGATACGTCAGTGATATGAAACTTAATAATAATAATAATTAAGCTCGATTATTTATCCCGAGCGTTTTCCTTTTATGGGGGCGTTACGGATTCGACAGGGGTAGGTCGAGCTCAGGTTGCGCGTCGAGGTTACGACTCGTAAAACGTTAATCGCCTAAATATAACTGGCAAAACTAACAATAACTTAGCTTTAGCTGCGTAAGCAGTCTTTAGCTGATCCTTCCTGCTCTCGCCCGTGGAGCAGATTGAAGGGTCTCAACTAGAGCGGGCTTTTACGGTGTCCACCGTCTGAGGATGGCCGTAGAAATTAATCAGACTAGCTACTTGGAAGCCTGTTGGTAGGCTGAAAAGCTAGCGAATGATAATATGCCAACTACACGTGTAGACGCCTGAGTGCCGATACCTTTGGACGTGGGTTCGACTCCCACCGTCTCCACCAATACATATGTTGGTGGTTTTTTTGTTTTTGTGACTTTAAGCATAAGTTATCAAAATGGAAAGCTTATGCTTAATTTTATTTATTGGGAAATCTTTTACTTGAATTCCGTTATACTTATAAATGCAAGAAAGATAAAATACAGAAAGACCTAGTGCTGGACATAGTATTTCCATTGAATGATAAAAAGAGTAGCAGTAAATGAGAGACTGTTTACTAACTCATGTTTTCTCGATAAACAAATAATAGTAGTCTTTAGAATCCAAAAGTGAGAATATATTTGACTTTTTCAAGTACACGAATAAGAAAATTAGTGTAAACTAAATTTACCGAATAGTCAAAACCCTGCAAGAGGGTATAGTTTTTGAAGAAATGTACTTAAACTAACGGATCAGATTAATGCAAGAATAGGGCAAAAAGGTATTTGGAGGATAGAAAACATGAAGAAAATAATAGAAACAGAGAGACTTTATCTTAGGGAACTAATAATGGAGGATGTACAAGATTTATCTAAAGTTCTTTCAGATCCAGAATCGATGCAATACTATAATGAGCCGTTTAATCAGGAGAAGGTGGAAAAATGGATCCAATGGAATATTGATAATTATAAAAAATATAACCATGGTTTATGGGCGGTAATTCTAAAAGATGGGGAAAAATTTATTGGAGACTGTGGCATTACAATGCAAGCAATAGAGAATGAAATAGTACCGGAGATTGGTTTTCATATTATAAAGAAGTATTGGAATAAAGGATATGCAACAGAAGCAGCAATTGCCTGTAAGGATTATGCTTTTGATATTTTGAATTACCCCAAGATATTTTCATACACTACACTTGAAAATATATCATCACAGAAGGTTGCAGAAAAAATAGGAATGCAGACATATAAGATGTTTGAGAAAAATGGTCAAAAACAAATTGCTCAAGTGATATTTAATATATAAGATATAAGATATAAGATATTTTCTTTAGCAATTAAATTCTTAGAGGTTTTGAAGAAATCTACTTAAACTAAAGGTTCAGTATTAGTTAGCGTGAAATAAATTTTTTTGGTTTAGGAGGTGAAATAAGTGAATATTAGACTTGCAGAGACAAAGGACATTAATCAGTTAATCAAAATGAGATGGCATAATACCATCGAATTTGATGAGAGCAAAAAGGACGAGCCTTATGAAGAGTTTGAAAAGGAATGTCAAATATTTTTAGAAAATGCACTAAATAGTAATCAGTGGTTTATTTGGGTTGCAGAGGATAAGGGAAAAATCATTTCACATATATACATAGAATTAATACAAAAAGTACCAAGACCTGGTAGAATTACTCACCCATTTGCATATATGACCAACGTGTATACGATTCCTGAATATAGAAATCAAGGCGTAGGAAGTAACGTATTAAGTTCAATAAATAAATGGATTAAAGAGAATAAATACGAATTTGTAATTGTATGGCCAAGTGATGAAGCAATCAATTATTACAAGAAAAATGGTTATGTTCATTGTAAGGAACCTATGGAGTACTTTCCTTCTTAAATAATGAATGCACTGGCTCTATAAAATAAACTAGGTTATTGCACCAACGGTTCAGAATGGTTGATATTATATAGGGGGTGTAAAGGGTGAAAAAATTGGTAACTAATACTAATTTTGCATATTTAACAACTGTATTTATTTTAATAGCTGTTATTTATAGTTTTATTGTCAATGAACCTATTTACAAAGTAACAACATTCTTATATCAAGCTACAATTCTAGTATCTATCATTACAATTGCAATTCACTTAAATGCCTTAAAGGAGAATAAAGTGAAGAAAAAAATAATTTTACTAAGCCTAATGGTTCCAGTTGCTGTCATAATTTATTATGTGGTAGGGGTTATTTACTGGTATAACACTGGAATGTGAGGTTATAGAAAGTTTATAAAGCTAAACCAGCTACTAGTTGTCAATGTTTTTCTCTAAACTAAAATAGCTTATGACTTATTAAATTTGCGTATGCCACATAACCTTTCTAACTTCGTTGAATGGAAGAATCGGTAAAACGGTTGAATTGTAGGTGTGAGATATAAAATTTATTGCAAACAGGTGTAATTTTCCTAGATATTATCGACTTTAAGTAAAAGTTATAGTATTAATTGGGTAGGATTGTTTTATAAGAAATTACAATACGAAAGGTAATTTACTATAAAAGTTTATTTATGTATGAGGGAGGTATTTATAATAAAAGAATTTATTGGTACATTATTGGTTTGTATCGTTATTTGTTGGATTTTTGTATTTTTCTTCTTCGGTCTTATTGTAGAAAATATATGGGTTTTAATTATTTTTATTGCATTGGTATTAGCGGTGCTAATTACAATTCTTATCAAACAGGATGCCAGAATTGAAGAATTAGAAAAGAAAATGGAAGCGTTATTAAGTAATAAACAGGATTAAGGAATATATTGTGAATTATTCTCTTTAAACAGAAGGAGAATCACTTCAAAGAAAGGTAATTGTACCAGTTATTAAACTATTGGAGCAGGTTTATGGAAAAGGAACTATAATGAATGGCTTTTAGTGATGGATCAAGATATGGAGAAGCAAACTTTGGGAATTAAAAAAATATAGACCATTGGACAATATAATTTTACAGGATAGATAACATTGATAGAGATGGAAATCCAAGTTTTATTATACCGAATTTAATGAAGTCATTTTTAATAGGAGTTGTTATTTTGGTCCTTCTTTAGCTGTTGCAATAATAATATTTTAAGTTCTTTACAGTTGGTTATTCGACTTGGCTGTAGCTTTTTATCCAGAACAATTTTTTCTTTTATGTAGTTATTAGTTTAAGTTAATAAATATTTTAAATAATTGAACAAATTAGATTGAAATTTTTAAGGATATATTTTAGTATTACTATATACATAGAATAACTATATATGTAGAATATTATAGATATAAGTAATTGAAAAAAAGAGTTTTCTTATTTGTTATTAACTTTGGGAAAGTATGAGAATTTTATATACATAGTAAGACATGGTGATTCGCAAAAAATCGGAATTAATAAAACAAGAGAGTTAACTGAAAAAGGCAAATATAGACGTTCAACGAAAAACGAAAATCCTAAAAAAGAATGTATTTATAGTTATCTCCAGTCCTTACACTTAGAGGTTAGTCTAATAAGGACTGCCATATAAGAGCTATAAAAACTTTAAAGGAGATATTTAATACTTATCGAGGACAGAAAGTAGTTGTAGGCACTCATGGGGCGGCGATGACTTTAATTATGAGTTATTAGATAGTAAATAAGAACTAGAGTTTTTGCTACAAACATCCAAACTAGATAAATACAGGATGGAATTTAATAAAAATGAATTAGTGGGGGGTGAATAGATTATGGGAATTCATAGGGTGTTAAAAATCCTAAACAGGAAAATCGTTGATTTAACAATACTTTTTGATTGAAGAGATTTACTTAAATGGTGCAAGAGTACAAGGATATGTCATGTTATTACGGGGTGAAATTATGGGTTTTTGGTATTTCTTAATATTATTTGTGGGAATATTATTAGTTGTTAAGGGGCTAGGTAGAAATAAAAAAATTAGCTTGGTATTTATAGGAATTTTATGTATTGCCTTCTCAATATTTATGTTTTCTCCAGGGAGTGCTAAAATCATTTCGGAATTATTATATTTAAATTAAAGTATAGAATAGATTTTAACTCACTTACTAGGTATTTTTACGAACGGATGCTTTACTTTAACAAGGTGATCTTCGATGATCGCTCTTTTTTTAGGGAACATAATATTTTTGAAATATTATGTTAATATTAAGCGACTATGAAAGGTTCTTCTTATAGTAAAAGAAGCATTATTTGATGAACCAGCTGCAGTAATCGCTCGCCCTTGTTACTCAGCTAAAGGGAGAGGTTTGTTGAAAAAAGGTTTTAAAAATAAAACATGACAAGCTATCGGGATGGGGGATACAATGAGAAAATTTATAAAAATAGTTTTCAGCATAAGTTTTGTATTTTATTTACTAGCATTGGTAGTTTTATTATTCATAGATTCAAGAGGTTCTATTTGGACAAATGTATCATTATTAGAATATGTAAAGCACTCCTCTAATTTTGTTCCGTTTAAAACTATAAGTACGTACATGACGGCACTATCTGATGGGAGTATGAATATAGATATACCTATAAAAAACCTCTTTGGTAATTTCATTATGTTTTTACCAATGGGTATTTATCTACCATACTTCATAAAAAAGATAAACAAAATAAGTGCATTTACCATTTCAATGATTTTATTGTTATTTGTAATTGAAGTGATACAAGTAGTTACAAGAAGAGGAAGTTTTGATATAGATGACTTCATTCTAAATATGGTTGGTGCCTTAATAGGTTTTGGTATTTGGAAAACAAAAGTTGTTCAAAAGTTACTTAAATAAATATTTATTAACTCTTCACCTCCCCCAGATATCTTCAATTTAATCTGACGAGACAGACAAGTTGAAGAAGTTGAAACTTACCTTAGTTTTTTATAAGGAGGATCGTAATTGAAAAAAGTATTTTTCTTGGTATTGTTGGCTACAATCCTGAGTGCCTGTGGTCAACTAGTAAGTGAGGTTAATGGTGCTTTAAATACCAATGCTATTATAAAAGAACCTCCTGAGTTAAAAGTAAGCTCAAACAATAATAATGTTGTTGCTGTTTTAGGGACTTATAGTTGGTCTTATGATAACAGAGATGAAACTTCTACTGCTATAGAAGCCGACGCAGACATACCTCCAAGAATAGTCCATCATCAAGAAACTCCATAAAATACAAATCTAGGTTCAGAAGTTAAATTGGAGTTTGTTAAAGCCCCGCAAGAAGTAGAGGTAAATATTTGGAACAATAGTCAAAAGGTAAGAGAGGTAAAAGTTGAAGGCTTACTTCCTATGAAACAGATGAAAAAGGGGATTTAATATATGAAATATACGCAACGTGGGTGCGATAAGAGTAAAAATCCAATAATAATTATTTTTCAACAAATGGATGCATTAGTTTTACAACAGGGATTGTCATAATTGATATTTCCCTGTATATTTTTTGTTTCACTATTGTTGCAGTATAGAGGAAAAAGAGGGAGAGAGTTTTATATGGGATGGGCGATAGATGTTTATAAATTTTGTTTGACAATGTGATATTTTATTTTATAATGAAAATATATTCATTCAATATAAAGGGGAGAAACACATATGAATTCAGAGGTTGATAAGTATACAATAGTCAAAGCAAATGAAACGGATTTAGATGTGAGAAAACAGATGTCTGAAATTTTTGCTGAAGGATTCACACAATGGCTTGTCTTTTTTTCAAAAGACAAAAACATCATTGCAAAGGCTTTTGCTCATATGTTTGTTTTAGATCAATTTTATGTAGCTATAGCGGATGGTGAAGTTGCTGGAGTTACGGCATGTACAGATGGGAAGGAGAAATCGGTAAGATTAAATAGAAAAGAACTGAGAAAGCACCTAGGTTTCATTAAGGGAAGTATGGCAGGAATTTTTTTAAAGAAGGAATTTGAAGCTCCTTATGAAAATTTCCCTCCCAATACTGGTTCAATCGAGTTTGTTGGAACAGCTCCAAAATTTCGGGGACAGGGTGTAGCATCTCAAATTATCCAACATATCATTGAAAATACACCGTTTAATGATTACGTAATTGAAGAGGTTGCAGATACGAATACTCCGGCAATGCGATTGTATGAGAAATTGGGTTTTGAAGAATACAAAAGAAAGCCTATGCCGGAGAAGATAGCCAAGAAAATTGGAATAAATAATTATTTGTCCTTGAAGTATATGAAAAGGTAAGGATTTATTTTTGCTAGATAACGAAAGGGAGAGAGAAATATTGCCTAGAACGGAAGAACAATATGAGGCAATGAGAATTGCGACAAGAGATAAAATTCATTCGGCTGCAATAAAGCTATTTGCAAAGAAGGGGTTTGCAGCTACAAGTGTGAAGGATATAGCGGAAGGGGCAGGAATCAGCATCGGGTTAATGTACCGTCATTATAAAAAGAAAGAAGATTTATTTAATGAACTGGTTACTTTTGCTGTAGAGGGGTTATATAGGAATGCTAAAAGGTTTCAAAGTGATAATTCTCCAGCTGAGTTAATTCAACAGTTTACACTAGAAATATTAAATGATCTTGAAAAAGATGATGAATATGCCCAGTTCCATATGCTTATGTACCAATCCATGATAATGGAGGATTCTTCTCCTCAAATACAAAATCTTAACAAAATGAGTGAATTATTATTTTACCAAATTACCCAATTAATCGAAAAGGGTCAGAAGCTAGGTCAGTTTAAACAGGGAAATGCATCAGAGTTGGCGTTTTTCTATTTTGCATCCATACAAGGAATGACCATGTTAAAAGTACTAAAAAGTGAGCAATATACTACGCTAAGTCCACAAATAGTTACAGCATTTTTATTTAAAGAGGATAGTGGTGATTGAAATTTAGGCAAAGTTGGCGTAGTTATTTTACCTAAGGTGATCCAAATGCGTCACCTTATTTCTATGGTTTAAAATTCTAATCTCATTTATGGAATCTCATCTTAGTATTTAGATAGAAGTTATAAAGCTAACGAGGATATTTATTCAGCAATCATAGCCAAATTCAAGAGTATTTAATGTGAAAGAATTTGGTAATCAAAATAAAGGCTATATTTTTCTGTAAGGGTAAATCTAAACCTAAAATAGTTTAGGTGGTTGCTATGACAAGAAAGTTTTTCCTTGTACTATCAATTTGGTTGTTGATCATGCTTTTCCAGCCAAATAGCACTAATGCCGAAAAAAATATAATCGATAATAGATTACTGCTCGACACTTTGGTTACTTTATTGAACCCGTACATATCAGGAAGCTTAGAACATTATTATGGATATCATAAGTCTTATGGTTTACATGACATAAAAATCCTCGATATATCAAGGGAAGAAAAGAGTGAATTCAGTTTTACAGTCAAGATTCAAGTAAATACCTTTGATGAAGCTCATAATCCTCCTTATGGTAAAGAAACAATAATACTGGAAGTCGATGTGGACAAAGTTAGAGTAATTAAATTCATCCATGAAGGGGATGTATGGGAAAGGAAAATTACAGATTTTTATAATGAAGCTATTTCAGATATACTACAGTCATTTAAATTAAACTTAACTTCCTTTAATAAACTTAACTACGAGCAATTGATGTTTAAATCAGAAAAACAAATGGAATACAAATCTCTTTCAGATATTGTAACCGAGATCATAGACGATGAGCTAACTACCGAAATAAATACCCCTTATAATCCTTATAAAAATGTAATAGCCCCTGTTACTTTTATTAAGGGGCATCAGGGATACATTCTTTTTAAAAAGGCAGATGGGACAAACATTGTTATAGAGGTGTTTAAGTTAAACGATAAATGGGTGGTTGTAAACAAGGAAAGTAAACAAGGTATGAAAATGAAATACGATTTGCTCTGGTATATGTAGTTATAAAGAGTTCAATCAGAGAGGTATCTCAAGTATTTTCGTTAACGGATGCCATTGTGAATTTACCCTAATCCCTTAAAAGGGAATATTAAATAAAATGTAAAAAGTAGTTAAATAATGATTCATTTTAGATAGATTAATGGTTAAAGTCCCGTGAGACTTTAACCATAAGTTTTCAAATATATTTAATTTAAAAGAGTAATTTAGTGTGAATACATCCATTTGTAACATTTAGTAAATACTCTTATATGGCTTGCTACTTAAAAAAGTCTTGCTTCTCTTGCTGCAGCTCTACTAGCCCTAGCGAATTCAGCCGGACTCATTCTTACATCCTCCCAATGTAAATACATTAGACGAGGTTCTTCAAACAACCAGTGGTTATGAAATGCTGTTACGATAATTCCTCTTCTTTGTAATGCATGGATCATTGGATTGACTTCTCTTTGTAGGACTACAGATTCACCTAGGTTTAGACCATTATCTTCAAAGGATAACATAAATGGAAGAGCCAATGGGGAGCGGGTGCGACGACCTAAAATAGTTGCTCTAATATTTCTGAGTCGCATAATAACACAGACAGGATCTGCAGTTACTACCTCTCCACCAATAATATTGGCAAGCTGCTGGCAAGTTGGCTTATTCCTTCCTCCCATATGACTATGACTACCATCTCTATGCCTTTTTATTGTTTTATGAATCTTGGAATCTGTAACTGATTCAA
This sequence comes from Ornithinibacillus bavariensis, assembly GCF_050433565.1. Lineage (NCBI taxonomy): Bacteria > Bacillati > Bacillota > Bacilli > Caryophanales > Bacillaceae > Ornithinibacillus > Ornithinibacillus bavariensis. Next base: position 654,554 of record NZ_JBNPWZ010000001.1, read on the forward strand.
AAAAATCATCTAAATCAAATTCTGTATCATTACTTTCTGAACCTGTAAAATCATTACTTCTTCTGTTCACTTAAATCACCTCTCTTTCCAGTTACCTCTTAATAGTGTATTCAGATATATTAGACAAGAATAGACATGTTATCTAGCACAAAAGCACTTTTATTTCATCAAAACCTATTAAAATATTACAGATAACTATATCAATTTAAAGAAGAAATTAATCTGCCGATGGTTGTACACTAATAATTGGTTCTTGGGATTGTAATTATCTTTTTGAAATATAATGCCGTATTTTTATAGAGGTTAAGAAGATTGTTTTTGAATTTGTCGAAAAAAATCAACGAATCAACTTGAAGAGAAAATAGATAAAAACAATGAGAGAAAATGAATTTATTAAGCAATGGTGTGATAATTGACGACTTGTTATAGCTTATTTTGCTAAGGTTATTCTAGAAAGGAATGGGAAAGTTGAAGTGTTAGTAACTAAATTGTATAAATATAACAGAGTATTGCTAAAATTATTTGAGTATGCTACACTCACAATAGTTATACAGGTGACATAAGTGAGATAGCTTATGTTGGTGTCCTTAATGGTTAAAAACAGTTATGTTGCACAGTGCCTCCAATCATATTGGGGGCATTTTTTATTTTTCAAAGGAGAGTGGATAAATTGCTATTAAAAAAAGATTACACAAACATGTTTGAAGATGTACATACGCATGTAAAGGAAAGCGCTGAAAAGCTGGGTGCGAGTGGTGCCGCTCTATTTATTATCCATAACGACAAAATCGTAACAGAGTCTTATTTTGGTAAACAGTCGCTAGCTAAACATTCTCGAGATGTTAAAGCAGATACTCAATTTCACATTGCATCAGTAAGAAAGGCTTATATCGGTTTTGCTGCTGCTTACGCTATTTATCATGGATACTTTTCCATTGATGATCCGATTCAACGGTTTGTTGAAGACTCTCATTTACCTGCATATAAAGGTGTAACCATTCGTCACTTATTAACCCACACACATGGACTTAAAATAGCTGATGGTAAACTAGTAAGTGAGTACAAACCAGGTGAATCATGGGCATATAGAGGTCCTAGTATTGAGTTGTTAACAACGATTATCAAAAAAACAACGGGATATTCCGTTGCTGATATTGTAAAAGAGCAGGTCATTGAACCACTTGGATTTCAATCGACAGAATGGATTAAGATGAGTCAGCCTCATTCAAAAATTGCAAACACGATTCGAGATGCAGATAACATCTTTTGGACTGAGACGGATGTAGTAGATGGTTCTGGAATGAATATGTATGTGTCTGCAAAAGAGCTTGCTTTATGGGGCTTCCTTCATTTAAAAGAAGGGAAATGGGGAGGAAAACAGCTAATTCCTAGAGAAATCATTCAAATGGCAACATCCATTCAGACTCCTAACCCGAGACTTCCAATTCATAAGAATGGATTTTTATGGTTTGTTAAAGAAACGAACCATGCCTTTAACCAATTAGGCGATAAAGTACCAAAAGGTTCCTATCAATTACTCGGATACACAAATGTAGCTCTACTTGTCATTCCAGAGGAAAACGTAGTAGCAGTAAGAATGTTTAACCGTTATGGTTCATCTGAAGGATATGATTATCTCAACGATATTCGGTCTTTTGGAGACACTGTTTATAAATGTTCTATAAAGACAAGTACAAAGCAAATGGGGGAAGTACATGAAAAGTATCTTTAATCAATTGCATACAGAGGAAATTCTAGACCGAATTAACAAATTAAGTCCAAATTCACAACGTCAATGGGGTAAAATGGATGTTGCCCAAATGCTAGCACATTGCTCATCCTTTCAAGACATTGCAATGGGAAATACTTTTCCTTCAAGAGGTTGGCTAGGAATATTGATTGGACCATTTGTGAAACCAATTTTTTATAACGATAAGCAATTAGCCAAAAATATGTCCACAATCCCAACCATTTTGATTGTAGATGAAAAAGAATTTGAAACAGAAAAGGAAAAACTAAAACAAAAAATCATCGAATTTCAAAAAAATGGTCCAGAGAAGTGTACAACTCATCCACATCCTTTTTTCGGTAAACTTACTTCCGAGCAATGGGGAAAAGGAATTTATAAACACCTTGAACACCATTTAAAACAGTTTGGTGTTTAATTATCCGAGGGGATAGGTTTATCACTAATAAGATCAGAATCGAGATAAAGGATCAATAAATTGATGATCCTTTATTTTTTATGGTGAATGTTTTGAATATTATGTTAGTATTTAGTTGACGGTTATTCGATTAACTAGTTGTAGTTGGATAATGTTTGTTAGGAATTTCAGAACTACATGTCACAAAGGAAGCTTTGACCAAAGTGATTATCAATTAAAGGGAACAAATTGGAGGGGATAGAAAATGGATGTAAAGACACTTTTGTTACAGCAATGGGCAAGCTGCTTAGATAAGGAAGATTGGTTTCCACCACTGGAAAAAGTATTACAGGATATTACTCTTGAACAGGCGATTTGGAAGCCGGTTGAGGAATTGAATTCCATTTGGGAAATAGTTTGTCATTTACTTTTCTATGAAAAGAGATTTCTGATGCGGTTTCTTGGTGAAAAAGCGAATGAACCAAAGGCAGAAAATAATGATGCTACATTTCAATTACCAACTGAAACGCTAGAAAATTGGATAAAAACGAAACAAGAGTACGTTTATGTTCATCGTGAACTTGAAAAACTCCTAGCAAAATCAGAACATGAAGATTTGTATAGACAAGTCCCAGGAGAAGATCATTCATTAGTGCTTGAACTGAAGAGTTTAGCAATGCATGACGCATATCATATTGGGCAAATCGTATTCCTAAGTAAAATGCAAGGTGCTTGGCCAGGAAAACGCAGCTTTTAAAATCATTATTAGATTTACAGTTATTCCGCTATAGAAGCATTTTAAATAAAGTAAAGGGCCACTACATATGATGGGCCCTTTTTTGCATGATCTATCTTTAAAATACTAAGCTAGCACACAAGACATTGGAAAAGTGTATAGTTCGAATGAATTTGTCAAGATTTTGTAAAGTTGACGATTATGGGTATCGTACAAAAAAGCAAAACCAAAAACCAATTGTAAAAGCAAAGTGATTTTTGGTTCAGTCATAAATTTCATATAGTTTTTAGGCTATTAATCGTATATTACAGCCTTACCTTGTTCCCGTAACGCTTTTAGAGAGGTAAGCATATGATTTATTTCATCATCGGAATGTCTTTCCCATGAACCTAATTCAGCTATTATTTTCAAAGGAGATTTAGATCGATAAGAACGAGTTGGGTTTCCCGGAAATTTCTTGTCTGTTAGGTTCGGATCATTTTCAAAGTCACCTAATGGTTCTACGATATAAATTCTTTCTTTTAAATTAGATTTTGCTAATTCAGCACCCCATTTAGCAGCATCTAATGTTGCAGTGAAATAGATATAGTTAGATTTTTTATCTTGATAATTTGATAAATGTTGTGGTTCTAATAAATCGCCAATTTTTAGTTCTGCTTTCGTACCATGGAAAAAAGGACCGTTATCTAAGACGGCTTTTTTGTCATTCATACGGATATACCTCCCATCTTTTTGTGTATTCAGTATAGTATATGAACAGCAAAATGAGTAGTCTATAATAAATTTTCTTGAACTAGGAGAAAAGTGAATAGAGTTTCCATGAGTATGAAAAGATTACAACCTGGTTATTGTTAGAAACTAATTGCGAGGTGTCTCATGAATAATATTCCATTAAAAAGTAGATTAAAAGAATTGCTTGTTGATTATTTGGTCATACTCGCATACTTATTCCTATTGTTAATTATGAATCTAGGAATCATTTTCTTCGTCTTAGAGGAAATCCCGGAATACACAGAAATGCAAACACAATTGATAGCCGTATTTACCTCCGTCATACCAATTATCTTTGTATTTTCATATTTAGATTACTTCAAAAATGGATCTGTAGGAAAAAGAGTATCCGGGCTGAAACTGACTTACAAAAACCGTAAATTTAGTTCAAGTTTGACTAGGAATATCATTAAGTTTTTACCTTGGCAGCTAGGACATATAGGCGTTATTCATGGGATGTACAATGATTTTTCGATAACCTCGATTATCATCATGAATAGTGGTACCCTGCTTGGGTTAATATTGATATACATGGGGTTATTCAGGAAAGATAAACGCCATTTGGGAGATTTAATAGCAGGTACAAAAGTAGAACTTAAGCATCAGGACCCTATACAACTATATTAGGTTTTATAACTTATTGGCACGACGCTTTCTAAGGGAATAGGGATTTAACTTTGAGGGTTTTATTATGGTTTCTTTAGAGTGACTGGGAATCTTGCAATATATTTGGATTATGTATTGAGGAACTATCGGACCTAAGGATTGGATATTTATATTAAAATGTATATAGGATTCTGAGTATTAAGTACTTCAACTAACGGAGCAGAAGAGTTGAAGAAGGTATTATATAAATTTTGTAGAATTAGATAAATAAAAACATTGGAGGAGTATTTATTATGAAGTTAACGATTATTAAAAGTGTTAGAACAAATAATTTCAAAGATGAATCTATCATGCAAAAGATTACAGATATGTGGAAAAAGGCATCAAGTGTTTTAACAAATCAGGATGAGGTTACATATGGTCTGTATCATGATTACGAGAGTGATTATAAAGGGGATTATTCATTAAGCGTAGCAATAGAAAGTAGTGATAACACATCCACAATTAATATTCCAAACACAAGTAAATATAAGATTTTTGAAGTAGATACTACAGATGAAAATGGAATACTTAACACTTGGAAGCGGATATGGGATAGAGAAGAGAAAGGGGATTTAAAGAGAGCTTATTCATTTGATTATGAAAAATATTACCCTAATGGTCAAATCGAGATTCATATAGCTACTAAATAGTTTACTATGTTTATTAAGCAAAAGGGTGCAATTATGAAATAAATGATTATTAATTTGTTAGTCTATATTTTTGAAAACTATTTTGAAGTATTATGTTATTTATGCTTCGAAATCGGATACTGGAACAATAACAGCGTTTACAGGACTGAGTTTGTATAATAGATGTATTAGAAATTGATGAAGTAATTGGGACCTAGGAATATAAGGCGAAAATACAGTTCAAAACAATTTTATAAGGAGAATATTATTATGAAAATCCGATTCTTTGAAGAAAATGAATTTCTAATTAAAAAAGCAATTGGCCCTGGAATTTACAATATCAAAATAGGGTTATCTGGAGAAAATAATTCAGATTATGAATCTTTGTATATAGGAAAATCCTATTCAATGATAACTAGATGCTCTACTCATCTTTATGAACTTCATAAGGATCCTTCATATTTTGGGTTGTCAGTTTGTGATATGACAAATAATAACCTGGAATTAAATATTGAAATTTTTGAATCGCTTGATATAGATGAGGAGTTAAGCTCAGGAGAAAAAGATATATTGCTACGAGAGAGAGAGTTAGAAGCGATTAAAAAGCTGAAACCACTTTCACAACTTGAAACAAGTGATCGTCTTAAAAAAAATCGAGTAGATATTGTTCAGAGTTTTTTGAAAGCACTATTAAAACAAAATGAAAAATAGTAATTATTAATAATTATTAATAAATACACTTGAAAGTCAATATCTACTTTAATCAACGGGTGCTTTACTACAAGATGAGAAAATGCACCTGTTATTCAACTATCGGGGCAGTTTAGTTGAAGAGCTAAATGGAAATCAAGGAGGGTTAAAATGTTGATTCCAAGTGATATACGCATAGCCGGTGCTTATGTTTTATGTAAAGGGTTATTTGTACTTCAAGTTGGTCCAAACAAAGAAGGTGATAAATTTGGAATGGTCAGGTTGGGAGGGCATAGAGAAGGTAATGAAACAGCATTGGATACAGCAAAATGTGAAGTCTATGAAGAAGATCAAGTGGAAATTACTCCTTTCAACCCCAATACAACATATTATCTTAGTGAGTAGAATGAAGACCCTACTAAAGTTAAGGTAAATGATATAGCTTTGAAATGGTAATGAAGGTATATGTTCTAATGTATTTTAATATAGGACTATTTTTTTATGAAACAAACAGGTGATCAATAATTTGATTGCCTTTTTCTATTTTACAGCAATACGATATTTCGAATAATATGTTAGTATTTAGTCGAAGGATTCTTGAAAACGGAATAGATTGTTAGTGAAATTACTATTGAAAGCAGTAAAAAATATCTTAAGGGTGGTCAATTGAATGGGGAAGATTATCTTAATACAGCATTGTCAGTCAGAGCATCATATTAATAATATGTCAGGTGGATGGACGGATACTCCTTTAACTGAATTTGGTAGAAAACAAGCAGTAACTTTAGGTAAGAAATTAAAAAAATTGGTAGATTGTAATGATAATTATGTTCTATATTCTTCTGACTTACTAAGGGCGTTACAAACAGCAGAGATAGTAGGAACAGAATTAGGTTTAGATGTTATAAAAGATAATAATTTGCGAGAAATAAATACTGGTGTTGCTGCTGGCAAAACAAAGGATTGGGCAAGAGAAAATAGAAACCCAAGAACGAGTGATGGATTTGATTTAGATTATCAGGAATTTCAGGAAGGTGAAAGTTGGCGAGATTTTTATAGTAGAGTTTGTAGATGTATGGATAGGATCTATGAATCTGAAAAGACCAAAAATCTAATAATTATCACTCACGGTGGAACTTTAGGTTATATACTTGCTTGGTGGATGAAATTTGAGGCAGAAATGATAGTTAACGCATATTTCTCTTCTTCAGTAGGTGGTGTTACAATTCTAAGTCAAAATAGTTTTCAACAAAATGTTGTAAATAAATTTAATGATACATCCCATTTAGATTTGTTAAACTAACTGGGGAAGAAAGCACTATAGCACAATAGCAGGAATTCTGAATAATAAAAAGGGAAAAAGTAAATGTTAGGAGAACGATATTGTTAAACACTTTATCTATTATCGGTAAAGAAATAAATAAATCCAAAATTTCTTGGGGAGTGGGCGGATCGCTACTTTTAAGTTTTCATCAATTAATCGATTGGCCTAATGACATCGATATTTTAGTAGATGAACAGAATGCAGAGCAACTAAATCAAATTTTATCTAGTATTGCTACAGCTAATGAAGTAATTCATTATCCTCCCTATAAAACTGTGTATTTCTCAAAATATAGTATCGATAACATTGATATAGATGTAATGGGTGGGTTTGCTATTGAACACGATGAAGGTATTTATAAATTGTCGTTTAATAAGGAATCGGTTGTAGCTCACAAAAAAATTAATGGGGTAGAAATACCACTCTGTTCACTTGAAGATTGGTATATCTTATACTCGTTGATTCCTGGAAGGCGGGAAAAAGCTATTCTTATTGAAAAATACTTTAGAAATAGTGGAGTGAATCACCCCGAACTTTTAAAAGAAGCATTCAATCAGCATTTACCAATTAACGTCAGAGAAAGGGTAGAAAACTTATTAAACTATATTAGCTAATAGTTTTCAATACTATTCAATGTCTCTCATTCCAATAGTCAGAGTAACCAAAAGCCCCTCCGAATGAGAAGGGCTTTTGAGTTTGATTAAAATATACGTCTTCTAAAGCGAAACGAAAAGACAAAAATAACTGCTGCAAATGGTACAAATCTTCTTCTAAAGCCTGATATTAAAAAGAACCCGCCTCTAGGAGGATCTCCACCAATTACTCCACGATATACCCTTCCGTCACGCATTCTTACTTCAACAGGTTCGCCTCGATATCTCATCATTGGGTTCATTTTTCCACTTCCTTTCTTTGTGGGTTAAACAAAAGGACAGAAGTATCTGTCCTTTTGAGAGGGATGTTCACTCAATATGACCAATATGAGGCTCCTACAATAATAAGCAAAATAAACAATACAACGATTAATGCGAAGGAACTACCACCACCATATGATGCTCCACCATAATTACCGCCTGATCCATACCACATATATACATTCACCTCCACAAAATGATTTAGAGTTCTTTCTTATATAAGCGGATTATTGATTATAAATTAGAAATAATTAATAGCCGCCTCCCGTATAAGAAGTACCTACAATGATAAGCAAAATGAACAATACTACAATTAAAGCAAATCCCATTCCTGAGCCATACATATTAACACCCCCTGCTCATAAATTGGATATTCTAATCTATCCACTATTACATTATGTAAATACTTATTTTATGAAGTAGATAAACGTGTAAAATAATAGAAAATCCATGTTTGTCTAATAGATTTATACCCTATGAATAAAAGCGTATGTACAAAGACATACGCTTTTTTGGAGGTGATCCATATGATGCCGCTGTAGGATACGGCTACTATAAACTATGTAAAGATTATTAATCTGTTTGGACGTCTGAATTATTATTTATAGATTTTAGATTTTATATGTAATTGTTTATAGTAAAAATACCTTACTAATAAAGTCAGATGAACTATAATTGGTATATTTATGTAATAGATATTAGTCTATTACATTTTGACAAAGTAAATACTATATGTGTACCAAATATAGCAATTCTTTATAAGAATAGTGGTAATATCCCAGGCAATTTTGGTGACACTGCATTCAGTATTAACAATACATTTGATACTAATATGCTTGAAAACCTATGGTATAAAAAAATAAAAATACCCTCTCCTTGGGGTGCAGTACCCTTTGAGACGGATCTTTTTAATTGAAGAATTGTACGGATTGCTCATTCATAAATTTTTCCTATTCCGGGCATATTATTCTGTGACGAATGGAATAGGAGGTTGTCTTATGGAATACGCCGATAAAGAATTAAATCCATTTCATGTTATGAAACCACTTAGTTTGAGTACAAGAGAACAGGATGAATCACAACCTTTAACAGTTATTGAAATGGGTAAATTATGGACTACTTATGTTGGAAATAGTATGTCAAGTCAAATCCTCTCTTATTTTCTTCAACAGTGTGAGGATGAGTATATTAAGAAGTTATTGGAGAATGCCTTAGCATTAAGTAAGGACTTTTTGCAAAGGGTTGGAAAATTTCTAGAGGAAGAAAATTTCCCTATACCAGCAGGTTTTACTCAAGAGGATGTAAATCTTGGTGCCCCGCGTTTGTACGAAGATGAATTTTATGTACATTATTTAAAATATGTAGCTAAGGGTGGTATGAGCATATATGCAGTGGCAATCCCGTTGGTAATAAGGGAGGATATAAGAGAGTTTTTCATTTATGCAAATGAATGTACATCTATCCTTTTGGGGCAAATTAATAATATTTTATATGGCAAGAAATACACTGTAATGCCTCCAATCATTCCAACACCTGAGAAAAATGATTTTATAAAAAACCAAAACTACTTAAACGGTTGGTTTGGAGATGTCAGACCACTACATGCCATGGAGATTGTTCATCTATACGATAACATTGAAAATAACACAACAAGTAAAGCTTTATTATTAGGATTTTATCAGACCGTTAAAGACGAAAAGATAAAGGCTTTGTTTAAACGAGGCTTAGAAATGACTGATAAGGCAGTGAAGCAATTTAGTGAAAAGCTTCATGTTGAGAACCTACAAACACCTTCATACATAGACCATTTGGTAACAACATCCACTTATTCTCCTTTTTCGGATAAAATAATGGTATATCATAAATTCGACATGTTCTCTATAAAGATGCGGTCATTTGGGAATGCATTGGCGGTAAATGGAAGAAGAGATATAGCTGCATTATATGGAAGAGCGATGATTAACGTTGGATTATTTGTCGATGATGCTGCAAATATCTTAATTGATAGAGGCTGGCTGGAATCACCGCCAAAAGCATTCGATAGAAAATAATTTTGATGACTTACAATAGCTAAGATTTGTTACCAATGACACAAAACTACTAAATGTAAAAACCTTGTTGAATCAAGGTTTTTTTATTTTAGTTTCAGTATAATCGAGGCTACATTATCTAAGAGGTATAATTTCAAAAATAATCAATCTAAATCTTAAGACTGATAATATTTACACCTATAGGCTAATAGATTAAATGCTTGATGGGTGGTAGAATCATCCATGAATAATAATCTATTGGATGCTTGAGGGGGCTTAAAACGAATGAGCAAGAACCTTAGTCAAATTTCACAAGACTTAGTAAAAGAAAAACTAGAAAGTTATTGGCCAAATTTCGATTTGGTTGCATTTGCCTTATATGATACGAGCAATGTGTATTTATTCAATCATCCTAAATTCAAGCAACATAATAAATTTCAAACCTTACAAAGGGATTACCAATTTAACGGTTGTACATTAATTTTGTATGAAGGTTATCCTACAGCAATAGTTGATTTAGAATTGTATGATGACTATGAAGGGTTGTATTCAATTTTTGTACATGAGTTATTTCATGGGTTTCAATATCTTAAAGGTGAAAGTAGATTTCCAGATGAAATTATAGGCCTTACTTATCCATTATTAAAAGAAAATGTAGAATTACGAAATCGGGAAAGAGCTATTCTTTTCGACGCCATGTTGGAAGATGATTTAATGAAGAAGAAACAATATCTTAACACTTTTATTTCCTTAAGAGAAAAAAGAGCAGCTAATATGGATAACTATATTACATATGAAAATTTAGTTGAAACCATTGAAGGACCAGCTTGGTATGTTGAGCTAAAGGCATATTCAGAAAAAAGCACGATTGAACACAAATTAATTATCAAAAAATATGGACAGCATCTAATCGATAAATTTGAATCTACTTTAGACATACGAAAGAGTTGTTATAGTTCAGGCTTGGTTATGTGTTTATTATTGGATGATTTTTTACCGGATTGGAAGGAAGGCTTTTGGGATAAGCCAGAAACACTATACGATTTAATAAAACAAAACTCCGATAACATCGGAAAAATACGTGATGTGGAAATAAGTGCTGAAACAGAGAAAGTAATTAATTTTGTTAAGCAAAAAAGGAATTGCTCATTGGAAAGCTTTGAGCAGCAAAACGGAATACATCTATTTATTGAAGGTGAAATAAAGGCTATATCTTTTGACCCGATGAATATCGTCCCACTTGAGGATAGGCTGTTACATAAGAACTTTATTAAAGTAAGAATTAACAATAAAGACTACCTTATTAAACAACCTGTCATAGCACATTGTAAAGACGGATTTCGAAATATTACTACATTACATCTCATTTTACAGAAAAATCCCATTGAAAACATTGATTCACTTACAATTGAAGGGATAGGAGTAATTAATGGAAGCTATAAGAAGCAGGAAAATGGTTATACGATAATTTGTGAATGAAGCCCCTTTTCTTTTATAACATACCATGAAAATAATAAGCTACTATATCAAAAAAGACATAATAAAATTGATCCAGTAACTAAGCTTCATTTCAGTCCAGATTATTATATGAAATGAAACATAGAGGTGGTCTAAGCTTCATTTTAGTCCAGATTATTATATGAAATGAAACATAGAGGTGGTCTAAGCTTCATTTTAGTCCAGATTATTATATGAAATGAAACATAGAGGTGGCCTAAGCTTCATTTCAGTCCAGATTATTTTACGAAATGATGCATAGAGGTAATCTAAGCTTCATTTCAGTCCAGATTATTTTACGAAATGAAGCATAGAGGTGGCCTAAGCTTCATTTCAGTCCAGATTATTATATGAAATGAAGCATAGAGGTGGTCTAAGCTTCATTTTAGTCCAGATTATTATATGAAATGAAGCATAGAGGTGGTCTAAGCTTCATTTTAGTCCAGATTATTATATGAAATGAAGCATAGAGGTGGTCTAAGC